>CAMCWF010000018.1 GCA_945882095.1 Chryseobacterium gleum
TTAATTCATCAAGAATTTCCTTGGTAAGTCCAAATTGCATAGAATATTCTCTTAAACTTGGAAAATACTGTATGTCTTGGCGCTCTAATTGAATTCTTAACATATTAGCTACGTCACACCACATCAAAGCCTCCCTTAAATTGTGACTCACTTTAACATTTAATTTTTCTATGTGCTTTGGTATCAAAGCAGAGGGCCCGCAAACCATAACCTCAGCGCCCATTTTTTGCAAGCAATAAATGTTCGACAATGCGACCCTTGAATGTAATATGTCCCCTATGATTACGATTTTTTTTCCTTCAACATCGCCAAGCTTTTCCTTGATGGAATAGGCGTCTAACAATGCCTGTGTTGGATGCTCATGGGTACCGTCTCCTGCATTGATTACTTTGGCTTTAATGTGTTTGGTAAGGTAAAGGGCTGAGCCGGGAGATTCATGACGCAAGACAACCATATCAACCTTCATTGAAAGGATATTATTAACGGTATCTACCAATGTTTCTCCTTTTTTCAAGGAACTGCTTGAGGCTGAGAAATTAACAACATCAGCAGACAATCGCTTCGCTGCCAGCTCAAAAGACAACCGCGTACGTGTAGAATTTTCAAAAAACAAATTGGCAATGGTGATGTCCCGCAGGGAAGGAACTTTCTTGATGGGACGATTGATTACATCCTTGAATGAATCGGCTGTTTTAAAGATGATTTCAATGTCCTCTCGACTCAAATCTTTAATTCCAATAAGATGCGAAACACTTAGATTATTCATTTCCTTCTTTCAAGTATAAAACAACTTTATCTTCTCCATCCACCTCTTTCCAATTTACCGATACCCTTTCATTGTCCAAGGAATCAACAGATTTACCAATGTAATCTGCTTGAATGGGTAAATCCCTTTGAAAACGTCTGTCAATGAGCACCATTAGCTCCACCTTTTGGGGACGACCAAATGCCAACAACGCATCTAATCCAGATCTTATGGTTCTTCCCGTGAATAACACATCATCTACCAAAACAACCTTTTTTCCCTCAATTGAAAAATCAATATTTGTAACACTGGGAATAAGCGGCTTTTCCCGCCTGCGAAAATCATCTCGATAAAAAGTAATATCCAAACTTCCGCATAGCGGTTTTTTACTCAAAATCTCCCCTAATCTTTCTCTTAAGCGCTCCACTACATGAATTCCTCGAGGCTGCATACCTATGAGAACAGTGTTTGAAAAGTCAGAATGTTGTTCGATTAATTCGTGGCAAAGACGTGTAATGGTCAAATCCAATTGGTTGGAAGTAAGAATCACTTGATTGTCCATTAGGGGCAAAGATAAAAGTTAAATTCAATATGGGACGAAAAAATCCCGGAAGTTTATTTTCCTAAAATCAAACAAGTAGCGTATGCTTTAATCGCCAATCCATTGCCAAATGAATCCACCTGTTCATGCGTAGTCGCTTTGATTGAAACCGCATCCAATTCAACTTTCAAAATTTCAGCAATGACAGATTGCATTTCGGGGATATGGGGATTTAACTTAGGTTTTTCAAGTACCACTGTTGCATCCATATTTTCTGTACGATAGCCTTTTTTATCTAACAAATCAACGACGTTAGCCAATAAAATTTTAGAATCTATCCCTTTATACTGTGGGTCCTTGTCAGAAAAATGAAAACCGATGTCCCTAAGATTGGCAGCTCCAAGGAGGGCATCACAAATGGCATGAAGAAGAACATCAGCGTCAGAATGACCCACCGCACCAAATTCAGATGGTATTTGAATTCCTCCGACCATTAAAGGCAGACCAACATCCAATCGATGCACATCTATTCCAAAACCCACCCTAATTTTCATGGTATTATTCTCCTGATTTCACAACCTTTCGGTCCCCTAAATACAACCGTAAAGTGAAACGTAAGGTATTCGCCAAAGGACTTTGACGACCATTTAAAGAAGCAAGATAAGAAAAATCAATACCAAACATATTGTATTTCAAGCTAGCTCCCAAATTCATATACTGTCGATTTCCTTTGTTACGGTTTTCGTAAAATACACCTGAACGGATGGCAAATGTTTCATTGTACCACCATTCAAGACCTGCTGCAATGTTGAATTCAGTAAGTTCCTCTTTAAACTTTGATCCTTTAACTATTTCGTAGGTTCCGTCGTTGTTTTGAATGTAATCTCCATTGGCATCCTTAGCAACCACACCTGGCGCATCGTAGAAGGACTGCAACATTCCATTAATCACCCCAACATCACTTGATTTACCTGAAATGATTGCTCCCGTAGTTTTGTCGTAAATGGCAGGCGATGGGACAAGAAGCTTTTGAATATCTACTGAATAAGTTACCGTATTATAGGAGTCATATTTTGCCTGGATTGAATTTCCAATTTTTAAATTAATTGGAATGAAATCTCTTTTGGCCAATACAGAGTA
Source organism: Chryseobacterium gleum (assembly GCA_945882095.1). Classification (GTDB taxonomy): domain Bacteria; phylum Bacteroidota; class Bacteroidia; order Flavobacteriales_D; family Crocinitomicaceae; genus UBA952. The sequence continues at coordinate 2,427 of CAMCWF010000018.1, forward strand.
TGCTACTTTATTTCCAATATTGTTAATCGTGGTCGCAAACATGTACGTCGCATCTGTTTTTCCGATTTTAACACGGTCGTTGTAATAGGCAAACGACAAGTCAGCTGCCCCTACCTTACCGGCCTTTGTATTCACGCCTGCCACTGTGAGACCACCTGTAAGGTTTGAATAGGCAAATTTACCATTGATACCTATGCTAAAATGATCTGAAAGTTTAAAAGCATATGCGCCTGTTAATTCAAACTCGCTGGGTTTATCATTTCGCAATACATTTCCAGAGGCATCTGTAAAGGTAATTTCACCCAAACTAAAATAGCGTAAAGCACCTCCTACTGAATGCTTTTTGTTGAAGCGATAATATCCTGATAAATAGGATAAATGCATGTCATTCGTGAGTTGACGAAGCCAAGGAGTGTACGACAAACTTATTTCACTGCTTTTTTGAGAAAAACTCAATCCGGCTGTATTCCAATAGACAGATGTTGAACTTGGACTTAGCGCCGTCCCAGCATCTCCCATTCCACCTGCCCTTGAGTCAGGGGTAATTGCCATAAAAGGCAATGCTGAAGTAATGGTATTCAATTGTAAATCGTTCACATTTGCGCCACTATTTTGTGCATAAAGAAGTGGAATCGGAGCAATGTTCAGTAAAAAAAGAAAGAAAATATTTTTCATCTAAAAATGATTCGGGGGCTAATATACGCAAATCGACTGCTTTTATTGCAAGGCTTATTTTAAAATAACCAATTTTTCGGTACCCTCGGCCTTTTTACCATCTGAGGTTCTATATTCAAAATGATAGATGTAAACTCCTTTCGCCAAAGCGTCCCCAAACTCATCTCTGCCATCCCATGAAATCCCCCGAATTGTAAATCCTTTGGTAAGGACATTCTCTGAGATGGTTTTTACCAACCTACCGCTTATGGTGTAAATTTGAATTTGAACATCGAGGTTATCGCATGACTGATTGTGTTCAATCATAAATTCTGTATGCGTAGTAAATGGATTAGGGTAGTTAATCAACCTTTTGATACTTGGGGTGGCCTCCTCTTGAACGTGGAAGTTGATTTGAGCATCAGAGGGATTGTTGTTTACATCCCAGATTTTCACCTTCAATGTGTGTGCGCCTGCGGATAGTCCGCTAAACGGATATTTTACGCTGCCAGACTGATAGGTATTTAAGTCAGAAACATAATAATCATTTAACAAAATGGGGTCTGAGGTTTTACCATCCAAAATCGCCGTTAAATCATGCCCAATGCCATTTCCTACGGTGTTTACTCCGTTTTCGTCAAATATTTTTAAGAAAAGAACAGGGTTTTCGTCGGTATTTCCACCCATTACGAAATTTTCATCGTTTAAATAAACTTGCAATTCCGGACCTACCGAATCAACGATACCATTCGGATTTAGCCCACCTATGTAAAAACTTGTATCTACACCGATTGCATCTATTGAGTTGCTAAAAGCATAATAACTCAATTTTCCCAATCCGTAATTTAAAGCGATGTCCTTTGGTACAATGAAGCTAAATTCAAAATAACCATTTACAACCGACGCTTTTCCTTTGTAAATAACATTCCTTTGCAATTCAAAATTTATAACAGGCGAACCTGGATCTTGGGACAAGGTTAAGTTGTTTTTAATTTTATCAAATACAGAAGGAACCACAGTACCATTAAATCCAGTTAAGGGTTGGTTATTAAAATCAGTGACGTGACCTTTAACGGTTACCTTGCGCAAAGCATTTAAGGTGTCTTGGAATACCATTGGTTGTCCATTGATACTGTCAGTTACCACGTTGTAACTTGGAAGAGCCAATCGCAATGCAGGATCTCCGATGAGGGTGAAACTTCTTTTATTGTCTGAGGCTTGCGCTGAATTTTTTGTGTTTTGTACAATTTCACCAAATGTTTTAGGAAGATTTTGATTATCTCTTTGAAATACACTGTTGAAAAATGCATTCCCGACACTTGAATTCACACCAAAAAATACGGATCGAGTCGTTGTCATTAAAGCGATTGCAGCGCCCGTAGGATTCAATGCTGCCCATTCCCCTGCTGAAACACGAGAGGGGTCATCAAACTTAGTAAACTCGCAAGTTGCTGAGACGAACAAGGTCAATGCATTGATGTTTTCCCAAGATTTAATTTGAGGAATCGTAACCACCCTTTCTTCAGCTAAACCGACCTCCCCACCATGACCGACATAATTCAGGACCAATGTTCCTCGTTTAACCCTATCAGATATTGCATCCAACGCATCCGGGTAACGTTGTCCACCTGCAGAAGTTTGTTGAGGATATGCATCCAAATAAATTTTATCACAATTCATTTCGCGGTGGTTTGTTTTCATTAGGGCATACTGCGGTTCAGTATCGTTTTTGATAAAATAACCATTCTCTTCATCATCGGCAACTTGTGTCACTTTTGTTCGCCAATCGCCAAAGGTAGATTTGAGTGTATCGTCCAAACAACAATTACCAACGGAAGATGAAAACAAATCTGAACCATTCATCATATAATGGGCTATTTTATCAACTTGTTGCCTTGCTTGGGTTTGATCACTAACCAATAACCTACCTATGCCTATATCCAATAAATCTGAATCATAAATGGCCTCGTCGTCATCTAACATTCCATAAAAATCATCTGTTACCATTGCACTGATGTGATTTTCACTTTCATCTACCTGGTATGTTAAAACATAATTGTTGTTATTGGCTACACGTCCCTTTGGGTCATAGGTTCCGTCCCCGAATAAGCACATGTACTTTAACATTTTTGTACCATTTTGATTCGCTCGATCGTAAAACATTTTTGCAAATTTCCTGATGGCGACAGGATCTTGTGCTCCGGAGCTAAATTCATTAAAAATCTTATCCGTACGAACCACATGAACCTCAAGTCCCTGGTTTCGATGTAAATCCGCCAATCGTTCAGCTTGGGAGATAAAGTCAGGATGGGTGATGATAAGGTAATCTACTTGAGGCAAGGCATGTAAATTTTGAGGCGTTACACTTCCAATAAATGTTGGCGTGTAAAACGTAAGGTTATTTGAAGCAACAAATTCAGTATAGACCTCCTTAGTCCAAAATTCGCAAGTGAGTCCGTTGTTGTTTGTAATGATTTTTTTCGGCTGATGTGGGGTGCTTAAATCCCAAACAAATCCACTGGTGGGGAAATTACTGATCTGGTATTTTGCTATCTTGGTTGTGTCTTGTTGTGTCAAATTTCTAAAACCAAATTGAGAAGCATAAAAAACCAAGTTTCGACGACAATTTAGTAAAATACGGTCTAAATAAGTTAGTGTATTTGGACTGTTTCGGGTAATTGAGACCAAAAAAGAAATGTCATTTGAAGTTGGGTTTGGATCGGTAAAATTCGAAATTGATTTATTGAAATCATATGGAGATACGGGTAATGTGCTTTGGTAAAGTAAGCTGCCATTGCTGTAATACTTTTGTGATGTACCAGCTGCTAACTGGGAATTAGACGCCAAAGAAACCTTGTATCTTACAGATTGTGTTTGGTCCAAATTAGGAATTGAAAATTGAAAGGATTTTGTTAGTTCAACATCGAACAATTCACCATACCATCGTTTTCCACCACCAACCAAAGAAACTAAATCAGCCTCGTGAAGATCGCGGTAATCATAGGAATTAAACACAATTTGTTCCGTTCCACTTGACAAATCTACGGATTGAATGGTAAGGGGATTTTTTGCAGCGTCGATATTTATGAAGTAAAAGGATTGATCTGAATATGGATTTCTACGCTGTTCGAAACCAGTTGTACCACTTGGGTACCATTTATGTGGACCGTATGCGTAAAACAAAATATAGTCGTTGTCATCAAAACTATTGTCATTCCCTCCAATAATTTCGATGGCATTCTCTGCCAAGTCGTCCGTATAAGGAGCTGAATTTAATTCCGGTAAACAGCCTTCTCCATTGCCAAAAACATGAATGTGCTTGGGATTAAGTCCACTGGTTTGAATTCCCATTGAATTCAAGAACGATTTATCTATTTTGTAAATTCCATCCGCAGTTACTGCGACTTTATACCATGCGCCAGATCCTGGTGCCAATGCGGAAGTTAGGGCAAAGTCTTTCTCCTTGGGTAAGTTCGCTTTAGGCTCCAGGGAAACGGAAAGTTCTGTGATTTTTAAGATTTGATTTCCTTTTTTGTAAAACGGTTGAATAAAGATTGATAAATAAGCATCTTCTCCAGCTTTTGTAACTTTCATAGAAGGATCAAAAGATGTAGGAAGCGCGATACCCATGGTTTCTAAATACATTATATCATCCGTCGTAGCTAGGACTGTTTGAAATCCACTTAACGTAGGAACAAACCCAATTGATTTCACTCTTTCTAAAAAATGATAGGATGGGACGCCATTGTCAGGAACATGATTTTGAATGGTAGGTATTTTTACAGGCTTTTCATTCAAGATATATTCTGTAGACTGTGACCACGGGATCGTAACAATGATTTTCTGCCCCAAAAGCAAATAAGGAGCTCCAAAAAAGAAAGTTAAAACAATTAAAGTGGACTTTATCATGGCGTAAATTTAAGGCGAATGTCCAAAAACGAAAAGGCATTTTAATTATTTCAAATTAATTACGATATTTGTAACCAAGTTAAATAAACTCCGTAATAGCGCCTCGTGAAAAAAGGATTAGTTATCATTTCATATCATGCAACGTTTGTTGCTGCGTTGTTGTTCGTTTTGATGGGCACAACCAACCATACCTTTGCACAGGACCCAACTTTTACACAGTTTTATTCTAATCCAGTATATCTTAATCCTGCTTTGGCAGGAACAACTGGTTGTCCACGATTCACATTGAATTATAGGAACGAATGGCCGCAATTGACGGGTAATTATGTTACGTATTCAGCTGCTTACGATTCATATGTAAAAGACATTAAAGGTGGAATTGGAATTATCGCTACTTATGACAGACAGGCGGAAGGAACGATTTCAACCACTATGTTAGGGGGGATTTACTCGTACAATTTGAAAATCAATCGCAAAGTTTCTTTGAATTTTGGGGTAAGAGCAGCATACATTCAAAAGTATTTGGATTGGGAAAAACTAACCTTTGGTGACATGATAGATCCACGACGTGGATTTATTTACCAAACAGGAGATGTGCCTAGAGGGGGTAAACGCGGTTTGTTCGATGCAAGTGCTGGTGCAATTGTTTTCAGCAAATACTTTTATGGGGGATTAGCAGCTCATCATATTAATACACCTGATGAGTCAATGATTTTAGGGGTTAGTAAATTACCAATGAGATTGACTGTTCATATGGGGGGTACGATTCCTATTGGAAGAAGAGGCAGGTATACAGATGGTACTACCATTAAACCCGCAATAATTTATCAGAATCAGAATGGTTTTCAAGAGTTGAACATCGGAGGGTACCTAAATTATGAGCGATTGAATCTTGGTGTTTGGTATAGAAACCGTGATGCTATGGTCTTCATCGTCGGTGTAAAAGCCGACAACTTCAGGGTTGGATACAGTTATGATTTAACAGTTTCTAGACTAGGAAATGGATTAACGGGAGGATCACATGAGGTGTCTTTTCAACTGGATTTAAAATGTAAAAAGAAACCAAAGAATTTTAGAAAAATTTCTTGTCCATCTTTTTAATTGTAACTTATTATTAAAAACTGAATTTAACTTGAGCCTAAATAACTTAAATATGAAAAGTTCGTTAATCGCTAAATTTTCTTTTGTACTCATCGCGGTGGGTTTGTTTGGAAGTTGCCAAAAGGAAACTTCAACTTCAACAGGTTGGGAATATAACAATGTCAACAACGGTGGCTTTGAGAAAGCCGACTTTGCTGAACAAAGAACCGGGCCAGGTTTGGTCATGGTTGAAGGCGGAACGTTTACCATGGGACGAACAGAAGAAGACGTAATGGGTGATCATAACCACCGCCCTAATAGGTTTACAGTTTCTTCGTTTTACATGGATCGTACTGAGGTCACCAATTTTCATTGGTTAGAATATGTTTATTGGATGAAAAGAGTGTATTACAAATCCTATCCACATATTTACAAAAAATCGCTTCCAGATACATTGGTTTGGCGCGATCCTCTTTCATACAGAGAAAAATTTGTTGATTATTACTTTCGCTACCCAGCATACAGAGATTATCCTGTAGTAGGTGTTTCTTGGATCCAAGCTAATGATTTCTGTAAATGGAGAACCGATCGTGTTAACGAATATATTTTAGTAGAGCAAGGTATTTTGAATTGGCATTTCTCTGAAGTTGGAGATTTGGCATCTGGAACAGACCCGAAAAAGAAAGATTGGCAAAATGCCCCTGAAAACATGTTCAACACGGAATCCTACCTTGCAGGACAATATGACATTGAAAGAGGTAAAAAGGGTGCCGAAACGGATAAAGATGGTAACCCTACTTATTTAGGTTACACCTTAACTGATAAAAGCGCATCTAAGCCCGTTGATTCTAAGACTAAAAACCCTGTACCTAGAGATCCTTATATGTTAAATGACTTTGATCCTGTTTATGCTCAAAAAGATGCAGATGGTGAAAGCTATTTTCAGGGTAAAAGATTGGTTCGTTTGGAGGATGGGATTTTATTACCAAAATACAGACTTCCAACAGAAGCAGAATGGGAATATGCTGCTTTAGGTTTGCTTGGGAATTTAGATCCAAATTCCGAAAACATAGACGAGCGTAGAATTTATCCTTGGGATGGACATTATGTGCGTTACGACGAGGAACAATTTCAAGGAACCATTCAAGCAAATTTCGTTCGAGGTAACGGTGACTACATGGGAGTTGCAGGTGCGTTAAATGACGGGGCTGACGCCACAACACATGTGGACGATTACTGGCCCAATGATTTTGGATTGTACAACATGGCTGGAAATGTTTCAGAGTGGGTATTAGATACCTACCGCCCAATGACCAGTCAATTGGCAGATGGATTTATGCCATTCAGGGGTAACGTTTATCAAACCAAATTAATGGTGCCAGATGGTTTACATGATAAATCTGTTAAAACAACAGATAACATTTATGATGTGCATGGAATGAAAGAATTTGTAAATGAATATGCTCGTGTACTCTATGCACGCCATGGAAACATCGAATTAAACCTGGACGATAATTACAAATCTAACTACTTCAATCAAAAAGAGGCTGATAGAAGATTGAAAGAAGTAGACAATGCAAACTTATTCATTGCAACCAACGGAAGTGTCTTTACCTATGATTCAATCCAATTGGTAAGTAAATATAATGGTGATGGTAAGATTACCAACCGTAAATGGGAAGTGACAGGACCTTCTAAAGCAATTTTTGCAATGGATTCATTGACGAAAAAATCTTCAGAATTCTCTGATACAGCGTGGGTAGATTTCAGTCAACCTGGTAAATACACAATCAAAATGACGGTTACCAATGCCAAAGGGACTAAAACAACAGCTGAATTGGTCGATTACATTAACGTTGGAGATAAAACCCAAAAACCATATGTAAACAGTCAAAAACAAAAATCAGGAATTAACTCGCGTCAAGATATGCGTAAATACCAGTTCAATAGCCCAAGTAATTACTATACCTCTAATGGAAGAAAGCTTACCAGCCAAGACTGGGCACAATTGGTCGTTTTAGATGACATCAATGCGCTCCTTGATACTGCCATCACCCTTTTCAACAAAGGAAATACAGTAAAAGCTTCAGCATATGTTGAAAGGGTATTTTTCAACAACAATTCTGGATCACAAGTGTCGATTGTAGACTTTAGGGATAAAAACCAATATGATCCTGAAAACAGTGATTTGAATGTGTTCGGAGTTTACATTAAAGATCCAGATGATACTACCGTCTACAAAGCCACTTCTGTATTCAAAGAGGATTATATGGAAACAATGTTCCCTAATTACAAACAAGATCAAACCATTACCACTTGGTTGGTGACTTTAAGAAATGGTTTGTCTGATTACACAATCGAAAGCCGTGGAAAACAACGTTGGAGAAATGTTACGGAGGAAGAGAACATCGGACGCCTGAATTATCGTAAAGACGACTACATCGATTATTTAGATGGCGATTTAGAATCTTCAATATACTTCAATAATATGAAGAGAAAAGAAGATATTAATTCAGGAAGATTGAGTGCTAAGAACACAGTGTATCAGAGTCAACATGAAAATTATGACTTGAACAATGACAAAATCAACAATAATTCTTCTGGATGGCCAACCACATTGGTTTCTGATAGGTCAAAAGTCTACAAAGGAGGTTCATGGGCAGATAGAGCGTATTGGCTTTCAGCTGGCAACCGTCGTTTTCTAGATGAAGACAAGGCCACTGCTACCATTGGTTTCCGTTGTGCGATGGATCGCCTTGGAGGACAACGCAATTTGAACTATAAAAAGAAGAAAAGAAAATAGTAACTATCTTTAAGCCTCGCAATTGCGGGGCTTTTTTTATGGAAACACTTTTTAACTTATACTACGAATGTACGGGTGTGTCTACTGATACGAGAACCGTATTGTCCGGAAACCTTTTCGTTTGCTTAAAAGGGGAGCATTACGATGCAAATGATTACATTGTTAAAGCCATAGAAGGCGGCGCAAAGCATGTCATCGCGAGTGTTATAGAAAAATGCAATGGCAAGAACATTCATTATGTTGAAGACACATTAAGTTTCTTACAAAAACTGGCAAACCATCATCGCAACAAATACGAGATTCCTGTCATAGGAATTACCGGGAGCAATGGAAAAACAACCACTAAAGAATTAATTTACGCTGTACTTTCTCAAGAAAAAAACACATTGGCTACGCATGGAAACCTAAACAATCACATTGGGGTGCCACTTACCTTGTTAAAATTGAACGCATCCCATGAAATTGCCATCATTGAAATGGGCGCTAATAAACCAGGTGATATCGCAGAGCTTTGTGAAATAGCAAACCCAACCCATGGAATCATCACAAACATCGGTAAGGCGCATTTGGAGGGCTTTGGAAATTTCGAAGGGGTGCTGACTACAAAAACTGCATTGTACCGATTTATACGCGATGTAAATGGAGTCTTGTTTTACAATTCCGAAGACATTCATCTTGGTTCAAATTTACCACAAAACACAACGAACATTGGGTATTCCACAAAACCAAATGCAAGTGTGAAAGGTCAGATAATCACATCGTCTCCTTGCATTGAAATGTCGTATTCAATTGGTACGTTTGAATCTGGTATGATACGAACTCATTTATTTGGCGATTATAATTTTTTCAATTTTTTAGCAGCAATATCCATTGGGAATTACTTTGGAATAAGTCATGCAGCCATACGCAAAGGCATTGAAACGTATGTACCCTCCAACAATCGGTCGCAGATTGAAAAAACTGAGCGGAATACCTTAATAGTAGATTGTTACAATGCCAATCCTTCCAGCATGATTTCTGCGCTGAATTCCTTTTCCAAGGTGGAAACACTTCATAAGATTGTCATACTCGGTGATATGCTAGAGCTTGGGGCGGAGGCATTTGCAGAGCACCAAGGGATTCTATCCTTATGTAATTCCTTAAACCTAGAATACATTACCGTTGGTGGATTGTTTTCTGGTGCAGGATCCTTAGATGGATATGAAAATGTTCAAGAATTGATTTCATCCCAAAAACCAAATTCTTTCGAAGGAAAAACCATCTTATTAAAAGGCTCCAGGGGAGTTGGGTTGGAGCTGCTGATGCCTTTTCTTTAGTTTCCGTATTGCATTAGGTACGCTCTTAGAAAACCGTTGATTTCGCCATCCATAACCCCTTCAACATCGGAGGTTTCGATATTGGTTCTTACGTCCTTCACCAGTTTATAAGGATGCATTACATAATTACGGATTTGGGAGCCCCACTCTATCTTCTTTTTACCTGCCTCAATTTCATTTCTTTTGTCCATGCGCTCCCTGAGAATGAGCTCATATAATTGGGATTTTAGCAATTGAATGGCTTTTTCCTTGTTAGCCAACTGAGACCGAGACTCAGAATTTTCGATGATAATTCCAGAAGGTGCGTGGCGTAGACGTACAGCCGTTTCTACTTTGTTTACATTTTGCCCTCCAGCGCCACCTGACCTAAAGGTTTCAAAAGAAATATCTGCCGGATTAATGTTAATTTCAATGTTATCATCAACGAGCGGGTAAACGTAAACCGATACGAAGGAAGTATGACGTTTAGCATTGGAATCGAAGGGCGAGATTCTCACCAATCGATGTACGCCATTTTCTCCTTTTAGGTAACCAAAAGCAAATTCGCCTTCAAACTCAATGGTAACGGTTTTCACGCCAGCCACATCTCCTTCTTGGTGATTTAATTCTGTCAATTTATATCCATTTTTTTGTCCCCACATCATGTACATGCGCATAAGCATGGAAGCCCAATCACAGCTTTCGGTCCCTCCTGCCCCTGCGGTAATTTGAAGTACAGCACTGAGGGCATCCTCCTCCCCAGAGAGCATGTTTTTCAATTCAAGTTCTTCTACTTTGTTTAAGATTGAATGGAATTGCTCGTCAACTTCGGACATAGCTACGCCACCTTCACGCTCAAACTCAGACAGAACCTGTAAATCATCCCAACCTGCCCTTAATTTTTTATATCCATCAACCCAGAATTTTAACCCTCGAATGATTTTCATTTGAACTTCCGCTTTTTTTGGATCGTTCCAAAACTCAGGATCTTGTGTTCTTAACTCTTCTTCTTGTAATTGCTGAGATTTTTCTTCAATTTTCAGATATGCGTAAATGGAATCTATACGTTGGTTTAGCTCTTTATTTTGTTCTGCTGTCATGCTACAAAATTACAAAACTTCAAAGAGTATCTGATTTACATAAAATTCCAATAAAATGAAGGAAATCACTATTTTTGTAAAAAACTTACAAATGAATATACCTTCAAATTTAAAGTATACCAAAGAACACGAATGGATTTTGGTGGATGGGGAAATCGCAACCATAGGAATCACTGATTTCGCACAAGGCGAATTGGGAGATATCGTTTACGTAGAGATTGAGACCATTGGTGAAACATTGGAAAAGGATGCTGTTTTCGGTTCTGTAGAGGCCGTGAAAACGGTTTCAGACCTGTTTATGCCAATTACCGGTGAAGTGTTGGAATTCAATGATGCATTGGAACAAAATCCAGAATTGGTAAACAAGGATGCATATGGTGAGGGATGGATGATAAAAATCAGACTATCCGAAACAAGCGAACTGAACGAATTGCTAGATGCAGATGCCTATGCTGCATTAATAGGATAAATTAAAAGACAAAAAAAAGCCCCGCACATGCGGGGCTTTTTTTATACATCAATTTTGGCGTATTTCGCATTTTTCTCAATAAACTCTCTTCTAGGCGGGACATCATCTCCCATAAGCATCGAGAAAATCTGATCACATTCTGCTGCGTTTTCTATGGTTACTTGGCGTAGGGTTCTGGCTTCAGGATTCATGGTAGTTTCCCAAAGTTGTTGGGCATTCATCTCACCTAAACCTTTGTATCGTTGAATGTTCACAGAGCTTTCTGTTCCGCCCCCTTTCAATTCTTGGATAAGTCGATCTCTCATGTCTTCATTCCAAGCATATTCCGCTTTGGTTCCTTTTTTAACGAGATACAATGGAGGGGTCGCGATGTAGATGTAACCGTGTTCAATCAATTCTTTCATATAACGGAAGAAGAACGTAAGGATGAGGGTTTCGATATGCGATCCATCCACATCGGCATCACACATAATGATTACCTTGTGGTATCTCAATTTATCGAGGTTAAGCGCTTTGGAATCGTCTTCGGTACCAATTCTAACTCCCAAGGCTGTGTAGATGTTTTTTATTTCTTCATTTTCAAAGATTTTGTATTGAATGGCTTTTTCTACATTCAAAATTTTTCCTCTCAAAGGAAGTATTGCTTGAAAATGTCTATCACGTCCTTGCTTCGCAGTACCACCTGCCGAATCTCCTTCGACAAAATAAATTTCACAGAGCGCGGGATCTTTTTCCGAGCAATCTGCTAATTTTCCAGGAAGACCGCTACCGCCTAGTACATTTTTACGTTGAACCATTTCTCTGGCTTTCCTTGCAGCGTGACGTGCACGTGCGGCCAGGATTACTTTCTCAACAATTACCCTTGCTTCCGCAGGGTGTTCTTCTAGGTAGGCGCTCAACATTTCTGAAACCGCTTGTGAAACGGGAGCAGTAACTTCACGATTTCCAAGTTTTGTTTTTGTTTGACCTTCGAATTGAGGTTCTTGAACTTTAACAGAAACCACCGCGGTTAGTCCTTCCCTAAAGTCATCCCCATCAATCTCAATTTTTTCCTTAGCCAAAATCCCACTGTCTGTAGCGTATTTTTTCAAGGTATTTGTAAGTCCACGTCGAAACCCTGAAAGATGCGTTCCACCTTCATGCGTGTTGATGTTGTTTACATAAGCTTGAATGTTTTCGGTGTAGGAAGTATTGTAGGTCAGCGCTACCTCTACAGGAATACCTTCTCTTTCTCCTTCAAAATAGATTACGTCATGTATAAGTGCCTCTCTGTTTCGGTCTAAGTAAGTTGCAAACTCGCGCAAACCTCCTTCGGAGAAGAAAACGGTTTTAATGGGTGCTTCGCCTTCAGGAACATTACGAAGGTCGGTTAGGTTAATGGTAATTCCTTTGTTTAGGAAAGCCAATTCACGCATTCTTGCTGCAACGGTATCAAAGTTATACTCCGTGTAGTCAAAGATGGATGGATCCGGAAGGAAAGTTACTTCAGTACCCGTCTCATTCGATTCCCCAATGACTTTTACATCGTACAATGGTTTACCAATTTTATACTCTTGTTGAAATATTTTACCATCTCGTCTAACGGTTGCTGAGAGGTGAATGGACAATGCGTTGACACAAGAAACACCCACCCCATGTAATCCACCTGAGACTTTGTAGGTGTCTTTGTCGAACTTTCCACCGGCATGTAAAACAGTCATTACAACCTCAAGGGCGGATTTTTTTTCTTTTGTATGCATCGCGGTTGGAATCCCACGACCATTGTCAATTACTGTAACTGAATTGTTTTCATTGATAAAAACATCGATTTGGTTACAATGTCCGGCCAAGGCCTCATCAATTGAATTGTCTACTACCTCGTACACCAAATGGTGCAACCCTTTCATCCCAACATCACCAATGTACATTGCAGGACGTTTACGAACTGCTTCTAACCCTTCTAAAACCTGAATATTATCTGCTGAATAATCGTCTCTTTTTTCCGCTTCGCTCATACTTTATTTTGATAGAAAATTATTAAAAATTTAACCTAACAAAAATACAAAAATCAGTGCGTATTAAGCCAAAGCCAAGGCTCTCTGAAGCCCAACTTATCAACAATATTTCAACGAAATTACTTTGATTCGATCCAAGAAATTATTTCTGGGTCAACCGGTGAAACATTGGGAGAAATCACCTTTTCTAAAAACCCATTTTCATCTAAAAGGTATTTTTGAAAATTCCACTTTACTTCATTGTCTTCCAATCCATTTTTTGAAAGTGAGGTTAGAAAGGAATAAACGGGATCCATGTCTTTTCCCTTCACTGAGATTTTCGACATCATCGGGAAGGACACGCCATAATTTTTACTGCAAAACTGCGCGATGACTTCATTGCTACCTGGCTCTTGTGAGAGGAAATCATTTGCTGGAAAGCCTACAATCATAAAACCTTGGTCCTTATACTTTTTGTAAAGCGCTTCCAATTCTTTATACTGCGGGGTTAATCCACACTTGGAGGCCGTATTCACAACCATTATTTTTTTTCCTTTTAGGTCAGCAAAATTAAAAGGTTTGCCCTCGATGTCGGTAACGGTAAAACTGTGAATGCTCATTTTGGTCGTATTAGAAAGGTTTGAATTGCTGTCAACGCTAGGTTTTGGACTTGTGGTACCGCAAGCACCCAATAGGTAAATGCCAAGAAAGAAAAAGATAGATTTCATAAGATTTTTTAAAAGTAACAAACGATAACCAAATTGGTTTTATCTCGTTATAATTTCGGTGAAAATACTTCTCATTTTTTTAGCGATGGTTTTGATTCCATGGACGGCCAAGGGACAAGACTTCAAGATTTCGGGGAATTGGACCGGGATACTTACCGACACCTTCAATAAATCATTGAATTCATACCCAGTTATTTTACAGGTCAAAGCGATTGGAAACAGTGCTACTGGGGTTTTTCGAATCGAGAAGAACGGAAACTTTTACCAATATGTGGTGAACGGCGATTTTTCCAACCTCAAAGATTTCGGTCTTCAATCTGCTGCAAAACCTTCCAGTTTTTGTAAAGGATGTGCCGCATTTCCCTTTCAATTCAGCTTCAAGTACGATGATTCCTCAGGCTATGTCATTGGTGGATTTACATCTGAGGATCCAGATTTAACAGGCAAAACCTTGGTTATGGAAAAAGATCCAACAACGTATGAATTGGGAAAGGCACTTTTGTTTGACCCCTATTTTGCCAAGCGATTTGCATACAACATTCGAATGGGGATATCTTCAAAGGAGCGAAGAAAGCAAGAATTAAAGACTTTTCAATTTGAGCCGATTTACTTTGCCTACGACCGATATGAATTAGACAGCAGTTACCACAATTATTTAAAAAGGGTCGCAAAGGTTGTTTTGGGGCACAGTGACCTTAGGATTAAGATAACAGGAAATACAGACGGCGACGGGAGCAATGCATACAACATCCATTTATCTGAACAGCGTGCCAAGGTCATACAATCTTATTTAAAACAATGTGGTGTAAGCCTAGACAGAATTGTAATAGAATATGTTGGCGAAACCAATCCCATTGATCGAAATGATAACGAACAGGGAAAACAAAGAAACCGTAGGGTAGAAATTTGTTTTATATAGAGAGACTCTCCAACCTACTTTCAAGCAGCGCGATTTTTGTCAGCGCATCACTTTCCTTTTTCCGCTCATTTTCGACCACTTGCTCGGGTGCACTCCCTACAAATTTTTCATTGCTCAATTTGGATTGTACCGATTTCAAAAATCCTTTAGCGTATTTGATTTCCTCTTGAATTTTCAGAATTTCAGCTTCAACATCGATGAGTTCACCGAAAGGGATGTAAAATTCAATGCCATCATGAATAAAGCAATGCGCACCGGTAGGTTTTTCTGAGACATAGGTAATTTCTGACAGGTTCCCCATTTTTACAATCACTGAATCCAGTTGGTTAATGACAGAATGAACGACAACCAAGTTCAATTTGACTTTTGTTGAGATGGATTGTTCTTTTCGGAAATGTCGAATGTTCGAGATCACTTGAAAGAGGCCATTGAAATTTTCAATGGTTTTTTCATCGTAGGTTTTTACTTCTGGCCAATGCGAAACAATTATATCGTCTCCATCCGTTCTTTCACTTAGCGCATGCCAAAGTTCCTCAGTAATAAAAGGCATAAAGGGATGAAGCAGTTGCATTAATTTTTCAAAGAAACCAAGGGTGCTTTGAAGTGTTTTTGTATCAATGGGTTGCTCAAATCCGGGTTTGATTAATTCGAGATACCACGCACAGAAATCGTCCCAAATCAACTTGTAGATTTCCATGAGCGCATCTGAGATCCTGAATTTATCAAAATTATCATTTACGGAAGCCAAGGTTTGTTGATACCTTGATTCGAACCATTCGATGGCAAGCGAAGCGTGTTTAGGCTGATCAAAATCTCTGTTTTCCCAACCCGAAACCAAACGATAGGCGTTCCAAATTTTGTTTGCAAAATTTCTTCCTTGTTCACATTGAGAGGTATCAAAAGGAAGATCGTTTCCTGCGGGTGAAGAAATCAAAATCCCCATTCGGACACCATCGGCTCCAAATTGGTTGATTAATTCAATGGGGTCAGGAGAATTGCCAAGGGATTTAGACATTTTTCTACCCAATTTATCCCTTACAATTCCGGTATAATACACATTTTTAAAAGGTAAATCTCCTAGGTATTCATACCCCGCAATTATCATTCTTGCCACCCAAAAAAACATGATTTCAGGTGCTGTTACGAGGTCGTTGGTTGGATAATAGTATTTAATCTCCTCATTGTTTGGTTGGGTAATCCCATTAAACACAGAAATTGGCCATAACCAGCTTGAGAACCAAGTATCCAATACATCTTCGTCTTGACGAATGTCTTTTTCGACCAAACGGGTTCCTGTTTTTTCAAAAATTAAATCCAATGCTTCGGACGCTTCTTTGGCAACCACAAAATCATTGACCCCATTTCCGAAATACCATGCTGGAATTCGGTGTCCCCACCAAAGTTGACGAGAAATGCACCAATCCCTCACATTCTCCATCCAATGCCTGTAGGTATTTTTTAATTTTTCTGGATAAAAATGTATGTTGTCGTTCATTACATTTTCCAGCGCAGGTTGCGCCAATTCTTTCATACTCACAAACCATTGTAACGATAGTTTGGGTTCAATCACGGCATTCGTTCTTTCTGAAAAACCGACCTTATTGAGGTGATCTACGGTCTTTACGAGGTATCCTTTTTCTTGTAATTCTTTAGCGATTGCCTTGCGGACTTCAAAACGATCCATGCCTTCGTAGTGTAAGCCATGGGCATTTAAGGTTCCATTGTCATTAAACAAATCGATGGAATCCAAGTTGAATTTTTTACCCAATTCGTAATCATTGATGTCATGGGCAGGCGTCACTTTAAGGCATCCCGTACCAAAAGAGGGATCAACATATGCATCTGCGACGACGGGTATTTTCCGATTGGCAAGTGGCACCCAAACACTTTTACCTACGAGTTGAGCATAACGAATGTCGTCTGGATTTACACAGATGGCTGAATCCCCAAGAATGGTTTCAGGTCGGGTGGTTGCGATGGTCATCCACTCATCATCCGTTTCATCTACTTTATAGCGAACATGGTACAGTTTAGAATTTACTTCTTTGTAAAGCACTTCTTCATCAGAAACGGCGGTAAGGGCCTCGGGGTCCCAGTTTACCATTCTTACCCCACGGTAAATTTTTCCTTTTTGAAACAAATCAATAAAGACTTGTATCACAGATTCTGAATATTCGGGGTCCATGGTAAAGTGCGTTCGTTCCCAATCGCACGAAGCTCCTAATTTTTTCAATTGGTCTAGGATGATTCCTCCATGCTTATCCTTCCAAACAAAAGCATGTTTTAGGAATTCATCGCGAGACAAATCTGACTTTTGGATGCCCTCAAGTTTAAGTTTTTGTACCACCTTTGCTTCTGTAGCAATGGAAGCGTGATCTGTTCCGGGTACCCAGCAAGCATTTTTACCCAACATCCTTGCCCTACGCACCAAGACATCTTGAATGGTATTGTTGAGCATGTGTCCCATGTGCAATACCCCTGTAACGTTGGGAGGCGGAATGACGATGGTATAAGGTTCCCTTTCGTCTGGGACGGAGTGAAAATAATCCTTTTCCATCCAATGCTGATACCATTTCAGTTCTATCGCACCGGGTTCAAATGTTTTGGAGATTGCCATTCAGAAATTTTACGCAAAAATACAAATTACCTAAGATGTACATACAGGTTACCCTATACCGCGGGTGTTAGTGGGTCTTTTCAGGAAGGACAATGCCACGAATGGTAAGTACGACGGGGTCTGTTTGATCCGAACTAACCGTAATGGTTTTCACGAATTCCCCAACTCTTTTGGTGTCATAGGAGACGCTGATTTTTCCTTTTTTGTTGTTCGGGATTGCATTTTCAGGTTTTTCCGCGGTGGTGCATCCGCAGCTGGTTTGCACGTTTGTTATTTTCAAAGGTTTTCCAGATTTGTTTACGAAGGTAAAAACGAACAACTCTTTGGAATCGTAGGGGATTTCGTTTCGTATGATTTCAACTTTATCAAACTTAAGTTGGTTGGTTTTCTTCGTTGAGGTAGATGCTTGTGCATTTAATCCAAAAATGACGAAAAAGGAGAGAAAGAAGAATAGCTGTTTCATAAATTAATTTTGTTTTACAATATTACTTTAAATTTCAATTTGACGGTAGGTTTTGCGACATCATTTCCCACAAATCAACGAGCAAGGGATATGAATTTTGCAACCTAAAACCCACCTCCTCTTGTGGAACAAATTCTGCGATTTGAATGCCTTCTTTTCGTTGAGGCTTCAATTTATAATAATCCATGGCTTTCATCGCATACCAAAAAGTTTCTTTCCAAACCACTTTCCCTTTTAGTTTATAGAGGTGAGCGGTTACCAACGGCGCTACATCGGAAATTTGCAACATGAGTTCTCCACATTCTTCACGCACCTCACGCAGCGCAGCTTTCATTGGGTATTCATTCGGTTCAATCCAGCCTTTAGGAAAATCCCATTTGTCATTTCGAAATATCATAAGAACCTTATTCTCATTGAAGACAACACCTCCTCCCGCTTGGATCAATCTAAAATTCGATTTAAACCGTAAAAAATCATATTCAGATTGCATTGGGATGCGGATGGTTTTTTCTTCAAGTTTGTTGATTTTTTTCAAGAATTTTTCAGAATCAAAACCAACTGAAAGGTCAATAAAATTGTCTTTCTCAGGTTGTTCATAACTCTCAAACAACAAGGTTTTGTTCTCCGTAAAAACTTTATATTTTTGTACCATGGTATACGACAAAGATAGTGCGCTTCGCATTGCGGGAGAATTGTTGAGAATAAAAGCGGTTAAACTTCAACCGAAGGAGCCTTTTACATGGGCCTCAGGATGGAAATCACCCATTTATTGTGACAACCGTAAAACGCTTTCTTTCCCGACTGTGCGCACCTACATTCGTCAACTTCTTGCAGAGATTGTGGAGGAAAAGTTTGGTAAACCAGATGTCATTGCTGGCATTGCGACAGGCGGAATTCCTCAAGGAGTTTTGGTCGCGCAGGAATTGGGATTGCCTTTTATTTACGTTCGAAGCAACGTTAAAGACCACGGTCTTGGGAACTTGATTGAGGGAACCTATGAAGAAGGTCAAAAGGTCTTGGTGGTTGAAGATTTAATTTCGACCGGAGGAAGCAGTTTACTTGCGATCAATGCATTGAAAGAAGCAGGCCTAAAAGTTAAAGGATTGATAGCGATTTTCTCTTATGGATTCGACACCGCGAAGGATGCTTTTGAAAAGGCCGAATGCCCTTACTATACAATAACTGATTACGATCATTTGGTATTGCAAGCTTTGGCTCAAAATTACATTCGAGAGACTGAATTGGAGCAACTGCGAAAATGGAGGGAAATTCCTTCTGAATGGAAACCATTGCCATGAGAATTGTAACAGAGGGCTTCTCGGTTCATCATTCGATTTCTGAAGTACACAGTTTTTTGACCCTTCCTTCTAACCTGAATTTACTTTTACCACAGGAGCGCATTTCAGAATTTACCTCCGACGAGGTTTCTTGTTCTTTTCAAATTTTAGGAGGCATCAAAATCACCCTGATTTTAGGGGAAGTCACTTCTCATTCCATTCAATATCACAGTGGAGAAAATGGACCGATGAAATTCACCCTGAGTATTCACATGGATTCTACACCGACCACCACAACTGGTAATTTACAATTCGAGGGAGATGCCCCTCCGGTGGTTGCCATGGTTGCGAAAGGGCCACTCACTGCATTGTTTACTGAAATGGCTTCGCGATTGGAAACTGCGATGGATACACATGCGTGATTTCTTTGAAATCAAAATATTTTAACTCGTTGTCGATCTCTACCCCTAAACATCCGGAAGGATTGACATCTTTTATGCAACCCATTCGTTGATTCCCTTGAACAATAAACGCCGACATCTGGTCTTTTCTATACAAGCTCTGCACATAATCGTTTCTTAATTTATCAATGTTTTGAAGGGCATGAAGGTTTTCGGTAAGAAGAAAGCACAATGCGTTTAGAACCTCATCCATTCGATAGGTCAAATTTGTTTCGATTGACATTGAGGTCGCATTCAATGAACCAAAATCCAATTGATTGACATTTAAACCTATCCCCACGATTACGTTGGAAATCTTGTTTCCTTGCGAAGTTGATTCGATTAACATTCCTCCAATCTTACGGTCATTCACAATAAGGTCGTTCGGCCATTTTACCTCAGCACTTAATCCAAATTTTGCCAACAACGATTTAAGGCATAAACTAACCCACCAATTTAAGGCAGGCAAGACTGCTACTGACAGGTTGTCAGGATTCCAAATAAACGAGCAAGTGAGGTTATCTCCCTTACTGGAAAGCCATTGATTACCGCGTTGCCCCCTGCCCAGTGTTTGAAAATCTGCCAATACGACCGTCCCATTCATCACAGGACCTGCTTCGATTAGCTTGGCAGCAAAGTTGCTAGTGGAGTCGACCTCTTCTAATCTAAATTTTTGCGATCCAAAAATTAGCATATTTTAAGATGAACAATTGGAAACAAAGGTATAATTAAAATTATTGGGTTAGTTTTGCAAAACACGGTTAATTGATGGCGAAAAAAATAGAACAATCACATTCAGAGATATTATGCAATTGCATTGTAGAAGGAATGCAAGAAAACAAAGCAAAAGACATTGTAATCCTGGACTTAAGAAATGTTTCTTCCGCAGTTTGCGATTTTTTCATTATCTGCACAGGTGAGTCCTCTACGCAAGTGGATGGAATTTCAAACTCAGTTACAAGACATACCCGTAAAATTTTAAAGGAAAAACCTTGGCACATCGAGGGTCAACGAAACAGCGAGTGGGTGTTGATGGATTACATCGATGTGGTTGCCCATGTATTTTACAAAGAGGCACGTGGGTTTTATGAAATTGAGGACTTGTGGGCAGATGGAATACGTACAGATGTTCCAAACATAAACTAAAAAAAATGGCAAACGAAAAAAAGAAAGGTGGTTTTTCAGTGTATTGGATTTACGCCGTGGCAGGTCTTGCATTTATTGCAATTCAACTGTTTTACAATGTAGAGTCACACATCTCAGTTCAGCGAAAAAACACCTTGTTTCAATTGATTGATTCAAATGGCGTCGCAAAAGTTGAAATCATCAATGGTTCTCGTGCAGACTTCAAACTGAACAAGAAAGGTTTAGAGATTGTCAAAAATTCAAAATCAGGTGAATACAAAAACATCTGGAAACAACTTAAAAAAGACAGTCCTGCAAAGCAAAAAGAGCGCATCCTTGAGCTTAAAAACATTGGTGATTTAGGGAATTTTGAAACCAACTTAGAAGACAGGAAATTCGAATACGGAACAGATACACAATATGACTATTTCGGTCAAATTTTTTGGTATGTCTTGCCTTTTGGGATCATTTTCCTCATCTGGTTTTTCGTAATGCGACGAATGACAGGTGGCGGCGGCGGTGGCGGTGGTGGTCAAATTTTCAATATTGGCAAGTCAAAAGCCCAATTGTACGACAAAGGTAAATCGACCAACATTACTTTTAAAGATGTGGCAGGATTGCAAGGCGCTAAGGAAGAAATCGTTGAAATTGTTGAATTTCTTAAACACCCAAAAAAATACACGGATATCGGCGCAAAAATCCCTAAAGGTGCTTTGTTGGTAGGGCCTCCTGGAACAGGAAAAACCTTACTTGCAAAAGCAGTTGCAGGAGAAGCAAAAGTTCCTTTCTTTTCTTTGTCAGGTTCGGATTTCGTCGAAATGTTTGTGGGCGTGGGTGCTTCCAGGGTACGCGACCTTTTTAAGCAAGCCAAAGAAAAGGCCCCGGCCATTATCTTTATTGATGAAATTGATGCGATAGGTCGAGCGCGCGGAAAAAACAATGGTTTCAACTCAAACGACGAGCGCGAAAACACCCTCAACCAACTCTTAACTGAAATGGATGGTTTTGGAACAAACAGCGGTGTTATAATCATTGCAGCAACAAACAGAGCGGATGTTTTGGACAGTGCTTTGTTGCGGGCAGGTCGTTTTGACCGTCAAATTTATGTCGACATGCCTGACATTAATGAACGCAAGGAGATTTTCCAGGTTCATTTAAAGCCTTTAAAACTGGAAAAGGATATTGACATCGACTTTTTAGCAAGACAGACACCTGGTTTTTCTGGGGCTGACATCGCTAATTTATGTAACGAGGCAGCATTGACTGCGGCCCGAAAGGATAAAAAGAAAGTGGGTAAACAAGACTTCTTGGATGCCGTTGACCGAATTGTTGGGGGATTAGAAAAGAAAAACAAAATCATTACTGTTGAGGAAAAGAAGACCATTGCCTTTCACGAAGCAGGTCACGCAACCATTTCTTGGATGTTAGAACATGCTTCTCCCTTGGTAAAAGTAACCATCGTGCCTCGCGGACAATCTTTAGGGGCGGCATGGTACCTACCTGAAGAACGAAGCATAACCACCACTGAGCAATTGTTGGATCAAATGTGTTCTGCGCTTGGCGGAAGGGCTTCAGAAGAGCTTATGTTTGGTAAAATCAGCACGGGCGCATTGAGTGATTTAGAAAAAGTCACCAAGCAAGCCTACGCCATGGTCACCATTTATGGATTGAATAAAAAAATAGGAAACATTTCTTTTTACGATTCACAGGGACGAGATACCTTTACCAAACCTTATTCAGAGGAAACGGCAAAAATCATCGATCAAGAAGTTTCAAATTTGATAGAAACGCAATACCAACGTGCATTGGCTTTGCTTACTGAAAATAAAGACCATTTGATTTCTTTGGCAGAAAAACTTCTTACAGAGGAAGTGATTTTCAAGGAAGACTTAGAATCTATTTTTGGAAAACGACCATGGGATCCACTTATTGATTTACACAATGATTCGGTTAAACCGGTACAAGCAACAGAGGAAAACGAGGCGCAAGAAAACAGCGTTGAAGAAACCCCTGAAGCGACAGAACCTGAGGAAGCAACTAAATCGGAGGAGGAAACAGAACCAGATTCCAATAAAGATTAGGTTCGATTTAATCAAGATTAATTTCAAAATAATTTCCTGTTTAGGCGCAAGAAACTTAATGAGGTTGATTAAACACACACCTGTTTTTATGCGTAACTTCGTAAAAAAAAGGATGACCAACCTACAACAAAGGACAATTACAGCATTGGTTTTCGGGTTGTTTGTGTTAGGATCCACACTCTACAGCCCACTTGCGCAAGGCCTTACCTTCAGTTTTTTCATGATTGTCGGCTTATGGGAATTCTACAAAATGTTTGACAGCCATTCGGTCGTTAAAGTCAGCAAAGAATTGGGGATTTTCATAGGAATTTTTATATACACCTTATTGGTGGGAATCAGCATGAAGTTCTTGCCTGTTATATCTATCACCGTTATTTTTCCAATGTTTTTCTTATTGGTTTTAACGGAGTTATGGAAACGAGAAGCCCAACCTTTGATCAACATATCTGTACTGGTATTTGGAATCATTTACATTGTCATCCCTTTTTATCTGACCATTGATTTAAACCTTAGAAACAATCAATACTTACCGAGTGTGGCCGGGATGATTTTGTTAATTTGGACCAATGACACCATGGCCTATTTCATTGGAAGGTTCTTTGGCAAACACAAGCTTTTTGAAAGAATTTCTCCGAAAAAAACCTGGGAAGGCAGCATTGGGGGCATTTTATTCACCGTTTTGGTGGGGTATTTTATTGGGACCTATGTGAATCAAGGACAAACATTCTTTTGGCTCATTGCAGCAGGTATCATTGCCCCATGTGCCATATTTGGAGATTTGTTAGAATCCTTATTCAAAAGAAGTTTGGCGCTAAAAGACAGTGGGAAATTGTTACCGGGTCACGGGGGGGTCTTGGATCGTTTTGATGCTGCCCTGTTTACCATACCCTTCTTCTATTGCTGGCATATGCTTTATTATTATTGGTAAATTTGACCGATGAAAATTCACAAGGAAGGTAGAAATACAATAGCAATCGCGCTTTTATTAACGGGCGGATTGGGCTATCTGTTAGGTATAAGTGGTTTTCCATATTGGCTCATGGCCATTGGAGCGCTTGTTTTGCTGTGTTTCATATTTTTTATTACACAGTTTTTTAGGATTCCCAAACGCCACAAATCTTATGAGGCGAATGAGATTGTCTGTCCAGCAGATGGGGAAATAGTGGTCATTGAAGAAGTCTTTGAAACTGAATACCTTCAAACGAAGTGCACGCAAATTTCCATTTTTATGTCGCCACTGAATGTCCATGCGAATTATGTACCTGTTGAAGGAAAAGTACTTTACACACAGTACCATCCAGGCAAACATTTGGTCGCTTGGAATCCCAAAAGTTCTACTGACAATGAGCGAACCACCTTGGTAATAGAGACAAAAAACGCAGAAAAAGTTTTGATTCGTCAAATTGCAGGAGCTGTGGCAAGAAGAATTTGTTTTTATCCGAAGGTGGGTGATGATTTAAAGCAAGGGCAAGAATTTGGCTTCATCAAATTTGGTTCAAGGGTGGATGTATTTTTACCGCTGGAAGCGAAGTTGGAAATAAAAATTGGGGATCTTGTTAAAAACAAACTGAATGTACTTGGGAAACTTTAAAATTCACTACTTTTAAAAAAAAATACCATGAAAAATTTATTTATGTCTATCGCCTTATTAACCTTTATGGGTTCAATGGCTGCTAAGGTATATGCTTCAACCTCAGAAGTGAAAATGGAACTTCGCGACGACGACAAGAAAAAGAAAAAGAAGAAAAAAGCTTGTTGCTCTGCACAACCGAGCAAATGTTGTTCAGCTGGTGATAAAAAAACCACTACAACCGACAAACATTAATCAAAAGGCCTCTCACGAGGCCTTTTTTTATTGATACAAGTTTAGAAAGGCTTGGTTATATTTTGCCAAGATGTTCTTACGACGCAGTTTCAAGGTAGGCGTGAGCTCTTCTCCTTCTATGGTAAATTCTTGGGGAATCAACTTAATTTTTTTCAGTTGTTCCCAAGACCCAAGATGTCCGTTCATTTCGGCTACTTCTTTTTCGATTCGCGCAATTACCTTTGGATTCTCGACAATTTCTTCATTTTTCATTCCTGTGAAATCCATGTCGTGGCGCTCGGCCCATTCCTTCACAAATGAAAAGTTCGGTACAATAAAGGCTGCTGGAAATTTCTGGTTCTCTCCTACCACCATGATTTGTGCAACGAAACGAGATTCTTTCATGGTATTTTCGATGTACTGAGGGACGATGTATTTTCCTCCAGAAGTTTTGAAAATTTCTTTCTTTCGATCGGTAATTTTAAGAAATACTTCATCTTGAAAAGTTCCAATGTCACCTGTTTTCAACCAACCGTCTTCGGTAAAAACTTCATTCGTAGCTTCAGAATTGTTAAAATAGCCCAGCATTACATTGGGACCTTTTACCAAAATCTCTCCATCGGCTTCGAATTTTACCTCGACGCCTTCAATCAACGCACCAACGGTACCTACACGAATGCCTTTCGAATGACAATTCACAGATATGACTGGAGAGGTTTCACTCATTCCATAGCCTTCTAGAATCGGGATTCCCGCAGCTAAAAATATCCTAGCCAAACGTGGTTGTAGGGCCGCGCTTCCAGAGGCGATTGCATTTACATTTCCCCCAAGGGCTTCTTGCCATTTCTTAAAAATCAGTTTTCGAGCGATGCTTAAACGACACCGGTACCAAGCTGAATTGTTCACATCATTATACTTGTCAGCCAAATTAACAGCCCAATAGAACAATACTTTTTTAATGCCATTCAGCTCTTCCCCTTTCGACATGATTTTATCAAACACCTTTTCAATTAGGCGAGGCACGGCAGAAAAAACATGAGGTTTAACTTCTTTAATATTCTCCCCAATGGTATCCATTGATTCGGCAAAATAGATGGCGCATCCAATGTACATGTAGAGGTAGTGTAGCATGCGCTCATAGATGTGACAGATGGGTAGAAAAGTCAACACCCTTGACTGGTTGTCGGCAGGAATCGGTTCCACACAAGCCAAAACATTGGACAGGATGTTTTTATGGGACAACATTACCCCTTTTGGATTTCCCGTAGTACCGGATGTATAAATAATGGTAGCTAAATCATCTTCCTTGACCTGTTCCATGCGGTCGTTGACTTCGGACTCTGGAATGGATTCATACGCCAGTAATAGATTCGTCCAATGTGTGGTTTCTGCGATTCTATCAAATGCAAAGACCTCTTTAAGTTTAGCTGCGTTGTCGCGAATTTTATTGATTTTTAGGGCTATCTCTTCATTTCCAACGAACATAAGAACAGCGCCGCAATCATTTAGGATGTAGGCATAATCTTTTGAGGAAATGTTGGGATACAAAGGAACCAAAACGGCACCTATTTGTTGCACTGCGATGTCAAGGATGTTCCATTCCACCCTATTTGCGGAAGCAACGGCGATAAAATCTCCCGGTTTAATTCCATACTGTATCAAACCCCTTGCGTATTGGGTACATTGTGCCATGAAAGCGTGTGTACTCATTGAGGTCCACTTACCTTCATGCTTTGTATTAAAGAGATCCGTACGAGGAAAATTCTTAAGCTGATGAGAAGGAAGGTCGAATAATCTTGTAGGTATAGCCATAAATTAATTTACGCTAAGATAACAAAATTATTAGCTGATGTTATTTTCCTTCCACGAAAAGGAATGTAAACACCTGAAAACAATGCACTTGAACCTTATGCGTTCAGTGTATTGAGTTTATCCGTGAAATAAATAGATTTCTCTTCTACGCTTGCCACAATGTTGCGAAAATCAGCTTTGGCTTTTCCTTTATTCATGGCTTCCAAAGACGCGTTGTAAAATGAAATGGCTTCTTCGATTACGGCCTCTGTTGCCTCGAATTTATCTTCATTGATTTCTTGAATATACAGACACTCGTCAATCACATCAAAAACCATCACATTGATTTCCTTTTTCAGGATTCTTTTATTCGCCATTATTGCATTTTTTTCAAAGTTATTCATTTTACACAACACTTCGTCTATACTTAAAAATCAGGTTTGTATTAATTGGCTAACTTTGCTACCATGTATCCTGAAATCCAATTAAAAAAAGGAAAAGAATTTTCCATTGAGCGTGAGCATCCTTGGATATTTTCAGGGGCCATTTCAACGGATTGTAGTGCGTTAACCGATGGAGAATTGGTAACGGTTACGGATGCTAAGAAAGCGTTCTTAGCCGTTGGGCATTACCAGCACGCATCGATTGCCGTTCGCGTACTTTCTTTTGGACCATGTGTCATTGACGCAGAATTTTGGTTGAAGAAAATTGAAAATGCTGTACAACTAAGGAGAAAACTGGGCCTTTTCACGGACAGCAATGAAATCTGTCGACTTTGTCATGGTGAAGGTGATAATTTACCTGGACTTGTGATTGATTATTATGCAAAAGTCGCTGTCATTCAATGCCATTCGATTGGAATGACCCAACACCTTGAAGCGATTTCACTTGCATTGCAACAAGTCCTTAAATCGGATTTGATTGCTGTTTACAACAAATCATCGGAGACACTTCCCAAGCGTAAAGACGAGCAAGACGGCTATGTTTTCGGGGACTGCACGGTGCCGCATTATGCAAAAGAAAATGGAATTACATACGCAATTGATTGGGTAAATGGTCAAAAGACAGGTTTTTTCATTGACCAGCGAGAAAACAGGCGGCTTTTAGGATTGCTCTCACAAGGAAAAAAAGTGTTGAATACCTTTTGTTATTCAGGAGGATTTAGTCTGCAAGCTTTGGTGCAAGGGGCTACCGTTGTAAGCTCGTTGGACAGTTCCAAGAAAGCGATTGCCCTTACCGAGGAAAACATTGCATTGAATCAATTTGAAGGGGAGCACCACGCCATCCTTGCCGATGCGATGGACTATATGAAAGAACTTCCGATCGATTATGACATCATTGTTTTGGACCCACCTGCTTTTGCAAAACACAGGGACAAAAAACACCAAGCAATTCAAGGCTATAAACGCTTGAATGCACATGCCATACGTCAAATTAAGAGCGGTGGGATGCTGATGACTTTTTCGTGTTCCCAGGTGATCGACAAGGTATTGTTTACGAATACAGTCATTTCAGCCGCCATTGAAGCGAAACGCAATGTTCGAATTTTGCACCAACTTCACCAACCCGCCGACCACCCTATAAACGCATTTCACCCAGAAGGTGAGTATTTAAAAGGCCTCATCCTCTATGTCGAATAAACTGCTTGATTTAAAATACAGTACCATCCTTCGTGTGGCCCTACCCATGATGGTGTCTGGTTTTATACAATCTATTGTGTTGATTACAGATACTGCGTTTGTAAGTCGCTATTCCATTCACGCGTTTGACGCCGTTGGAAATGGAGGATTGGCATACATTACTTTTTACATGGTGTTGTTAGGGATGAGTGATGGTGCCCAAATCATCATGGCAAGACGGATCGGAGAATCGGATGGAAAGCAAGTTGGAAGAATCTTAAATGCAACGTGGATTGTACTCTTTGTTATGGCGATTGTGCTGTTTACCGTGCTTTACTTTTTTGTTCCGGATTGGATTGCATTCCTATCCAACAACAAAGAAATTGGTCGATTGCAGGGGGTTTTCATCCGACACAGGAGTTACGCCTTGTTTTTTGGTGTGGTCACTTTGGGATTGCAAGCGTATTACCTTTCCCGGGGGAAAACTTGGGTGGTGTTGATTTCAGCCTTGCTTACCGCAACTTCCAACATTGTATTGGATTATTACCTTGTATTTGGCATCGGTCCTTTTCCGAAAATGGGCGTCGCGGGAGCGGCAACCGCATCGAGCATTGCCGACGGGCTTGGAATGGTTTTCATTTTAAGTTATACCCTCGTCTCAAAAGACCGAAAAGAATATCAAGTTTTTACACGCATCAAAGCCATAGGATACGAAATTAAAGAATTGCTTCGTGTGGGTACGCCTTTAATGGTTCAAGGATTTGCAGCCTTATTCACTTGGACGGTGTTTTTCATGTGGATTGAGCAGATGGGACAACATGAATTAACGGTTTCTCAAAACATTCGCTCGATCTATTTCTTGGCTTTTGTTCCCATTTGGGGATTTGCGGGCACGACAAAAACCTATATTTCACAATACATTGGTGCGAACAGGCAGGATGCTTTACCAAAAATTCAGCGTCGCATTCAATTTCTTACCCTGTGTTTTATGACTTTGAGTTTTCATGGCGCTATTTTGTATCCAGAAACCTTGATTTCGTGGATCAATCCGGACCCAAGTTATACTAAAGACAGTGCAGAAATCTTGAGGCTCATTGTGGGTTCTATTTTGCTTTACGGGTTTATTTCGGTGTATTTCCAAACCATTCACGGAAGTGGTAATACGGTTTCATCAATGATCATCGAATTCGTGAGTGTTTCAGTTTACATCGCTTCAGCTTATCTTTTTATTAAAGTTTGGCATTTCGACATCTTGCACGTATGGACCATTGAGTATATCTATTTTGGAACGATAGGCACCTTATCCATTTTGTACTTACGCCTGTTTAAGTGGAACCAAAAAAAGATTTAGCATGGGATTAAAAGTTGTTTTCATGGGCACCCCTTTTTTTGCAGAAAGAATTTTAGCACGTCTTTTAGAATCAGCGCATGAGGTTGCAGCAGTGGTAACGGTTGCCGACAAACCTGCGGGACGCGGTCAGCAACTTAAGCAGAGTGATGTGAAAATTACAGCAAGCCATCACAACATCCCCATTTTACAGCCTACCTCTCTGAAAGACTTGGATTTTTTGGAAACACTTCGGGCCTTCAATGCGGATGTATTCGTGGTCGTTGCCTTTCGCATGCTGCCAAAAGAGGTTTGGCAAATGCCAAGGTTGGGAACCTTCAACCTGCATGCTTCCCTCCTCCCCCAATACCGCGGCGCAGCCCCTATCAATTGGGCCATCATCAATGGCGAGAAAAAATCGGGCGTGACTACCTTTCTTATCAATGAAGAAATTGATGCAGGTAAGGTATTGATGCAGCAAGAAATCAACATCGAAGCAGAATGGGACGCTGGAACCTTACACGATGAGATGATTGCCGTTGGAAAAGAATTGGTGGTAGAAACCCTGAATCAAATTGAAAATGAAACCCTTACGGCTCAACCTCAAGCATTCCCATTGAACACGCCCTTGCTTGCAGCGCCAAAACTAACCAAGGTAAACACAAAATTACACTTTGAGAAAACAGCCTTCGAATTGCAACAATTGGTCCGTGGACTGCATCCGTATCCTTCTTCCTATTGCCAGTTGCGAAACACTGTGAAGGATCAAATTGCGAATTTTAAAATTCATGAAGCAAAAGCAACCGAAATCCCTGTGGAAGGCAACGCCTTTCTAAAATCAGATCCTTCGGGAATTCTTTTTCCATGTGCTGATTTTTATTTGAGTGTTTCCGAACTTCAACCCGAGGGAAAGCGCAGAATGAACCACAAAGAATTCTTGGCGGGCAATTCATTATCCGCCTGGGAAATAGTGTCTTAAAAAAATTATTTCACGTTTCAAAAATATTTAATGTTAAATTTTTAACATTCATGTTTGCATTATTGAATTACCATTATATTTAAACAGGTAAAAACGGAAATGGCAAACTTCAAATCCAATAAGAAAGAACTAGATGAAGAACTCGAAAGGTTCATCACTTTGCTGAGTGAATTGCTCCCGCATTACCACCATTTGCTTAAAAAAGAAGAGCTTTCCAATGAGGAATTGACGCGATTGGGAGAGATAGAACATTACCTCATCGGGGTGAATGCCAAAATCATGGACATCAAAAAGAAGTTGGAACAGGATTTATTCGGTC
Organism: Chryseobacterium gleum; assembly: GCA_945882095.1. Taxonomy (GTDB): domain Bacteria; phylum Bacteroidota; class Bacteroidia; order Flavobacteriales_D; family Crocinitomicaceae; genus UBA952. The sequence goes on from CAMCWF010000018.1 coordinate 33,199, forward strand.
AATCTTTAGACACCTATTATCGCCTAAAAGATGATGCCCGCGCTGGGAATCCTCATGCGAAACTTAAATTGGAGCGAATGCGCGAATCTTTTTTAGTCGCCTTAAATTCAGGCGAAGTTGTAAACTTCAATTAACCTTGGCTTTTTGTTAACTTTGCAATGCGTGAGTGCATTCAAACAACCAACAGTAGCCGTCATCGGCGGAGGAAGCTGGGCAACTGCCCTGGTAAAATTGCTTTCCAACCATTTACCTAAAGTTTCTTGGTGGATGCGTAACCCGGATTCGGTGGAATACATACGAACGAACGGCCATCAACCGAAGTATTTGCCTTCCATCGCATTTCAAGCCAATCAACTGAACCTTTCTACCAACTTAAAGGAAATCATACGCGAAGCTGACCTCATTGTTCTGGCTACGCCTGCCGCCTTTTTGCATTCCCTTTTGGAACCCCTTACCGCCCATGATTTTCATGGAAAAACAGTATTCTCAGCGATCAAAGGCATCGTACCGGAATTCAATGCCATTCCAGCGCGCTACCTGCACAAAACCTTCGAAATTCCTTACGGAAATATTGGAATCATCTGTGGTCCTTGCCATGCCGAAGAAGTCGCCCTCGAAAGGCTGTCTTATTTAACCATTGGATGTGAAGACATCGAAAAAGCCAAAGCACTCGCCGCGCTTCTTCAATGCGAGTATATCGTTACAAATGTGAGCGAAGACCTCTTCGGCGCTGAATTTTCAGCCATCTTAAAAAACGTATATGCCTTGGCATCAGGTATTTGTGACGGACTTGGGTACGGTGATAACTTTCAAGCGGTATTGGTTTCTAACGCAATTCAAGAAATTGAACGATTCATCGATGTGGTAAACCCAGTGCACAGGGATGTAAAAAGCAGTGCCTATCTAGGAGATTTATTGGTTACTGCGTATTCAAAATTTTCTCGGAACCGGAAATTTGGCTATTTGTTGGGTCAAGGCCAAACGGTTGAGGCAGCAAGCCTCGAAATTGGAATGATCGCCGAAGGATATTATGCCGTAAAAAGCTTGGTGGAAATCAATCAGAAATTTAAAGTGGATTTACCCATATTGAATGCCGTTTATCAAATTATTTATGAAAACCAACCAGCCAAAACGGTCATTCAAGCCCTTACTAAAAAATTGAGTTAACCATGAAAGTATTCAAATTTGGAGGTGCGTCTATGAAAAGTTCGGATGCCATCGTTAATGTAGGCACCCTGGTTCAAAAATTCGAGCATGACCCTTTGATCCTTGTGGTATCAGCCATGGGGAAAACAACGAATGCGTTGGAGGCAATTTTACATTCTTTGCAGACCCAAAACGAAGCAAATTACTTTCACCAAGTGGAGGAACTCAAGGCGTTTCACCTGTTGATTGCAGGTGGATTGTTCCGTGAGAAGCAACACAAGGTCTTTCAAAGGATCGAGAAAACATTTGACGAATTACAAGATCGTTTTACGCAATCTATTTCGGATCATCCTGCATTTGAGTACGATCAAGTTATTTCCATTGGAGAGTATCTCTCTGCAAACATTCTTACCGAGTATCTTATCGAATTGGGAATGCCCTGCGAATGGATGGATGCGCGACAATTGGTCCGTACAGACCACCATTACCAGGAGGCGAATGTAAAATGGGACAAGACAGAAATGTTGATTCAAAATAAAATCAAAGCCATTGAACACCGATCAAACATTTTTGTGACCCAAGGATTTATTGGGCATACGGCAGAGGGATTCACAACTACTTTGGGCAGAGAGGGGTCCGACTATTCCGCAGCGATTTTTGCTTACTGTACGAATGCAGAAAGTGTCACCATTTGGAAGGATGTACCTGGCATGTTGAATGCTGACCCTAAATACTTCGAAAAAACAAAGTTGCTACCTATCATTTCCTATAAAGAGGCGATTGAATTGGCCTATTTTGGGGCAAGTGTCATTCATCCGAAAACCATAAAACCTTTACAAAACAAAAACATCCCCCTGTATGTCAAAGGTTTTTTAGAACCCGAAGCACCGGGAACAACGATTCAAGAGGAAGGAGACAGAGACCATTTGATTCCCTCTTTTATTGTAAAAAAGAACCAAACATTGATATCCATTTCGGCGACGGATTTTTCCTTCATTAATGAGGATGCGTTGGCAAAGATTTTTGACATTTTTTACACTGCACGCATCAAAATCAACTTAATGCAAAACTCCGCCTTGAATTTTTCGACTTTGGTAGATGCCGACAAGGTTGAGATTGACAAGTTAATTCTACGGTTGAGTCCAAATTACAAGTGCAAATACAACACACCCGTTGAATTGGTTACCATACGCCATTATGACGACCATACCATTCGCCAAATCACGAAAGACAAAGAGATACTTATTGCACAGCGATCTCGGCAAACGGCGCGATTTGTATTAAGGGGATAAATACCTATTTTAAGGTATAGGGAATCATAGTCTTCCGTGTTATTTTTGTTGTATGAAATTGAATCTTCTTTCATTGGGTCAAAGCGCCATCCTTAAAAGCATCAGCAATCCGCTTTTTTCTACGAAACTTGCAGAACTCGGATTGATTGAAGGAACAAGGTTTTCTCTGATTTTAAAGGCTCCTTTCAACGGTCCCATTGCCATTCATTTTGGTAACACTACCCTTTCCATTCGAAGGGAGGAAGCCAATTACCTATTGGTCGACAAGGTTAAGTAAGGGTTTGATTCAAAGCTACCTCCTATGAGAATCGCACTCTTTGGCAATCCCAACACAGGTAAAAGTTCCCTTTTCAATCTTTTAACCGGATTAAAACAGAAAACAGCTAATTTCCCGGGGGTTACGGTAGAAAAAAAGGAAGCAAAATTCGAACGAAATGGAGAGATGCACAGTCTTTTCGATGTGCCGGGAATTTACAGCGTCTACCCGAGATCGAAAGAGGAAGAAGTGGTATACGACATTTTAAAAAATCCCAGTGACTTAAACTATCCAGACCTTGGCATTGTAATCATCGATGCCGCCAACTTGCAGAGAAACCTTTATCTTTTCACCCAATTGTCAGACCTTCAAATTCCATTGGTGTTGGTCTTGAACATGCAAGACATTGCGGCAAAGAAAGGAATTGAAATCGACCTGGCCACCTTTCAAAAACAGATTCCAAATACCCCCATTGTATTAATGAATGCCAGGGTAGGCCTTGGAAAGAATCGCTTGTTGGAAGCCATTGATTTACAAATTAAAGAAAAGAAAGTCAACCCCATGTTTTTAGAGGGGTACCAAATGCTATCCTTAGAGGACATCTCAGCACAAAAAAAGGAAGCTGAAGCCCGTTATCAAAAGATTGACTTTTGGCTTGAGGAGGTCGTTACTCAAAAACCTTTACCCCAATCGAAGTCAAAATTAGACGCAATGTTAACCCATCCGTTCTTTGGGTATGCAATCTTTTCTTTGATCTTGTTTGTTATTTTTCAATGTGTTTTTACGCTGTCCGCATATCCCATGGAATGGATAGAAATTGCCATACAAAAAGCAGCAAATGCAAGCAGAAATGCACTGCCACCTGGTGTATTCACCGACCTCATTTGTTCGGGTGTGCTTCCCGGATTAGGGGGGGTATTTATTTTCATTCCTCAAATTGCTTTGTTGTTTTTCTTTATTGCTATTTTGGAAGAAACCGGCTATTTAACCCGGGTTGTTTTTATCATGGACCGCATTGTGAAACCTTTTGGATTGAACGGAAGAAGCATCGTTCCTTTGCTTTCCAGTATGGCCTGTGCCATTCCAGGAATTATGGCTACCCGTACCATCCCAAGTTGGAAAGAACGTACCATTACCCTTTTTGTCGCACCCTTGATGAGCTGCAGCGCAAGGATTCCTGTATTTACCTTGTTGATATCTTTGGTCATACCAAAGGAAAGGATTTTGGGGGTCTTTCAATTGCAGGGTTTGGTATTGTTTGCACTCTATTTTTTAGGAATGTTTTCGGCTTTGGCGGTCGCATGGGTAATGAAGCAGTTACTCAAAGAAAAAAATCAAAATTTCTTACTTATGGAACTTCCAGATTTCAAAGCCCCCGTGTGGCGAAATGTTGGAATCACAGTCTTGGATAAAATAAAGCTCTTCACTTTTGAAGCGGGAAAAATCATCGTTGCAATCTCCATTGTGCTTTGGGCACTTTCCAGCCATGGTCCCACAACCGAAAAAAAACAGGCACTGTCTTCCCTACATAAAACAAGTCGTTACCAAAAAGCTTCCATGACTGAAAAGAAAAGCATGGTTGAATCGGTAAAACTTGAGCATTCCTATATAGGTATTTTCGGTAAGACACTCGTCCCTGTCATTAAACCTTTGGGTTACGATTGGAAAATTGGGATTTGTTTGATTACCTCGTTCGCTGCACGAGAGGTGTTTGTGGGCTCTATGGCAACCATTTACGCCGCGAATGAAACAGAGAACAACCTAAGTCTGCGTACTAAAATGAAGCGCGATCGACATGAAAACGGTACCCTTGTCTATGATTTAGGCACAGGGATTTCACTGATGGTATTCTACGTCTACGCGCTCCAATGCATGTCTACCTTAGCCGTAGTGAAACGCGAAACCAAAAGTTGGAAATGGCCCATCCTTCAAACCCTTACGTATGGCGGTATGGCTTATTTGATGGCTTTCCTTTGCCAAATCGTTTTTTGATTCCATCTTTGATTTCTTACCTTCGTGTTATGTTACAGAACCTCCTTGTCATTTTAGCTGTGGTTGCCGCAGTCGTTTTTTTACTGATGAAGTTCTTACCCACCAAAAAAAACAAAACAAAAGGATGCAGTTCGTGTAACCTTAACACCCCATTTGATACCATCCAGCATGACCAAAACCTGTGAACTGTATAAATACAATCCAACCTTTTATGCAACGAAGAGGGATGAGATCGGGTATTTCGCTTCGGATTTTCTGGAAGCTGAATTGGACGACGACCATGTCTGTTGGCTGAACATCGCCGATTTATCGAATCATCTGTCCATAGGGCAACTTTGCAACAAACTGCACATCGATAAATTAAGCATTGAAAACATCTATCAATTCTTGCGCAGACCGAAGGTCGAAGAATATGCTGATTACATGTTTTTCAGTGTGATTTTTGCAGAGACAACCTTAGCACCTGAGGAAAACATTTCTCAGAACCAAGTGACTTTTTTTCTTGGGGAAAATTACCTTCTTTCGTTTCAAAATGGAATCAAAGGTTATTTTGATGACGTCAGAAACCGCATCGAAAAGCCCAGGGGAAAGATCAGAGCAAAAAAATCCGATTTCTTATTGTACCGTTGTATGGAGGCCATTATCGACAATTACCATACAATCATTGACGACGTCATTCTGGAATCAACGTTGATTGAAGCGCGTTTGCACACCGAAGAGGATAAAGCCATCCTTCACGACATCGAACACCAAAAGAAAAAATTAATTCAACTGCGAAGAATCGCAAGACCCATGCGCGATGTTACAGAGCAATTGAATGCTACAGAAAGTCCTTTTATCGAAGCAGAAAATCAGCGCTATTTCCGAAACTTGAACAACAGTTGCGGCCATGTGATTGAAGAGATTGAAAGTCAAATTCAAATTTTAGATGGTATGGCAAACTTTTACTACGCTGCCCAAGGACAAAGGATGAATGAAATCATGCGAATTTTAACCATAGTAAGTGCCATTTTCATTCCGTTGACCTTCATTGTGGGTGTGTATGGGATGAACTTTGACAACATGCCCGAACTTCGAATGAAAAATGCGTATTTCGTGGTTTTGGGGGTCATGATCAGCATCGGGGTAACCTTGTTTACGTATTTTCTTCGCAGAGGGTGGGTGAAAAGGAGCGACTACTCCCTCGAAAAAAACAAACAAAAAAAGTAAACTAATTTTCGAATTCACTAAGCCTATCCATGCCGACTTTTGAAGAAAACACCTTCGTCCTCGAACAATTTTACGACATCATTACGCCCAATAAAGTTGAAATGTTTGACCGCATTGCGAGCGAGCGAACGCGTTACCTAACCCTTGCGTTGGAGGACGTATTCCAAGAGCACAATGCTTCCGCCGTAATTCGAACGTGTGATTGCTTTGGCATTCAGGATTTACATGCCATTGAAAAGAAACACAAATATGTATTGCAACGCAAAATCGCCCTAGGGGCAGGACGTTGGATTGATTTGTTTCGGTATTTAGACCATGGGGAATCCACCCAAGATTGCATTGATTCCCTAAAATCAAAGGGATATGCCTTGGTTGCGACCTCACCCCACCTCGATGCGTACACCCATCACAATCTTCCTTTAGACAAACCCGTAGCCCTTTTTTTCGGGACAGAACATCATGGGTTGAGTGAAACCGTAATGGAGAATGCAGATTACCACATGAAAATTCCAATGTATGGTTTTACTGAAAGCTTTAACCTTTCCGTTTCTGTGGCACTGGTCGTTCAAACCCTTCGGCAACGCTTGACGTTGTCTGACATCCAATGGAAATTAAGCGAGGCAGAACAGGTTCAACTGAAGATAGATTGGTGTGCAGAAATATTAAATGGTGGAAAATCATTGGAAAACAGCTATCGAAAAGCTTTTTTAGAAAAAGAATTTTAACTTTGTTAGACGTTAAACGAAACACACGAAATAAATAACATGGGAAAAGGAGATAAAAAGACCGCGAAAGGTAAACGTACCATTGGGTCTTATGGCATTACAAGAAAAAGAAAATCTGACCTACCTGCAGTGGTGAACAAACCCAAAGCAGTGGTAGCAGCGCCTGTGGCTGAAGTTAAAGAACCGAAGGCTAAGAAAACAACCGCCGCAAAGAAAACAACAACGAAAAAGGCAACTGCCGAATAAGAACCTTAAAGCTGTCCGACGACGGCTTTTTTTATGCTTTAAGTTTTAGTTAACATTAAATTAGATTATCATGAAACATAATTTTGGAGCCGGACCTTGCATCTTACCACAAGATGTTTTTAAAGAAGCTGCACAGGCAGTATTGGATTTTAATGGATTGTCCATTTTGGAAGTCTCGCATCGACACAAAGATTTTGTAGCGGTCATGGACGAAGCCATTGCTTTGACCAAACAAGCATTGAATGTACCCGAAGGGTATTCTGTGATTTTCATCCAAGGGGGCGCAACGTTAGGATTCACCATTGCTGCATTGAACATGGCAAGAACGCACAAAGCGGCTGGGTACATGAACACAGGTACTTGGGCAACCGGAGCGATCAAAGAGGCTACAAAAGTTGGGATGGATGTTAACGTGTTTGCAAGTTCTGAAGACAAAAAATTCACCTACATCCCTAAACAATATGAGGTGCCAACGGACGTAGATTACGTACATTTCACCTCCAACAATACCATTTACGGTACGCAATTCCATGCATTTCCGAAAACGGATTTACCTTTGGTTTGCGACATGTCATCTGACATATTTTCTAAGGAAATCAATGTGGCAGACTTCGACCTTATCTATGCGGGCGCTCAAAAGAATTTAGGACCTGCTGGCGCTACCCTGTACATCGTAAAAGACGAGGCATTGGGTAAATCCACTTCTCCTTTCATGCCTACGTATTTGGACTTAAAAAAGCATGCTGACAAAGATTCTATGTTGAACACACCACCGGTGTTTTCAGTGTATGTAGCCATGTTGAATTTAAGAAACCTTATCGCCAATGGCGGAGTGAAAGCCGTAGAACAAAGAAATCAAGCCAAATCCAGTTTATTGTACAACGAAATTGATCGAAACACCCTATTCAAAGGCGCGGTTGAAGTGGCTGACCGTTCGCATATGAACGTAACCTTCTTGTTGCACGACGAATCTAAAGCAGCGGAATTTGACAGCATGTGGAAAGCAGCCGGTATCGTTGGATTAACAGGTCACAGATCGGTGGGTGGTTACAGGGCGTCGCTTTACAATGCGCTTCCTTTGGAAAGTGTAGAAGTTTTGGTAGCGGTTATGAAAGAATTTGAACAAAAAGCATAATATGAAAATCCTTGCAAACGACGGCATTTCAAAAGCAGGCCAAACCAAATTGGAGGCTGCAGGCTATACAGTCATTACAGATAAAGTGAATCAAGAAGATTTGATTTCATACATTCAATCCAATGAAATAGCGATGATCTTGGTACGCAGTGCAACGACTGTACGTACCGACATGATTGACGCTTGTCCTTCCATCAAACTCATCGGAAGAGGGGGTGTGGGGATGGACAATATCGATGTTGCGTATGCTCGTGAAAAAGGAATTGAGGTCATCAATACCCCGGCATCCTCCTCGCAATCCGTTGCAGAATTGGTGATGGCACAGATGTATTCCATCTCCAGGTTTTTGAATGATTCGTACAAAAACCTAGGCGAGGACAATTTTTCTGCATTGAAAAAGAACTACGGAAAGGGAGTTGAGCTTCGCGGAAAAACACTTGGGATTTTAGGTTTCGGAAGGATTGGACAAAGCCTTGCTTCGTATGCACTGGGTACAGGTATGCGTGTGATTCCGATAGGCTTAAATGTTACCACACACAACGTGGAGGTGAGCATTGGGTTGGACAGCACGGTAAGCGTTGAATTAACTACTGTAAACGACTTAGCATCGGTGTTGCACGAGCTTGACTTCTTGTCAATCCATGTGCCTAAGCAAAAAGATGGAGGTGCTGTAATCGATGCCAACGCATTCTCAAAAATGAAAAAAGGCATCCGAATTATGAATGCAGCCCGCGGTGGGGTTATCGATGAAGAAGCATTGTTGGAAGCGCTCGATAACGGAACGGTTTCCTTTGCTGCGTTGGATGTTTACAACAATGAACCCAACCCGAATCAACAATTGATTTCTCACCCGAAAATCGCTTGCACACCACACATAGGTGCAGCCACCTTAGAAGCACAAGACCGCATTGGTGAAGAACTCGCAGATTTAATCACCGCGAAATTCGGAAAACACTAAATTTCCTTCTGTTTATTGAATTTCGATGGAAAGGATGTCGTCTCCTTCGCGGATGCTATCCAATACCTCCAATCCGTCAATCACTTTTCCAAAAACCGTATGGTTACGGTCTAAATGCGCGGTGTTCTCGCGTGAATGACAAACAAAAAACTGGGATCCCCCGGTATTTCTACCTGAATGTGCCATAGACAAAACCCCTCTGTCATGTCGTTGAAGCGTACCATCCAACTCACATGGAATTTGATACCCCGGTCCACCTGTTCCTGGAATGCCGTTTGAACCTTCTTTGGAATTTGGACAACCTCCTTGGATTACGAAGTTTGGAATCACTCGGTGCCATCTAAGGCCATTGTAAAATCCGTCGTTGCTTAGTTTTACAAAGTTCTGTACGGTTAAGGGTGCATCCGTATCAAATAATTCAGCGATCATCTCGCCTTTTGATGTTTTAATATGAGCTTTCATAGGTGTAAATCAATTTTTGCAAATATAAGAAAGGATTTTTGTTGAAAACTACGTTAATAAGAAAAAACCCTAGAGAATTAATTAACAATTCAGTAATCGTAATTTTGCATAAGTAAAAGAGTTACAGACGATGATTTTATCAGGACTGCTTCGGAAAAAACTTACGGAAAATCAAGTGGCAAATATCTTCATCAACGGGATGTTTGATTCCATTGACAAGGGTTTTGAATTGGTGGTTGGTGTAATCAACGATGACACTGCTTTTATTTCTGCACCTTCCATCCGCGAGCAGGAGATTCATGAGTTCGCTTTGGTCATCATCACCGGAAACATCATCGAAATCGAAAGACAATTTGAAGGACACCTTTCCGAACGCATTCTTAAATTGGTCTATGAGAAACTGGCTCAAATGTACAAGATGGAGACCATGGAAATGCACGCCTTGATTAAGGAATATAAATCCTACATGAATCGGGTAAACGTTCCTTCAATGACCACCATTTATGCGATGTCGAAAGCCGTTTTTCACAAATATGGTTTGAACGTTTACCAGGACGACTACTTCAAGCGCATGAACACACCCAATCCCATCTTTCTAAAAAGAATGGATGAACTCATGGTCAATTTCCTTTGGAATTGGGATGCGTTTTTCAAGAAATACCGGTTTTAAACCAAGCGACTTACTTCACAGCCATTCCATAACCAATGTATTTCCAAGAATCAGGAAAAACGCTGTTTAACAGCATTTGGTCAATGGTTGACAAAAATTTTCGCTGACTTTCATTTCTTCCAAAGGTTCCAAGTACACCCGTTGTCTTGATTTGGGCGTATGAAAAGTCTTGCAGCAGTTCTTCCATTTCCTTTAAAGAAACGTACCTCCAAGAACTTCCCCAGTTGACAAATCGTTTTCTCAGTTGTTGGTGAAAAGAAGAGGCAATTAAATTCTCTGCAAACAAAAGTTTTCCACCTGGTTTCAATGCTTTATGTATTTCTTTAAAAACCTTTTGTTGAATCTCATAGTTGTTGTTTCTCCCGATGCCTCCGATGATTGATTTGAATACAATGAGGTCAAAATAATTTTCATATGGAATGTTGCTTGCGTCAATGTCTTGGTAGTCAATGAATGAAGTTACATCATGGCGCAAGTGCAGCGGTTCCGCTGTAATTTTAACATCTTTCAGGTCTGAGCAAAGCATAGTTTTGCCTTTTAATGCCAACCAAAGCGAAAGCCCACCTTCTCGTCCCCCCAGCTCCAGACCCTTTTGAATGTTGTCCCATTCAATGTTGTCCTCCCAATAGGAGAGCGCCATTGACCAAGATTTCACATCCCATTGTATGATGTCCTTTGTTAATTCTTTTACCATTATGCCATCTTTTTAGGTTGCTGTCAAAACTTTGATCACCTTAACAGTCCTAGGGTGAAAACAGCTTGCTTTAGGTTACACGAAAATAACGAACAAATGCGATGAATCAAAGAGGATAATGCAAGGATCTGAATGCTACAACACTCTTTGGCACAAGCAGCCATCCAGCAAAACACAAGGTAAGAA
>CAMCWF010000019.1 GCA_945882095.1 Chryseobacterium gleum
TTTTTAGGGGAGAACAAGGACCTAGATACAGAAGTGGAGCGGATATACAAAACCTTAGATGACACCGCAATTGTAGCCCAACTCATCATGCCTGCCGTTGGAAAATACGGTCAAACCCGGGCAACCATAGAGGGACTGATACAGCGACGCACCATCGGAGGTGTATTAATGTTGAATGGTACCAAGGACGAATTCACACAAATGACAAAAGCGTTTGAAGCGACAAATAAAACCATTGGGAATTTACCCTTTTTGTACAGTGCAGATGCAGAACCTAGCCTGGTTAATCGAAAAATAAACGGATCTATGCCCGTTAAAAAGGCGGCTGAAATCACGTCTCTTCAAGAACTAACAGAGGTTGCCAATTCCATTTCGAAGGATTTAAATGACATTGGAATCAACTATAATTTCGCTCCCGTAGTGGATGTAGCTGGAAACGCCACTGTGGGTTACCGAGGTTTTGGCAATAACCCAAGCCAATTAATCCCATGGTCGAATACCTTCATTCAAGAAATGCAGAACAAAAACATCATTGCAACTGCCAAACACTTTCCTGGACATGGGCTTGTAAGTGGAGACACACACGCTTCCTTGCAAACGATCGACGGGGAATTGAAAGAGGTTAAAAACTACCCAGAACTGATTTCAAACGGTGTTCTTTCCATTATGGTGGCTCACATTGCCGTAATGAACAATGCGAAATACAGTACCGATGGATTGCCTGCTACTTGTGCACCTAAAATCGTTCGCGAATTGCTTATCAACGAACTCAAATTTCGTGGGTTGATTGTTACCGACGCAATGAATATGGGCGGTGTTGTGAATGTACCGAAATGCGCAAGTAAAGCAGTATCTGCAGGGTGCGATATCATTTTAATGCCTGTGGATGCCAATAAGGCACATAAAGAAATTTTAGATCTTTACAGAAAGGATGTGGAATTTAAGAAGCAAGTTGAAATTTCAGCCAAGAAAGTCATCCGAATGAAACTTGCGCTGGGACTGCTAAAAAACTAATCCAGGTAAATCTCAAGTAAACCTTCTGGGCAAGTAATGGTAAGCGTTTTATCTTTTCGATTCACCTTTTTAGAAAGGTCTAAATTGAGTGGTATTAAAATCTCCTTCCGCTGAAACGTCAACTGCAACAACGGATTTGAAGGATGGTCAATGACTCCGACCACTGTTCCAATGTTCCCTCTTTCTCTATCTATGACTTGAAAGCCCTCAATCTCATGGTCATAAAAGGAGTTTTCATCCAATTCAGGAAGTATTTCTGCAGAAACCATTACCTTCTTCTTCAAAAGGAACTTCGCATCGTTTTCTGAGTTAATACCTTCAAATTTTAAGGCAACAAAACCTTTGTTTTTTGGCTTGATGGACTCTACAATAAACGGGGTTAACACGCCACTTAATTCTACCAAAAAAAATGAAAAGTGAAGATAATCGGACGGATTGGTAACGTCTAAAAACAACGAAACCTCACCTTTAAATCCGTGAAGTTTCGCAATATGTCCTATTTCAATGTATTCTGTTTCTGCCATTTATTAGGCTACAGGTGCCTCATCAGAATTTTCTTCTGTTGATGCAGGCGTTTCTTCAGCTGCAGGTGCTGCTTCTTCTACTACAGGTGCAACTTCTTCAGCTACAGGTGCTGCTTCCTCAACTACAGGTGCTGCTTCTTCAACTACAGGTGCTGCTTCTTCAGCTACAGGTGCAACTTCTTCAGCTACAGGTGCTGATTCTTCAACTACAGGTGCTGCTTCTTCAACTACAGGTGCTTCTTCTTCAACTACAGGTGCTTCTTCTTCAACTACAGGTGCTGATTCTTCAGCTACAGGTGCATCTTCTTCAGTAACCGCTTCAGGTGTTTCTTCTACCGCTTCAGGTGCTGCTTCTACTTCCTCTTCAACAGGTTTGTTTTTCGCTTCAATTTCTGCTGCTCGAGCGGCATTTACTTCCATTTCAGCTCTTAAACGGTCTGCTTTAACTTGCGCTTCTGCTTTGGAAACGCCTTCTTTTTTAACAGAGACTTTATTGTCTTTCTCCATCAACCAAAGGTTAAACTTGTTTTCAGCTTCTTCCATAGTGAAAGCGCCTTTAGCTACTCCTTTGATCAAGTGATTTTTATGTAAAACGCCTTTGTAAGCCAAGATGGCTTTTGCGGTATCTGTCATTTCAGCGCCAACTTGCACCCAATGTAATGTTCTTTCAAAATCTATTTCTATGATCGCTGGATTGGAAACAGGATTATACACCCCTAATTTCTCAATAAATTTACCGTCTCTTTTCGCTCTGCTGTCGGCTGCGACGATGTGAAAAAATGCTTTTCCTTTCTTTCCGTGTCTTTGAAGACGAATTTTAGTTGCCATGTTGCTTTTATATTTTGAGGTGCAAAACCCCGGTTAATAAATAAATTAGGGCGCAAAGATACAATCTTTTTGAATATCCGCAAATAGCTTTAGGAGATCTTCCAAGTATATTGAATCATTATCGAGCGTGGGGGCTCAATTTTAAGCGGACGTAGCGAATAACTTCGATTCAAGATATTTGACCCCACCAATGCCAATTTATGGTGTTCATTGAATTTATAGGAAGTCCTTGCATCAAAAATCACATTGCCAAAACGATGTGCATAGAAATAATCAATGTAGCGAATGTTTTGCTTATCCCCTCCTGAAAGCGCTGTTGACTCCTCAAAATCTTTAATTACGCCATCCATGTTTATCATCTTGCTAAAATATTTGGCGCTCAATCCAAAACTCCATTTACTTTTCACGGTAATTTCACCGTCAAATTTCACATTGTGAAGGAAACGATACTTTAGAATTCTACTCGCTGAGTCCATAGAAGTTGAATTGTAACTGTATTTACGATTCAAATCGTCCGTTGCATAAATATAATCTGGATTGAGCGTTTTAGGAACAATGTAAGTGTAACCCGTCAAGAAAGTAATCTCTGTATTTTTTGAGATTTTTGTTTTTCCTGCCAGGGAAACATCAATTCCCAACACCCTTGACCTTCCGGTATTCAAGAATTTAAAACCCGCAAAACAATCAGGTGCATTGGCCACGTCCCAAATCCCGAACATATATTCTATGGTGTTTTGGTATTCTTGCCAGAAACCCGCCAAATCAAGGTAGGCATACACCCCTCCTATTTTAAGTCCTTGTTTTATTCCCACTTCTGCATTCCAACTGCTTTCTGGTAGCAACTTCGGATTTGGAAATACGCCGAAATTACCTACGCCTGTTTGAATGTAACGCTCCGTAATGGTTGGAAAACGGTATCCTTGTCCAAAAGACCCCCGCAAATATGTTTCTTGGTACAATTTAAGATTCAAACCAGCACGAAATATAGGTTTGAGCGCCGTAATGGTGTCGTTTAACTGAAAATATTCTATTCGAGCACCCGCAGAGACATTCAATGTTTTGTGGAAGGATTTTTCCATTTGGGTATAGGCTGATAAATTCATTATATGGTTATTCGGCGATCCACCACCGGCATACATGTTCGCAAATGAATTCACATAATTCCCGGTAAAACCCGCTATAAAATCCAACCCTTTTAACTGGGGATATGATTTTTTAAAAAGGTAATCTCCATAAAAAGTCGTAGCGCGGTTACTTTGGTTTGCCGTCATTTCATTTTCATTGTGTAAGATACGGGTTCGCAAATAGTGATTACCACTTGTAGCTGTCACCAATTGAACAAATGGGTCGATGTTAAAAATCAATTGCTTTTGTAAAAATACCGCCCCAGGATAGGCCCGATAAAGCCCAGCTGTATCATCTAACCACGCAAAGGACATATTGGAATGCGACACCATAACGTTTCCATTGATTCCATAACTTAATCCACTTATTTTCTTTGACCGGTACCTTAAATTGTAGTTAAAACGAATGCGTTTCATGGCCATTTGCTTATTCGAAAAATTAGAAACCGTATCAATAACAAAAGGACCTGGTTTTGGTGCTCCGATGTATCCATGGTCATAATTTAGGTTTCCTCCTACTACGACATCCAAATTCCCATAGGCTTTGGTATGAATGAAGTTCACCCCAGAAATCAACGGAATGTCATCCCACCATTTTGCACCTGGAACGGATGGTGGAGAATAAAGTCCCGTATAAAAATTGAATTTAGTCAATGGTTTTGACGTAGGATAAGCCGTCCGTATATTGATCGATCCAGACAAGGCTGAACTTCCAGACAACACGCTTGCTGCGCCTTTGACCACCTCTACTTGGCTAATGTTTTCGACAGGAATAAAACCCCATTCGGGTCTGCCCGCATCGCCGGAAAGCATGGGCACATCATCCACAAGTACTGCAACCTTGGCTCCCACACCAAAGGTAAAACCGCTTCCTCCACGTATTTGAGGCTCTCCATCCAGAATATTCAACCCTGGTGTTTGATCCAATGCAGATTCAATGCTACGCGTATTTTTATTTTCAATGAGTTCGGGTTTTAGAAGTACCATTGTCACGGTCTGTTCCTCCAATGGCTTGTCAAATTTCCCAACGGACACGGTCACCTGGTCTTTGGCTACGGAATAGGGTTGCATTTGAACCGTTACCTGCACCGTTTCATTTTCAACAATTTCAAGTTTTAGGGTATCGGTCCTCATTCCACTCGCCCGAACCAACATGATGTTGCTACCCACAGGTAAAGCAATGGAAAAATTACCCGAAGCATCTGACTGTACTCCCAACGAAATATCGCGTTTACAAATGACATTGGCGCCCTCAACAGCTACGTTATTGGCATCTACGACAATTCCTCGTAAGGTCCCCTTTTGCGACCAGAAACATGAAACCCAAAGGGTTAATCCAAAAAGTAAACCAAATTTCACCATGGTTATCTAACCACGAATTTCTTTGTGGTGGTTTGTCCCAACGTGTTCGTTAGGGTAGCGAAATATACTCCAGAAGGGATTGAGATTGTCATTTTCGAAAGTGCTTTACCAGCATACACATTAGAACCGTCTAGGTTGGAAATCTGTAAGTCCCCTAAATAATCTCCGAACAAGGAAAGCGTGCTTTCTTCGTAGTTCACTTGAAAGTCGATTAATTTTTGATTCGCAATCCCTACCCCTGCATTGTAAATCAATTCGATGTCATCAATCAAAACCTCATCGTTTGCTGCACCTCCACCTGGGGTTGAATTGGTGGTAAACGTAACCAGCAAAGAAGCCGGGATCAATCCGAATGTTGGTAAATACGTGAACGGCACTGACAGTCGAGTCCAATTCCCACCTGTAGGATTATAATTCAAAATAGCGGTTGCAATCACATGGGTTTGTGAAGCTGCATCGATGGGATCACGTAAATCATAAGCATCATGCAAAATCGCACTGATACGCGCTTGTTGTGCACCGGCACCTGCTTGTGTATACTTCACCCACGCTACAATTGAATCTGGCGCGGATGCGCAAGCTTCGGAAAAATTGGCATCGCTTGATTTTGTAAAGTTGTAGTTTGCTGCATTTGCCGGGGTCGAACTTCCAAGGTTAATTTGACCGAGTGTCATGTTTCCATTCGCGACAATACCAAAAACAGAGGTGGACCAAATTCGGGCACAATACATACCAGAGGCGCCATTTCTTATGCTCGTGGATCTTTCTAATTGTTTGTTGGCAAATCCAGCAAAATTTCCAGTACCCGTTTTAAAACTATTCCAATTCGTAGGTTCTTCTGTGGGTGCCCCGACATTTTCCCAAAGTTCCATGTTCGCGTTTCCTATTTGGGTTTGACCCAACGCAAAATAGGCAGAAAAAAGAGCGATTATAACAGTAAAAATTTTCATAGTTTTCATTTTAGTTAATAACAAATATAAAAAGTTAAAGGAAATTAAATCCTTTTTCCTGAATTCAACCAAGAATCTAAGTTAATTTTGTCAAACCATGGAAGATTTACAATACACCGTAATGGAACATTTTCACACCTTACAAGGGGAAGGATTTCACACAGGTCGTTCGGCCTACTTCATCCGCTTGTCAGGTTGCGATGTTGGATGTGTTTGGTGTGATGTTAAAGAAAGTTGGGATGCGGATAATGGAAAAAAATACACGATAAATGAATTGTTGGCCCTAACCGAACAAAATGATTTCATCGTACTCACGGGCGGAGAACCTGCTATGCACGATTTGAATCCGATCACCCGAGCATTGAAGAGACAGCAAAAAACCGTCGCCATAGAAACCTCGGGTTGTTACCCACTAAAAGGTGAAATTGATTGGTACACCTTTTCTCCGAAAAAATTTAAAGCACCGATTCAAGAAGCGTTTGACCTTGCCAATGAATTGAAGGTCGTCATTTACCATCCTTCTGATTTCGATTGGGCCACCAAACATGCTGAAAAAGTGAACAAAGATTGCTTGCTCTACCTGCAGCCCGAATGGAGTAAATTGGACACGTTGGGTCCAGATACCATAGCCTTTGTAAAAAGTAACCCGGCTTGGCGTCTCTCGTTACAAACGCACAAGTACCTAAACATTCCCTAATGAAAATTTTTACCACACTGTTTTTCAGCCTGGTCCTTTTCCTTGGATTCTCTCAAACCGGACTTTCCACCAAAAGCAAAAAGGCCATTAAACTTTTCAAGGAAGCCCAGTTACTTCCCACGAAGCAATTGGATCCTGTTACCCACAATCCCGATTTCAAGTCAGGCATCGTTATTTTGAATAAAGCCTTAGCGAAGGACCCTCAATTTTGGGAGGCCTATGTTTTATTGGCCGAGTATTATAAAAACTTAAATCAATTTCCTTCAGCGATTAAAAATTATGAAAACGCATTGCGCATTAACCCCGAGCATTCGCGAACAGGATTAACATTCTATAATTTGGGTGCCCTGTACCTCGACGAAGGAAATTACGAAAAAGCGCTTAAATACATAACGGGTTTCATCAACCACCCCAATGCCAACGAGGATTACCTTAAGGACGCGATTAGCATAAAGGAAAGTGCAGCCTTCGCCATTGAATCCATGAAAAACCCTCGCCCTTTCAACCCGGAAAATGCAGGTCCAGGCGTAAACACGAGCTTCCCCGAATACTATCCCACCTTAACAGTTGATGGAAAAAACCTGATGTTCACGAGAGCCCTTCCCTTTGGGAACAACAATGTACAGGAAGACTTTTTTCTTTCAAAAAACATGGACAAGGTTTGGCAACAAGCAAATGCAATGCCTGAAAATGTGAACACAGACAACAACGAAGGGGCTCCCACCATTTCCGCGGATGGTAGAAAATTAATTTTTGTAGCCTGTGCTGATGAATCCGGATCTTACGGAGAAAACCGCAAAGGAAAAGGAAGTTGTGATTTGTTCTACACGAAGAAAATTGGAAGCAAATGGTCCAATCCCATCAACCTACCTGGCAATGTGAATTCATTCCACTGGGAGACCCAACCTTCGCTTTCGGCAGATGGAAAAACGCTCTATTTTATTCGTGGTTTACGAGGTCGAGGGGCAGATACAAAGAACAGTGATATTTTTGTTTCCTATCTACAAGAGGATGGCACATGGTCCAATGCACAAAGATTACCCGACGTCATCAATTCACCCTACGCAGAAGAATCCGTTCACATTCATCCCGATGGAAAAACCTTGTATTTTGCGTCTAGGGGACATGTTGGCTTGGGGGGGTCTGATTTGTTTGTCTCACATTTAAACGACGATGGCCAATGGTCAAAACCGCTGAATCTTGGATACCCCATCAATACGAAATATGACGAGAATTCTTTAATTGTTTCCGCCGAAGGAGATTTGGCATTTTTTGCTTCTGACAGAACTGGCGGGTATGGTGATTTAGATATTTACACTTTTCTATTGCCTGAAGTACTTAAACCCACCAAAACCCTGTATTTCGACGGGAAGGTTTTTGATGCCATCACAAAAAGTCCTTTGCCAGGTCATTTTGAACTTCAAGACATAGAAACTGGAAAACAAGTCATCATAAGTGATGCAGATGCTGTAACCGGAATGTTTACCGTCCCACTTCCGATTGACCGCCATTATGTTATCAATGTCCAATACCAAGGCTACGCACCTTATTCATTAAGTTTTGACCTTACCTATGCTAAGGACCAAACCTCGTATCACATTGACGTTCCAATGAATCCCATTACAAGTTCCACAGAAAACGTTTTACAAAATGTCTATTTTGATTTAAATAGCGCCAGGTTACGGAAAGAATCCTTTGTTGAACTATTGAATTTTGCAAGGTTTATTCAAGAAAACCCAAGTTTAACTTTTGAGTTAGGCGGACATACAGACACCAGGGGAAATGCCTCTGACAACCTTAAGTTATCTTCAGAAAGGGCAAAAGCCGTCTATGATTACTTGGTCACCACGGCGAAGATCAATCCCTTAAAACTAAGCTACAAGGGATATGGGGAAACACAGCCACTTGTTTTAGATTCAGAAATCGAAAAACTGTCGACTGAGCTTGAAAAAGAAAATGCACACCAAAAGAACAGAAGAACGGTTTATAAAATACTGAAATGATTTCCTTTCTAAAATTGATTCGCTGGTTGAATCTACTGGCGATTGGGTATACTTTTTTTGGGGTTTTATTCGCTATGAATTGTCAGCTTTTAGCTTTCGAAAAACAAGTAGATTTTATCCTTTTGGCCCTTTCAACGATGCTGATTGCTGGTGCTGGAAATGCAATTAACGACTACTTCGACCTTCGTGCAGATCGCGTGAACAAACCTTATAAAATGGTGATCGGAAGGACAATGAAAAAAAGGTCCGCCATTTTGATACATTGGACTTTGAATTTGATTTCTGTTCTGATTTCTGGTTACCTCAGCTACAAATACCAAACATGGTTTTACATTTTCATTCACTTTTTTTCAACGACCTTGCTATGGGTGTATTCGGTTTACTTGAAGAAAATCACCTTTTGGTCAAATATAAGCATCGCATTATTGGTTTCGTTAATTCCTTTGGTTGCGCTTTATTTTTTGAAACATTCGGGACAATATGAATTTCATTTCATTTTTTGGTTTGTAGGCTTTGCCTTCTTAACGAACCTGAACAGGGAATTGGTAAAAGACATCCAAGACATACCTGGAGACAGACTCATAAATGTAAAATCAATACCCCTCGTCTATGGTGTTGGCACATCCAAAAGGATTTCAATGGCTTTGTCGTTTCTTCTAATCCCTTTATTTCTAATTGGATTCTACTGGCCTATTTTCCCTGAACACGAAATGTTTCAAGCAATCCTTTGGACTTCAATCGGAATCGCATGTATTTCTTGGGTTTGGATGGTTTATCCATTGAAACCAAAATTCGTTAGCTCGGTATTAAAAATTACGCAGTTTGTAGGAATTTCAGCATTGTATATATTATGTCATTAAAAATCATTTTAGGATCGCAATCACCGCGAAGAAAAGAATTGTTGGGACAAATGGGTTATGATTTCGGGGTACTGGTTTCAGATATTGACGAGACAATAGATCCTGAATTACCCATTCACAAGGTCCCTGAATCCATTGCCATCAAGAAAGCCGAATCGTTGCGAAATCAGCTGAAAGAAGATGAAGTATTGATAACTGCGGACACCTTGGTTATTTTAGAAAATGAGGTGATTGGCAAACCCGCAAACGAAGCCGAGGCCTTTCAAATATTATCGAGGCTTTCAAATCAAAAGCACTTGGTGATTACGGGGGTTTGTCTGCAATCCCACACTAAAACAATCTGCTTCTCTTCAACCACAGAAGTTTATTTTGGTGCCTTAAGCCCTTCAGAAATCAAGGCATACATCAAACGATATTCGCCTTTTGACAAAGCGGGATCGTATGGAATTCAAGAATGGATTGGATACATTGGCGTGGAAAAGATTGTGGGTTCTTATACGAATGTTATCGGGTTACCGACCCACGAACTTTACAATGCACTTAAAAAGTTTATGGCATAAAAAAAGGAGGCATTGCCTCCTTTTATGATTTTAGGTTCTGTTAATTTTGAACCACGAACTCTACACGTCGGTTACGAGCCCATTGTAATTCTTTGTCGCTTGGATCTTCATCTGAAGAAGCTTCTTTTGTATTTGGCATTGAAGCACCTTTTGGATCAATCGTAAAACGACTTTCTGAAATTCCTCCTTTGATCAAAAGCGCTTTGATGAGTTCTCCACGTTTTTCATCCATGTTTTCTAAATCTGCTTTCAGGTCTTCAAATTCCTCAGCTGCCCTGTCTTCTTCTTCGTCATTGTGGGTTAACACGGTTACTTTCACATTTGGATTGGCTTTCATTTGCTCGATTACATAATCGATTGAGCCTTTTCCAGTTGAGGACAAGTTGGACTTCCCAAAAGCATAGTAAATGGTTTGTGCACCAATTTTCTCAGCAACGGTCATTTTATCTGAAATCACAGGTTCGATGGTCATTACGACGGTAGAATATTCGTAGGAAGCTGCAGCAGTATCTGCTTTAAAGCAATTACACTCTGTTTTATTGGCCACTTCTTTGATTCGGATGTTATCGATGTAATAATAGGCCAACGGTAAAATCGTTGCTGCCTCTGCACCTGTTTCTAGCTTAGTTATTTTCTTTTGAACCATTGCCGTGGTTTTGTCATTGAACATAAAGTTACCAATCACCACACCGGTTTCATCGCCTTTTGCCTTGTATACGTTACAAACTTTATCCCAATCGGAGTAACTGTTGTAAACACGATTTTTGTAATTCATTATTAACCTTCCTTCTTCAAAATTTACTTGACCGCCTGTTGCCATCTCAATTTTTTCATATTCAGCGTGATTTTTAACAAACATCATCCCGATGTTGTTGGTCGCATATTTAGAAGCTTCAGCCAAGGAAATTGACATTTCTACACAGTAAAATTTTCCGGGTGTCATTTTTTTCAATTTTCCTTTCGCATCAACAAAAGGAATGGTGATGTAGGTTTTTTCTTTTTGCAACTTTCCTGGTTTGTAGGTCACTATTCCTGCGTACGCATTGTTTTCAGCTTTTGGATTGATGAAAAGCAAACGGTCGTTTGTTGTGAGGCTTTCATCTTTCGGATTCTTTGGCGCTGCAAAACCATAGATGTTTTGTCCTGCTCCGTAATCCCCTGATCCAAAGAAAAGATCTGCAGGGTATTCGACAATGGTTGCTTCAAGACCATCAACCGCGGTAATTAATCCTGGTTCAGAAATCTCAGTCATTGATTTGTCTTTAAAATCTTCGAACGTACTGTTCAAGAACAATGCACTTTTATCTCCTTTTTTCTGAGCGAAAGCAGCATTGCTTACGAGTAAAATCAACAAAGTGATTACGGCTAGGTTAACTTGGTTTCGTTTCATGGTTTTTGACGGTTTTAATTAAAACTTTTACTTTTTCTGGATCCACATCGGGATAAACACCGTGTCCCAAATTTACAATATGTCTTTGACTTACAAAGGAATTCAATAATTTATTTGTTTCCGTTTCGATAACTTTATCAGGTGCGTAGAGCAAACAGGGATCTAAATTTCCTTGAAGGGTTTTTGATTCTCCAACCAAATTCCTTATTTCCTTCATGTCCATATTCCAATCCAATCCCAAGGCGGTACAATTTAACGGTGCCAAATCCGGCATTGAAGCAATTGCTCCTTTTGAGAAAACCGTAAAGGGAAATCCTGGAAAGTGAGACGTAATTGTTTCGATGTATTTAATTCCAAATTCTTTGTATTGCTCCCTTCCAAGGATTCCTGCCCAAGAGTCAAACAATTGTAAAGCATCAACACCGGCTTGAATTTGCAATTTCATATAGGCTATGGTAATTTCGGTGATGCGACCAAGCAATTGGTGTGCCAACTCAGGATGGGTGTAGAGCAATTTCCTTGATTCAGAAAATGTTTTAGAACCTTTACCTTCCACCATGTAACAGAAGATCGTCCATGGAGCGCCTGCAAACCCAATGAGGGGTACACGATTGGCTAAATTTGTCTTGGTTAACTTTATTGCTTCGAACACATAAGAAAGGCGATCTGCTACATCAATGTCATCATCTAAATGGACAAGGTCATCAACCGAGCGAATGGTTTTTGAAAACCATGGGCCTTTGGCTTCAATCATTTCATATTTCAATCCCATAGCATCTGGAACGACGAGAATGTCTGAAAATAGAATGGCCGCGTCCACGTCAAGGATGTCGACAGGTTGAATGGTTACTTCCGAGGCCAAGGCTGGGGTTTCAACCAATTCCTTAAATCCGCTAATTTTGGAACGAATCGCCCGATATTCCGGTAAAATCCTTCCTGCTTGACGCATCAACCAAACGGGGTATCTTTCAATGGCTTCTCCGCGATGGGCTCGTAAGTATAAATCGTTTCTTAATTGCATGCCCGCAAATATAATCAATTGCCCTTATTATGTCTACCAATTGATGGTTGTTTGTCCGTACCTAAGTAGGATTTCATTGGTCTTGCTAAAATGTCTACAACCAAAAAATCCTCTGTATGCTGAAAGCGGAGAAGGGTGTGGAGCCGCCAAAACATAATGCTTTTTCAAATCAAGCAAGGCGGTTTTCGCATTGGCTTTTGCGCCCCAAAGTAAAAAAACGACAGGAGAAGTTCGATTGTCTAGCAAAGCTATAATCTTGTCAGTAAAAATTTCCCATCCTTTCCCGAGATGACTTTCAGGCTTACCTTCCGAAACGGTTAAAACGGTATTCAACATCAGGACACCTTGTTCGGCCCAACGCATCAAATTGCCATTTTGGGGTACCGCTATCCCTAAGTCACTTTCTATTTCTTTAAAAACATTCCCTAAACTTTTTGGGAAAGGCTTCACTTTGGGTTCTACAGAAAAACAGAGTCCATGTGCGTGACCAAAGGTGGGGTAAGGGTCTTGGCCAAGGATAACAACTTTCACATTATCGAATGGGCAAACATTAAGTGCCGAGAAGACCCGGTCGAACGCGGGAAATGTTCGCGTAGATTTTGAAGCATATTCCTTCTCAAGAAAAAAAATTAAGTCCTTAAAGTATTTCTTTTCGAATTCGTCCTTCAACAAGGATTTCCAATCTTCAGCAAGGTTAAGGATCATAAATCTGTTAATACGTCTTGAATTTTTTTCAGGAGGTCCGCATGTTCTTGATGTAAGTATTCAAGATCCAATTTCGAAACTTTTCGCATCCGAACCATTTTCTCAATATGTGATTTTGCAGCCAATGCAATCCCTGCAAACAATCCGATGCATAAAAAGTAAACCACAACAACGGTAAGGTTCAGGGCGCAATTAAATGGGAGCCACTGAGGTACAATAAAGAGTAGCGGGAGATTCAAGAAAAGTACGCTAAAGATGGCAGCAACCATTTTCGTGGAACTCCAGAAGACTGGGCGTTTAAATTTTTTCTCCACCCAAGATTTAATGACAAAATAAGGTATACCTGCATGAATCAACCCAAGAAGAATAAATGGAAACAGCAAAACAATATAAAGGATTCGCTCGGTAGCTTTCCATCCATGATTTTCCGCTGCGAATCTTTCTGCTTCGGTAATGCCCAACTTCTTTAAAGACAAGTTGTATGCTTCCAGCTCTGATCTTAAGGGTTTTAGCAATGTCAGTGCAGCCTCATTGCGATTGTTTAGCCACAGCCCCAATTTTTTTCCATATTCCCAACGCTCAGTGACGTTTAAATCTGAATCAAAACAAGTTGGATGGAGGCCTTTTCGTGTAAACATCATGAGGTTTTCATGAAAATCGGTCCAATCCGTATCGTGCACATCAATAAGTATGGAACTGAGGTCTTTTTCTAATGCTTTTGTCAACTCATTGATCACCTTGGCAGGGTTTGCTTCATATGCTTCGCGGTAATCATTCAACAGAATTCTATTGCCAGCAGAAATAACTAGGTCGCTTCTGCGCAAGTTGACATCGGCATAATTCATTCCAATCGATTGAACATAAATTGGGTATTTCCAATCGCAAAATTCCAAAGCAGAAAATCCAATGCGAAAGGGTCCTTTTTTGAGGGGGTTCAGTTTCCTTTGAATTCTATCCTCTGTAAATCCTTCCCCAAAAATCAATACGTTTCTGTTTCCTTTGAGGATTGCGTTGGTTTTTTGAAAAATGACCGCATTTTTCTCTTTGGTATTCACATTGTCACGTTGTCGGTAGATGGGCAGCATATGAGAAAGCCAGAAAATGGGTTTGGTAAATCGATTAAATACATCCGATCGGGTCATAAAAAAAACAATCGGTCGACGCAACGCAGCAATGATCAACGGATCCATGAAGGAACCCGGGTGATTGCTTACAAAAATGGTCCTGCCAAACCAAAAAGTATTTTTGTTAACCACATGAATTTGCCGATAATACAATCGAAAGGAATATTTCAAGGCAAACCAAAGGAATAGGTAAAGTAAACGCATATGCGAAATTAGAAATATTCTCCAAGTTTTTTCAACAACGGAATTGAGAATAACTTTATGAAGAAGGCGAAAGACCGTTTAATCTTATCCTTATTTTCGTTGCATGCAGACAATCGGAATCTTTTGCGGCGGACTCTCTTCGGAATTTGACATTTCTTTAAAGAGTGCTGAAACCATTCTTACAAACTTGCCTTTAAACTACAGGGCGCTAAAAGTAATCGTGTCCGAAGGGGCATGGAAATCTGAATTTAATGGGAAGCAAGGTGTATTTGATTTAAATACGTGTTCAGCGACCATCGAAGGAGATACCGTTCATTTCGACGCTGCCATTGTATACATCCATGGAAATCCTGGTGAAAACGGTAAAATTCAGGCGTACTTGGATTTGTTTGAAAAGCCTTATGTAAATCCGGACGTACTCGCTTCAGCCTTATCGTTTGACAAATGGTACTGCAATCAATTTCTTAAATCCTTTGGATTCCCAGTTGCAAAGTCGGTTTTTTTAGGACAAGGTGAATCGTACAATGCTTCAAAAATTGCAGAAGACCTTTCGCTTCCACTTTTTGTTAAACCTACAGGTTCTGGGTCAAGTTATGGGATAAGCAAAGTGAAGCACCTCGATGAATTAGATACTGCCATTGCAAATGCATTTAAGGAAGGACCAACGATTGTTTTAGAGTCTTTTTTGGATGGCATTGAGGTCACCTGTGGGGTTTTTAGAAACCAAGAATCATTGATGGCATTGCCATTAACAGAGATTGTCACTGAAAACGATTTTTTTGACTACGAAGCGAAATACTTAGGGAAATCTGAAGAAATCACACCTGCTCGGATTTCAGATGAAAGCCGCATTAAAATTCAAAACCTAGCCAAGGAGGTATACAAGGTGCTTCGCCTGCGCTCCATTGCAAGAATTGATTTCATCCTAGTCGATGAAACGCCATATATCATTGAAGTCAACACCA
The DNA here is from genome assembly GCA_945882095.1 of Chryseobacterium gleum. Classification (GTDB taxonomy): domain Bacteria; phylum Bacteroidota; class Bacteroidia; order Flavobacteriales_D; family Crocinitomicaceae; genus UBA952. The sequence goes on from CAMCWF010000019.1 coordinate 15,332, forward strand.
CACCGGGATTTTCTAAGGAAAGTATTGTACCCAAGATGTTGGCCGTTGAACAAATGAGTATCTCTACCTTTTGGGAAATCATCTTATCAACCGAACTTGAAGGAAGCAAATCTTAAAGCTTCGAGAAACCATCTACAATCCTGAAAGCGAATTGAGTATTTTTTCCATTTTTGAAACCACATGTGACGTAGCACAAGTGTAGCCATTAACGGTTACAGCAAAAACAAAGTCCCGTCCAGAAAGTGAGTGAATATAGCCTGCGTAGGATTTAATTCCGGTCATGCTTCCGCTTTTCGCACAAATCTTCCCCTCGCCCATTTGGTCATTGCAAAGGTCTCTGATCGTACCTGAAACCCCAGCGGTTGGAAGGGAAGCAAAATAAGGGCTGAAATTCGGAGAATTGTACATATACTTAAGCAGTTCACAAAAATGAGCCGCGGAAATTTTGTTATCCCTTGACAATCCACTCCCATCAAAAATGCGCAATCCTGATGTATCTATTTTGGTCCCCCAGTATGCGTGTTCCACATTTAATGCGGATGCATTGGTTCCATCTCCTGTAATTTTATATCCTACCCCATTGAGTAAACCTTCGGCGAAAAAATTAACACTCCGTTCGTTGGTCCAAGTTGCAATTTCATCTACATTTCTTCCTTTTTCAGATAGCAGCAGCGTTATCATATCGTAATCTGGTCGTTTCAATTTAGCCAAGCGCATGGTTTTGACTTCACCTGTCAAAAGGATTCCCTTTGAGACAAGTACATTTCTGAACACTTCGGCAAAATTCAATTCTGGATCTGGAATGGATCCTTTCACCATGTAACTGGATTTGTAGGCTGGAAGCCTGCCGCTGGCACTTCGAGAATAATCATAAGGATTTCCGTACACATTTGAATGATCCCCCTTGACTCGCGCGGAAACAATCCTACTGGTGAAATACAATTGGGATTGCTTGGGATAAGTGGCTATCAATTTGGCTTTTGTCCCAGGTTTTCCAGTAGCGAAATAATATTTCAGGATGTTATCATACCAATTGATTCCCGCGGGAAACGCACCATAATAATTCCCAAGGTCCGCAGCCGACCAACCTAAGGGCGCGCCATTGTACCCAAAATCTGACCCGTCGATGATTATGTTACCTTTCAGCTCGTGCAATCCCATTGCAATTAATGAATCCGCCCAACGGTTCAAGACATCGAGTTCCAATCCATCGGCATTGAAAAACTTACTTCCTAGGGTGACATCCCCTCCCCCTTTTACCCAAAGATTTCCAGTCAACGTTCCCTTCACAATGGGCGCATCGGCATAAAGCCCCGTCTGAAATTGGTAAGACGGACCTAAGAGTTCATACGCCAGGGCAGTGGTAAACAACTTTGTAGTAGAGGCTGTAGCAAAGGACTTCTTTGGATTCCATTGCAACAAGGTATCCCCAGTTTTTACATCGATGGCCAAGATAGAAATCTTTGAATTTAGCAACACTGGATCCGTGGTTAATTCAAACAAAGCGGCAGCAGGCTCTTGTCCCCATACCCAACTTTGAAGCATTGCGAAAGCAATATAGCTGTATCTTAGCAGAAATTTCACATTGCAAAATTGGAAAAACAATGGCAATTTCTTTCATCAAAAATTTTAACTTTTCAACAATAGCCTATGACCCAAGATGATTCTTCAAAAATTAAGGTTTTGAGAATTATTAACCGATTCAACCTTGGTGGACCGGTTTGGAATGTTTCCTATTTAAGCAATCACCTTCCGGAAAATTACCACACAGTATTGGTAGGCGGTCTTGCAGACGCTCAAGAAGGCGATGCCTTGTTTATTCCTTTGGAGATGCGATTGGAACCCATGGTTTTAAAATCTATGTCTAGGCAGGTTCGCTTTTTTGGAGACGTAAAAGCCTTTTTCGAGATCGTAAAAATCATCCGGAATTTCAAGCCAGACATCGTTCATACGCATGCATCAAAAGCGGGTGCATTGGGACGCCTTGCGGCTTATTTTTGTGGCACCAAAGTAATCGTTCACACTTTTCATGGGAATGTTTTCAAGGGTTACTTTAGCCCAACGGTGACCAAAGCATTGGTTTTTACAGAAAGATTCCTCGCCAAATTAAGCGACCAAATTGTAGCCATCTCTGAAATCCAAAAGCAGGAACTGGCTGAACAATTTAACATTGCTCCGGAGCGAAAAATCACAGTGATTCCCTTGGGTTTTAATTTACAAAAATTTGCCCCAGACCCGGAGAAGAGGTCGCAATTGCGAATACAATGGGAGGTTGCATCAGATGAGGTTGCCATTGGGATTGTGGGAAGATTGACGTCCATAAAAAACCATACCTTATTCATTGACGCAGCGCTATTGGCAATTTCACAATCGGAAAAGAAATTTAAGTTTTTCATTGTTGGGGATGGAGAATTGCGAAATGAAATCGAAAATCACATTGTTTCCAAAGGCGGAGCATACGCACGCAGCTTTGTTCTCACCTCATGGGTAAAAAAAATGGAAGAATGCTACCCAATGCTCGATTTGGTCTGTCTATGTTCTTTAAATGAAGGAACCCCTGTCAGTTTAATTGAGGCGCAGGCGAGTGGAATCCCAGTGGTTACAACCGACGTAGGTGGGGTTCAAAATGTGGTTCTCAACGGTCAGACCGGCATCATTGTACCAAACTTTGAGGCTGAGACATTTGCCAAAGCAATGCTTGAAATTGTCCAGAATGAAAAATTACATGCGCAAATGTCGCAAAAAGCAATTAAGTTCGTAATGCAGAATTTTTCGATGGAAAAATTGATAAAAAACACAGATGAATTATACAAAAAAATGCGCTCCAGCCATGCCTAAAAATTGGCTGATTTTACTGATATTAACCCCTCTTGTTTTGTTTAATTCTTGCGGAATCATTAATTCAAACAAGCTACTCTACAAAGAGAAAAAGGAAACGTTTCAATTTGACAGCTTAAACATTGCTGAAAAACCCGAGGCCATTCTTCAGGTGGGAGACCGGATTTCATTAACCATCGCTACGAACAATGGAGAAAAAATTGTTTTTAATTCTGCAGGAATTGAATCGAACTACCAACAAAACAACCAACAAAACCAAGCAGGAATGGCGCTTGATTACATCATTAAAACGGATGGAATGGTCAAATTGCCTTTACTCGGCAACGTTGCATTGGAAGGCAAAACCATTGCGGAAGCTGAAAATTTGCTCACATCCAAACTTTCTTCAGATTTCAAGGACCCATTTGTGCAAATCAAGGTAACGAACCAAAGGGTCGTTTTGCTCTTAGGTAAAGGTCATGCAATTACGGTTCCGATGGCGAACAGCAATATGACTTTACTTGAGGTAATTGCGTTGGGTGGAGGGATAAAAGACAATGCAAAATCTAAGGAAATAAGACTGTTAAGAATGGAGAAAGGAAAACGAAAAGTCTACCATTTTGACCTATCAAACATAAAAAATGCAGCCAATGCGGACATTACCATGGTGAACAAGGACATCGTTGTCATCGACTATTACCCCAGAAAAATCACCACTGCGATGCGGGAAGCGAGTCCTTGGTTAAGCATAATTTCTAGTACCTTTGCGATTTATACCATTCTCAGCAAGCCATGAGTAAGAATACTTTCATAGTAAACGATCAGTTCAACCCGGCCATCGTTGGCATTGTCTTGAGACGTCATTGGTATAAACCCCTTATGTTTACCTTCGCTTTTTTGACCATCGCTTTTGTCTATTTAAGGTATAAAAAACCGGTTTACAGTTCGACAGCATTGTTACAAATTGTCAGAGAAAACAAAGTAAAGCAGGTGTTGGGGGCGAACAACCAAATCACCCCAGAGGCCCAAACTCTTTCAAAGGATGTGGAATTGTTAAGATCCCCGGTATTGGTTAAGGCAGCGATTGAAAGTATGAACTTAAACACCAGTGTATACAATCGCGGACGATTTCTTACTGAGGATTTGTTTGGGGTTACGCCATTTTCAATCATCACCTACAACTTAAAAGATTCCTCATTGTGTGGGGTTCCCATTTACATAAGCGAGGTTAACAATGGGGCTTATATTTTACAATATACCCATAACAACCGAAAGAAATCAGTTGCGTTCTCGCCAAACTCAAAAATTGAGAACGATGATTTTTCCATTTCGATCAATGCGAACCGCAGGCATGATTTTGCACGATTGGTTTCTTCCCGTCAAATTTACTTTGTCTTCAACAATCCAAGTGTATTGCTTAACCAATTGCAACAAGGACTAACCATCACACCCATTGATGAGAATGCAAAAACGATAGAAATTTCCTTGAGCCACGCCAATCCAAAATTGTGTTACGTCTTGGTATCTTCTATTTTGGAAACCTATTTCAATTTCGAGAAAAAACAAACCCAGAACAACAACAATCAAACCATTGCCTTTATTGAAAACCAATTGGATTCATTGTCCATGGTATTAGACCATTCCAAGGAAAATCTGTACAGTTTTCAACGTGATTCCAAATTACCCAACCCTGAATTTGAAGAGGCGAGTATTACAAAAAACATTGGTACATTTTCAGACCGCATCAACGAAATCAACGAGGAGATATCCGTTGTCAACTATGTGAATACAAAGATTACCGCGGATGCTTCACGTCTTGAAATCTATAAAATCATCCCTGAATTGGCAGGGAGAAAACTGTTTGAAGGATCCATTACCCGACAACTGGAAGACCTCAATAAATTACTCGAAAACAAAGAAGATTTACTCCAGGATGTTACATCAGAGAGCAAGCAAATCCGCTTGATTAATGAAAGGATTTCGAGTCGCATCAATTCCATCCGAAAAAGCATGAGTGCGAACGCAGATCGCCTAAATCACGAAAAAAGGTTGTTGGAAAATGAGTTAGGGAAATATGAAAACAAATACCTCACTTTGCCCGAAAAAACGATGGAATACAATCGGTTGAAATACTTGGAAGACTTAAACCGAACGTACTACAATCTATTCACAGAAAAGAAAATCGAATACCAGTTGAACAATGCCGGGTATACCAGTGAAAATCGTTTATTAAGTGTCCCTGAAATCCCTTTAAATCCAGTTTCTCCGAACCGAAAAAACATTGTGTTTTTAGCCATCGGATTTTCTTTGTTTTTCGGCCTCGCTCTGCTTTTGTTCTACTACCTGACCTACAATGAAATCACTTCTTTGAGCGACTTGAAAAAATTGTTACCTGAGGAAATTTCCATTATAGGAACCGTTCCTTTGTACAGGAAGAAGAAAATGGTACATTCTCAAATTGTGGTAAAAGATTCTCCGAAATCACAATTGTCGGAATCGGTGCGTAGCATAAAATCAAACCTGAATTTCATTAACAAAGACGCAAAATTGATTGCGATATCCTCATCTATTTCTGGGGAAGGAAAAACCTTTGTTGTCTTAAATCTCGCTGCGACCTTCGCCTCTGAAGAAAAACGTGTCTTGGTGATTGATTTAGACCTTCGAAAACCTAAAATACACTTAGGATTTAATGTAGACAACAACATAGGAATGAGTCAAGTTTTGTCAAAACTCATTACCCTGGAAGCGTCCATTAAACACTCGGGAATTGCCAACCTTGACTTTATCACTGCAGGTCCAATTCCACCCAATCCATCCGACTTGATTCAGAGTCCTTATTTTCATCAGATTTTAGAGGAGCTCAAACTTAAATACGACGTTATTCTCATCGACAACCCACCGGTTGGAATTGTTTCCGATGGCATTCAAATCCTTGCCATGGCAGACATCCCGATTTACGTATTCAAAGCAAATTATTCGAAAAGAGTCTTTGCCGGTCAAATTCAAAACCTTTTTAAAATTCAAAAAATTGACAAACTTAATGTCATACTTAATGGGGTAACCAACAATGGAAACCTCTACGGATATGGCCAATCGTATGGTGGATATGGCTATGGATATACGAATTCTGGGTATTATACCGACGACATCAAAGAACCTTTTTGGAAAAGAATTTTATTTTTTTGGAAAAAATCTAAAAACCACTAAATGGAAATCACAACCTTTTCAATCGCAGGCCCCTTGCTAATTACCCCAAAAGTTTACGAAGACGAACGCGGGTGCTTTATAGAAACCTTTCAAGCAGAACGATATGCGCAGCATATTCCTGAGCATTTTGTGCAGGACAATTTATCAAAATCAAAAAAAGGCGTTTTAAGGGGATTGCATTTCCAATCACCGCCTTTCGCCCAAGGAAAATTGGTACAAGTTATGAAAGGAAGTGTACTCGATGTAGCTGTGGACATCCGAAGCGAATCACCCACCTACGGACAACATATTTTGGTAGAATTGGACGCCATCAAAATGCAACAGTTTTACTTGCCTCCTGGATTTGCACATGGTTTCATAGCGTTGGAAGAGGACACATTTTTTGCTTATAAATGCACCGCCTTGTATTCGCCTAATCATGAAAAGACCTTGCTTTGGAATGATACAGATTTAAACATAGCGTGGCCAAGACTTGAGGTAATTGTAAACCAAAAGGACATGCAGGGCACTGCGCTTAAAGATTTACCAACCTATTTTTAGCATGCCTATTCATTTAAAACTCATTCTGTTTTTCTTCATGGGATTTGTGATGAATTATGTACTCACAAATGGCGTAATGGGATTTGCAAAAACATTAGGTATTCGAAACAATAATGACATTATTGTTAGGTGGGCAAGCACAACAAAGCCCTCACTGGGAGGCATTCCAATGTTCATGACTATGGTTGGATTGGTCTTTGCATTTTTGGTTGTTAATCCGTTTACAAATGTATTTAGTGACCCAGATTTCCTTTATTTCTTTTTGGCGTTTTGCATGGCGTTTTGCATGGGATTGGCTGATGATGCTTACAATACAAAACCGCTGGTGAAATTATTAACACAAATTTGTTGTGGACTTGCTTTGGTTTTTTCAAACCTCATCATTCCCTTCAGTGGGCAGTTTGGGGTAGACGCCGTTATCACGTTGTTTTGGGTTGTTGGCATCATGAATTCTATCAACATGTTGGATAACATGGATGGGATTACCGCCACAACCTCTACAGTTTCGCTTATTTTTATGCTAACGTCTACGGTCTTGATTTCCCAATTTCAATTTGACATCTGGGCATTTTTAATCGTTGGTTTCATTGGGTCTTTATTGGCGTTCCTATTGTTCAACGCCCCCCCTTCACGCTTGTTTATGGGAGATTCCGGCAGCCAAATGATCGGGTTTTTAATGGCTTTTTTAAGCATTAAATACCTTTGGAACCTTGGAACGGGGGAAGGTTTTTATCCCCTTTGGGTGCGTGCTTTTTTTGTTGTCTTAATGCTTTGTGTTCCTTTCATAGATACACTTACTGTGGTCATCAATCGGATACGTCGTGGACAATCACCCGCCGTTGGTGGAAAGGACCACACGACCCATCACATGGTCTATGCGGGTTATTCTGAGAAAAAAGTTTGGATCCTAACGGGACTTATTTCGATAGCGATGTGTGGTTTTGGCTTGTTACTGGTGACCCTCTACGATGCAGGTTTTGGGTTGTATGCAGGTTTGGCTTTTACCCCCTTTTATATTGTTTTCTATTTCTTATTTGGAAACACGCAGAAATTTTCTCCACCCGCCCATGAAAAAAACAAAAATTTGGATCAGCATATTTCTGCTGATACTGGGAGCATGTAAAGCCCCAAATGCAAAAAACATCCCGTCTGAAGCGAACCAAAATGTAGTTCACATCAATCAACTGCCTGATATTCCGACAGAAATGGATTTCTTCGGAGAAAAAATCGACCTTACAGACCAAGACGTTAGGGAACGGTTGGACCGAGAAATCTTAGTCAACGCCTATTTCCAAAGTTCCACAAGTCTTTGCATTAAAAGAGCCGCACGTTTTTTTCCTGAAATTGAGTCCATCTTAACAAAGGAAAAAGTCCCCCTAGATTTCAAGTACTTGTGCGTTATTGAGAGTGGGCTGAGCAACGCGGAGAGTCCTGCAGGCGCTGTAGGATTTTGGCAATTTATGCCTTTCACTGCTGAAGAACACAATTTAAAAATCAATGCAGAGGTGGATGAAAGAAGAGATTTGAAAAAAAGCACCCAAGCAGCTTGCGAATTGATAAAATCGAATTATTCTCTTTTTAACGATTGGGTTGCTGCATGTGCGGCCTACAACCGGGGCCCTGGAGGACTGAGGGATGACATGGCTTTTCAACATGTCAACCATGTATTTGACACGGAATTAAACCCAGAAACAGCGCGATATGTCTTTCGGATTCTTGCCATGAAACTCATTCTTTCAGATCCTAAAGCGTATGGCTATCACATCCCTAAGGACCAATGTTACGAAGCCATTTCAACCAAAAACATCCTTGTGAAGAAAGACATTCCAAACTTGGCTGATTGGGCAGTAAAACACAAAACGAACCGTAAGCTCATCCGTTTGTTAAACCCTTGGATTCTTGGAAACAAATTAACAGGAACATCCATACCCTGCACATTGAAAGTCCCAATTCAAAATGGAAAACTGGGACCATATGTCAACCAATAATACATGAAAGAAGAATCAAAAATTGACATCTACGGAGCAAAGGAACATAACCTAAAAGACATCGATCTTTCTTTGCCGAGAAATCAATTGATTGTTTTCACAGGACTGAGCGGAAGTGGTAAAAGTTCACTGGCTTTCGATACCTTGTTTGCAGAAGGACAAAGAAGATACATTGAAACTTTTTCGGCTTATGTTCGGCAATTTATTGGAGGACATGAACGCCCGAACGTAGATAAAATCGATGGTCTTTGTCCCGTGATTTCGATAGAGCAAAAAACATCTTCGAAGTCTCCGCGCTCAACGGTCGGCACGATTACAGAATTGTACGATTTCTTTCGACTTCTCTTTGCCCGCGTAGCCACTGCGTATTCTATGAACTCAGGATTGCCAATGGTCAAATATTCCGACCAAGAAATTGCAACAATGATTCATGAAAAGTATGGTGACCAAAAAATCGCCATCCTTGCCCCCAAAATCAGGGCGAGAAAAGGACATTACAGCGAACTTTTTGAACAAGTCATTCGACAAGGCTATACAAAGGTTCGTGTAGATGGGAAAATCGTTGATTTGAAACCTGGGATGAAATTGGACCGATACAAAACGCACGACATCGAAGTGGTAGTGGATCGTTTCCAAGCAGGACAAGTAACCCTTGATCGCGTTTATCAATCTGTCGTAACGGCAATGAAAATGGGTGAATCCATGCTCATGGTTATGGATTGGGAAACAGGCGAAAGCAGGTACTTCAGCCGTTCTTTGATGTGTCCGGCTTCTGGGATTTCCTACCCTGAACCCGAGCCCAACTTGTTTTCCTTTAATTCTCCTTATGGCGCATGTACCCATTGCAGTGGTCTTGGAGAAGTAAGCGACATCGCCTTAGAAAAAATAATTCCTGACTTTTCAAAGTCGATTCAAAACGGCGGAATTGCACCCTTAGGCGAGTTGAAACACAACTGGTTTTTTGACAAACTGCAAAAGGTCGTGATGGCGATGGGACACACCCTAAAAACTCCGCTCAATAAATTTACTGAACAAGAAATCAACCTTTTGTTTCATGGAAATGTTGACATGGAAGTTAAGCAAAGTGACATTCAAGAACGTTTCGATGGGATTGTTAGCTTTCTACTTCGGTACAAAGATGACAGCAATCCTGCGCTTCAAAGGTGGGTTGAAAGTTTCATGCAAAAAGTTAAATGCCCTAACTGCAAGGGTTACCGGTTAAAACAGGAAGCCCTTCATTTCAAAATTGGCGACACACACCTCGGAACTTTGTCCGCCATGGACTTGATTGATTTGTCTATTTGGGTTGAAAACATCGAAAAATCACTTGAAAAAGACCAACTTATCATTGCTGAGGAAATCATTAAAGAAATTCGCATTCGATTAAAATTCATTTTGGACGTGGGATTGGGTTACCTTTCTTTGGATCGGTCATCTAAAACATTATCAGGAGGGGAAGCGCAACGAATTCGTTTGGCTACACAAATTGGCACAGAACTAATGAATGTGCTGTATATCTTAGACGAGCCTTCGATTGGATTGCATCAACGAGACAATTCCCGACTGATTCGCTCCTTAAAACAGCTTCGAGATGCAGGGAATACAGTATTGGTTGTCGAACACGATCGAGAAATGATTGAATCTGCAGACTACATTGTGGACATAGGTCCCGGTGCAGGTGTTAAAGGTGGAGACATCGTCTTTTCAGGTAACTTTCAAGAATTGTTGGTAGGAAATGGAGTAACGGCGGATTATTTTAATGGGAAGAAATACATCGCCATCCCAACCGAAAGAAGAAAAGGAAATGGTAACTTTTTAAAATTGAAAAAAGCTACTGGAAACACCTTGAAAAATGTAGACTTAACCATTCCCCTGGGGACATTGACATGCATTACGGGAGTATCAGGAAGTGGGAAATCATCTTTAATCAGCCAAACACTCTACCCCATCCTTTTGAAACACTTTTACCATGGTGTCGCTGTACCCCTTCCCTATGGTTCAATTGAAGGATTAGAACATTTGGACAAAGTGATCGACATTGACCAAAGTCCGATTGGGAGAACGCCCAGGTCAAATCCAGTTACCTACACAAAAGTATTCGATGAAATTCGCAGCTTGTTTGCCTCCCTACCTGAAGCCCAAATCAGAGGGTATAAACCCGGAAGGTTTTCGTTCAATGTGGCAGGTGGAAAATGCGAGACCTGCAATGGCGGTGGATTGCGCTTGGTAGAAATGAATTTCTTGCCCGATGTATATGTGACCTGCGAAACCTGTCAGGGCAAAAGGTACAATGCCGAAACCTTGGAAGTAAAATTTAAAGGAAAATCCATTTCGGATGTCTTGAACTTATCGATTTCAGAAGCCATTCCTTTTTTCGAATCCATCCCAAAAATTCATAGAATATTACAAACCTTAGGAAGTGTAGGTTTGGGTTATATCACACTGGGACAACCCTCCACCACCCTTTCGGGCGGTGAAGCGCAAAGAATAAAACTCTCTGCTGAATTGGCAAAAAGAGCCACAGGAAAAACCCTTTACCTTTTGGATGAACCATCGACAGGATTGCATTTTGAGGACATCAGGTTGTTGCTTGATGTGTTACATCGTTTGGTGGACGAAGGAAATACGGTAGTGGTCATTGAACACAATTTGGACATTATAAAAACTTCCGACTACATCATTGACTTAGGTCCCGAAGGAGGCAAAGCAGGTGGGAAAATAATCGCCGAAGGAAGTCCAGAAACCTTAATCCAAAAGTTTACCAAGAAATCATCTACTGCACATTACTTAAAAGCAGAAATAAATGATTCCAAACGATTACAAGGGAATTAATTGGTTTTTTTATTAATTTTGTGAGCGCTTTAAATTAAACGAAACTTGAAACCATGGCTATAGAAATAACAGATGCAAATTTTGATGAATTGGTAATGAAATCAACACAGCCAGTTGTGGTTGACTTTTGGGCTGAGTGGTGTGGACCTTGTCGAATGATTGGACCAATCATTGATGAACTTTATACAGAGTACGAGGGTAAAGCCTTAATTGGAAAAGTAAACGTCGATGCGAATTCCGGAGTGGCTGCCCAATTTGGCGTACGCAGTATTCCTACGGTTCTATTCATTAAAAATGGTGAAGTGGTTGACAAATCTGTAGGTGCGGTACCGAAGGCTACCTTGTCAGGTAAATTAGACGCCATCCTTAATTAATTGAAAGCCATTATTTTGGCTTTTACATCACATGGATAAATTAATTCGAAGACTGAAAAACTACGGTATTGGCTTCGGCATAGGACTGATTTTCGTAATCGTAATATTCAAACAAAAAGGGTGTTCTTGGACCCCTCAAAACCGTGTTAAAAGCGCGGTTTTTCAACGCATTGTTTTCGTAGATTCCTTGGATCGCGCTTATCTAAAAGCGAAACACATCCAACCCAAGGACTTGAAGAAAATGATTCAAAACGCGACATTGTCTTTCATGGACAGCAAACGCCATGGAAATGAAAAAATCTACCAACTCTACTCCAACTTTCCCAATGGGAAAGGAATCACCTTCCTGGTTGCACTTCGGGAACAAAGTTTTGTGGTGGATATCGATTTTGTGAATACCAATTTTAAGAAGTACGTTCCCCTTCAAGGCAAGGCAACACCTTTTCTTTATACCAAAAAGGAGAATTGGTTTTCGGGAAAATGGAAATCCTATAAATTCACGAAAATAAGTGCTTCTGATGCACCCGAGAAAATAACGAGGTATTTCCTAAAAAATGGGTATTTGGATTGTGGGTTTACAAACTTCAACCAAGTCCAACCCGTTCACAAAATAGATTTTTTCACCTACGTAAACGCGACGCCTCGGAGCGAAACACGGGAACACGTTACCTGTGAAGTGATTTGGTTTCAAGAAAAACTAAAAATCAAGGAAATAGAAATTTTTCAAGAAAGTAACATTCAAAGCGAACAATTTGTTAATAATTAAGTGCGCTAACCCCAAACAGATGTTCTATTAATTCTAATTTTGAAACATGGAATTTACAGCTGGACAAATTGCTGAAATATTAGAAGGTACGGTTGAAGGAAATTCGGATTCCAAAGTAAGCGGTTTGGCGAAGATTGAGGAAGGTGAATCAGGCATGTTATCGTTTCTTTCAAACCCAACCTACGAACCATACATCTACGCCACAAAATCCAGCATTTGCATTGTTAACGATGGTTTTACACCTACAAAACCACTTCCATCCACGCTAACGTTAATTCGTGTCGCAGATGCCTATGGCTGTTTTGCAAAACTCCTAGAGTTATACAACCAAAGCAAAAAAAGACAACCTGAAATAGAACAACCTAATTTTATTCATGCCACGGCGAAATTGGGGGAATCGTTATACATTGGTGCTTTTGCCTACATCGGCAAACACGTCACCCTCGCGGATGGCGTATCCATTCACCCAAATGCTTTTATTGGTGACCATGTAAAAATCGGTGCAAATACGATCATTCATGCAGGTGTGAAAATTTATGACAGCTCAATCATCGGTGAAAATTGCATCATCCACGCAGGTACTGTCATTGGCTCCGATGGGTTTGGCTTTGCGCCAGACGCCCGAGGGGTTTTCAGCAAAGTACCTCAAATTGGAAATGTTGTCATCGAAGACGACGTTGAAATTGGTGCAAACACGACCATTGACCGGGCTACCATGGGGTCTACCTACATTCGAAAGGGAGTAAAAATTGACAACCTCTGCCAAATTGCACACAATGTTGACATTGATATGCATTCTGCTTTGGCAGCGCAAGTAGGCATCGCCGGTTCCGCAAAAATTGGAAAACATGTGATGATTGGTGGACAAGCCGGGATCAGCGGACATTTACACATTGCAGACGGCACAAAAATCGTTGCGCAATCGGGGGTTCCTGCCACTGTAAAAAAAGCCGAAACCTTGATGGGCTCACCTGCCATTCCCTTATTAGATTTCAAAAAATCATACATCGGGTATCGCAGATTACCAGAAATATTGGACGATGTAAGAAACCTAAAAAAAGAAGTGCAATCACTTAAGGATACGAAAGGATAATTCAATGATAGAAAAACAAAACACACTCAAAGATTCCGTCTCCTTACTTGGGGTTGGACTCCACACAGGAGAAAAGGTAACGCTGCAAATCTACCCTGCTCCCGAAAACCATGGCTATAAATTTCAACGGATCGATCTTGAAAACCAACCCATTATCAATGCAGATGTTGATTTGGTGATTTCTACCGACCGCGGTACAACCCTAGAATTCAAAGGTGCACGTGTCTATACCACAGAACATGTACTTGCTGCTTTGGTTGGTTGTGGAATTGACAATGCTTTAATCAAAATTGACGCACCAGAAATCCCTATTTTAGATGGAAGCTCTTTACCCTATGTGAGAGCCATTCAAGAAGTAGGAATCCAAGAGCAAAATGCGGAAAGATTGTATTTCGAATTGGACGAAAACATTCCTTGGGAAGACTTAGAAAAAGGGATTGAGTTTTTAGCCATTCCAAACAAGGAATACCGTCTCACCGTAATGGTGGATTACAATTCACCCATCCTCGGTACACAACATGCAAGCATGTACCACATTGGTGAATTCAATACAGAAATCGCTCCTTGCAGAACCTTTGTATTTCTCCGAGAATTGGAGTTCCTTGCCAATAACAACCTGATCAAAGGGGGCGATTTAGACAATGCAATAGTATTGGTAGACCGCTTGGACATCTCCAAAGAAGAATTAGACCGATTGGCAAAATTACTTGGAAAAGAAGAACTGGAAATTTCCATTGATGGAATTGGGGTATTGAACAGCCTTAAACTTCAATATGAAAATGAGCCTGCACGGCATAAATTACTCGACATCGTCGGAGATTTAGCATTGATTGGACGTCCCATTAAAGCACATATCCTTGCTGCACGTCCTGGTCATTCAGGAAATGTACGCTTTGCAAAGGTGCTAAAGGAACAAATCAAACACCAACAGGGCAAAGGGAAGTTTTTCGACCTCACCAAGAAACCTCACTACGACATCAACGACATTGAAAAACTCCTTCCTCACCGTTATCCCTTTTTATTGGTGGATAAAATCATGGAAATTCATGAAAACACAATCATTGGTGTTAAGAATGTGACACTTAATGAACCCATCTTCACAGGCCATTTCCCTGGAAACCCTATTTTCCCTGGCGTTTTGCAAATTGAGGCCATGGCGCAAGTAGGTGGGATTTTTGCCTTAAGCAAAGTCACTGACGCACATTTATACTCTACGTATTTCATGAAGATTGACAAAGTGAAATTTAAATCGAAAATCATCCCTGGGGATACCATCGTATTTGAATTAAACTTGCTTTCCCCCATCCGTCGAGGCTTAGTGGAAATGGGAGGCGTCGCTTACGTCAACGGTAAAGTGGTACTTGAAGCAGAGATGTTGGCACAAATCATTAAAGACAAAACGGAATGATTTCACCCCTTGCCAGTGTGAGCAATCAAGCAAAAATTGATCACAACGTACGTATTGATGCTTTTTCAAACATCCACGAAAATGTAGAAATTGGCGAAGGAACCATCATCCATTCAAATGTCTCCATATATCCAGGTACACGCATCGGTAAAAATTGTGAAATTTTCCCTGGTGCGGTCATTGGCGTTATTCCACAAGATTTAAAATTTGATGGAGAAGATACAACTGTAGAAATTGGCGACAACACCAAAATTAGAGAGTGTGTAACGATTCACAGGGCGACCAAAGACCGATGGAAAACCGTCATTGGATCCAATTGTTTGTTAATGACCTACGTCCACGTAGCACACGATTGTCAAATTGGAAACCACGTAATCCTTGCCAGTTACACGGGACTATCAGGACATGTTGTCATTGATGATTTCGCCATATTAGAAGGAAAAGTTGCGGCACAGCAATTTGTCCACATCGGGAAACATGCATTCATTGGCGGTGCTTCGCTGGTTCGCAAGGATGTTCCTCCTTACATCAAAGCAGCACGAGAACCCTTAACATTTGCAGGTGTGAATTCGGTTGGATTGCGAAGAAGAGGATACACAGACGAGCAAGTTCGACTCATCGAAGACGTTTACAGATGCATCTATGTTCAAAACAGCAATGTTTCGAAAGGGATAGCCGCAGTATTGGAAACCATACCAGAAACGGACATACGCGATGAAATCATTGCTTTCATTCAAGAGTCTGACAAAGGCGTAATAAGGGGAATGATATAACATGTTTCGACGCGGAGAAATTGTTACCTTAAAAATTGATGCTTTTGGATTTGGAGGTCGAGGCATCGCAAAAATACCGACTGAAAATTCTTTCTTCATTGTGTTTGTAGACAATGCTTTTCCAGGACAAACGGTCAAGGCGAAAATCGACATAAAGAAAAAACAATACGCCGAAGCGAAGCTCCTAGAAGTAATCGAAAGATCTCCACAAGAAATCCCAAGTGACTTCCAAGAAATCTCCGGAGCGCCTTACATCTTCGTACCCCGAGAAATTCAAAAAAAGGAAAAAATCGCTTCAACCCTTACCACCTTCTCAAAAATAAGTGGCATCAAAGACATTGAAACGTATTTTGACGGCTTTATCGATTCTCCTGAAGGGTATTTTTACCGAAACAAAATGGAATACAGCTTTTCCAGAATCGGTCACGACTTACACACGGGGGAAGACATCGAAGATGCTTTCGTTTTGGGTTTTAAAAGAAGAGGAACATGGTGGAAGGTTGAGAATTTGGAAAAACCAAGTGGTTTATTCGATGAGAAATGGGAAGAAAAACTCATCGAAATTTGTAATTTCTGCAAAGAAACCCAACTACCCGCATGGCATCCCCCACAAAAAAATGGTTTTTTCAGACACTTGGTCGTTCGAAAATCCTTCTTTGAAGACAAGTTTCTGATCAACCTTGTAACGTCTTCCGAAGACAGTCAATCTTTTGATTCAAATGCTTTCACGCGAAAATTGATTGATTTGCATGGCGATAGAATCGGTGGGATTCAGTGGACATTAAACGATGATGTTGCAGACCGCTCCAAAATAGAAAATGGACA
The DNA here is from genome assembly GCA_945882095.1 of Chryseobacterium gleum. Lineage (GTDB taxonomy): Bacteria > Bacteroidota > Bacteroidia > Flavobacteriales_D > Crocinitomicaceae > UBA952. The sequence continues at coordinate 31,955 of CAMCWF010000019.1, forward strand.
AACCAAAATTCTGTACGGAAAGAATTTCGTAGAAGAAAAAATTGCCGATTTGCGCTTTCAAATGCGGATGGAAAGTTTCTTTCAAACCAATCCAAAATGTGCTGAACTGTTGTACGACAAAGCCATTGACTATTTGTTTGAGGGATTGAATACAGAGAAAGAAATCCTTGATTTGTTTTGTGGAACGGGCACCATCGGTCAACTCATTGCCAAAAGAAATTCCAACTTAAAAATTACGGGGGTTGATATCGTAGAGGAAGCCATTGTGGACGCAACTGAAAACGCACGTTTGAACGGTATACAAAACGTAAACTTCATCGTAGGCGATGTGGGTAAATTTTTAAAAGAGCACCCTCACTTTATCGGGAACATTGACGCCATTATGCTTGACCCGCCACGCGCAGGAATAGCCCCAAAAACCCTTCAGAAAACGATTGATTTGGGCGCGCGTTCAATCGTTTACATTTCCTGTAACCCTTCGACACAGGCCAGGGATGCCCAAAAATTACTTGAGGCAGGTTATGTGTTGGAAAAATTCTGTTTGGTAGATCAATTCCCCCATACCGGTCATATTGAATCCATTGCTAAGTTCACAAAAATATGAAGGTAGAACTCATTTCAATTGGCGATGAATTGCTCATTGGTCAGACCATTAATACCAATGCCGCGTGGCTGGGGAAAGAAATTTCAAAAATTGGGGGAAGCGTTGTAAAGGTTACCACCATTTCAGACGATGCCGATGCCATTGTGAAAGCCATATCGGAACTTGACTGTGATTTATGCATAGTTACAGGCGGACTTGGCCCAACGAACGACGACCTTACCAAGCACATTCTCGCAAAATATTTTGACCGTAAGCTCACGCTTCATGAACCTACATTACAGCACATCGAGGAATTTTTCAAACGCAGAAACCGTCCCATGTTGCAAGTAAACATTGACCAAGCCATGCTTCCTGAAGGGTGTGAAATTCTTTTCAACCGAATGGGCACCGCAGCAGGCATGTGGTTCCACGAAAAGGACAAATCACTCATCAGCTTACCCGGCGTTCCTTTTGAAATGAAAGGGATTTTCACAGAAGAGATTCTGCCTAAAATCAGGGAAAGGTTTTCATTGAATAGCCTCTACCATAGAACGGTTTTAACCCACGGAATGGGAGAAAGTTTCTTAGCAGAAAAAATCAAAGATTGGGAGCAAAAACTGCACGATGACAAATTGTCCTTGGCGTATTTGCCTTCTCCAGGAATTGTGAAATTGAGAATTACATCCCATCGAGGGAATGCAGAAAAGGAAAAAATCAATGGGTACATTAAGGAATTGATTGACATCATTCCCACGCTTGTGTTCGGATTTGAGGAAGAAACCATGGGGGTAGCCTTGGGTAACCTTCTTAAAGACCACAAGCGAACCATTGGCAGCGTGGAAAGCTGCACGGCAGGAAACATCGCCTCTGCGCTGGTTGACGTTGCGGGTTCCTCGAAGTATTTCAGCGGAAGTTTATTGACGTACCAAACAGAGATGAAAACCCGTTTACTGGGAATTTCACAAGCATTTATACAAACGCATGATGTAGTAAGTGAAGAAGTTGCCATCGAGATGGCCATGCGAGGAAAAGAAAAACTCAAGGTTGATTATTGCATCGGAACAACAGGAATCATGGGGCCTAACGCAGGGGATTCTCAATATCCTGTAGGGACTGTTTGGGTAGCCATTGCCACCCCGAAAAAAGTGTTTGCACAGAAATTTAACTTTGGAGACAATCGCTCTCGCAACATAGAAATGACTACATTAGCATCCTTAAATTTAGTTCGATTGACACTATTGGAAGAATTCCCAGATGATCATATAAAAATTCTTAATTGAATTTGTTTTTAATCGAAAATTGTAGTTACTTTGCGCTCGCTTTAATCAAAAAAAGTAATTTTACCCATGTCTCGAATTTGTCAACTTACAGGAAAATCGGTGATGGTAGGAAACAACGTTTCTCACTCAAATCGAAAAACAAAAAGAAGGTTCTACCCTAATTTGGTAACCAAAAAATTCTTCATTCCAGAAGATGGCTCTTACATCACATTGAAAGTTTCAACTTCAGCGTTGAGAACTGTGAATAAGAAAGGCATTACGGCATGCTTGAAAGAAGCGAGAACGAAAGGGTTTTTAAAATAATCCTGTTGAGAAACAGAGAAACATTAGGAAATGGCTAAGAAAAGTAAAGGAAACAGAATTCAGGTGATTTTACAGTGTACCGAGCACAAAGAATCTGGGATGCCAGGAATGTCTAGGTATATTACAACAAAAAACCGTAAAAACACACCAGACCGATTGGAGATTAGAAAATTCAATCCCGTTTTGAAAAAGTATACACTTCACAAAGAAATTAAATAGTAACCCATGGCTAAGAAAGTAGTTGCATCCTTGCAAAAAGGGGGCGGTAAAGAGCATACCAAAGTAATTAAAATGGTTAAAACCACTAAAAACAATACCTATTCTTACAAAGAAGAGATTGTACTAAACGATAAAGTTAAAGAGTGGTTTTCTAAAAGCTAATTTTCAATTATAAACACATTGTCCCGGTTTACCGGGATTTTTTTTGCCCAAAATTATGCGGATTTTTAATTTTTTTACCAAAGGAAAAAAAGATGATTTGGACAAAGGTTTGGAAAAATCAAAACAATCTTTACTTTCCAAGTTAACCCGTGTTCTAGTTGGGAAATCGCATGTAGATGAAGACGTTTTAGATGAACTCGAAGAAATACTGATTTCCTCTGACGTAGGCGTTGCAACCACCTTGAAGATTATTGAAAAAATTCAAGCGCGTGTCTCGAAAGATAAAGTACTCAACACCGCTGAACTTAACCGAATTTTAAAGGAAGAAATCACTTCCCTCCTCTCCGACAGTACGCTTTCCATCGAGACAAACACAGCACTTCATCCCAATGAACCCTATGTAATTATGGTCGTTGGTGTTAACGGCGTAGGAAAAACCACAACCATCGGAAAATTGGCACATCAGTTCAAAAGCAATGGACTCAAGGTCGTTTTAGGAGCTGCGGATACGTTTCGAGCTGCGGCAGTCGACCAACTCATCATTTGGTCAGAACGCGTAGGGGTTGACATTGTGCAACAAGGAATGAATGCAGATCCAGCCAGCGTGGCCTTTGACACCCTTCAATCTGCAAAAGCCAGTGGGGCTGACGTCGTAATCATTGATACGGCTGGACGCTTGCACAACAAAGTAAATTTGATGAATGAACTTACGAAGATAAAGCGCGTGATGACAAAGGTGTTCCCAAATGCACCCCATGAAATTCTGCTCGTTTTGGATGGTTCAACAGGACAAAATGCCTACGAACAAGCCAAGCAGTTTTCTCAAGCCACCGAAATCAATGCCTTGGCAATCACGAAGTTGGATGGTACAGCCAAAGGAGGTGTAGTGATTGGTATTTCAGACCAAATGCAAATCCCAGTTAAATACATTGGCGTGGGAGAAAAAATGGAGGACCTTCAGCTATTTGATAAGCATGCCTTCGTGGACGCATTGTTCGGTACTTCGTTGAATTCATAACGATTTTCTGTTAATCTTTCCCATAGTTTCTCTCCTTTCATTATCTTCGGGAAAATTTTTTATGAAGTCCTTACTCCTTATTCTTCTCGTTTTTTGTTGCAGCTTGATCTTCGGACAAGACTACGTTGTCAGAGGTTATGTTTCAAATGCAAAGAATGGTGAGCCCTTGAGCGGTGAAAAAGTTACCCTTCTGTCCGCTGACAGTGCGTTGGTAGCTGGGGCAATGACCGATCAAAATGGCTTGTTTTCAATACCCAAGTTGAAAAAAGCAAACTACATCCTTAAGCTTAGCATTCCGGGGTACAAAAAAACATACGTTTCTGTTTTGTTTGAAACCGACAAAAAAATCATTGACATTCCCGTTCAATTGTCCCCAACGGATTTAACCTTTGAGGACGTAGTGGTTACCGCGGAATCAAAAACTAAAAAAACAAAGCCTGATGTGGGCACCATAAAGTTCGACAAAGGTGCCGTAGAACGCATCCCAGTCTATGGTGCTGAAAGCGATGTTTTAGGCGCAGTTTCTGTAACCCCAGGGGTTACTGTGACCGGAGACCAAGGCGGACAGTTTTATGTGCGTGGGGGGACCCCAATTCAAAACAAAACCTTGTTGGACGGAATGACCATTTACAATCCCTTTCACTCCATTGGATTTTATTCCATTTTTGAAACGGAGCTTGTAAAATCTGTTGACATCTACACGGGTGGTTTTGAATCTAAATACGGCGGTCGAGTTTCTTCCATAATGGACATTTCGTACCGAGACGGTGACCGTGGGGAATTCGGCGGGAAGGTTTCTCTATCTCCATTTCTTGCAAAATTGGTGTTGGAAGGCCCTCTTAGTAAGTCAAAAAATGGAAAAATATCTCCCGGATCTTATGTCTTTTCTGCAAAACACAGCTTGTTGGATTACACATCTAAATCTTTATACCCCAAAGTCAACAATGGCGATGGACTTCCATTTAATTTCACAGATTTATATGGGAAAATGAGCTTTACGAGTGAGGGAGGTTCGAAGGTAAGTTTCTTTGGTTTTCACAACCGAGACTCCGTGAATTACAACATTGCAGACTTAAATTGGGAAGCATCGGGCGGGGGAATGAATTTTTTAATGGTTCCCTCGAGTTCCCCAGTGATTGTTCGCGGACATGTGAATGGATCTAATTTCAAAACAACCTTCGCGGAGGACTTAAACCAACCAAGGTTTTCAAAAATCGGTGGATTTGATTTGGGATTTGACTTCTCATACTTCATGAAAAATGAAAGTGAAATGAACTATGGATTTAATTTTTGTGGATTTAACACCGTCTTTCAAACCTACAACGAGGTGCAAAGAAAAATTGAAGCGAGTAACTTCTCCACCGAAATTGGCGCTTATTATAACTATCGAAAAGTAACGAAAAACGAAAGATGGGTCATCCAAGCCGGACTACGTGTCCAAGCCTATGCATCGCTGAGTACCATTTCACCTGAGCCGAGACTGGGACTAAAATACAACGCTACTGACAAATTGCGCATCAAATTTTCCGGGGGAAGGTATTCCCAAAACTTCACCTCCGCATCAAGTGACAAGGATATTGTCAACCTGTTCAATGGTTTATTGTCTGCGCCTGTAAACGTTCAAGAGAACTTCATCAACGAATATGGAAACAGCAAAAGCATTCAAAATGGACTGCAATACGCTTGGCATGCCATCCTGGGAATGGAGTTCGATGTACAGAAAAACAGTTCCTTGAACATTGAAGGATACTACAAGTACTTCAGTCAACTGAGTAACATCAACCAGAATAAACTTTACGAAGATGTTGCACAATTCGAATTGGTTGACGATGTCTTTAAAAAGGATTTCATCATCGAATCTGGCAAAACCGTAGGGGTAGATTTTCTTTACAAGTACAACAACAAAAGGTTGTTTTTATGGGGGGTCTACTCGTTGAGTTATTCAACACGTTGGGATGGTTTCAGTAGCTACTTCCCTGTATTTGATAGAAGACACAATGTAAACCTTGTAGGCTCATACCAATTTGGCGCAAAGAAAGACCTAGAACTTAGCATCCGTTGGAACCTAGGGTCAGGATTACCTTTCACCCCAACGGCAGGATTCTACCAAGGAGAAACGTTTTCAAATGGGGTAACCACCGATTACGTGACCAACAACCCATCCACCATTACCACGCTTTTAGGCACCTTTAACAGTGAGCGCTTGCCATACTATCACAGGTTGGACATCACGGTGAAAAAACAGTTTAAGTTTAAAAACAAAACCACGATGGAAATCACAGGAAACATAACGAATGTGTACAACCGAAGCAACATCTTTTACATCAATCGAATTACCTCAAAAACCATCTACCAATTCCCTGTTTTACCCAGTCTAGGAATCAGTTACAAATTTTAGATGACAAAAATTCATCCATTTAGGGCAATTAGACCGGTTCGTGACAAGGTGCATTTGGTGGCAACGCGTCCATATTATTCCTATAAAAAAAATGTACTCACCGCCAAGATTCAAGACAATCCCTTTACGCTGTTGCACATTATCAATCCCGAAATAGGTAAAACAAAAAGCACCCTTCGCAACAGCAATGAGCGTTTCAAATTGGTTGCAAAACGATACAAAGAATTTTTGGAGAAGGAAACCCTCATCCAAGAATCACTGCCCAAACTATACGTGTATCGCCAAACCACTCCTAAGCATACTTTTTCAGGAATCATAGCCGGCGCAGATGTTCAAGAATACCTGGATGACAAAATAAAAAAACACGAGGAAACCCTTACCGATAGGGAAAATATGTTTACCCAATACCTCGATGTGGTGGGCTACAATGCTGAACCTGTTTTGATTGCCTACCAAGACAACACAGCCATTGACGACCTGTTAAACGAAACTTTCTTTTCAAATCGACCAGAGTATGAATTCTCAACAACCGATTTAATAAAACACGAGTTGTGGATTGTTCCTAACCAACTACAACAACCTTTTATCGATGCGTTTGAAAACCTTCATGCGGTATACATTGCAGATGGACATCACCGAAGCGCATCCTCTGTTTCCCTTTACAAAAAAAGAACCTCCACCCACCAACCCTTAGGTTCCAGCGCATCTTTCCTCGCATATTTTGTTAACGAAAGTGCACTAAACATTATGGAGTTTCAGCGCTTGGTCAGAAACCAAAAGGATTTTGACCTAGAAAAATTTCTCTACAGCCTTGGTAAACTCGGCACGATAACACCCCTTCCTTCCTCAAGAAAACCGCTTAAAAACCACGAAATCACTTTTTATGCAAGTAAAAGATGGTTTTCCTTCGAATGGAATGCCCTTGAAATCGATACGGATCATCCTACCTTATCGCTCGACGCTGAAATGCTTACGGTTAAAGTCCTTGATTTCTTCAACATTCGCAACCTAAAAACCTCGCAGGATGTCGAATTTTTCCCAGGAAACATCCCATTGTCAACATTGGAAAAAGAAATCGATCAAAATCACTTCCAAATCGGGTTTTTCCTCTATCCTGTCAACTTTTCTCAGGTACGAAAGGTCGCGGATGCAGGCAAGTTCATGCCACCAAAATCGACTTTTATTGAACCGAAATTAAGAAGTGGCCTTACCATTTTAGACATCAATGATCCACAATAACCTCACAAACATCCGGTCAAAAATGGGCGAAAACGTGACTTTGGTCGCCGTGTCGAAAACCAAACCCATATACATGTTACAAGAGGCCTATGACGCAGGTCAACGTGTTTTTGGTGAAAACAAAGTGCAAGAAATGGTTGAAAAATATGAGCTGATGCCGAAAGACATCAAGTGGCACATGATCGGTCATTTGCAAAGCAATAAAGTGAAATACATAGCACCTTTTGTGGACCTCATCCATGGGGTTGACAGCTTAAAATTGTTGGAAGAAATCAACAAGCAGGCAAAAAAGAACCACCGAATCATTTCTTGTTTGCTCCAGTTTCACATCGCACAGGAAGAAACGAAGTTTGGGTTATCACTCGAGGAAGCAGAATCCCTTTTGTCGGGTGAAGCTTTTTCAGCATTGCAAAACATACAAATCGCTGGCGTGATGGGAATGGCAACTTTCACAGATGACACCGAACAGGTACGCAAAGAATTTAAATCCCTTAAATCACATTTTGAGGTGTTGAGAAACAAATACTTCCCACAGCAAAACACTTTCATCGAAATATCCATGGGCATGAGCGACGACTATCCAATTGCAATGGAAGAAGGGAGTACCTTAATTCGTGTAGGAAGTAAAATTTTTGGGAGCAGGTAGGCATGGGTATTTCCTACTTAAGCAGCGAACCATGTTACCGTAGGAAAATTGAAAAACCGAAATCACTTATTCTCATACACCAGCATACTCAACTTCTCTGGATGGAGGTATTTTTGACAAACCGCAAAGATTTCTTCGCAAGTAACCGATTCAAACTTTTTATAGATTTCCTCCAATGAATCCAATTTATTAAACACCAACAAGGTTTTTCCATTCCCCAACGCTTTGGAAGAATTTTGTTCCCAACCGATGCTCAGTTGACTTAAAAATTGGTATTTAGATTTTTTCAATTGCAGTGGCGTCATGCCTTTATCGTACAAAATCTGTAGCTCCTTCTTGGCCAATTCGATTGATTTGTTAAGGTTTTTAGCATCAGAAGAAAGCAATACACCCCAAAAACCGGTGTCTTCATACGAATTGTAATTTGCCTCTACGTGGTAGGCCAATCCATACTTTTCTCGGATGCTCAAATTCAACCTTGAATTCATGGCAGGACCTCCCAAATAATTAATGATCAAATGCATCGCCGAGCGCTCATCGTCGCGGTAATTTGGAGCATCTGCCCCTAAAATCGCATGGGATTGGTAGTTTGATTCTTTTTTTCGAATTTCAAATGGGGTGACCGTTACAGGAGGATTTTCCATAAAAAGATTCGCATTTCTGGGCATGTCCTTCAATTTTTCTTCTGCTTTCTCGATCAGTTTCGACTTTGAATAATTTCCGACATAGGAGATTACTAAATTTTCAGCGGTAAAAAAGGTGGCTACAAAATCTAAAAGATCCTTTCTGATAAATGCTTTTACGGTTTTTTTACTGCCTAAAATGTTGTTTCCGAGCGGGTGGTTCGGATAAAAGAGGGCGTCAAATTCATCCATCATCTTATCCACAGGGCTGTCCTTATAGGAATTGATTTCATCGATGATGACTTCTTTTTCTTTTTCAATTTCTTTTTCAGGAAAGGTCGAATTTTGCGCCAAATCTGCCATTAGATCTAGGGCACGCATTGTATACCTGTTGAGGAAGGTTGCATGCAGGCAAATTTCTTCCTTTGCTGTGTAGGCGTTCAGGTCACCCCCAACTTCATCCAAACGCGACAAAATATTCAGCGCGCTTCGTTTGGTCGTACCTTTAAAAATACAATGTTCGAGGAAATGAGCCAAGCCCACCTTGTTTGCACCTTCCCAACGGGAACCGGCTTTAAAAAAAAAGGCGAGGTGTCCCACCCTGCTGTTGGATTTCACATAGCAAAGTCTCGAACCATTGGACAGGGTTATGATTTCGGCATTGTTTTCTTTCATGTTCTTATGGATTCTTGCGATACATGGACCAAATCAAACCCTCTCTTTCAAACACCACCCGGTCATGAAGTCGCGAAGGTCTGCCTTGCCAAAATTCCATGCGATTTGGGCTGAGTGCATAGCCTCCCCAATGCGGTGGACGCGGAACTTCGGTTGGGAATTTTTTATCGTAGGATTCAAATCTTTGGGTGATTTCAACTGTATCTTGTAATTTTTCAGATTGTAGGGAAGCCCAAGCTCCCAATTGACTGGCTCGAGGACGCGAAGCAAAATAAGCATCGCTTACCGATTCGTCAATTTTTTGAACCGTTCCTTCGATGCGAATTTGTCGTTCAGAATCTGGCCAAAAAAACAACATGGAAGCGTGGGGATTATTGAGAAGCTCTTTGCCTTTTTGAGAATCATAATTTGAATAAAACACAAAAGACTCAGCGATTAATTCTTTCAGGTATACCATTCGCGTGGATGGGCACCCCTTGTCGTTTACCGTAGCCAAAACCAAGGCATTGGCTTCTTTTTCACCGTTGGCAACTGCGGCATCAAACCAAGCATTAAAAGCTAAAAAAGGATCCTTAAAGTCGAAGAAAATCGCTTCACCTTTATTGAAATCCTCATGTTTGTCTCGGAAATCCGATAAATTATTCTTCATCTTCTGAACTGAATGAATCTTCCAATTCACTTTGATCTGTATCGGCAATGATTTCTTCTTCTGATTCATCTTCAAAATTGGTAAACACCACTCCTTTTGCTGGCGGTGTTTCTGTCTCTGAAAGGGTTACAGGGTGTGCGGGAGAGGCAACATCTTCATCTCGGTAAGGAAAAATCTCTACAATGGGGGAAACGATAATGGATTGGATCTGATAATCAATCATCAACGTAGCTAAACTTTCTTCCATTCGGATATAGGCATCTTTCACATCGTTTGCTGAGACCAAAAAGTTTTGGTTGACGGTTTTTTTCTTATCGCCATCTTCCTCATCAATCCCGTAGGTGATTTTACATTTGTACCACGTTTCTGCATCTTCGTATTGAAAAATATCGTGTAAATCTGTTCGGGTGATTCCTGTAACCATAAATTCTCCGCGAATCATGGCCCCCAATTCTTCATAGATGCGTGCTTCTGCATCGGTAAAGGTCATTGCGGCTAACAAATACGGTTCTGTGACACGCTTCAACGTGCCGTTTTCTAATTGTTTTGTATACTTAACTTTTACGGTAAACCAACTGTTCATTTTCTAATTTTTAGCTAACAAAGATACGCTACAAAAACCCAACAAAGCAGGTTGTTGAAAAGTAATTTTACAAGGACTTAGGAGGCTATTTTACTGAAAGGAACCGAATCCAAACGGCAATAAATCCTGTACTTTCTCAAGCATCATCGTACTTCCATCTTGGTTCACCATAATGATTCGGATGGGGGATTTCTGACGGTTTTCGGATTCTAGCATCACCTGACGACATCCGCCGCAAGGAGACAACAATTGATCCATGGGCATCAGATCTCCTTTGGCGACAATGCACAAAACACGTACAGCGATACCGGGAAAGGCTGCGCCTGCATAATTTAAGGCAACCCGCTCAGCACAAAGACCAGAAGGATAGGCAATGTTTTCTTGGTTGCTTCCGCAGATGACTTCTTGGTTGTCCAACAACGCTGCTGCACCGACCTTGAACTTGCTGTAAGGCGCATAGGCATTTTCCATGGCCGCAAACGCATCTTTCACAAGGCTTTGATCTGCCTCTTCGAGTGCATGCCAATGATGAATTAAACGGTAGGTAAACTGAAAGGACTTTTCTTCCTGCATGGTAAGTGATTTTGGTAGGTAAAATTACAGAATTTGTTATTGAAGTCTATGGTTCACAATTTGAGAAACCTTTTCAATAAAATGTTGGGGTTTAAATGTCCGCCACTCAAGGTCGTCCAGCGGTCCACCCATGGCCATGAATTGGTCGATGTGAATGCGTTGAAATTCCTTAGATACGTGGTCAAGCATATTCACCGCAGCAATCCATCCGTCTTCGATGTCATCAAACCATTCCTCGTAATAGCAATCATCCGAATAATGAAAATTTAGTACATTTTCAAAGATGAGGATAAAGCACTTGACGCCTTCATTGATTAAGGGGTTAATGACATTGGATTTCAGTATCATGATGTCGTTTTCAATGGCATCGTTCCATTCGCCAATGCACTCAATTATGGCTGTATTTTGAAGGTAATCGACATACAACACTTTGAGGTATAAGGTACTTGAACCGAAGGAATCCCATTGTGGGTGAATGACGTAGTTGTAAATTTTATTCGAAAACTCGAATTCGCTGTAGGTGCGCCTGTAAAAAGGAGACTGAACATCCTCTGAGGCGATGTAATCCCCTCGCCATCTGTAAAAAGGCTCAATTAAATGCATGTACAAAAGTAGCATTTGTAGGAAAGAA
>CAMCWF010000020.1 GCA_945882095.1 Chryseobacterium gleum
TTAAACAAAGAAATCGTTGTAATGCACCCCGGTCCTATAAACAGAGGGGTAGAAATCACAAGTGAGGTAGCCGATGGTCCCCACAGTATTATCCTTGATCAAGTGGAAAATGGAGTCGCAATTCGAATGGCGGTAATTTATTTATTGGCATCGAAAATCGAACGTTGATTTTTTAGTATTTTTGATAAAAGTAAAAATATGAATTTTTCAACCGAAAAGCTTCGTGAAGTACTCATTGTAACAGCCCATATTGAGAAATTGGATACACAGTTCGCTCCTGAACTAAAAAGTGTTTTTACTTTTGAAAATAAATGTGGTAACAATACCATCATTTTAGATTTATCCAAGACAAAGTATTGTGATTCTTCTGGTTTAAGCGCCATCTTGGTAGCCAATAGACTTTGTAAAGACACCAATGGGACCTTCATCCTTGTAGGTATGCAACCAAATGTTCAAAAGATGATTGAGATTGCACAATTGGAGCGTGTTTTGAATCATTTTGCAACCTTGTCGGAAGCGCTTTCGGATTTTGAGTAATTCGTTTAAAGTTACGGTGCTCGGGAGTTCTGCAGCCATTCCCTCTCAAAAAAGGGCCTGCGCTTCCCAATGGATTACATGTAACAATCGCTCTGTGCTCATTGATTGTGGTGAAGGAACCCAAATGCAGCTTAGAAAATTTGGTATTCATTTTCAACGCATAGGTCATATTTTAATTTCTCACCTGCATGGCGATCATTTTTTAGGACTTCCGGGTTTGTTAAGCACCATGAATTTATTGGGAAGAAACCAAGGCTTAAAGGTTTATGGTCCTGCACCCCTGCAAACCATCTTGGAAACATTTTTCCAATTGAGTGATACCCAAATTAATTTTAATTATGAATTCATTCCAGTAAAAACGAAGGAGAGAACTTTGATTTTCGAGGATACAGGAATGCGAATCTGGGCTTTTCCGTTGAAGCATCGCATAGAGACTTACGGTTATAGCATTGAGGAGAAGCAATTGCGCTTAAAGGTTGATAAAGCAAAGGCAGAGGCTTTTAATTTACAGCCTACACATTTTAAATTTCTTTCCCAGGGAATCGATTTTGAGTTAATGGATGGAACCAAGATAGACCATAGTGATTTTACGTTGCCGACGCATCCGAACCGAATGTATAGTTATTGTTCCGATACAGCCCCTTTTGAAAAGTTAGCATCCCATCTAACTGGAACAACGACTTTGTATCACGAGGCTACCTTTTTGGAGTCTGAGAAGGCACGTGCCATTCAAACATTTCATTCCACGGCAATGGATGGTGCCCAGATTGCAAAATCGTTGGGTGTTAAAAATTTATTATTGGGACATCTCTCGTCACGTTATCCAGATGGACAAAAGCATACAGAGGAAGCAAAAACCATATTTCAGAATTCCGAAACAGTGGAAGATGGTCAAACCTATGAAATTCTTTAGGCGTTTTGAATGGCTCTAAAGAGGGAATGTACTTCCTTTGACAATTCAATTTGAGACATCTCTGAGTTATTCATTCCGTATTTTGCTGATTCCAGTTTGGAGAAAAGGGTGGTAAGTTTATTGGAATCAAAATGAGGAAATTTCTCTTCAAACAAAGTCATTAACTTGGATTTATCGAATACATGCATGGTATTGCCAACCTTCAAGGAAATTGCTTTTAACAACAATGCATCGCATTTTTCAAGGGTACCATTTTCGATTATGTTGTGAGCTTCATTTTCTAAACCTATCCAAGTTTGTTGTTGCGTTGAGGCATTTGATTTTATTGCTTTACGATGAGATGGTTTGGTTTTTTTCAAAATGAGAAAGGAAGAGATTGAGAAAACAAACAAACATACAATGCTAAATGCCAACCACGGAAAGGATGGTTTGGTGTTTTTTGTTGAAAGCTTTTTTGCAGGTTCACTTGGTTTTTTTTGAATAACTTGTGTTTGGTTATTCTCAGCTACAGTTGATGAAAGCGAGGCCATTTTTGAGGTAAGGCCATCAATGTATATGGTTATGTATTCCGCTTTGACTGGATCAAAATAGCTAATTGCTTGTCTTTTGATGATTTTTTGATCGTTGTTTTTCGATTGAATGACGTAGGTGATGGTGACTTTTCCTTCGCATCCCTTGGCTGTAAAGGAAAAATCTTCTTCGATTTTCGGAGATCCGTAGTTCATCAATCCTTTGGGAAGTAAAAGTTTTGGAACGTCTGCATTGTGTAAGTTCCCCGTTCCCTTTAGGATGATTTCTAGGTTAAGGATATCGCCTTTTACCTCACATTTTCCATTGAATTTACCTGATGCCTCAAGGTTTCCGACCATTCCGATAAAAGATTTCGGTGCGTTCGGTGGAAGGGATTTAACACGAATTTCCGAACCCGTTGAAATGACAGGGATTCCATCATAGTTCTGGCGTAGTATTAATTTGAAGGGATTGATTTGTACGTTTCCATTTCCACTTGGGAAAATTACGTTTCGATCATATTGAATGGTGTACATCGAGGTCCCTTTGATGGTTTCTTTTTTAGCTGTGAGTTGGGACGCACCATTTAAAGGATGTTTGTCAAGGGATTGTTCGATTTTATAAGCTTGGTAATCTTCAATCCGCGAAGGAGGATAACGTGAGCAGATTTTTGCATTTACAACCAAAGGCTCACCTTCAAAGAGTTCTGTTTTGTTACATTCTATGATTCCAAAGGCTGCTTGTTTCATTTGTTTGCTTGAAACTGCTCCGTTGGTATTTTCAACGAGTTCTTTTTCTATATCAATGGAAACTGTGTTGGACTTGTAAACTTTTCTACCTTTTTTGATATAGGCGGGCCCGATAATGTAGGTTCCTTCTTTTCTAAAGGCCCCATTTTGTGAGAAATAAAAAATGGTATAAACACTTCCTGTGGCGTAATCCATTGCTTGCTCCATGCCGTTCATGACATTGTACCCTTGTACGAATTGCGAAGGAAAATCAATGTCAATGATGCCTTCAATGTTTGATTTTACAGTAACAATGATCTCTTTCCCGACCTGGGCTTTCTTCTGGTTCACTTCTAATTTGACAATTATTTTTTGTCCCAACAGAAATGAATAGGAGAGGAGGGTCAGGAAGAATGAACACATTTTCATTACCAGTCTTTTAAAATATTATCGGTTTTGTCGGTTTTTTTACCTTTTTGCATTTTTCTTTTGGTACCACCTTCTTGCTTTGCAAGGTCATCGAGTAACTTTTCTACTTGCTTGTTGGGTAATTTTCTTGGTGAATTTTTAGGTTTGTCTCCAGGATTTTTTGGATTATCCTGTTTGTTGTCCTTAGGTTTAGGAGGTTTGTTTTTTGGGTCGTTTTTCTTTGGATTTTTTCGTTCCTGTTGATTTTTTCGTCTAAGTGCTTCCGAAAGATTGTACCTTGTTTCGGAATCGTTTGGATTTAATTTCAGTGCGTTTTTATAGCTTTCGATGGCTCCTTTGTAATCCTTGAGCTTGAACTTCGAATTTCCGATGTTGTGATGAATCTTGCTTTTTTTCTCCTTGTTTTTGGTTTGGTTCAGAGCGGATTTATAATGGGAGATTGCTTTTTTAAATTCTCTAACACGGTAGTAGGATTGCGCAACTTCCGGATCGATTTTTTGGTTTTTTTTGTTTCCGTTAGCATTCCGTTCATAAATCCCAAGTGCCGCATCATATTTTTTTTGGCTGTAGTTTTCTCTGGCCAATTCAATGGAATCCACCCAACGTTGAGCGCTTACATTTGCCATTACCATGAAAAAAATGATGGGTACTAATTTTTTAATCATAGGCTTTTCTCTTAAACATTAAAATCCAACCAAAAAATGCCATCAATCCCGCTAAAACTGGATATTCATAAACCGAAGCGCTGATTTCAAAGTCCAAATTTCGTGATTTTGTACGCTTCATGCGGTTAATTTCTGTTAATATCGTCGTGATGTCAGGATAGGCTTCGTTGGTAACGATTGCAGTGCCATTGCACTTCTCCGCCAAATGACGAATAAAGGTGGGATTCATTTTAGAGATTACGGTAAATCCTTCTTTGTCCTTTTTAAAACCGTATTCAGGATAATTTACGTCTTCAGGAATAGGACCTCCGGACGCTGTACCGATTCCGAGTATGCAAAGTTGAATTTTCTCTTGTCGCAAGTAACTGTATATTTCACTCTCGGGAGCTTGATGGTTTTCTCCATCCGTAATGAGCAAAATGGCTTTAGAAATGGGTTCTTTGCTAAACATGGTTGATGCGATGTCCATTGCAGCAACGACATCTGTACCTTGTTCAGAAACATAGGTGGTTTGAATGTCATCTATGAAAATGCGTGCGGTATTGTAATCGGATGTCAAGGGGAGTTGGACCAAGGCATTTCCGGCAAAAATACAGAGTCCTATTTGTTCACCTGACAGTTGATCAATCAGTGCGTTTAATGCCCGTTTTGAAATGTCTAATCTTGATGTGTTTTCAATGTCTTTCGTATTCATTGAATTAGAAATATCGAGACAAACAACCAATTCCATGGTTCGCGACACACCTCCCACTTTCTTTTTGCCGTAAACAGGTTGTGCCATTGCTAGAATGATGCAAACGAGGCCAAAGGTGAAAACCGTGAATTTAACTGCCTGAAATAAAACTTTGGGAGGATGCGAATGTTGTGTGCTCGACAAGTGCGTGTGTATTCTGAAGCCTTTCCATTGGAAAAATATAAAACCCAAGTACAAAGGAATCAGAAGGAAGGTTAAGTTTAAGTACTCGGGTTTCGCAAAAAAGAGGCTTGTGCTTGAGGTGAGGTTTCCTATGCCCGTAACAAAGCCAACAGCAAGGAAAGAAATGGCCATCACCAATTGGCAAGCCGCTAAGGACAGTATGTATTTTTTTATGAACATCATAAATCAATCATTGGCATCTGGAAGGAACAATAAAAACCTTAATCCCATAAAAACAAGCGCACAAACAAAGGCCCAATTTAAAAATGCATAAGGGGTCGCTGGAGGTTCGGATTGTATGACTTTGTGGGTGATTTTTCTTTTTTCCAATTTGGCAATTTCCTTATAAATTTCCCTTAAAGCGCTTTCATCTGTTGCCCTGAAATAGTTTCCTCCGGTAATGCTCGCAATTTCCGTCAAGGTTTGTTCGTCAATTTCGACGGGCATAGATTCATATTCTATTCCGACTGGTGTGATTACGGGTGTTGGGGCCATTCCGTTCGAACCAATGCCAATGGTATACACGCAAATATTTTTTTGTTTCGCAAGCATAGCGGCGTCTTGTGGGCTCACATCACCCCAATTATTGCTTCCGTCGGTAAGTAGAATAATGACTTTTGATTTTAATTTCTCGTTTCTCAGTTGTACGACTGCGGTACCCAAGCCTGTTCCGATTGCTGTGCCTTGTTCAAGCTTCATTCCTTCAGCTTGTTCCAATTGATCAATTAAAACAGGGTAGTCTAGGGTGGGGGGACAAGCGGTGTATGCTTCACCTGCATAAAGTACCAAGCCCACTTTGTCTCCTTTTCTGTTATTCACGAAATCGATTCCTACCTTTTTTGCTGCTTCCAAGCGATTGGGAGAGAAATCCATTGCATACATGGAAAGTGAGACATCCAAAGCAATGACAATGTCAATCCCGTATTTATTTTCTTCGTATTTATGCTCGCTAAGGTCCCACGAGTAAGGTTTAGCCAAGGCAATGATTAACAATAACGAAACGATTGCGGGTAACACAATGTAAACACCTCTTAATGCTTTGACGCCTAGGTTATAAAAAGATTGTAGGGCTTCGCTCGAGCCATTAAACTTCAGGTCCCCGAATCGCCTTTTTTCTTTGTAAAATATCCAATAAATTAAAAAAGGCAGAAGGATGAGCGCAAAAAACCAATTGGGTTCTTGGAATTCATAATCCGTTGGGTTGATATTCCAATTTTTAAACATCAGCGATTTCTATTGGGCTTGTGAGTATTACAATTTCCTTTAGTTGCTCAATCAACAATACATGCATTTCTTCGGTTAATTGAGCATTGGCAAATTTAACTGCATCGGTTTGGTTTAAAACATCTGTAATGCGAACGATGAGGTGGGGTTCCAGTTTTTTTAATTCCAACAGAATTTTGGCTTCCTGTGTTGTTCTTTCTAATAACCTTATGTTAAATCGGGAAGTGAGGTACCATCGGAGGATAAATGAAAGTTCAGTATAATGTACTTTTTGATCCACCTTCCAATGTGCTTTTTCATGAATTCTTTCAATTGACTCAAGGGTTTGGGTTTTTAAGGTGGTTACTTTTGGTAAAGGTTTTTTCGAATGTTTTCTTTTTTGATACACAAAAATTCCGACCATTAGCACTACGAATACAAGGATGTACCAGCCATAATCTTGCATGAATTCTTTGAAAATGAATTTCTTTTTTAAGGGAGGGAAGGATTCTTTGATGTCGTATAAGGGAACTCCTTTTTTGGGCTTTACCAAGTTGGATTCCACGAGTATGGCACTAAAATTTTCGTTTTCATCATTGATTCGAATGGGGAGTGCAGCCAAAATAAGTGATCCGGAATCCCATGCAACCATTTGAAAATCTGCATACCACCGGGCATTATTGCCTTCAGAAAGGGTGCTGTCATGGAAATTTAGAATTTCTAGCTCTTTAAAGGTTTCTCCTTTGAGGTTGGATTGCATCGCAATGCGTTGACAAGGAAAGGTTTGGCTAGGAGGGAAAAATTCGAATGTGGTTCCTATGGGATAGGTGAGTTCGTAACGTACCTGAAAAATTTCACCTACCTCAAAGCTTTTTTTAGAAATATACACTTCTTTTTGTTGTCCATGTGTGAAAATGGAAAACCATAAAAAAAGTAGGAATAAAGCTTTGCTAACTTTCATTTTCGTTGGTTAAAAAAGGCTTTAAGTGGAAGAATGAGGTCTTGATTGGAATTTAAATTTATCAATGGTATTCCATGTAATTTCATTTCCCTTTCAATGTACTCAGATTGATTCATTGCTGTTTTTTGGTAATTTTTTTTGAAAAAAGCTGAAAATCCATTTACCCAGGTTTTTTTGCCATTTTCGGGGTTCACCAGTTGATAAAAAGCAGGAATGGATATTTGACTTTCACCCACGTCGCTTATTTTAACTGCAATTAAATCATGCATCTTTCGGGTTGAATGCATTGCGTCGAATTTCAAGTTCTCTTCTTGAAAATCACTGATAAGGAAGCATATGGATCGTTTTTTTTGGGTGTTTCTCAAGGTTTTTAATGCGATACTGATTTGAGTTCCTTTGGTTTTTTGGTTAAATGCAATCATTTTGTCAAGAAGAAACATAACGTGGTCCCTTCCTTTTTTTGCGGGGATATAGGTTTCCACTTCATTGGAGAATAAAATAGCCCCTACTTTATCGTTGTTTTCCAATGCTGAAAAAGCGATTGTGGCTGCAAATTCAAGCGATTTATCAAATTTCGAATTCCCTTGTGTACCGCAATAAATAGATGCGGAAAGGTCAAGGAGCAACATCACATTCAGTTCCCTTTCTTCTTCAAAAATTTTGACATATGGAGCATTGTAACGAGCGGTCACATTCCAATCAATGGTTCTAACTTCATCGCCAATTTGGTAATCTCGTACCTCAGAGAACGACATTCCACGACCCTTGAATGCGGATTTATAATTGCCAGAAAACACATGTCTGCTCATTCCTTTGGATTTGAGTTCTATGGTTCTAAGGTTTTTTACCAGTTCTTCTCGTGTCATGGTTAAGGTACCTCTATCCGTCCAACGATTTTTGAAATAATTTGTCCTGGATTCAAGTTTTCTACTTCTGCTTCATAGGTAAGTCCGATGCGGTGTTGGAGTACATCTTTCGCCATTTTTTGTACATCTTCAGGAATGACAAAGGCTCTGCCGTTTAAAAATGCGTGGGCTTTTGCAGCTTGTGCTAAGTGAATGCTTCCACGTGGCGATGCACCAAATTGTATAAGGTGTGTCATGTCCGTTAGGTTGTAGTCGGCGGGAAAACGGGTGGCAAAGATGATGTTCAAAATGTAATTCTCTATCTTTTCATCCATGTAAATTTCTTGAATCAATGCGCTCAATTCAGCGATGTCTTGTAAATGAATTACGGGTTTAACGTTTGATTTTTCGCCCATATTCATATGGTTTCGGATGATTTGCAGCTCCTCTTTTTTACTAGGGTAATCGATGTTTACCTTCATCATGAAACGGTCAACTTGTGCCTCTGGAAGTGGATAAGTTCCTTCCTGCTCTATGGGATTTTGTGTGGCCATCACCAAAAAAGGAGTGGGCAGGGGGAAGGTTTCATCACCAATGGTGACATGCCTTTCTTGCATCGCTTCCAATAATGCACTTTGTACTTTTGCGGGTGCTCTGTTGATTTCATCAGCCAAAACAAAAGAAGCAAACACAGGTCCTTTTTTCACGACAAATTTCTCTGCCTTTTGCTGATATATTTGGGTACCGGTTAAATCTGCTGGAAGTAAATCTGGGGTGAATTGTATCCTGCTAAAACTGCCATCTACGGCCTCAGACAAGGTTTTGATTGCCAACGTTTTCGCCAGACCAGGGACCCCTTCGAGTAAAATATGTCCATTGGAAAGGAGGGCTATGATCAATCGATCCACCAATTCAACTTGCCCAACAATTTTTTTGGAAATTTCTGTTTTCAATTTATCAATTCGTGGAAGGGCAAGGGCAATTTTTGACGACAATTGACGTAATTGTTCCGCTGGATTTAAGGTTTGAATAGGTTCGTTTTCCATTGGGTAGAAATTTGATGGTTAAAATTGCCACTATTTGTTTTTATTACCTTGATTCACGTGTTAATTCTTGTTAATCAAAACAATATGGAAAGTAGAAAATGTCTCGAGTGCAATGAAGGATTAATCGGACGGAAAGACCAAAAGTTCTGTTCAGATTATTGTCGAAACACCTTCAACAATCGATTGAATGAGGACGTGAATGCAAATGTTAGGAGGATCAACCGCATTCTTAAAAAAAACAGGAGAATCATTTCCGAATTACTTGCAAAAAACCAAGCCTTAAAACAAGGGGTGGAATTGGCGGAAGAGGGGTTTAATTTTCATTATTACACGAATATTTACCAAACCCAAAAGGGACAAACGTATTATTTTTGCTACGATTTAGGCTATTTTAAAATCCGGGAAAACAAATACAAATTGGTAGAAAAAATGGATTTTATTGCCTAAGAGTGCTTTCCACGAACCTTAGGTATTCTAAAGAAATCCGAATCTTTTTTTGGGGCATTTCTTAAAGCTTCTTCGTGGGTAATACTTCGCTCAATTTCATCCTTTCGGTAACGATTGATTTCTTCAGACATAAAAATCAAAGGTTCTACCTCGGAGGTATCCAATCCATTGAGTTGGTCCATGAACCCAATGATTTTTTCTAGGTCCTTTTTCAGTGCATCTCGCTGATCACCTTTGAATTCAAGCTTGGCTAAATGGGAAAGGTGGCCAATTAAGGCTTCGGTAACAATCATGACGCGAATTTAATAAACTTCGGGGTTTTTAGCACGCAAGGGGGCTGTTATTACTTCATAGCAATAATCACTAAGTTCCGATGTTTCCATGCTTTGAATGGTTTCAACCTTGACAAGTGGATGAACGTGTACAATCGACAATCCCGGGCGCGCCGGGCTTAAAATCACAGAGGGATCAGAAAACAATTTGTAGTTATTCATAAATGTTAGGGGCAGAATAGGGACATTAAGTTGTTTTGCAAGCTTAAACGCTCCGTGTTTGAAAGGCAGCATACGAGGTAAATCTTCCGTCGGAAATGTTCCTTCAGGAAAAATCACCAACCCATAACCGTCTTCAAATGCTTTTGTGGCCGCAAGGTAGGCTTGTCCTGCTTTGGATTTGTTATTTCGATCTACGGGAATGTTCAAGTTCTTAAAATAGGTTCGAATGATCGGATAAGATAGAATTTCGCTTTTTCCAAGGAAAACGAAGGGATAGCTCGGTAATATGGAATACATTAAAAAGATGTCTAAATAGGAGGTGTGGTTGGCAATTATGATGTATGGACCTTTGGGTTTGCTGCCATGTTGAATTTTTCGAATGGGATACAAACAAAATAGTCGAAAAAGTAAGCTCCAAAAAATAAAAAGCTTAAAGCTGAATTTTTTATATTTCGGTAGACTCAGCACGACCAGGAAAAAAGGATAGAGGATAATAGCGAGTGTAAAAAACACGATGGAAATGTATAACTTCCAAACAAGCGATAAAATACCAAAGATAACCTTCACATTCAAAATTACAGAAATATCTTAAATCCTTGTCCCTCCTCGATTGCAAATTGTTATTTTTGTTAAAATTAAATTATGCCGCGCATACTAACAGGCATTCAAAGTACAGGAACACCTCACTTAGGAAACATTTTAGGGGCTATTGTACCTGCCATTCAATTGTCAGAGCTTCCTGGAAATGATTCTTTTCTGTTTATTGCAGATTTGCATTCGTTGACGCAGATTAAAGACGTGGACACCTTGTCGCATAATACCTGTTCCACTGCGGCTACCTGGTTGGCTTGTGGTTTGGATTTCGAGAAAGTTTGTTTTTACCGTCAGAGCGATGTCACAGAAGTAACCGAGCTGATGTGGTATCTACTTACATTTTTCCCCTATCAAAGACTAACCCTAGCCCATAGTTTTAAAGATAAAGCGGATCGTTTGGATGACGTAAACGGGGGGTTGTTTACTTACCCAATGCTTATGGCGGCAGACATTCTCTTGTACGATGCCGAAAGAGTACCGGTAGGAAAAGACCAATTGCAACACCTTGAGTTTACCAGAGATGTTGCTTCGCGCTTCAATGCAAAAATGGGAGAGACCTTTGTTATACCCGAAGATGTTATAAATGAGGACACGATGCTCATTCCGGGTACAGATGGACAAAAAATGAGCAAGTCTAGAAATAACATTATTGACATTTTTGCCGATGAAAAATCATTGAAAAAACAAATCATGTCGATTGCCTCGGACAGCACACCTTTGGAAGAGCCTAAAAATCCAGAGGTTTGTACCACCTTTCAATTGTATGCATTGTTGGCGAATTCCGAACAAATTTCCATCATGCGCGCAAATTATTTGAATGGAGGATATGGATATGGCCATGCGAAAAAAGAACTGTTGGATTTAATCTTGACCAGATTTGAAAAAGAAAGGGCTTTGTACTCCCATTATATGTCAAATCCCGCTTTAATGGAAGAAATCTTATTGGCAGGGGCCACAAAGGCACGCAAGGTAGCCAAATCGGTGCTTTTACGGGTTCGTAAAAATTTAGGACTCTCATAATTTATTTGGTTTTTTCTACTTATACAAGTTATTTTCGCTTTTTTTTTCAAAAACAACTAACCTTTCCTTACTTTGTGCGTTAGAGGTTTCACTTTCTTTAATTTCAAATTTATGAGACAGCTTAAAATAGCTAAACAAGTTACAAACAGAGAGACCGCTTCCTTGGACAAATACCTTCAAGAAATCGGTCGTGTTGATTTAATAACCGCAGACGAAGAGGTTGAGCTAGCTCGCCGCATTCGAACGGGTGACAGGGCTGCGCTGGAGCGCTTAACCAAAGCCAATCTCCGTTTCGTTGTCTCTGTATCTAAACAATACCAAAACCAAGGTTTGGCTTTGCCAGATTTAATCAATGAAGGAAATTTGGGATTGATCAAAGCAGCTGAACGATTTGATGAAACCCGAGGATTTAAATTCATTTCCTATGCGGTTTGGTGGATTCGTCAATCCATCCTGCAAGCATTGGCAGAACAAGCGAGAATTGTTAGGCTTCCTTTGAATAAAATCGGGAACATCAACAAAATTAACCGTGCATTTTCTGAAATGGAACAACAATATGAACGTCCACCCTCTGCTGAAGAATTGGCAGAGTTCTTAAATTGCAGTACAGAAGAGGTAAAACAATCTTTGGCCCAAAATGGTAGACATGTATCGATGGATGCGCCATTGGTTGAAAGTGATGAGTCCTCTTCGAACATGTACGACGTAATGAGCGGGGATTCAATGCCAAGCCCAGAAAGCAATTTGGTGATCGAATCTTTGCGAAGTGACATTCAAATGTCTTTGTTGGCACTAACGCCAAGAGAAAGTGAAGTTCTTTGTATGTTTTATGGTTTAGACGGTAGGGCTCCCATGTCATTGGAGGAAATCGGAGATCGATTTGATTTGACCAGGGAACGTGTGAGACAAATTAAAGAAAAAGCCATCCGCAGATTGAAACATACTTCAAAAAACAAAGTCTTAAGAAGTTACTTGGGTTAATAAGGATCCACGTCGATAGAGACTTTCACAGGTTTAAAAGCCACATTTTCGTAAAATTTATCAAGGAGCATCATAAGGTGCTCCTTTATTTTTTTATCGGATAATGACTTTTCATATTTTATTTTTATCTCCTTTTGATAAAGGTTTTGAACGCGCTTTACAACTGGAAATTCCGGACCTAACACACGTTCCTTAAATGCCAGTTTCAAATCCGTAGCAAAGGCATTTGCGGCCCAATTGACCATGTTTTCATCTTGGTGTTTTAAGGTGATGAAAATCAGTTTGTAGAATGGAGGGTATTTGAAATTCTCGCGTTCGATGATTTCTCCTTTAAGAAATGTGAGTGTGTCATGCGCTGCTGCCAATTGTATGACCCAATGGTCTGGATGTGCCGTTTGAATGATTGCTTTTCCACGTTTGTTTTTTCTTCCTGCGCGTCCTGCGACTTGCGTCATCAATTGAAACGCTCGTTCAAAGGCACGGAAATCCGGTCGATTCAGCAACATGTCAGCATCCAATATCCCCACCAAAGATACGTGGTCGAAATCCAATCCTTTGCTTAACATTTGGGTGCCGATCAGAATGTCAATTCCCCGGTTCTCAAACTTTTCTATCAATTCTGAATAAGCATTTTTTGACCTCGTGGTGTCTAAATCCATTCGTGCTACTTTTGCTTCTGGAAAAAAGAGCTGTATTTCATCCTCTATTTTTTCTGTACCAAAGCCAAGCATTTTTAGCTTGTTGCTACCGCAAGCCTTGCAGCTGCCCATGGGCTGTGTTGCAAATCCACAATAGTGACATTTCAATTGATTCGAATGTTTGTGGTAGGTTAATGAAACATCACATTGGTCGCATTTCGGTACCCAAGAACAAATTTCACAGGACCAAAGTGGCGTAAACCCACGTCGATTTTGAAATAAAATGACTTGTTCATCCTGCTCTAAAGCCGTTTTAACGTGTTCCATAAGCAGGGAGCTAAAATGTGAAGACATCGACTTTTGCTTGGTTTCTTTGCGAATGTTTGCAATGAGAACCTCTGGCATGGATAAATCTTTATACCGTTTATCCAAAAGGACATAACCGTATTTGTTGGATTGGGCATTGTAATAACTCTCCAAGCTGGGGGTTGCAGACCCTAAAAGTACCTTGGCGCCATGCATTCTCGCTAAATAAATTGAGGCATCTCTTGCATTGTACCTCGGTGAAGGTTCGTGTTGTTTATATGAGCTTTCGTGTTCCTCGTCGATAATTACCAAACCTAAATCTCGGTAGGGAAGAAAAATGGAGGATCTTGCCCCGAGAATAATGCGATATTCTTGGAGGTTGTTTTCGAATACCTTACTCCAAATTTCCACCCTTTCGTTTTGGTTGAATTTAGAATGGTATACGCCCACTTGATTCCCGAAGTATTTCGACAATCTTAAAATTAACTGTGTGGTGAGCGCAATTTCAGGAATTAAAAAAAGGATTTGCTTCCCAAGGTCAAGGTAGGATTGAATCAGTTGAATGTATATTTCCGTTTTTCCAGAACCGGTAACCCCATGAAGCAGGGTAATGTCTTTGCTTTCCCAACTTTCTTCGATTTCTGACAAAGCCGTTTTTTGCGCTTCGTTGAGTATGGGTGCGCCCATGGTGGCTTCTTTTGACAAAGACAAACGGTCCACTTGCAATTTTTCAATGCATAGGATTCCTTTTTTCTCAAGGGAGAGAATGGATGCGTTGCTGATTTCACTTTGGATTAACCTTGTTTTGTCTATGTAGCCTTGGTGACCGTTGGATTCATTGGACCACTGAATGATTTTCAATAAAGCTTTAAATTGTCCTTGGGTGCTTTTTTTCGTTTGTAATTCATCCAAAACTTCTGCAATACGGGTTGATTCTAATTCAGGATTCAGCTTGACAAATGTTTTTGTTTTAGGGGTATAGCGTTGGTTGATTTCTTCTTGTGTGATGACTGCATTTTTGTCAATCAATTTTTTGATGTACAAGTGAATGTTCTTTACTTCCAAAATTTCTGAGAGCTCTTTTAGATTTGAGCTTTCACGGTGGCTTAGTGCTTGAAGGATCAGGACTTCTTTTTCGTTAAAATCTGTAAGGTTATGGTTGAAGTCAGGGTGTATTACGACTTTCGTTTCGCTGGCAAGTTTGAAATTCGCTGGCAAGGCAGCATTTAGTACATCACCAATGGGCGCGAGGTAATACGATGAAATCCACTTCCAAAATGCCAGTTGGTTTTCCAGTATTAATGGAATTTCATCCAGAATGAATTCGATGTATTTTGCTTGGTATTCGACCGGAGCATTCGGGTGGATTTTTGATACGACCCCTGTTATTCTTTTGTTTTTCCCGAAGGGAACAATCACCCTTTGACCTATGGCAATGGTTTCATTTAATTCAAAAGGAACACGATAGGTAAATTCTTGTCGAATGGGAACTGGCAGAATGACATCTGCAAAAAGCGTAATCCTTTCTGACATCAGTAGAATACCGTTTTATTGGCAAGCATAAGGTTCGGAAGCACCCACAACATTGTCGCCGGGATGGTCAGAGCAGAAAAGCAATAACCCCGTGATGGGTCCTTGACATAATTCCTTTGTACTTTTTTTGTCAATGGCTCGAATGTATGCTTGGGCAGCATTGGTGAAAAACGGTCTGTAAAAACGCAAAGTTTGTCGCGAAGAAAAGATGCCGATTACTTTTTTATTGTTATTCACCGTTAGGTTGGTATACGTAGGTTTGCTTTGCGCAAGTGAGGAGCTCGGTGCGTTAACCACCATGTAATTGTACAATTCCTCAGAGCCACCAGTCACTACAAATTCGATTCCATCAAAAGTCCTTCGGGTTATGGCAGGATTGTTTGTTGTATTAGATTTAATAAGGTTGTAGAAGGTCTCACCATATGCAGTAAATGTCTTAGAATCACCGGGGGTGATGCTGCCTTCTCCAAGTGTCCAATTGAAGCTTTTTCGGGTTTTATTCACCCCAATGTATTCATTAAAGAAGATGTTGAGCTGTGTATTTACAACGTATGCGTTTCCAAAGGTATTCACAGCAGATACGCCGGCATTTAAGTAGGAACCTGGGTTGTTTGCGAATTTAAACGTAAAATTCTGTGTGTTTGCAGGCGATGTAAGTCCACGTACCATTTTGGTTTGACCGTTCACTTCAAATTTACCGTTGTCAACAATAATTTTGAGTTTGTAAGTGGCATCTCTGTGCAACGAAGAATACAAGGGATTGGCTGAAATTTGTTGGGCTTCATTTGTCCCCGTGGTCAAGGTTTTGAAATAATAAACTTTTTGGGTGGGTGCATAAAAGGCGCCATTGGTATCCTTGTCATTAACGAGGGTATCTTGCAAAATCCACGTTCTTGTTTCAATCCCGTTTAACACTTCTGTGACTTGAACATCTGCGGTTTGAAAGTAATTGGAGTCTGGATTCATTGCCAAATCTACTGCGCTTCCTGGTCCGATAAAAGCACGCGTTACTTTTATGAAATGAAGACTGTCTGCATGGTCTAAAAGTCCATATACCACAGCGGTTTCTTGGTAATCTCCAAGTAAATTCACCTTGTCATTACAAGAAGTAAGAAGGAGAATGGGCAATAGGAAAAGGAAGGTTAGGTGCTTCATGTTATTGAACAGGCATTGTTGGTTCTTTAACAAAGGTACCGGTTTTTCCTTTTGCCAACAATTCAACAAAAAAGCACAGCGATTCTTTTCCTTGTTGTTCACCATAGGCTAAGTTCCAAGGGACATAAATCCTGTATTTTCCACCCACTTTCATTTTAGGAATGGAGAAAGTCCATCCTGGAATTACGCCACCAGCAAGTGACAAGGGTATGGGTGCTACATTTCCTTTTCCATCTCCATCATAGGAATTTTGAATGGTATCACCCAAGGCGGAGGTCAAGATGTACTGAACTTTAACGTCATCGCTTGGGTCAGGGTTCGGTCCTTTTCCTTCTTCGATGGTTTCCATGACGATGCCGTTCTCAAAGATTTGAGCATTTTTAATTTTCCTTGCTTTTTCTAACATTTTGTTGCCGTTCTGTACGTTTAGTCCCGTCATAAAAATCCGCATGGTTTCGCGCATTTTTGGTTCTTGAAGAAAGTTCGTATCTCTTTTAAACATGCCGTCTTCAAAACCTTTTTTCACCATGTCAAAGTTTACTTTATCCAAGCCACCAAGTTTACGGATGTCGTAATAGAAAGCATAACCTGTCATTTTCCCCATGCACAGCGATCCTTCTTTTACATATTTCTTATTAAAATCTTGGTAATTGGGACCAAAAAGCAATTGCAATGTACTTAAACATGCTTCGGCGGGTGTGCCGTTTAGGTTTTGTTTAAAGCCTTTGATTACAGCATCTTTATCCAATTTGTCAAAGGATTCTGTGCCGGAATTTACGATGGTTTTTGCATTGATGGCACCCAACACATAGGAAATTTCGTCTGTATTGTTTTTAAAATCCACTTTGTATTTTTCTTCTTTGTTTTCACATGAAATAGAAAGCAAGCAAATCAAGATTGCAGGCAAAAGGGTAAGGCATATTTTTTTCATTGTGCGAAGTTACTGAATAAATGTTTTTGAATGATGAAATCACATTTGGATTGCAAGGGAATTAACAAACGAAGTAAAATCCTCCCGCTGTCCAAAGGTGATAATTAGTTTTTATTTACAAAAAAGAGGGCGTTTGCTACTTGTAATTTTCCATTTTCCCAAAATCCTCGGAACAAAGGGTTGTCGAAAAAATACACGATGCAACCATCTCCCAGCGGTTGTACGCCGACGGTTGTAATTGAATCTTGTTTGGCTTTCACTTTGTAACCACTGAAGCCTGCAACCCAACCTTTTGAATCTTTTATTTTTTGAACTATGGTACCGGAAAACGGATATTTTTCTGGTGTTAGCCTTAAGGTAAAATAGGTCTTTCCATAGCCAAAGGCGAGTGGATGTGTTTCATCTGTTTCACATTTATAAATGGCACCAATGATGGTTTCGCTGATTGAATTTCTTTCCATGTTTGCGTAATTCCCAAGCGCCAAGTTGGATGCTTCGGGGGTTTCTGTCCCAATGGTCATTCCAAAATCAGCTTCCATGAAATTACTGGCTGCAGAACCCATGACGATGCAAGTACCCCCGTTTCTAATCCATTCCTTCAAATCTGCGTTAAAGTTGGATGTAAATCCTTCTGGGATGAAAAGAACATTGAGGTCGTTGAATGCTGCTGCGTTATATTCGTCTGCTCGAAGCATTTGAACAGGAAAATCCAATTGAACATCCATGAAATGCCAAATTTCACCTAGTGAAAGCGAAGATGCTTCCGTATTGTATAGAATTCCCACTTTCGGATGTAGGATTTTCTTCAATGTGGAAGAACCAAAATCCGGTCCTTGGTCCATCATCCCTGAAAAGATTGGGGTTAATTCAACATTCGCTGCGGCGGCTTCATCCATGAGTATTTTGTCGATTGGCATGCCTGGGTTTTCACCGCGAATGATCACCAGGCTTCCTTTGGGAAACAGCGTATTTTCATACGTAAAGTCTTTTTCTGAGAACGATATATGAAGGTCCTTGGCTAAAAGTTTTCCTAGGAATTTTGCATCGGCAATGTTGCGCCATTTTGCAGCGTAGGCATAGCATTTTTCAGCTGTTTTGTTGGACGTTTTAGCAATGATCCTGTTTCCTGAAACTATTTGTTTTTCGACAGCGATACAGGGAATGCCATAAGCATAAGGAAGGGACCAAGCGGTTATGTCGTAAGTCAAAGAATCGCTCAATTTTGTACTTGGCTCAAACAATACCTGAATGAGGTTTCCTTTTTCTGGATTTGTGTTGACTACAATGTCGGTTTCTTTAACCTTGTAATCGATGTTGGTTTGCGTGAAGTAGTCGTATCCCTTGACCACTGAACCTTTCAGTTCCGCAGTAGAACCAAAGGAAATCCCATGCGCATCGAGTAATTTTAACAGAGCTTGTACATTGGGCGCATTTCCGTCCAATAGGTAGCTGTTGTACTTGAATTTCGATGTTTTACCAAAGTACTTTTGAAATTCTTCGAGCATGCGCGTATGGTTTTTACTTACCGTTTCAACCGTTGAAATACCTGTGGTAATGTGGTGTAAAATCCTGTCTTCCAAACTGAGGGTGTCGCCCAACATTGTGATGACTCCCAATCCTGCCCGTCCGCTACCGCCTTGCTCGTAGGTCATTCCAATGGCACCGTTGAAGGTGGGATAGGTATCTCCATACGAAGGGTACAATAGGTCAAATATTTCTTTAGAGAAATACAGCCAACCCTCTTTGTCGAAATAAGACGCATGGTTTTTTCCTATCATTTTTTGAAAATCTCGCTGCCAATTGGTGATCACTTCATGGTAGGGTTCTGCCGCTGGAGGAAAATAGTAGGGTTCGTTCATTCCTTGTTCATGAAAGTCGACATGGACATGGGGAAGCCATTGATTGTATACTTTGATGCGACTTTGGGATTCGATTTGCGTCAACCATGCCCAATCTCGGTTAAGGTCAAATAGATAGTGATTTGGACGTCCACCCGGCCATTCTTCTTGGTGTTCCGCACTTCCGAGTGCAAGGATGATGTTTTTTCCATGGTATTGTTTGAAATAATTCACATAGCGATCTCTGCCATCAGGATTGAGACAAGGGTCAATTACCACGAAGGTTTGATTGAGTAAGTCGGCGTTTTTGGTGAGCAATAAATAGGCTGTTTCCATCGCTGCTTCGGTGCCACAACTTTCGTTTCCATGCACATTGTAGCTTAACCATGCAATCGATGTTTTTTCTTCGGGGCTGTGTTGTAAATGGTTTTTTCGGATGGTTTCTAGGTTGCGAATGGTTTCTTTGTTTCCGATATATGCAAGGAAAAGCGGACGACCTTCGTAGGTTTTTCCATATTCTTCCAAGCGAACATTTTCTGGATACAAGGATTGTAAGGTTTGAAAATAATCAACCACTTCATGGTGCCAAGAAAAGTCTTTTCCTGAATGGTAATATTTTGCAAGGGGTGCTGGAATCTCGGAAAGTTGCGCAAAGTTCGTCAACGTGATGCCCAATAACAGGGCGATAAAAAAGTGCTTCATATCTAGAGTTGAATGAAGTAAAGCTACAAAAATGATTATAATAAACTAAAGAAGGCCTTTAAGCTTCAAGAATTCATCGAGTGACTCCAAGTCTGTAAACAACACATCTCTTGCTTTGCTCCCTTGAAAGTTTCCTATAATCCCCATTGCTTCGAGTTGATCCACAATTCTTCCTGCACGGTTATAGCCCAATTTTAATTTTCTTTGAAGAAGAGAGGCGGATCCTTGCTGATTGATTACAACCATTCGGGCAGATTCAATGAAGAGGGGATCGATGTCATCCATTTGAAAGTCGCCGTTTCCTTCACTTCCTTCTGCGACATATTCTGGTAATAAAAATGCGCTTGGATATGCACGTTGTTCTCCGACAAATTCACAAATATCCTCCACTTCTGGGGTGTCTACGAAACCACATTGAAGCCTTAGCATATCTGAGCCGGTGGAAATAAGCATGTCACCACGTCCGATCAATTGGTCGGCACCTGACGCATCAAGGATGGTTCTTGAGTCAATTTTTGAAAGCACCCTAAAAGCAATTCGTGCGGGAAAATTCGCTTTAATCATACCTGTAATGACATTAACTGAGGGACGTTGGGTTGCGACAATAAGGTGAATACCGATAGCCCTTGCCAATTGTGCGATTCTTGCAATGGGGTGTTCTACTTCTTTACCTGCGGTCATGATTAGATCGGCAAACTCATCAATCAATACAATGATGTATGGAAGGTATTTGTGCCCTTTTTCCGGATTGAGTTTTCTGTCGATGAACTTCTCGTTGTATTCCTTAATGGTTCTCACCCCCGCTATTTTCAGCAATTCGTACCTGTCATCCATTTCGATGCATAGGGAATTCAGTGTGTTTACCACTTTTGAGGTGTCGACAATAATTGCATCGGCTTCTCCGGGAAGTTTTGCAAGGAAATGACGTTCGATTTTATTGTACAAGGTTAACTCAACTTTCTTAGGGTCGACCAAGACGAATTTCACTTGTGCTGGATGTTTTTTGTAGAGTAGGGATACCAAAATGGCGTTGAGTCCAACTGATTTACCTTGTCCTGTAGCACCTGCCACCAACAAATGGGGCATTTTGGTCATGTCAAACACGAAGGTTTCGTTGGTAATGGTTTTTCCCATTACAATGGGAAGTTCGCCCTGAAAATTTTGGAATTTATCGGAGGCGATGAGGGAGCGCATGCTGACCATTTCTGGTTTTAGGTTTGGAACTTCGATACCGATGGTGCCTTTCCCTGGGATGGGCGCAATGATACGGATTCCGAGTGCACTTAAACTTAGGGCAATGTCGTCTTCAAGGTTTTTTATTTTGGAGATTCGAACACCCGGTGCGGGAACGATTTCGTACAGGGTAACTGTGGGGCCTACTGTAGCTTTGATTTTCGCAATGTCTATTTTATAGTGGGAGAGGGTTTCTACAATTTTGTCTTTGTTCCCTTCCAATTCTTCTTTGGAAACAGATATCCCACTTCCTCCGTAGTCTTTCAGCAATTCAATGGGAGGGAGGACGTAGGTGTCAAGGTCTTTGGTTGGATCGTATAGGCCGTATTCCTTCACCAATCGTGCAGCCAACATGTCATCTTCGTTTCTACTGCTTTCTTTTACAATGGGCTCTTCTTTTGGCGCTTCGGGCTCAACGATGATTTCCAGTTCGTTGGGAAGAGGCGCTTCTGGGCTTC
The DNA here is from genome assembly GCA_945882095.1 of Chryseobacterium gleum. Classification (GTDB taxonomy): domain Bacteria; phylum Bacteroidota; class Bacteroidia; order Flavobacteriales_D; family Crocinitomicaceae; genus UBA952. Next base: position 21,084 of record CAMCWF010000020.1, read on the forward strand.
CGAAACTTATTTCCATGTCTGATTCCATCTCCAGTTCCAATTCATTTTCTTTGGTAAAGTGTATGGGATTTGAAACGATGTCTTCTTCAATTTCATTTTCCTTAATGGGATTAATAACATCCATGGATTGATAGACGTTGTTGGGTTTGGCTGGTTCTTCATTTACCCCAAAGTAATCGCCTTTCAGGTTTGAAGGTTTTAGTTTTTCCAGCAAACTTCCATAGTTTGGATTGAATAGGAGGGTTGTGAAAATATAGAGCAGGACAAAATCCAGGACGATGGTAAAAACACCTCCCAAGGTGAGTTTGAGCCATTCGTTGATAAACGTTCCAAACACCCCTCCGGCAAAATTGAGGTAAGATTCGAAAAACCCCAAGAAAATAGAGCCCCAAACCATGTAGACCAATACGACCAATGTGGTTTTACCTAATGGGAAAAGTTGGATGTTAAACAAAAGTTTGATTCCAAAAAGAAAAAAGATAAAGCAAAGTGAAATGGCAGGAATACCGAAGGAATTGTAGATCAATACGTGACCGGTCCACGCACCAAATTTCCCCAACCAATTGTCGGCGGAGGGTATGTTGTTGTTAAAAATATAGTCCCAAAAACCATAATTCAACAAGGCATCTTGGTCGTTTTTCCAGCTTACAAAATAGGATACAGACGCAAAGAAAATAAATACAGACCCCAGGGTAAGTAAAGCGCCAACGGATGAAACGAATCTTTTTGATTTAAAAAACGAAACAGTGCTGTTAATTTTTTCCTTTGTACCTGACTCGGTTTTAGGTGCTTTGGGTTTGGGTTTTTTCTTTTTTTGCGCAGCGGTATCGTCCGTTATGTCGCTTGTGTATAAAGGACCTTCTGGCTCATGGGGAATAAACTCGTTTTGTCGCATGCTAAGGGTAAAGTACGAAGGTAGCGAACAAAGAAATGGGTTCTATCTCACGGTTAGATTGATATACACAGCGCTTTGTTAAATTCAGCGTTAGGGCGTCGCTATTTCCTCAAGAAATTGTTCCAAGGATACTTTTTTGTAGTTCTCTGGAATCATGAAAAGAGAAAGCGGAGGGTCCATGTTTTTGAGAGATGTCAATGTATATTTAAACAATCCTTGGTCGGACGGTAGAAAGTACTCAGCTACCAATCCGGGGAAATCGGTGAATGCGCTTCCGTATTTTGCGGGAATTTTTTTGAAGTAATAGAAATCGAAATCGTTGTTAATCCCAGAGAATTGCACCTTGAGTTTTTTTGCTTTAAATCCTCCAATTTTCTTGTGACCAAAAGTTTTTTTGTAGGTGTAATGCATGGAAGTATCTACATTTTTGGTGTATTCTGTTCGGATGGCATAATTTCCTTTGGTGGTTGTAATGAGTAGATAGGATTTTTGTCGACTGATGTGCTTGATAAGCTCTTGTTGTCCCCACTGTGTTGAGAAATTGATAACTTTCAGCAAGCTGTCTTTAGCGTAAATTAATACCATTTCACGACTTGAGTCCGGGGGGGCAACACGTTCCACGTTGAAGAGCATTTCACCACTGAAGGAAATGTTTTTCTTTTGAGAAAACAATGAAAATGGAAGGAAGAGTAGAAGGAAGAAAAGTTGCCGAAGGTTATTTTGAGTCATTAGAAGCAATTAGTACATCAAGTTTTTCTTCGCGCTGTTTCTCCAGATAGCGTCGTATTTGCTATCTACAAAATAGATAATAAGGTCAGCGTCGTATTTACTGTCACAAAAGAAGACTTTCTTTTTAGCATCGTATTTACTGCTTGCAAAAAACCAAAGGCCTTTATTGTCGGTTGCGTCGTATTTTGATGCGCATTTGTATACCAAGAGGTCAGCGTCGTATTTTGAGCTTGCTACGTAAATTTTTACGTCAGCATCGTATTTTGAATCTACAGAGTAAACGGTTTGACCGAAGAGGGAAAATGCACAAAGGGTCAAAAGAGTGGTAAGCAAAGTTCTCATGGAAAATCTTTTTGAGGGTTACTGATTTATAAAAGTATGAAAATTTCATTACCTGAAAGGAAGCGTACACAAAAAAAAACACCTTCCTTTCGGAAAGTGCTTTCATCAGAGTGGAGAAGATGGGATTCGAACCCACGACCTCTTGACTGCCAGTCAAGCGCTCTAGCCAACTGAGCTACATCCCCATTAAATTTGAATCACACTTGCTCTAGCCTCCGCCGCGGCGGATGAGCTACATCCCCTTAATTATCTTCTGTGTTTCTACGAAAATGGCTAATCCTCGGGTTAAAACAGAGTGCGAATATAGACATATCCTATGAAGGTTGGAAATTCTTTAGGATTTTCACCACTCCGTCCTTTGAACTTTTTTGTATATTTGTCCTATCCCCCTCAAAAGGGATTCTTATGACAAAAAGCATTTCATTTATCATCAATCCTTCCGAATTGGGTGCCGGAACCCGGGGCGCTTCGTTAGGACCCTTTGCCATGCAAATTGCTGCTCGGGAAAAAGGAAATCAACTGTTTGTGAACCGTCAGTGGACTTGTTTGACTGATTTTAACCACTTGCTAGACAGACCCATCAAATTCCCTTATGCTAAAAGAATAGACGGAATGGTAAAAGTCTATGAAGGCATTGCAAATGAGGTTTCAAAAGAAATTTTGGCTGGCAATTTCCCTTTTGTAATCGCCGGTGACCACGCATCCGCAGGAGGAACCATTCGAGGGATTCAGAAAGCATACCCCGACGCAAGACTCGGCGTTGTTTGGATCGATGCTCATGCAGATGTTCACACCCCTTATACAACCCCCTCAGGGAATTTGCATGGAATGCCAATCGCAACCGCTTTGGGAATGGATAACCTGGCATGTCAAAAAAACCAAGTAAACCTAGAGACGTCGCTTTTATGGAATCAACTCAAATGCAGTGCTGTGAAGCCTGCTGATTTGGTGTACATTGCTGTAAGAGACACCGAAAAAGAGGAGGATAGGTTTATCGAGGATAACCACATTAAAAATTTCCCGGTGGACGAAGTTCGCGCAAAAGGGGTGGATGCGATTTCAGCGGAAGTATTCACATATTTAGATAGGTGTGACCTTATTTATGTTTCCTTTGATGTCGACTCAATGGATCCGGATTTAACTTCTTATGGCACAGGGACCCCCGTTAAAAATGGTTTGACCCTACAGGAAGCGGTTCACCTGCTTCAAAATTTTTCAAAAACCCCAAAACTTTGCGCTTTGGAAGTGGTGGAAGTGAATCCATGCTTGGATAAAGCAGGAAATAAAATGGCCGAAATTGCCTTAGAAATTGTCGATGCGGTCGCACATACCCTAGAAGAATCATGGAAATTGTAATGCGGGATTCCCTTTTAACGGAGGGTTCCATATTTTTTAATATTCAGATTGATCCCATTTGGATTCAGTTTCAGCCAACCAAGAAGGAAGTTTCGGGCGACCTCACCTTAGTGGTTTTTCCTTTCGCAAAGGCAATGCAATGCTCTCCTGTTGAGGCAGCCAATCGGATAGGTGAATTTCTTTCTTCTAAATTTCCGGAAATCGACTCATTTGAGGTGATTCAAGGATTTCTAAATTTCAAGTTTTCTACAAGCCATTGGCGAAGTGTACTTGAAACCGTTGCAATTCAACCAAATTTTGGATTTGGTGATGTGAATTCCAAGCCGCTCATCATGGTGGAATATTCTTCTCCAAATACCAATAAACCCCTACACCTCGGACACCTTCGTAATAATTTTCTAGGGTACGCCGTGGCAGAATTACTCAAGGCAAACGGACACCAGGTCATCAAAACACAGGTCATCAACGACCGGGGTATTCACATTTGTAAGAGCATGCTTGCGTGGAAAATGTTTTCGCCCGTAAATGAAAAAGGAGACCGTGAATCGCCCCTCAATACAGGGATGAAAGGCGATAAATTGGTCGGAAAATACTACGTCGAATTCGACAAGCAATTAAACCAAGAGGCGAAAGCAATTACCTCCGAATGGGAAGCATCTAATTTTGAAGGGTATCCATCGGACGTGGTAGCGAAATACATGGGTTTTGTCGAAGCCAAATTGGGTAAGGATGAGAAAACCGTCAACGCCCTCGATTCCAAAATAAAGGAGTTGGCTAAAAATTCGACGGCGATTCTGCGCGATGCCAAGGAAATGCTCATAAAATGGGAAGCCAGAGATCCTGAAGTATACCTATTGTGGACCACGATGAATGGATGGGTATACGAAGGTTTTCAAAAAACATACGACCGTATGGGCGTTGATTTCGATAAATTGTATTTCGAAAGTGATACCTTTTTATTAGGAAAAGACCAAGTGCAAGAAGGGATACAAAAAGGCGTGTTCTACAAAAAGGAAGATGGTTCTGTTTGGATTGACCTCACCAAGGAAGGATTGGATGAAAAATTGGTGCTTCGTTCGGATGGTACAGCCGTGTACATGACGCAAGACATTGGTACTGCCATCGATCGTTACAAAGATTTTCCGTCCTTGAATGGTATGATTTACACCGTTGGAAATGAACAAGATTACCATTTTAAAGTTCTTTTCTTGATTCTGGATAAATTGGGTTACACCTGGGCAAAAAACTGTCACCATTTATCTTATGGCATGGTGGATTTACCGACAGGAAAAATGAAATCACGTGAAGGAACGGTTGTAGATGCAGATGATCTCATGGAAGAAATGGTTGCTGCTGCCGAAGAAATGACCAAAGAACGTGGCCATATTTCCGAAATGAATCCACAAGAACAAAAGCAACTGTTTGAAAACATTGGTTTGGGTGGGTTAAAGTATTTTTTATTGAAAGTTGATCCGAAGAAAAGGATGATGTTTAATCCCGAAGAATCCATTGATTTAACGGGAAACACTGGGCCTTTTATTCAGTATACCCATGCGAGAATCACTTCGCTGCTTCGAAAATCTGACATTCCAGTTGAAAATCTTAAGGTGAATAAAGTTTCTGAATCCGAAATACCACTGATTAAAATCATTCAACAATTCCCCTTAACCATAGAAGATGCTGCGACCTCCTATTCGCCTGCTGTTTTGGCCAACTACCTCTATGAGCTTACAAAGGCATTTAACTCTTTCTACCAACAATGTTCCATTCTGAATGAACCAGATGAAGACCTGAAAATGGCCAGGATCCAGATTGCGCTTACCATTCAAAGCATCATTTCAAGGGGACTAAAAATTTTAGGAATTACAGCGCCAAATAGGATGTAGTCTCGGCTGCCTTGCCTATCTTTAGGCACCTAAACCGTACTGCTATGAAGTTTTCACTCCTCCTATGCACCTTTCTATGTGCCCTTTCCATTTTCGGACAAAAAAACCTTACCCAAAAAGAGATTCAAAGTCACATCGTTGAACAGCGTCAAAAAGACCTTGCCTCTTTTGTGGATTTTGTAAGGTTTGATGGCAAATTAACGGTTTCACCTGAACAACATTCCGATTTTGGACGCCAGCTTTTTGGTTTAAGCAGTGATTACAGTTTGCGCCTCAAAGACAAAAATTTGGATCAAATGGGGTGGACCCATTTCAACTATGAGTTGATCTACAAAGGCATTCAAGTACAGCACAGCATGGTGAAATTTCACCTAAAAGGCGATGTCCTTATTTCTGTGAATGGAGACGTAAAACGTATTGATGGGTCGGGAACCCCTTCTTTTTCTAAGGAACAGGCCATTGAAGCAGGACTCCAAAAAGTCAATGCCCAAACGTATAAATGGGAAGATACATGGGAAGAATTATTGTTGCAACGCGAGACAGAAGATCTGAATGCGACGTATTATCCCAGTCCAACGTTGGTTTGGTTTTCGCCGTCAATAAATGACGATTATCAATTGTGTCACCGCATGGATGTCTATGCAACCACACCGTTGTCTAGGCAATGGGTTTATGTGGATGCGCATACAAATGAGGTCGTTGGACTGGAAAATCGGATCCATACCGCCGACAGCAATGGTGTAGCGGTCACGGCTTATTCTGGAAACAAAGCAATTGTAGCAGATTATTTTGCCAACCAATTTCGTTTACGGGAATCGGGAAGAGGAAATGGAATTCAAACCTTTGACCTCAACAACACCTCAAATTATGGTACCGCGGTAGATTTTACCGATGTAGATAACTTTTGGAACAATACGACCAACCAAGATCAATATGCAGGGGATGCCCATTGGGGATCCGAAATGACATATGATTATTTTTGGCAAATTCACAACCGAAACAGCATTGATGGAAATGGGTTCATGTTGAAAAACTATGTGCACTACAATACCAATTACAACAATGCATTTTGGGATGGGCAACGCATGACTTACGGTGATGGCGATGGTTCCGTTTTTAGTCCCTTAACGTCAATTGACATTGCAGGACATGAGGTAACCCACGGTTTGACTAGTAACACGGCCAATTTGGTATATTCAAATGAGTCCGGTGCCTTAAATGAGTCATTTTCGGATGTTTTTGGCGTTTCCGTTGAGTCTTTCGCGAACAACAATACACTCAATTGGGTCATTGGTGAAGATGCCACACCCAGTGGCAATGGCATAAGAAGCATGAACAATCCCAATGCGTTTTCAGACCCTGATACCTATTTGGGTACACATTATTATACGGGATCTCAAGACAACGGTGGGGTGCATACCAATTCTGGGGTTCAGAATTATTGGTACTACTTGCTAACGGTTGGAGGAACAGGAACGAATGACATCGGCAATGCCTACAATGTGCCAGCGCTTGGAATGTTAAAAGCTTCCAGAATTGCATTTAGAAATTTGACCGTTTACCTTACACCAAATTCAAATCACCAAGATGCTCGTTTTTATGCCATTCAAGCGGCCATCGATTTATATGGCGCCTGTTCTCCAGAGGTGTTGTCAACCACAAATGCTTGGTATGCCGTTGGCGTGGGACAGCCTTTTTCTTATACCGTGAATGCGCAATTTACTACGGCTTTCCAAAATTATTGTCAAGCCCCTGCGTTGGTGAATTTCACAAACCAAAGTTTTAATGCAGGTACTTTCACTTGGAATTTCGGGGATGGTTCTACGTCAAATGCGTTGAATCCTTCACATGTGTACCAAAACCCAGGGTTGTATACGGTGTCCTTAATTGTTAGTGGGGGGGCATGTGGTACAGATACCTTAACCATGTTGAATTATATCAATGTGGATCCGAATTTACCTTGTGCAATTACGATGAATCCTGCAGGTCAAAACCAAACCCAAAATTCATGTTCAGGTACCCTATTCGATCCGGGAGGCGTGGCTTCAAACTACCAAGATTTGGTGACAAGTGAAATTGTCATCGCCCCGCTCAACGCTGCTTCGGTTACCCTTACTTTCAGTTTGTTTGATTTCGAATTGGATTATGACTACCTCTATGTTTACGATGGTCCAACTACTTCCAGTCCGTTGATTGGTCAATACACAGGAAACGCTTTACCGAACGGCGGTACCATCCAATCCACCTATGGTTCGGTTACCCTAAAGTTTTTCTCAGATACCTATGTAAACAACGCTGGGTTTGTCATGACCTGGGTCTGCCAACTCCCTTCTACGCCTCCCAACACAGACTTTTACGCCAACGCGCTGACGAGTTGTGACGGCAACATACAATTTATTGATGAATCAACCGATGGTCCAACCCAATGGGCATGGGATTTCGGGGATGGATCCACCTCAAATGTTCAGAATCCCTTTCATATCTATACCCAAGATGGTTTGTTTACCGTCAGTTTGGTTACGGGAAATGCCTTCGGAAACGATACCTTGACACAATTGCAATACATTCAAATCGACCGTCCAGATGCGCCGATGGCCAACAATGTGGTCCTTTGCTCCCCTGATTCCGTGACCATTTCAGCAACGGCCAATGGAAGCATAAAAATCTATGACGAGGAATTCGATGGTAATTTATTGGTAAATGGTCCAACCTACAGCATGTTTCTTCCACAGACAGATACCCTTTGGTTGGAAAATGTTGAATTGCAACCTGCGCAGTATGTAGGACCTTTGAACAATTCTTTTGGTACAGGTGGACAGCACAACAATGCGTCTACCCAATACATGATTTTCACCGTAAATGAGCCTTTAACCATCGTTTCTGCATGGGTGAACGCCGGTGCAGTAGGGGATAGAACCATTACCTTATGGGATGCAAGTGGAAATCAATTGGATTCCAGGTTTTTGAGCATTCCTTCAGGCGGATCTCGAATTGCGTTGAATTTTCATTTGGAACCAGGAGTGAATTATCGAATGGGTGGAAGCCAAATGAATTTATACCGAAACAATGCGGGTGCTGTATTCCCTTACCAAATTCCAGGGTTGATTTCCATAACAGGATCGAGTGCCGGGGGTGCTTTTTACTATTATTTTTACGATTGGGAAATTGTTAAGGATCCTTGTATCAGTCCCAGAAGTCCTGTTTACCTGGTAATGGACCAAGTGCAAGCCGCAGGAAATGTCGGCACCTTTGGGATGACTGCAACGGTTAATCAAAATGTGAGTACCAATGCGAATCAGTACAGCTGGGATTTTGGGGATGGATTTGTTTCCAATCTTGCAACCCCGGGTCATACGTATGCAAATCCAGGTACCTATCCCGTAACATTGATTGCAGCCAATGCAAATTGCAGTGATACCTTGGTTCTTTCTGCAACGGTGGACAACGCTGGATTGTCAGATTTTAATGCAGGTGGACTTAATGTATATCCCAATCCTACGCAGGGAATGCTTGTGGTAAAAGATGAAAACGCTTTGTATTTTGCATACGAAATAACGGATTTAACGGGACGTGTGGTAATGCAAAACAACCTAGATTTTCAGCATAAGTTAACCGAGTTGAACGTTTCTTCATTGCGCACAGGCGTTTATAAAATTCGATGTTTTTCAAAGAATGATGAAGCGATTCGTAGCTTCGTCAAAATAGATTAATGATCGAAAATTACCTGATCGGTTAGTTCTCTTACCATTTTGTACAATTCAGCTTTAAATTGTGCGGGATCGTACTGTCCTTTTTCCATCATTCTAAGTTTGTGCTCCCATTGTCCGGTGAGTTCTGGGCTTTTAAGCAGGTCATTTTTGATGACGTGAATGAGGTTCATTCCTGTCTCCGTAGCATACAGGTTTTTCTTCTTTTTTTCGATGTATTTTCGTTTGAACAAGGTCTCAATGATGGCGGAACGCGTTGATGGTCTACCAATTCCGTTTACCTTCATTAATTCCCTCATTTCTTCGTCCTCAACTAATTTTCCTGCGGTCTCCATAGCACGTAACAGCGTTGCTTCTGTATAGGGTTTTGGTGGCGATGTTTTTCCTTGGTGCACAAAAGGTTCATGGGGTCCTGATTCTCCTTCGATGAACAGGGGAAGTACTTTGTCTTCGGTCTCTGTTTTTTTCGCACCTGTGGCGTCCAATTCATCGTAGACCACACGCCAGCCTTTATCAAGGACTTGTTTTCCCGTTGTTTTAAACGTGAGTTGGTCCACTTCTCCCATTACGGTGGTATTTGAAACCTTACATTCAGGGTAGAATACCGCGATAAAACGACGAACGATTAAGTCATAGATTTTTGCTTCATCCGCTGTCATGTGCGTCGGTTCAATCCCTGTGGGAATAATAGCGTGGTGATCGGAAATTTTTTCGTTGTCAAAAATCGTTTTACGCATCGGAATGGGTTCTGAAAGCAGACTTTCGGTATACCTCGCATAGGCTTTGAGTCCTTTCAGAATTTGGGGAATTTTCGGATGTAAGTCTTCGGAAAGGTAGGTGGTGTCAACGCGAGGATAGGTGACCCATTTCTTTTCATAGAGTGATTGAACGAGTTTTAGGGTTTGGTCTGCACTGAAAGCATATCGACGGTTCCCATCTACCTGAAGTGCGGTTAGGTCGTACAGTCTTGGATTTCCTTCCTTCCCTTCCTTTTGTTCAAAGGAGACGATGGTGAAGGGTTTCTCTTGTAAATAGGCCAATCCTTTTAGGGCTTTTTCTTCGTTCGTTAATCGGTTTATTTGGCATAGGAATTCTGTGTCGCGGTAGCGCGTTTTCAATTCCCAATATTGCTCAGTTTTGAAACCGTTAATTTCCTTTTGCCTTTGAACGATCATTGCCAGCGTAGGTGTTTGCACACGTCCCACAGACATCACCATTTTGTCTTTCCCGAATTTTCGAGTGAACAGACGCGTACCATTAATCCCTAGCATCCAATCTCCGATGGCCCTGGAGTTTCCTGCGGAAAATAAATTATCAAAATCTTGTGAATCTTTTAGTTTTGAAAATCCTACCTTAATGGCTTCGTCCGTTAAGGAGGAAATCCATAATCTTTTGATAGGCACTTTACAATTTGCTTTGAGCAATACCCAACGCTGTATCAATTCTCCTTCTTGTCCCGCATCCCCGCAATTGATTACTTCGGCGCATCTCCCGACCAAATCTTGTATGGTTTGAAATTGTTTTTGGATTCCGTTGTCTGCGATGATCTTGATTCCGAAATTTTTAGGGACAATGGGTAAATCTTCCAGTTTCCAATATTTCCAATTCGCATTGTAATCTTCAGGATCTTTAAGTGAGCATAGGTGACCAAAGGTCCAGGTTACCCAATATCCATTTCCTTCAAAATAGCCATCCTTACGTGTTTTTGCACCAAGTACTTCTGCCAAATCTCTTGCGACACTTGGTTTTTCCGCAATGCATAACTTCATTATTTATTGAAATTTCGAATTCCTTTCGTTAGAAAAGCTTTGTAAGTTTCAACACTTGGGGTATAGCCAATGGCTTCGGTTAAGTCGTTGCCGTTCACGTCTGTTACAACGTAGAGGGGTTGTTGGAAACTCTTGTAATGTTCAACTTCGTATTCTGCCCACTTGTTTCCTATGTCTCTGATTTTTCCTTCTAAGGCATGAGAATAACGTTGTTCTGATTTTGGTAGGGCTTGGTGGTCATCGACATAAAGTGAGATGACAACAAAGTTTTTTTGCAAGAGTGGACGTATTTCGTCGTTGGTCCAAATGGATGATTCAGTTTTACGACAATTTTGACAAGCGTGGCCTGTGAAATCCAATAGAATGGGTAAGTTTCTTTCCTTTGCATAGGCTCTTCCTTTTACCAAATCATGAAAAACCATGATGGAACCATCGCCAACAGGGTGCATGTCTGCGTTGTATTTTTCAGAAATAGAATCTTGTACAATTCCTGTTTCCAATCCACCATTGTTAAATCGGAAATTATCTTCTGAATGGGTTCTTGGTGGGGCAATCCCATCGATTAATTTTAAGGGATGGCCAAACATACCTGGGAAGAGGTATACTGCGAAAACCAAGGCTACCAAGGCAAACATAAAACGAGGCACACTTAATTTTTCAACCGGAGAATCGTGCGAGAATCGAATTTTTCCAAGCAGATAGATTCCCATGATAAAAAACAAAACAAACCAAGTTCCTACGAACCATTCACGGGTTAGCAAATCCCAATGGTAAGCCATGTCCACTGCGGAAAGAAATTTAAGGGCAAGGGCAATTTCCAACAATCCCAAAACTACTTTAACTGAATTTAACCAACCGCCTGACTGAGGTAAGGAATTGAGCCAGCTTGGAAAAATCGCAAACAGGGTAAAAGGAATGGCCAATGCCAACGCGAATCCACCCATTCCGATGGCGGGGGTTAAGTATGACCCAGTGGTTGATGCGGTAACCAATAAACTTCCGATGATAGGTCCTGTACATGAGAAAGATACCAAACCAAGCGTAAACGCCATAAAAAACACACCGATGTATCCACCTCTGTCCGCTTGTTTGTCCATTTTATTGACCCAAGAACTCGGCAATTGAATTTCAAACGCTCCCAAAAAGGAGAATGCAAACACCATGAAAATGGTAAAGAATACAAGGTTCATCCAAATGTTCGTGGCGAGATCGTTCAATCCCGTGGTCCCTAGGACAGCAGTGAATAAAATACCTGAAGTAACATAAATAATTACGATCGAAGCGCCATATACCAAGGCTTTAATGATTCCTTGGGCACGTGTTTTAGATTGTTTGGTGAAAAAGGTAACAGTCATAGGAATCATAGGAAACATACAAGGCGTAAGTAAAGCCAAGAGTCCACCCCCAAATCCTGCAACAAAAGTCCACCATAGGGAAGAGGATTGTTTTTCCGTGGAAGGTTTTTTGGTTTTTATTTGCGTACCGTTTTCGTCGTTTTGATACGCTTTCACGGTGTCCTTGTCGGATGGTGTGGTTACAGCCGTTGTCGCATTTGAAGCTACGGCATTGGTGAATCCTTTAATGGAGACCAAAGCGTCTTGTGCTGGCGGGAAAATACATCCACTTGCATCACAAATTTGAAAAGCATAGGTGAATTCAATGTCAAAAGGATCATTAGAAAGGATTTCGATTTTTTGTTTAAAAGTGGCTGCTTCTTGAAAATACAATTGGGTACCCAATTCATCAACGAATTTCTCTGGAACGCTGCCATCTTTTAGTTTTCCAATGCACTTGTAATTTTTGTTCGCAATGAAGGAAAAAGTGGTTGGGGTTCCTGTAAAATCTGCCTTTTCGGGTTCGTGGTTTACAGAAAAGATGTGAAAATGGTTGTATAGCTTTGCTTTGCCAACAATGTAAGCATGGTTGCTGTCAATTTTTTCTACAGAAAAACGCCATTTGATGTTTTCTTTCCAAGTTCCTTGGGCTAATGAGGTAAGTTGGATGCTGAGTCCAATCAGTAAAATTGCTAAAATTCTCATGTTTAAAATTTGAGTTGAATGCTTAGGGGTACGTCAATGGGAGGGAGGCACATGGTTTCATCACATATCATGTAATTAACCGTTGCTTTCAATTGGGTTGCTTTCTTCAGTTTTATCTTTTGAAACCCTTCCATTTTTGTTTCCCAAATATAGACAGTTCCTCCAAAATTAAGGTCTTCGTGTGCAGTAGGCGTTGTTAAAAATTCAAAATTCCCCACGGTTTTCGCGGCTTTGTTTTTCTCCCAAGTTACTTTTAAAGGAATCGGTCCAAGATTGGGATCGGTCATGGGTGAATACATATGCCAAGTAGGGTCAATTGCAGCGCTGATTACCACACCTTGACGTTTGGCATCCCAGGACATTTGCCATTTAACATGGTTTTGAGCCGTGACTCGGTTGGAAAAAAGCAGGAAGAAAATGAAACAAAAAATATAAATTCGACGCATGTCGCGAATTTAGAAAATTATATCAACAATTCGTGAAACTGGAATCCAAACACCGCCTTTGAGGCTGATGAATTCTCCTTCCTCTGCCCAGAGGGTGGTGTGTACTTTTTTCAATCCTTCGTCATCGCAAAAGACAATCTCAACCTTGCGATGGTCATTGTTGCCCATTTTCGTTGCATCTTTCAACTTCTTTAACAATTCGGGTGTTTGTACGAGGTCAATCGTTTGCTTAAAGCTGCATTGTGGAATTTCTTCCTTCTGAATTTCTTTGATTTCTATAAACATAAGGGTGAGTTTGGACTAAAAAGTTAGGGATTTAAATTTAAAATCCAAAATTTCACCAAGGGAGTTTCGGATTCGCAGATAGGTTTTGTCCTCCAAATGCGCCTGCCTCAAACAAAAAACTTCCCGCCATGGCAATCATGGCAGCGTTGTCCGTGCAATATTCCATTCTCGGAATGAAAATGTGTAAGGATTTGTTTTCCGCTGCCCAATTTTCTAATTCTTTTCGCAATCCTGAATTTGCCGATACGCCCCCACTGATGGCAATGTCGTTAATCCCGAATGCTGCTTGTGCTTTTTTTAGTTTTACCATCAAAACCGCCACAATGGTTTTTTGAATGGAGGCACATAAATCAGGGAGGTTTTTTGATATAAAGTCTCCATCGGTTTTTTGCAGTGCTTGAAGTTGGTACAAGATAGAGGTTTTCAATCCACTAAAACTGTAATCATATCCCGCAATTTGTGGTTTTGCGAAACTAAATGCATCTGGGTTTCCTCGTTTTGCCAATTGGTCAACAAGCGGTCCCCCTGGATATTCCAATCCCAGCATTTTTGCAGCTTTGTCAAATGCCTCTCCGGCGGCATCGTCAATGGTTTTGCCAATGACTTCCATCTCCAACGGACTTTTCACCAATACCAATTGGGTATGTCCACCTGAAACCGTAAGGCATATAAAAGGGAAGTTCGGAGGAGGATTTTCGCCTTCAATGAAATGACATAAGATATGGGCTTTCATGTGATGAACCGGCAGCAATGGTTTGTTGAGCGCCAATGCCAATCCCTTTGCGAATGAGGTGCCGACCACCAGGGATCCCATTAAACCCGGACCTTGGGTAAAGGCGATTGCATCGATGTCAGTAATTTTCTTTTGTGCCGTTTCTAGGGCAAGGGAAAGAATGGGGATTATGTGTTCAACGTGGGATCTGCTCGCCAACTCCGGGACTACGCCTCCATAAAGTTTATGAATTTCTTGGCTGTTGGTGTGATTCGATAAGATGCGCCTCCCTTCCAAAATGGCTATGGATGTATCATCACATGAAGATTCAATGCCTAAAATAAGGGTTTTATTCACCGTCAATAGCTATTTTTGTTAGCGAATGCCAAAGATACTGAAAATACTGCGTGCGATTTTAGGAGTCTGTTTCGAATGGATTTTAATTCTGTTGATTTTATTCGCTTTTTTAATTCGTACCAGTACCTTTCAAACGTACCTCGCGAAGAAAGCTACCGCATTTTTATCCCAAGAGCTTAACACTAAGATTTCCATTGCGGAAGTAGACATTAATTTGTTTTACCGTGTTTACCTCAATGGGGTAAGTGTGAAAGATTTGAAAGGGAGAAACCTGGTGAAGATTAAAAGCCTTGAGGTATTAGTGTCAGATTTTGGAAACGAACACCTCGACATCCAAGAATTAATTTTAGACAAAGGGAACGTTTGGGTTTGTTCCGAAAAAAACGAGGGAGGCATGAATTTCCAATTTTTGTTGGATTATTTTTCTTCGGATTCGAAAAGCACTTCCAGTGCTCCGTTTTCGGTTAACTTAAAGAAGTTGACGTTGAAGGATACCGAACTTCGTTTCGATGATTTAGGTAAAAAGAAAATGCTCTTCGGGCTCGATTACAATCACCTTCATTTTAATCCCGTAAATCTTTCCTTGACAGATTTTGAAAACAATGGTCCTGAAACAAAGTTTACCATCGTGGATTTTTCAACCCAAGACCAATCGGGATTGATTTTGAAAAAATTGGCGGCAAAAGTGCGAATTCATTCCAATGGAATTTCACTAACTGGCGTCCAAATAAAGTTGAATGATTCCGAAGTTTTCGCCAACGAAGTGTCGTATGTCTATGTATCGGATGCGGACCTTGAGGATTTTAACAACAAAGTTCAATTTGTATTTGACATTGCGCCCAGTACGGTTGATTTAGCTGACATCGCTTATTTTGTACCTGAAATGGAGGGGATGAATGAAAAAGTCCGCATTCAATGCAGGGCAACCAATGTGCTGAATCGATTGAAGATAAAAAACTTGGACCTTCGCATTCGCAACCATACCTTTCTAAAGGCAGATTTGGAGCTACCAAATTTTTCAAATTTGGCGGACTTTGATGTGAAGCAAACCATCCGTTCTGCCTATTTCGATGTAAATGAAGTAAACCAAATCCACCTCCCCGGAAAAAACGAAACCCTAAATCTAGGGAATGTTGTGGCTAACCTAGGTCATTTTCAATTGCGTAAATGGGTTCTTGAGTTGAATGATGGAAAACTCAAAGTGAATCCAACTGAAATTACCACCGCAAAAGGAAGTGTAAACATCCTTGCTCCCTTTCAATTGGATGAATTTTCAGGATTAGTCTCAGGGCATGTCTTGGATGCCGAACAAGATTTTATTCAGTTAAAACAAGTTCAACTTGGAGATATTTTGGGAGAAAAAGACCTTGGGTTTTTGGATGGAACGCTAAAGCTAAATAAAGTAGAAGTCGATGGAGCACATTATTCTGTCTCAGGAATCAAGGGAAAAATCAACTCCTTGGGCTACAGTGGGTATGAATACCAGGGAATTGCATTGAACTACGTGGACTTAAAGGATGGTAAAATGAAATTGGATTTACAAATAAAGGATCCAAATTTAGCCATGACCGTACATGGAGAGGCGTCGCTGACCAAAAAGCCAAACTATGATTTAACCCTTGGATTAGAGACTGCGAATTTAGGGTTGCTGGGTTTTACGGAAACCAAAGAAACTTCTTTTTCAGGGGATTTTACAGTACATACCCATGGAACTTCTTTCGATTTGTTTATGGGCAACATTGATTTTACCGATATACATTATGCTGAGAATGGGAAGGATATAGATGTTCCAGATGCGTCCATCGTCTTCAATCACTCCAAATTTTTGGAACACGTCAAGTTGACAAGTTCGATTTTGGATTTTGACCTAGATGGTTCCATGGACCTCGCTACCCTTCAAGGCGATGTTTTACATGAGTTTTCTCGGGTAATCCCAAGCATTATTCAAGAGGATAAGCCTCCAAAAGGCAAAGTGAATAACAAACTGGACGTGGTGGTAAAAGTGAAAGACATCGATGCGTTTTTGGCCATCTTCGTACCCGACCTAAGCGTTTCGAAAAATACAAACGCTGAGATACAATTCAATGGAGACCAAGATTTAATGGACATACAGTTTACCTCAGGTAGCATTGTGTACGACAGCATGGAATTTGAAGACATTACCCTGAATCAAAAGGTAAATAACCTTGGGGTTAGGGCCAATTTGGAGGTGGGAAAAGTTACCCTTACCGACGCACTTTCTTTTAAAGATGTATCTTTCGTTACCACGGGCATTGCAGGTGTACTCAATTCAACCTTGCGTTGGGATCAAGGAACCATGAACCATTCCCAGTTGGGATGGAAAACGGACATGTTATCTGCTACGGATTTCAAATTAACTACGCAAAATTCGTGGTTCTCCATCAATGGATTCAAATGGAACATTCTACCAAACAATGAATTCATCGTGGAAAATAACCATTTCAATACAGATCATTTTGTCATTTCCAGCGACCAAAAAGGACAGGAAATTGAATTGGAAGGATGTCTTTCTGAAAACAAAAACGACCAGATGACCTTGTTGTTGACCAACATCGATTTAGAAGACATTTCAAATATGCTAAAATTGGATGTGCGCTTGGAAGGTAAGGTGACCGGAAAGGTTGGTTTTTCAGACCCATACAAATCGGCTGAATTTAATTCCGAACTAAATGTTACGAATTTATACCTCGACCATGAGGAAGTAGGAAATGTCAACGTATTTGCCAATTACAACGAAGGATCGAAAGGCATCAAATTAAAAGGAGATTTGGCATACCGCGGATTTAATACCATGGATTTTTCCGGACAATATTTGCTAGACCGCGAAACCGATAATTTGTTGATGCGTTTGGATTTTAAAAATACGGACATCGCCTATACCAATGCTTTTATGGATCCAGATGTCGTGCAAAAAATTGAAGGTAAATTGAACGGGTACATTGATGTGAAAGGAAGTCCAGATGCCCCCGAGTTGAAAGGTATGCTGTACCTAAAAAACGCAGCCGCTGATTTTGTGCTTTTGGGCTGCAGGTATACCATGAATGGAAAAATTATAGTGGATAAGGACGGTTTCTTGATCAATAAGTTACCCATTTCAGATTCTGAAGGAAACATTGCAACACTCGACGGCGCGGTATTCCATACCAATTTTGAAGGGTTTAATTACAATCTTGACATTGATTTTGAAGAAGATTATACCCATTCCAGAAAATACAATCCAAGCGGTAAAATTGACAAGTTCATGCTGTTGAATACATCCTACAAAGAAGGGGATTCCTATTATGGCAAAGCGTATGGCAGAGGCACGGCGAACATCGCTGGTTATGGTTCTCGTTTGGATGTTACAGTGAATATGGAGACGCGAAAAGGTAGTAAAATCATCTTTCCTATGTATGGCTCAAGTGAGTTGGAAGATGAAGAACTCATTCATTTTGTCAACAAAGGATTTTTGGAAGGAGATCGTTCCAATAAAATTGACTTCACAGGGGTGAATTTGGACTTAACTTTCAATGTGACACCCGATGCGGAAGTTCGCTTGGTGTTTAATGATCAAACGCAAGATGAAATCAAAGCCAAGGCCGAAGGTAGGCTAAACCTTAAGTTAAATGAATACAACCAAATGAACCTCGAAGGTAATTTAAGCATTGCTCCAGGAAGTCTTTACAATTTCACGCTTGGACCTGTACGAAAACCTTTTGAAATCTTGGGTGGATCTTCCATTAAATGGTCAGGGGATGTGTATAACGCTGACATCAATGTGATTGCGGCATACCAAGTTAAAAACACAAACATGCTAGAGCTTAGTCCAGAAACAACGGACAAAGTACTTCAAAAACAAGATGCTCAGTGTCTACTTAATTTGACGGGCACTTTGGAAAAACCCATCATTGGATTTGAGATTGCTACGCCGAAGGCTCCCGAATCTGGGAAGGTCTTAATCAGCCGCATCAATGAGGAACAAGACGAGTTGAACCGACAGTTTTTTTCCTTAATGCTCTTTAGTAAATTTCAACCCTTGCGTGGAAATCTTTCTGCAAATGAGTCTGCTGCCCTTGACCTTGTTGAAAGCCAAATCAACAGTGCCTTGTCCCAAATGTCAAAGAATTACCAAGTAAAAATGGACATCGGAGCGGAGAATGTTTCGACCTCTGTCCAAAAGTCTTTTATAAACGGTCGACTGATTGTTTCAGGGAGTTTTGGGGTGCAAAATGCAAGTACGAGTACACAAAGCAATGCCAGTGGCTTGGTGGGAGATGTGAATGTGGAATACCTCGTGAATGAATCGGGGACCTTTCGAGTGAATGCGTTCAACCGATCCAATACGAATACAGTTAAGGAAAACAGTGGTCCTTTTACCCAAGGTGCAGGTTTGTCCTACCACGAAGATTTCAACGATCGTAAAGACTTCGTAATTTGGCAGAGCTTTTTAGATGTTTTTAGAGAAAAGAAAAACAAATCGTTCCAATCGAAACGTAAAAAAAGACAGACAAAATTGCCAAGTGAGGCAATTAACAGTGTTCCGCCATCTCAAATTGAAAAAGAAGAAAAACATGAATAAAGTACTGATTGCAAACCGAGGAGAAATCGCAAGACGAATCATTCGGACCTTGAAAAAAATGGGCATTAAAACCGTTGCTATTTTTAGTGAAGCAGACCGTTTTTCACCCCATGTGTTGGAAGCCGATGAAGCCGTTTATGTGGGGCCAAGTCCTTCCTCAGAATCTTATTTACGTCAAGATGAAATCCTCAGAATTTGTGCAGAGTTGGGTGTCGATGCCATTCACCCTGGCTATGGTTTCTTGTCAGAAAATGCAGGCTTTGCGAAAAAATTAAAAAGTTCGGGAATCATCCTCATCGGACCGTCCCCTGAATCCATGGAGGTCATGGGAGATAAGTTGCGGGCAAAGCAAGCTGTAAAACAATTCGGTGTTCCTTTGGTTCCGGGTTTGGATGAGGCGGTGACCTCCGTTACGGTAGGAAAGGAAATCGCTGCCCAAATTGGTTATCCTGTGCTTATCAAAGCTTCTTCTGGCGGTGGCGGAAAAGGAATGCGTTTGGTGGAGCATGAGGCAGAATTCGAGTCGCAAATGCAAACCGCTCAAAGTGAGGCAAGGTCTTCTTTTGGGGATGATGCGGTGTTTGTGGAGAAATTTGTACTTAAACCAAGACACATCGAAATCCAGGTTTTTGCAGATAGCCTTGGGAATACAGTTTACCTTTTTGAACGCGAGTGTTCCATACAAAGAAGGCATCAGAAAGTAGTGGAAGAGGCACCCAGTGTGGTGTTAACAGACACCTTGCGCAAAGAAATGGGCGAAGCAGCCGTAAAAGTTTGCCAGGCTTGTAATTACGTCGGTGCGGGTACAGTAGAGTTTTTATTGGATGCCCACATGAATTTCTACTTTTTAGAGATGAATACCCGGCTACAAGTAGAACACCCTGTGACGGAAGAAATTACAGGTACAGATTTGGTCGAATGGCAAGTGAGGGTAGCTCGGGGAGAGCGCCTACCTTTGTTACAAGATGAGTTAGCGATCAACGGCCATGCCATTGAAATCCGGGTGTATGCAGAGGATGCTTTGAATGGATTTATTCCAGACATCGGAACCTTGAATCGTTACAGAATTCCTACAGGAAGATCGGTTAGGGTGGATGACGCATTTGTGGAAGGGATGGAAATTCCCATTTATTACGACCCGATGATTGCGAAATTGGTGGTTTGGGGTAAAACCCGACAAGATGCCATTCGAAGATGCATTGAGGCGATTGATGATTACCAGATTTCCGGGGTTAAAACCACCTTGGATTTTGGGAAGTTTGTTTTGAAACACCCCGCATTTATTTCGGGAGATTTTGATACGAATTTTGTGAAACATCATTTTGCAGAACCCAAGGTAATCAATCAAGCGATGCAAGAAGAACACCGAGCGTTGACCCATGGCATTCAAAAAATTTGGACAGATATCAAAGCATTTAAAGCGGCTTCCTTCGCCTCCAAAGAAATTTCCAGTTCATGGAAAAATAAATTACAATCTTAAGGTTTCTGCACCAACTAAATTTCTAACTTTACTGCGTTAAAAAATCACATATGAACTTACACGAATACCAAGGAAAATCAATTTTAAAATCTTACGGAGTTGCCGTTCAAGAAGGGATTGTTGTCGACAATGTTGAAGGTGCGGTAGCCGCAGCGCAAGAACTAACGGAACTAACAGGAACAAGTTGGTATGTAATCAAAGCACAAATTCACGCAGGTGGGCGTGGAAAAGGTACCGTACAAGAAACAGGTTCCCATGGGGTTGTGTTGGCAAAAGGAATCAATGAAGTAGAAGATAAAGTGCGTGGAATACTAGGTGGACACCTTGTTACCTTGCAAACAGGCGATAAAGGGAAAAAAGTAAACAAGGTATTGATTGCCCAAGATGTTTATTATCCGGGTGAGTCTGAAGTGAAAGAATTTTACATGTCTGTACTTCTTGACCGTGAGAAAGGAAGGAACGTAATCGTTTATTCTACCGAGGGTGGAATGGACATCGAACATGTGGCTGAACATACGCCAGAATTGTTGTTTAGGGAATTTATTGATCCACGCGTTGGATTGCAAGGATTTCAAGTAAGAAAAATTGCATTTAACCTAGGATTGTCAGGAACAGCGTTCAAAAACATGACGAAATTTATTCCTGCATTGTACAGTGCGTATGAAGGAATTGATGCTTCCATGTTTGAAATCAACCCATTGTTTAAAACATCAGATGATAAAATCATTGCCGTAGATGCAAAAGTAACGATGGATGGAAATGGATTGATGCGTCACCCGGACTATGTTGCTATGCGTGACAAAACGGAAGAAGATCCAACGGAAGTGGAAGCGGATGAAGCAGGATTGAACTTCGTGAAATTGGATGGAAATGTAGGTTGTATGGTGAACGGAGCAGGTTTGGCAATGGCAACCATGGACATCATTAAACTTTCCGGTGGTAACCCAGCCAATTTCTTGGATGTGGGAGGTACAGCAAACGCAGAGCGTGTAGAGAAAGCGTTTCATATCATTCTTAAGGATCCAAATGTAAAAGCCATATTAGTGAATATTTTTGGTGGAATCGTTCGATGTGACCGCGTTGCGCAAGGAATTGTGGATGCGTACAAAAACATTGGTAACATTCCAGTTCCAATCATTGTTCGTTTGCAAGGTACCAATGCTGTTGAAGCCAAGAAACTCATCGACGATTCTGGTTTGAATGTACATTCAGCGGTCTTACTTCAAGAAGCTGCAGATAAGGTAAAAGAAGTATTGGCTTAAACTCAATTTCCCCTAGGTGCAGGTTTAAACCCCCGCACCTAGGGAGGTGAAATCTCTTTTTTCCTGGCTTTT
>CAMCWF010000021.1 GCA_945882095.1 Chryseobacterium gleum
AAAACCAACACCTGTAATTGATATTCCGTTGTAAGCGGCATTAGAACGAAGGTAACCGTTAGAGGACAATGCTGTATTGTTTACCCAAAAAGACAACGCGTTTGGTTTTTTTCCTCCCAACCAGGGCTCTGTAAATGAAAAATTATAACCTTGGTAAAAGCGACCATTAGACTGTGCTCGAATGGAAAGTTTCTGTCCATCTCCTCCCGGCAGTGGAGACCATGCGGCTTTCTTAAAAAAGTTTCGTGTTGAGAAATTATTGAAAGTCAAGCCTAAGGTTCCAATGATCCTACCTGATGAATTGGGTCCCGCTCCGCCATAACCACCGGAAAGTTCTATTTGGTCGGATGATTTTTCTTCAACAATGTACTCGACAT
The DNA here is from genome assembly GCA_945882095.1 of Chryseobacterium gleum. Taxonomy (GTDB): domain Bacteria; phylum Bacteroidota; class Bacteroidia; order Flavobacteriales_D; family Crocinitomicaceae; genus UBA952. The sequence continues at coordinate 378 of CAMCWF010000021.1, forward strand.
CCACTGTGCCTTTGGCCGGATTAGGTATTGGGTTTATTTTAAATCCTTGGTCATTAAAAAATCCAAGTTGTGAAAGTTCGCGTTGTGTCCGCATGATGTCCTCTTTGTTGAAGAGATCACCGGGTTTGGTCCTGATTTCCCGATAAATTACTTCATCATTCGTTTTTGTATTGCCTTTTACGGTGATTTCGCCATATCGTGCTTCTTTTCCTTCTATAATTCTAAACTGATGGTTGATAAAGTTACCAGAAACGTTGGTCTCCACAGGAATGATTTGGAAGAATAAATGCCCACGATTCATGTACAATGCCGAAACATCTCTGCCATCCTCTCCGCCATTGATTCTTTTGTCAAGCAAGGTCTTATTGTAGATGTCTCCTCGCTTAATCCCGAGAACGGAATCTAAAAAAGTAGACCGGTACTTCGTGTTTCCTACCCATTCGAAATCGCCAAAGAAATACTTTTCACCTTCACTTATAACCAAATCGATTATGAGATTTTTTGGGTCCTTAAAATACACGCTGTCGCTGACAATGTTTGCATCCCTTAGGCCCGCTGCATAGAATTTATCCAGCATGGTTGTTTTATCCTTTTCATAATTTGAAAGGGTAAATTTTGAGCGTTTAAATATCCTTAGAATGGATTTTTGTTTGGTATCCTTCATGGCCAGGTACAATTTCCAATGGGCTATGCTTTCTGCGCCAATGAGGTTGATCTCCTTGATGCCAACCTTTACCCCTCTGTCAATGTCAATGATAAAAATTTCAGACTCATTCATGATGGTGTCTTTGACTCTTTCAATCTGAACCTGTACAGCGTAAAACCCTTTTTCTCTAAAATAGCCACGGATTTTGGCTTTGGTTTGAAAGATTAGGTTCTCGGTGATCGTTTTTCCTGCAAAGAGGGAAATTTCTTCCCTAAGTTTGTCTGCCTCGCGTTTTGGGACCCCTCTAAATTTAAAGTGTGAGAGTTTGGGTCTTGGCGATAATTCTATGGTCAGGTAAACGATTCCATCAATTTCTTTATCCAAAACAATGGAAATGTTTGAAAACAACTCTTCTTTCCAAAGGTTTTTTATTGCCTTGCTAATTTGGTCTCCTGGAAGGGTGATTTTTTGGCCTTGACGAAGTCCGGCTACGGCTTTAATGGCTTGATGGTCGTAGTTATCAGCGCCAACCACTCGAATGGGGCCAATTTCAAACTCCCTGGGATTTGCGTAATCCAATGTTAATTCCCCAAAATTTTTCGGCTGATTTTGTCCATAAGCAAAGGAGCACAAAGAAAGACAAATAAAGAAAAGGGTTCTCGTCATCATTAATTTTTTACTTGATCTGATGTTTTTCCAAACCTTCGTTCGCGACGCTGAAAATCCAACAAGGCTTCAAGTAAATGTTCTCTTCGAAATTCTGGCCAAAAAACGGGTGTAAAATGCAATTCAGAATATGCCAATTGCCAAAGGAGAAAATTGCTTAGCCGGTGCTCTCCACTTGTGCGAATGACTAATTCAGGATCAGGAAAGTTTTTGGTGTATAAATGTCCTGAAATGGTTTCTGCAGTAATTTGATCTTGTGTAATTCTTCCTTCCTGAACCTCTAGTAAAAGACTTTTAAATGCATCTGTCAATTCTGCCCTCGAGCTGTAATTTAATGCCAAAATCAAGGTAGTAGTGTCGTTTCCTTTGGTTTTTTCTTTCGCTATTTCAAGACTTTTCAAGCACCCTTCCGGAAACTTTGAGGTGTCACCAATGGTTTCCAATTTCACCCCATTTTCGATTAAAGAGTCAAGTTCCGAGTGAATGGCCTCAACGAGAATTTCCATCAACCCATCGATTTCGTTTTTCGGCCGTGACCAATTTTCTGTTGAAAAAGCATAAAGGGTGATGTATTTTACACCAAATTCATTTGCGGAGCGGATGGTTTCTCTTACCGACTCTACCCCTTGCGCGTGCCCGAAAAGTCTTGTTTCTCCCTTTTGTTGTGCCCAACGACCGTTTCCATCCATAATGATGGCTATGTGCTTCGGTATGTTATTATGGTCTAGTTGTAGGGTCACCTGGTTATATTCAAGGGGCTAATATAGTTAAAGAAAATGGTCCAAAAAACCGAAAATCCTAACTTAACAAGCGTTAACAGATTATACTTCGGCCAAGAGAACAATTTTATTCTCAAGCAATTCGACTACACCTCCTTGAATTGAAAACAAATAGGAATTGGCATGGCTTGAATCTGGCGTAAGAAATTGATTTTCGGCGAGGTTGGCTTCACCGGAATTAAACCTAACGGTACCTGGTTTTAACGCCGAGATGATCTCGGCATGTCCTGTTAACAATTGGAAATTACCATTTAACCCCGGAAGGGTAACCGCATCAACTTGCCCTTTAAAAACAATAGCTTCGGGTGTAAGGATTTCTAAAATCATGCTTCTGCCAACATTTTTTCACCTGCATCAATTACATCTTGAATCCCACCTTTCAAGTTAAAAGCAGCTTCTGGATATTGGTCGTATTTTCCGTCAAGAATGTCATTGAACGAAGAAATCGTTTCCGCGATGTCAACCAATACACCAGGAATTCCTGTAAATTGCTCTGCAACGTGAAAAGGCTGGGATAAAAATCGTTGTACACGACGTGCCCTGTGAACGATTTGCTTGTCTTCTTCAGAAAGCTCATCCATTCCTAGGATGGCAATAATGTCTTGTAATTCTTTATATCGCTGTAAAGTTAATTTCACCCTTTGAGCACAATCGTAATGTTCATCACCAACGATTTCTGGGGTAAGAATTCTTGAGGTTGAGTCCAATGGATCAACCGCTGGATAGATCCCCAATTCCGCAATCTTTCTTGACAATACAGTGGTTGCATCCAAATGCGCAAAAGTGTTCGCCGGAGCGGGATCGGTAAGGTCATCCGCAGGAACATACACCGCCTGAACAGAAGTAATTGAACCGTTTTTCGTTGAGGTAATCCTTTCTTGCATTGCACCCATTTCGGTTGCCAACGTCGGTTGATACCCTACTGCAGAAGGCATACGCCCCAACAAGGCAGAAACTTCAGAACCTGCTTGCGTAAATCGGAAGATATTGTCTACGAAGAACAAGATGTCTTTCCCTTGACCATCGCCTTCACCATCTCTAAAGTACTCAGCAATTGACAACCCAGACAATGCAACACGCGCACGTGCACCTGGAGGCTCATTCATTTGACCAAATACAAAAGTTGCTTTTGATTCTTTCATCTCCTCAAGGTCAATTTTTGAAAGGTCCCATCCTCCATTTTCCATGGAATGCATAAACTCACTTCCGTATTTTATAATACCTGCTTCTAACATCTCACGAAGCAAGTCGTTTCCTTCCCTTGTTCGTTCACCAACACCTGCAAATACCGATAATCCACCGTGTCCTTTGGCGATGTTGTTAATAAGCTCTTGGATCAAAACGGTTTTTCCAACCCCTGCACCCCCAAACAAACCAATCTTTCCTCCTTTTGCATAAGGCTCAATCAAATCAATAACTTTGATTCCTGTATATAGAATTTCTGTAGCTGTTGTCAAATCTTCGAACCTTGGCGCTTCTCTGTGAATAGGCAAACCATTCGTTTTGTCCACTTGGTTGATTCCATCGATTGCGTCTCCAACTACGTTGAAAAGTCGACCTTTGATTTTATCTCCAATCGGCATCTTGATGGAGCTTCCGGTAGAAATGGCTTCCATACCTCTGGTAAAACCATCCGTTGAATCCATTGAAATGGTTCTAACGGCATTTTCACCAACGTGGGCTTGAACCTCAAGAACTACATGCGTTCCGTCTTGTTTAATAACTTCCAACGCATCAAAAATGGTTGGCAGGGTGTCTCCGTTGTTAAATCTTACATCTACTACGGGACCAATAACTTGTGAAATTCTTCCTTTAATCATCGACATTTTTTCAATTCTAATTTGCGCGCAAATATACTTAATTATTTGTAGTCACCGGAAATTTTAAGCTATTTTGGTAACATTCTAAATAAAAATGTTGCCGTTGTTTTTGATGCTACCCAACCAAGAACCATTAATAAAACAGAGATGCCTGCCATTTGATTCATTGAAAACGCCACCGGGAAGGCCTTGAATGAGCCGGGGATGAGGAGTACCTCAAAATGAATTTGAATCCAAACCATAACCGTCCCAACAAAAAGCCCCGTTGTTAACCCAAAGGTAACGATGAGCATGCCCACATACACAAATAGATTTTTTAAGGTTTTTTTATAAAACCCAAGTGCCTTTAAAACCACAAAAGTTTCCCTTTTTTCCAAAAACATCATGGTGAGTGATGCTACCAAATTAAAAAGGGATAAAATAAACACAAAAATCAAGATGGCAATTACGATAAGCTTTTCTGATTTACTGGTTTTAAAAATCAACTCGTTTTTTTCAAGATTGGTTTTAACATTAAATTTTTCGCTGAATTTAGCGAGCAATGCATCTTTGATGTTTTCCCTTTCGAATGTGTTTGCTGAGACCAAAAGTCCGGTTAAACGGTCTTCTTTTTGGTGTTTTTTTGCGAAATCCAACCCCACAAGAAAGACGCCTTCATTTATTTCTTTGTTGTAATCTAAAGCTCCGCTTACGTCTATCAAATCTTGATAAAATGGATTTTTCCCAAAACCAACCCGAATGTTTTGTTTGGGCGTATATACGACCAGGGATTCGTTGTTTTCTTGCATGGACTTCAGTCCTAGTTTTTGAGCCAATCCAATACCTATCAGGGCGAATTGTTCTTTTTCATAGAGCGCGCCATTGACAAGGTGTTTTGAATTTTTGACCTTTGCCATCTCATAAAATGAAGGCTCAACCGCCCACATGTCCGCATTCACCCATTTTTTTTTATTTCGTAAAACAACCCTTTCCTGGAGGAATACGCTGGTGTTATCGACCCCTTTTAACTTACTACAGAACAAATCAAGCGTTTTGATTTCGGATGCCGCTGCGGTTTTTCCTGTTTTTGGGGTAATGACGATTTCTTGGTCAAAATCAGTATACAATTCAGTAATCAAACCTTCTATTCCATTAAAGGCAGAAAGTAGGATGACCATTGCAGCGGAGGTAACCACCATTCCCACCACCGATATCCATGCAATAATTGAAACGGCAGGCTGTTTTTGCTTAGATAGTAAATACCGTTTTGCTATGTAGAAAGGGACGTTGATGTTTATTCTTTTAAAAGTTTGTCAATCTCATCGGCGTAGGCCAAAGAATCATCAATGTGAAAAGTTATGGATGGTATTCTGCGCATGTTCTTCAGCCTCTGACCCAAAACCCCTCTTATCGCAGGCTGATGAGTCGCGATGCTCTTTAATACATGTTGAGGTTCTGGATGCGCAAAGATGCTCAAATAACACCTTGCCAATGAGAGGTCTCTTGTTACGCGAATGGTGGTTACGGAAACCATTGCGCCAAGACAGTATTCAGAGGCGTTACTTTGTAAAATCACAGCAAGTTCGTTCTTGATTGCCGTTTCTATTTTTTGTTGTCGGATTGAGCTCATTGACGCAAAGTTAAGAATCTTGTGTCTTATCCCTCTTGTTTGGAATTACAAAATGTATCTTTGCATACGTTGAAAGGGCTTAGAGAAATATTTGCTTTTACATTTAAGTACAAATGGACCGCGTTTTTGGTCGTGCTTTGCAATCTCTTGTTTGTTGTTTTCAACTTGCTTTCCCTTGTGCTTTTCATTCCGGTGTTACAGTTGATTTTCAGGAAACCCACAGAGGTTCAGTCCGTTCCAAAGCCAGGAAAATTGCATTCCATACTTGAACTAGGGAACTACATCAAGGAAACCTATCAGTACTCCATGGCGAAATTTGTGCATGAGGACCCCAAATATGCGCTGCTCATCGTCTGTTTTTCTGTTTTCTTTGCCTTTTTCTTCAAAAATTTATTTCGCTATGGTGCCGTTTGGTATCAGTCCCAACTGAGGATGGCTGTCGTAAGAGATGTTCGAAACAGTTTGTTTAAAAAGGCGATGCTTCTACCCTTGTCTTTTCACACAAATGAGCGAAAAGGAGACATCATCGCCAGGATGAACAGCGATGTTGGAGAAATAGAAATTGCCGTTGTCAGTATGCTTGAACTCCTCTTTCGCGAACCAATTGCTGTAATTATAAACGTTGTTACCTTGCTTTATTTAAGTCCCGAACTTACCCTTATTTCCTTTTTTCTGCTGCCGGTTTCTGCCTTCGTTATCTCAAGAATTAGTAAAAGCCTTAAAAAAACAGCAAAAGCAGGTCAAGAACAGACCAGCTTACTTTATTCAACCATGGATGAATCCTTAAATGGAATTCGGATCATCAAAGCCTTTGGTGCCATTGATTTTATAATACATCGCTTTGAGTCCATCAACCTTTTACACCAGCGGTTAATTACGAAAACATTTAGGAAAAAAGATCTGTCTCCCCTCATCAATGAAACATTAGGCGCTTTCATTATGTTGCTGTTGGTTTGGTTTGGTGGAAATCTTATTTTAAATCACAGCTCAAGTCGTTTAAACGGTGAAATATTCATCACGTTTATCATTGTGTTTTCTCAGCTATTACGTCCGATACAAGGAATCTCTACTTCAATGTCCAATATGGCAAAAGCGAGGGTTTCATTGGATAGAATCAATGAAATCATGGATCAAGACGAAGTAATTGTGGATGCGAATTCTCCGATTGACCTTCAAAACTTCAAATCAGATTTAGTCTTTAATAACGTAAGTTTTGCATATGGAGCGGAAGACGTTTTGAAGAATATTAACATTCACATCCAAAAAGGAGAGACCGTTGCCATCGTTGGGGAATCAGGCAGTGGAAAATCAACTTTGTTGGATTTAATCCCCCGGTTTTATGATCCCACAGGAGGCTCGATTCTTATTGACCAAAAGGACATCAAAGGAATTAAAATTTCTTCTCTAAGACACTTAATTGGAATTGTTGCACAGGACGCTTTGCTTTTTAATGCTACGGTTTTGGAAAACATTGCCTTTGGAGACACCGACCCTAACTTGGAAAAAGCCATTTCAGCAGCGAAAAATGCCAACGCCTTTGACTTTATCCAAGAGCTCGACGGGACCTTTGATTATAACATTGGTGACCGCGGAAATAAGCTGTCAGGCGGTCAAAAACAGCGAATTAGTATTGCCCGAGCAATTTACAAAAACCCCGAAATTTTATTGTTGGATGAGGCAACTTCAGCCTTGGACACGGAATCGGAAAGATTGGTGCAATCTGCCTTAGAAAAAGTCATGAAAGGAAAAACCAGTTTGGTGGTTGCTCATCGGCTAAGTACCGTTCAGAACGCAGACAAAATTATCGTTTTGAAAAAAGGAGAGATTGTGGAGTCTGGCACCCATAAAGAACTCATGTTGCTCAATCAACATTATGCCAATTTTTGCACCTTGCAAGGTTTGAATTAATCCGTTTTTTTGAATATATTTCTTAAATTTTAACAACGTAAAGTAAATTCAATCGTTGAGATAGCAATGACTCTACAAATTAAGTTTCTCCTCATCTTCTTTATTCTTTTGTTCTCGAACAAAATGGAGGCTCAATTGGTTACGAGCACGGGCCAATCTGCTCAAAGCTTAGTACAAAATGTCTTAATTGGGTCTGGTGTTACTGTCAGTAACATTTTGTACAACGGAAGTCCAATGGCCATCGGCTCTTTTACAGCAAACGGCACCAATCTCGGCATTTCTCAAGGAATTGTAATGACAACTGGCACCGTTTTGAACAACGGGAATGGTCCACAGGGCCCAAACAACTTGCCTTCAGGTGGTACAGACAACAACATGCCTGGCTCAGGTATTTTATCCGGTATTATTGGGCAAACGCAAACCTACAATGCGGCAACCTTAGAGTTTGACTTCATTCCTTATTCTGACACCGTAAAATTTAAATACGTTTTTGGCTCAGAAGAGTACCCTGAATTTGCCCCACCGAATAATTCAACCTACAATGATGTCTTCGGTTTTTTTATTTCCGGTCCAGGTATTGCCGGTTTGCAAAACATTGCGCAACTTCCGAATGGAGGAGGTGTTGTATCCATTAACAATGTGAATCCTGTCAACAATTTTATCTACTACAATGCAAATGGAGATGGCACCATGGCCCCTTACAACGCTTCACCAAATTACATTCAATACGATGGATTTACCGATGTGTTAGAAGCTCGATCCGCGGTTCAATGTGGTCAAACCTATCATTTAATACTCTCAATTGCCGATGTGGGTGATGGCTCATGGGATTCAGGTATTTTCTTAGAAGCAAACAGTCTGAGTACCACCACGCCGGTAACCGTAACCCATACCATTTCTCAACAAGTTTTTACAAATCCCGATTGGATGGCGGAGGGCTGCGTTTCCGCAACGGTGACAGTCACGCGACAAAACAACATCAATTCAGCCTTAAGCATTCCCTTAACGGTTTCCGGATCAGCGACACAAGGCGTTGACTATTCTGGAATACCAAATTCAATAAACTTCACGGCGGGTCAATCTGTTTATACTTTTCAAATCTCCGTTAACCCAGACGTTTTTACGGAAGGATTAGAAAACATCCTGCTTAACTTTAATGTTTCTGACCCATGTGGGAATGTAACCCCTATCCCATTGACTTTATTTATTCAAGATGTACCTACCCTTAGTGTTCAATTAAACGACACCGTCCTAAACTGTCCGAATCAGCCCATTACCTTAACGCCTAGCATCACGGGAGGCATAACCCCCTATGCATACCTGTGGAGTACCGGCGCCACCTCTTCCTCTATTTCGTTAAATGCGCAATCCAGCCAAACCATTTATGTCACCGTAAATGACAATTGTACGGGTCAAAACGCAGTAGACTCTGCGGTCATTACCGTCCCTGTTTTTCAACCGTTAAACTTGACGGTTTCCGCCGATATTAATGAAATCTGCCCTTTTATCAATCATACTTTATATGGTCAAGTTACCGGGGGCAATGGAAGTTATACTTACACATGGACAGCAAATGGCAATGTTCTTGGCAGTGCAGATTCGCTGGTAGTTTCCCCGGGGACATCGACCTACTATGTTTTTAACGTGTCAGATGGTTGCGGAAATACGGTAACAGATACCGTGTTATATACCATTTCAAGTCCTCCATTGACATTGTCCATGACGCCCACACAGAAAATTTGCATTGGAGACAGCGTGTTTATTAGCGTTACACCCAATGGAGGGTTTGGTAATTATTATTATTTATGGCCATCTAACGGTTCCACCGCATCAGGGATTTGGGTTAAACCCAATGCAAACAACGCCTACCAAGTACTTGTTTCGGATGAATGCCAATCGTTTACAATTAGTGGCTTTACGCAGGTGCAAATCGTTAAGCCCAATGCAGATTTTACAATTCTAACAAACAACCCGACGGAGAATCTTCCCATCTCCTTTTACAATTTAACACAAAATGGATTTGGCTATGTCTGGCAATTGGGAGATGGCACCATTTCCTATGACGTTCATCCTACACACACCTATGCGAACGACGGAGAATATATGATTACGCTGATTGCTACCGACATGAATGGATGCTTGGACAGCATTACCAAGCCCATTTACATTCAAGCGGAATTTTACATTTATATCCCAAATTGTTTTATACCGGATGGAAATAGAATCAACGATCAATTTTCAGGGAGTTTTGTGGGGGTCGAATGGGTTAAAATGGAAATATTCAACCGTTGGGGAGAACGAATTTTTAATTCGGAGGAACTTAACTTCAGCTGGGATGGCACCTATAACGGATATAAAGTCCCCGATGGCACCTACACATGGAAGCTTACCTACCGAAAGGTAAAATCACAAGAAGAATGCATCACAGGACATGTGATTGTCATGATGTAAACTTCGATCGCTTCATGCCAGAATCCAAAGACTTATTGTAAATTCGCATTCAGCATGAAAAACATTCGAAATTTTTGCATCATTGCACACATAGACCACGGTAAAAGCACTTTGGCAGATCGTCTTTTGCAAACTACAGGTACCATTTCCGACCGTGACATGCAAAACCAGGCCCTTGATGACATGGATTTAGAAAGGGAACGAGGCATCACCATTAAAAGTCATGCGATTCAAATGAATTACCATTTCGAAGGTGAAGACTATATCTTAAACTTAATTGATACCCCAGGACACGTTGACTTTTCTTACGAAGTTTCGCGTTCCATTGCTGCTTGCGAAGGCGCTTTGTTGATTGTAGATGCAACCCAAGGAATTGAGGCACAAACCATTTCAAATTTATATTTGGCATTAGAACATGACTTAGAGATCATTCCGATTTTAAATAAAATGGACCTGGCAAGTGCGATGCCTGAAGAAGTATCAGATCAAATCATTGAGTTGATTGGCTGTAAAATGGAAGACATCATTCCTGCATCAGGAAAAACCGGTCTCGGTGTCGATAAAATATTAGAAGCTGTGATTCGCAAAGTCCCTGCCCCGAAAGGAGACGAAAACGCTCCGTTGCAAGCAATGATTTTTGACTCTGTTTTCAATTCATTTCGTGGCATCATAGCCTATTATCGGGTGAAAAATGGTGTGATAAAAAAAGGACAAAAAGTGAGGTTTTTTAACACCGGAAAAGATTATTTTGCTGATGAAATTGGCGTCTTGAAAATGGATCTATTACCCAAAAAAGAAGTGAGGGCCGGAGATGTCGGATACATCATTTCGGGAATTAAACAAGCCAACGAAGTAAAAGTTGGAGACACCATCACCTCCCCAGAAAATCCTTGTGAAAGCGCCATTAAAGGGTTTGAAGATGTTAAACCGATGGTTTTTGCGGGTATTTATCCTGTGGACACGGAAGATTATGAAGAGCTTCGGTTCTCTATGGAAAAACTTAAATTAAACGACTCCTCTTTGGTCTTTGAGCCAGAATCTTCTGCTGCCCTAGGCTTCGGATTTCGTTGCGGTTTTTTAGGCATGCTCCACATGGAAATTATCCAAGAAAGATTGGAACGTGAATTCAACATGACAGTCATTACTACCGTTCCAAATGTTTCCTACCATTCCTTCATGAGGAAAACCCCAGATGAAATTTTTATTGTGAATAATCCATCCGAACTACCCGACCCTTCCGGTGTGGATCGAATTGAGGAACCATACATCAAAGCACAAATCATTACCAAAACTGAGTATGTTGGCTCCATAATGACCTTATGTATTGACAAACGAGGTGAGTTAAAAAACCAGGTTTATTTGACACAAGACAGGGTTGAGATTACCTTTGAAATGCCGTTGGCTGAGATTGTTTTTGATTTTTATGACCGATTAAAAACGGTTTCAAAAGGCTACGCTTCGTTTGACTACCACCCCATTGGATATAAAGAATCTGACTTGGTAAAAATGGATCTTTTATTAAACGGAGAACAAGTGGATGCGCTTTCCGCATTGGTTCATAGAAACAACGCTTTTGACCTAGGAAAAAGAATTTGCCTGAAGCTGAGAGAGCTCATCCCAAGACAACAGTTTGAGATTCCTATTCAAGCAGCCATTGGCGCGAAAATCATTGCGCGGGAAACCATAAAAGCCCTTAGAAAAGACGTGACCGCAAAGTGTTATGGTGGCGATATTTCAAGGAAAAGGAAGCTTTTAGAAAAACAAAAAGTGGGAAAAAAACGCATGCGTCAAGTTGGACGTGTCGAAGTACCACAGGAAGCTTTTTTAGCTGTTTTAAAATTAAACGATTAATTTTATCCCCATGAATGACATAATAGTACACCTTCACTCTGGCCTGCGTTGGGTTTCGCTGGTTTTGTTGCTTTTGGCAATTTTCAACGCCTTTACCGCGAAAGAATTTAAAAAACCGCATCAGATGATTAACCTGTTTACCATGGTTACTTTACATACGCAATTGCTCATCGGATTGTACTTGTATTTTCAAACGGTACAATTTACTCCAGGGTGGATGAAAGACCCTGTACAACGCTTTTATGGCATGGAGCATGTATTCGGAATGGTGATTGCCTTAACTTTTATTACCCTTGGATATGTAAAAGCTAAGAAAGGAAAATCTCCCCAAGAGAAATTTAAGCCCATTCGTTTGTGGTATGTACTAGGTTTACTTCTTATTCTAGCTTTTATTCCATGGCCATTCAGAAACTTGGGAGGACACTGGTTCTAATCTCCCTTCCTTTCCTTCTTTTTTCTAACTGCGGTTCATCTGGAACAAAGGAGGCCTTACCTCAATCTGACGTCTCCATTGGAGAATCTCTTTACCTTTTGCATTGCGCCTCTTGTCATGGACCGAATGGAGATCTCTGCGCTTTTGGAGCCAAGGATTTAACACAAAGCAAACGGACCAAATCACAAGTTATGGAGATTATCCACAATGGAAAAAATGCCATGCCGGCCTTTGGGGGACAATTAGAAAACAACAAAATAGACTCGTTGACAAATTTTGTGTTTACCTTGCGAAAAAAATGACCACCCACCTTACGGACGAATCAATTGTAGAGAAATGTGTCTTGGTGGCAGTGATTCACGGAGAAATTAACGAACAAACTGCTCGAGAATATTTAGATGAACTTGCTTTTTTAGCCGAAACCGCAGGTGCCATTGCGCAGAAAGTCTTTACTCAAAAGCTCCCTTATCCGAACCCAAGAACCTATGTTGGTGAAGGAAAACTCCAAGAAATTAAAGACTATGTATTTGCCAATGGAATGGATGCTGTCATTTTTGATGACGAACTTAGTCCTTCTCAATTGCGAAACATTGAAAATTTTTTAGAGAAAAAAATCATCGACAGAAGCATTTTAATCCTTGATATTTTTGCAAGTAGAGCGAGTAGTTTCCATTCAAAAACACAGGTAGAACTTGCGCAATTGCAATACATGCTGCCTCGATTAACACGTATGTGGACCCACCTTGAACGACAAAAAGGAGGAATCGGGATGCGAGGCCCGGGGGAGTCACAAATTGAAACAGACCGAAGGATCATTCAGCAACGGATTTCCTTAATGAAAGAGCGGTTGAGGGACATCGACAAACAGATGGCTATACAAAGGGGAAACAGAGGGCAATTGGTACGTGTAGCATTGGTTGGATACACCAATGTGGGGAAAAGCACCTTAATGAATCTTTTATCGAAATCAGAGGTTTTTGCCGAAAACAAATTGTTTGCAACCTTGGATACAACGGTTCGCAAGGTTGTCATTGAAAACCTGCCTTTTCTTTTAACAGATACCGTTGGGTTTATAAGAAAATTACCTAAGCAGCTTTTTGAATCTTTTAAATCTACTTTAGATGAAGTACGAGAAGCGGATCTTTTGGTGCATGTCGTTGATTTATCCCACCCAAACTTTGAGGATCATTACCGCATTGTAAATGAAACCTTACTGGAAATTGACAAGGTAGAAAAACCCACTTTGGTGGTGTTCAATAAAATTGATTTGTACTTTTCAAAGCATGAAGACGAGATGGATTTGAATGACCTGAAACTTTCTTGGATGTCTAAGCTGAAACCCAACGCCTGTGTTTTCATTTCTGCAACGGACAAGATGAACGTCGAAGAATTAAAAGAAGTACTCTACGCCCATGTGCAAGACATATTCCGGGTGAGGTATCCTTACAGTAATTTTCTTTATTAATAAAAAAGGGGGCTCAAGGCCCCCTTTACATATTCAGTAAATTCGAATTATCGAACTACAACATTTTTCGTAGCAGAAAAACCATTTGACGCGATGCGTACAATGTAGCTTCCTTTTGCCATATTCTCAGTTGCGAAAGCAACTTCTTGAGCTCCATTTACACCTGTTAACACTTTAGATGCAATTGTTCTTCCTTGAATGTCTAAAACGGTAATTACATACTCAGAATTCATTGCTTCAAACGTAACATTGATGTTCTCAGAAGCAGGATTTGGATAAACATTCATTGCAATCATGTTCGCTTCATCGATGCCCAATGAACCTGTTTTGAAAGGCTTGATTTCAGATGCTCCAAATTCACCTCCGCTTAACAAAGAAGTACCCGCTGCATCAACAACGCTGTAAGCTCCATTTCCGTAAGTACAGCAAATCCCGTCACCAAACGCATCAATCATTTCAAAGTTATAACATTGATTAGGCAATAAAGTAACTTGAACTGGTGTTCGAACGGTTTGGCCTGTAGCAGCAAGATCTGTCCAGTTTCCTCCGCCTGAAGCGATGGTTGCACCTGCAGCATTTTTAATGTTCCAAGAAGATTCTGAAGCATAACGGTCTGTGGTAATGTTTACAGTTACATATTGAGACGCTGCTGTTAATGCCATTAAAACCGTTGCGTTAACAACATTGTTTGCCGCAGCGGCATCGTTTGGTGTAGTTACAGTAACCACCAAATTACCACCTGTAAATGCCGCAATAGGCGTACAAGTTACATTGGCTGTTCCGTATGTTGCAAGACTTCCAGAATACGTTCCTGTAGAAACCGTAGTTCCTCCTTGCGTAATGGTAACAGTAGCTGCAGTCAATGCAGTTGTACCATTGTTTTGGATTTGAACGCTTGGTGTATAAGAACCTTCACAATGTGTCAAACTTCCTTTGTAGTTCAATGCAGCAACATCAACTGGGCTAGAAGCTGGTGCCGGACAATCTCCCAACAAAGACGTTAAGTTTGCAACCGTTCCGATTTGACCCGCAACGCCAGAAGCAATGATGGTTCTGTTTGGACAAATTACATACATTTCTGGGAAATAATCGATGCTCATTCCTGAGTTTTCAAAAGAAGCTTGAGTTGATAAATTGATAATTGGATGATTTGCTCCAGTAACCCAGTCTCCTTGAGTTTGACCTCCAACTGCGGGACCATTCAACCACCCAACTGGAGTAGACGGATCGCCTTCAATAAAAAGAACCATTGCATCGTTTGCTGCAGAAGCCGGGCCATGTGCGTTGTAAAATGAATTCAAAGCACCTGTCTGATGGTATCCCCAACAAGGACCACACCAAGTAGCAGAAACATCAATTACGACCATTTTACCCTGGTCTAAATAACTGAATAAATCCTGGACATTTCCATTGATATCCGTCAATGTGAAATTGCTTACAACTGTACCCACTGGAGACTGACCATAAGCCATTGTTCCAATCACTACAGCGATAGAAAGTAATAATTTTTTCATCTTTTAAATTTTAAGTTTGTGTAAATTTAGTGTATCTAAAGTTAATACGAAACAAAACTTTCGATTTTTTATAAGCCTTTTATTCGATCAAACATATTGTGCTTTGGCAGCTAGATTAACGAAAACCAATGGTTTAAGCTAAATGAATCGAAAAGTCGTTGAGGGCCCTTTATTTTTTGAGGTTTTCTTTTACAAAAAGCTCTATAGCGCCTACCATTGAAGGAGCTTGTGGATGGGGAGCGGAAACATCAAGCCGCAGGTGGTTTTTGAGCACTGCACTTGCGGTGGTTGCGCCAAAGGCAGCAATTGCCGTTGTGTTTTGTTTAAAATCAGGAAAATTCTTAAAAAGAGATTCTATTCCACCTGGACTGAAAAAAACCAACATGTCGTAATAAACGTCCTCCAAATCAGACAAGTCCGCGGCAACGGTTCTGTACAAAATGGCTTTTGTAAAGTTAAACTTCTGTTCTGTTAAGGTGCCTGGAATCACTTCTCTTAAAATGTCAGTACATGGCAGTAAATATTTTTCGTTTTTGTGTTTCTTCATCACTTCTGCAAGCTGCTCGATGGTTTGCTTTCCAAAAAATATTTTTCGTTTTCTGTAGGGGATGAATTTTTGAAGATACTTAGCCACTGCTTCAGAGATGCAAAAATATTTCATGGTTTCGGGGACTTCGAACCTTGTTTCTTCCGCAATTCTAAAAAAATGGTCTGCTGCAACCTTAGATGTTAAGATAACCGCTGTATGATCTGAAAGATTTACTTTTTGAGCGCGAAATTCTTTGGTATCAACACCTACAACTTTGATGAAGGGACGAAAATCAATTTTTAACTTATACTTTTCAGCCAAATCAAAATACGGTGATTTGTCTCCTTCGGGCTTAGGTTGAGAAACCAAAATTGTTTTTATGGCCAAAACACGTTTTTATATAGTCAATAACTCCAACCAATTTGCGCCAATCCATTCGTTTAGAAACAGTATCGGAACAACATAGACGGTGCAAAAGTACAAAATTAAATAATACCAAGGAAATCCATTTCTCAACGCTGACCAAACGCCTTTTAGCACTTTTGCCAAAACAAACAACCCAAAGATAAATAGACAAATAAGTCCAAAGAGCGTGAAACTGCCTTTACTAAAGGTGAGCATGGCATTGCAGGCGAATACAAACAAGCCAAACAGATACCAAAGTACGTTGCCAAAACGAAAACTTGCAGCAGAAAAATTCAGGTTAGCACTGGCGATAAGCAAAAGCAAACCATCCAAAAACCACAAAACCATTAATGAAACAGCGAGAACCATGGCGATTAAACTGGCAGTGTATAAATAATACGTTTTCGAAAGTCCCTCACTAAAAAGAAAGATAAGATTAGCAATGCAAAAGAAATGCATCAATATGTGCGATAAACCGTTAAACTTTTGATTGGCATCACGGTTCGTTTTTACACCAAAAGCTGAAGCATCAGAATAAAGGACTGCTTTCATCAAAGCTCCTTTGGTTCTTATTGACAACGCAGCGAGTAAAAAGCATTGTGCCAAAAAAAAGACAACCTTCCATTGATCAACGAAAATGGATTTGATTTGAATTTCCATGCTAATTGCAAAAGTAATGGTAATCCTTTAGCTTCAAACAACCTTATTTTTTATCTTTGCCAAAATTTTGAATTATGAAAACTGATTTGTTCCAACACCCCGATTATTATCAAATGGATGATTTGTATACCGATGAACACAAATTGATCAGAGATACGGCAAGGCAATGGGTTAAGAAGGAAGTTTCACCCATTATTGATGGGCATTATGAAAACGCAACCTTTCCCATGCATTTGTTACCAGGGTTAGGAGAAATTGGCGCGTTCGGACCCTATATTCCTGAGGCGTATGGCGGCGCGGGACTTGACCACATTTCCTATGGAATAATCATGCAAGAATTGGAGCGATGTGATTCTGGTTTACGCTCTACGGCTTCTGTACAAAGTTCATTGGTCATGTATCCCATTTGGAAATACGGTTCAGAAGAACAAAGGATGAAATATTTGCCCAAACTTGCAACCGGAGAAATGATGGGTTGTTTTGGTTTGACTGAACCAGACTTTGGATCTAACCCATCAGGTATGATTTCCAATTTTAAGTCAGATGGTGATGATGTTATTCTGAATGGCGCAAAAATGTGGATTTCAAATGCTCCTTTTGCGGACATCGCAGTGGTTTGGGCGAAGGATGAAACGGGAAGGATTCACGGATTAATTGTTGAACGAGGAATGGAAGGGTTTTCTACCCCGGAAATGCACGGTAAACTGTCCTTACGTGCTTCTTCAACAGGAGAATTGATCTTTGAAAATGTACGCGTACCAAAGTCAAATATTTTACCTGGAAGAAGTGGTTTGGGAGCGCCTTTAAGTTGCTTAGATTCAGCTCGATATGGAATTGCATGGGGCGCTTTGGGCGCGGCAATGGATTGCTACGACCAAGCTGTTCGTTATTCGAAAGAAAGAATCCAGTTTGGAACCCCTATCGGAGCGTTCCAATTGGTTCAAAAGAAATTGGCTGAAATGTTGACTGAAATAACCAAAGCACAACTTTTAACTTTTAGATTGGGAACGTTAAGGAACAATGGAACAGCAACAACCGGTCAAATTTCAATGGCGAAAAGAAACAATGTAGAAATCGCCCTAAACATTGCAAGAGAAGCAAGACAAATACATGGTGGCATGGGGATTACGAGTGAGTATTCAATGATGCGACACATGGCGAATCTTGAGTCTGTTGTAACCTATGAAGGCACCCATGATATCCATTTACTAATTACGGGGATGGATATTACAGGGATTCCTGCTTTTTCCAGGGAAATTTCCTAGGCTCATTCGGAAATTTTATCCCCTCTGAGTTTTCTAATTTGCATTCTGACATCTTCATTGTAGATGCTTCCTGGGTAATCATTTAAAATTTTAAGGTAATTCTCCATTGCAGCTTCTGGTTTTTTGAGATGATTTTGATGGATGCGAGCCATATTGTACAATGCGTCATCGGCAAGAAGTTCAGTGGGAAAGTTTGTGGAAACTTGTTCAAAACAGGAAAACGCCTCCTCCCAATGCCCTTGTGACATCTCCGCCTTTGCTTTGGCATAAATTATTTCATCCCTCAATACTGTTTCCGGGAATTTCATAGGGATGGAGTCTAAACGTATAAATGCCTCTGCGAACCTATGCTGCTCTATGAGCAATTCCGACTTTGCATAATCGCTCATTGCTTCATAATTGCTATCGAGCCCATAATTTTCTAATATCAACAAGGAAAGCTGCATGGCATCATTGCTAATAAATTTAGAGGTTGCCTCCTTCAAGACATCTAATTGTGCCTGGGCATAGTCGAATTCACCATCAAAATAAAAAACCCTTGCGTTTTTAAATTTGGCCTCGTTTCCAATGCTTTCAAATTTAAAATCTGAATCTATTTGCATATACAAAATGCTTGCGTCCCAAATACTGTCCATAAGCACCATAACATCCGCAAGTTTCATTTTTATTTTGGCTTTTTGAATGTCGGTGAGTCCCTTGCGACTTAACCCTGTCTCCAAAACACTTCTAGCTTCCTCGGCGCGGTTTGCGTAAAAAGCCAATATTTCACCGTAAGCCAGGGTCATGTCAACAGAGGTCGATGCGTTTCCAATTCTTTCAAGGGTGGTTTTATACAAGCTGAGGATTTCATCCAATTCACTCTTCGTGGCGTTTCGATTTGTGGTAAGGGAGGTAAAATAGGTGTTCAGCAACATCCTTTGCGCATCGTCCCTTCGAGGCATGTTCGCCGCGATTACTTCCTTAAAAGCGTCCTTTGCCATGGTAAACTCTTCGTTCTCCAAACAAGTAGAACCAAAATCAATAAGAAAACTCCCGTCTCCATTCACTCGTCTCTCGAGTGCGGAAACCTGTAGGAAGGCGGCTTTAAAATTTCTGCTTTGTAAAAAAAACCAAATCAACATTTCAGAATAAACCAAATTATTTGGGTCTTTTTGACTTGCGGACAGAAAGGTGTTTTTAACACTTTTTATTTCATCATTTTCCAATGAAAAGTCATACCTAGAGGCAATTTCAATTTGAATTGACTCTTTTAGATCAGGTTTTTTTTGGAGTGCTTTGATGTATTCCTCTACAGCCAGTAAGTTTTTTCCTTGCGCAAGGTAAATTTGTGCGTACCAGACTTCATAAGGATAATATTTTAGGTTCTTTTTTGCATTGTCAACAATGTCCATAGCCCACTCATACTTGTCGATAGCCAACAAACTTGATAAGATGTCTTGCACTTGCTTTGGGTCATAAAGAGGTTGCTTAGCAACATCGTTCTTGACTTTTTTTGCCTTATCCAACTCGTTGGATTGTTCATAGAAAAAATAAAATTGGATTTTCAGGGCAATGTCTTCCGGCTGAATGGCTATTTGCTTTTTGTAGAGTTTTTCAGCGCCTTTTTTATCTCCTGTATTTATCAAGCAATCCAAATATCGGCTGAAATAGACCTTAGTGGGCGCATTCAAATATAGTTTTTCGTAGTACCCTTGGGCTTTTGAAAATTCACCGTTAAGGTAATAATGCTGCGCCAGTTGTATGTCTGTCTCTGTTTGCGCGTAAACACAAAATGAGGCAAGAACAACCAAGGAACTTAAAAGGTATTTCACAAAGTTGACGTTAAACGATTTGACAACGAATTAAGCTTCGGATGTATCATTTTATAGGTGTCGAACAGCTGTCGAACAGCCTTAAACAAGTCGGTATTCAAAGCTTCTACTTGCTTGATTTTTTTTGTTTCATTCGCGATGTATTGGTCATATGATTTTCTTTTTCCATATCCGTTTTCAATGTCCTTGTGCAATTTTCCGAGGGTGTTTTGTTCTTCTGCCATTGCTTTTTTTAAGGCAAGGTATTGTTTGTTGATGGGGCCAATTGCTTTTCTTGCACGTTTGTAATCGTCCATGTTTGCCGCAAAATCCAATTGAATGGTGTCTAAAACCAAATTTTGTTTGATTTTTAATTCAACCTGCATCATCGTCAATCTCATCTTTGAAAGGGTATCAGGAAAATCCTGTTTTAATCGGGTTTCCATTTTTTCAAGTTTGTGCTGCAGTTGTTCAACGCTTGACACTTGTTTTTTTTGTTGGATGTCCGAACACCCAAAGGCGAATACAAGCACAACGAAAAGGGTAATTGCTTTTTTCATAATTAAATGGTGTCGAAACCGGTGTATTTTCTCAAGGCCGCGGGGACGTGTATGTTCCCTTCGGAATCTTGGTGGTTCTCCATAAGTGAGGCCATGATTCGTGGAAGAGCCAACGCTGATCCGTTTAAGGTATGGCACAATTTGGATTTTTTCTGTTCGTCCTTGAATCGTAATTTCAAACGGTTGGACTGGAATGTATCAAACCTTGAAACGGAACTTACCTCTAGCCATTTTTCTTGTGCAGCAGCGTACACTTCGAAGTCGTAGGTCATCGAAGAGGCAAAACCCATGTCTCCACCACATAAACGCAAAATACGATAAGGCAATTCAAGGGCATCCAACAGTTTTTTGACGTGGTCAACCATCTCTATCAAGGCGACTTCAGTATTCGAAGGATGCTCAATTCTCACGATTTCAACCTTGTCAAATTGGTGCAAACGATTTAATCCGCGGACATCTTTGCCATAGGATCCCGCTTCACGTCGAAAACAAGGGGTGAACCCAGTTAACTTAATTGAAAAATTTGGGTCCGGTAGAATCACATCCCTATACACATTTGTTAGTGGGACTTCGGCCGTTGGTATTAGGTACAAATGGTCTTCCGTTACATGGTACATCTGGCCTTCTTTGTCAGGCAATTGACCTGTACCGATGCCACTTGCTTCGTTTACCAAAATCGGTGTTTGATACTCGGTATATCCCGCAGCCGAGGCTTCGTCAAGGAAAAAAGCGATCAAAGCACGTTGTAATTTAGCCCCCTTGCCTTTGTAAAATGGGAACCCTGCCCCCGTTACCTTCACCCCTAACTCAAAGTCAACAATGTCTTTTGATTTACACAAATCCCAATGAGGCTTGCGCTCAAAAGAATTTTCTACAGCCAAAGAAGTCTCGAAAACAGTTTGATTGTCAGCCGCATCTTTTCCTGCAACTACCTCTGCGCAGGGTGTGTTTGGAAGTAAATACAACAACTGCTGCATCTCCTTTTCCAAAGCATCGGTCTGTATTTTTAAATCCGCTTCATTGGATTTTAATTCTGCCGTTCTGTTTTTCAATGGAAGGGCTTCCGCATGGTTTCCATTTTTCAATAAGGATCCGATTTGTTTTGCAAGTTGATTGGACTCTGAAAGAATTTGATCCAGGTCCTGTTTTCTCAAACGCCAAAGTTCATCTTTGTCAATGATTTGTTGGATTGTGCTTTCTGCATTAATGTTCCTTTTTTTTAATGCCTCTATGATTTCCGCTTTTTCTGACCGAATTCTGGATAATTCCAACATGTGTTTATGTTTTTTACAAAAATAAGAAAAGTGATTTAAGGGAGCGAAGTAAGCATTTTCTGATACGCCTCTTTAAAATCAGTTTCGTTTCTGCAGCCCAAGGCTGCTTTTTTTTCATAATAGCTCTCGATGCGATTGCCCGGATCAGGGTGGGTACTCAGAAAAACAGGTGTTTGGGAAGGTTTTTCTTTTATTAACTTTTCGAAAAAACCAGCGCCTCCCGCTGAATTGTAAGGGGTTGGGCATAAAAACCGCACCGAAGCATCATCCGCCTCTTTTTCGTGGTTTCGAGAGAATGTCAAGCCTATTAAACTTTTAGAAATGTCCTTGACCAACGCCCTGTCGCCCGCGACAAGGTCCAACAACACCTGAATTCCATACATTTTTGTCATTTGACGCGTACTGTGTCGGTAGTCTGCGTGACCCATTTCGTGTCCTAAAACCCCAGCCAACTGGTCTTCAGACTCCAAAAACTTCAAAATCCCTGTAAAAACATAAATGTAACCTCCAGGGGTACAAAATGCATTTAAAACGGTGTCATTTTGGATCACCCTTATTCGCCATGCAAAATCCTGTTGGTGTTTCACATTGCCGCCTTCCAAAATGGTGTTCCTTACCTTGTACAAATACTGATAAACACTAGAGAATTTTGAAGAATCGAGTAAAACCAATCCGCTGCTATCACTTTCAATTTCTCCTGCCACTTGAGCTCCTAGCTTTTTGTCTTCTTCAATTGAAAACAGGTTAAAGGCGTCACTCGACGATCCACAACCTGCCAAGATCAAAAGCATGCAAATAATAATGTAAACTTGTTTCCTCATTTTATCTTTCAAAATTAAGGCAATTCTTTCAAAATTAGGGTAGGATTAAGAATATTGAAGTTATTTTCAATTCATTGTTGATTAATCCTTTTTCAGGGTCATTTCAGGCTGAATCAAATGCTTACTTTTGAAGTAGATGGAAAAAACAAGCGTAAACATAGTAAATAAAGGAAGTTGCGATTATCCAACGTATGAAACCGATGGGGCAGCGGGAATGGACATCCGAGCAAACCTTATCGAATCTATAATCATAAATCCATTGGAAAGAAAATTAGTTCCGACAGGTTTGTACGTCGAAATGCCTTTGGGAATGGAATGTCAAGTAAGACCGAGAAGTGGTCTTGCGTTAAAAAAGGGCCTCACGGTATTAAACAGCCCAGGAACCATCGACTCAGATTACCGCGGTGAAATTGGTGTGATTTTAATTAACCTATCCAGCGAAACGGTTGAAATTACTCCCAATGAACGGATTGCGCAATTGGTCTTTGCAAGTGTGGTGCAAGTTGGTTTTGAAATAAAAACAGAATTAAGTGCTTCGGAACGTGGTACCGGCGGTTTTGGAAGCACTGGATTAAAATAACGTTTGATGAATATAATTATCCCTATGGCAGGACGTGGAAGCAGGCTACGCCCTCATACCTTAACAACCCCTAAACCATTGATCCCAGTTGGAGGCGTTCCAATTGTTCATAGGTTGGTTGAAGACATTGTAAATGTTTGCGGGCAACAAGTAGAAAACATTGGTTTCGTTATCGGTGATTTTGGCGCAGACACGGAAGCAGAATTGTTGGCCGTAGCCAAAAAATTTGGGGCGACAGGACATATCTTTCACCAATTAAATCCTTTAGGCACAGGACACGCTGTTCTTTGTGCGGAAGCAATATTGCACGGGCCAGTGGTCGTCGCATTTGCTGACACTTTGTTTCGTGCAGACTTCAATATTTCCAGCGAAGATGAAGGTATTTTATGGGTAAAACGAATCCCTGACCCAAGTAATTTTGGTGTCGTAAAAATGAATGAGCTTGGAGAAATTATTGATTTCGTTGAAAAACCAAAGGAATTTGTTTCTGACTTGGCAATGATTGGAGTATATTATTTCAAAGATGGAAACGCTTTACATCAAGAACTTAATTTTTTGGTTGACAACGATGTAATAAAAAGCGGAGAGTATCAACTTCCTGATGCCCTAAGAAGATTAACAGAGAAAGGAACACGCTTTAAACCAGGGGAGGTCTTGGAATGGTTGGATTGTGGTAACAAAGAAGTAACCGTAGCTACCAATCTTCGGGTTTTGGAGTTAGACTTTGAAAAAGGAAAAGAAATGGTCGCGCCAAATGCCATTATTGAAAACAGCGTAGTCATTCCACCCTGTTTTATTGGCGAAAATGTCCGCATCACGAATTCGGTAGTAGGTCCACATGTTAGCATCGGAAAGGGGGGGGTGATTCATCAATCCATTGTTTCGAATGCTTTAATTCAAGAAAACACAGAAATCCGTGCCCTTCATTTGGAAAATTCCATGATCGGATCCCATGTTGTGCTTAAAGGAAGCACGCATGACCTAAGTTTAGGAGATTATAATTGTTGGAATGTATAAGACGCTGTTTTCCTGTTTGTTTTTGGCGATACTTAGCGCATGCAAAGTAACGGAGACACCCACCTCTGTTCAAAGCCTTGCCGTACAAAACTACCACGAAAGCATTCGATTCTATTTAAAGGGCGATTATGAAAAGTCGTTGGAATCTTTAGAAAAGGTGCTTATTGAAAAACCCAATCATGATGCTGCCCATTATTTAAAGTCTCAAATTTATATGGAGGAAGGGAAGCTTGATGAAGCGAGCGCCTCTTTACTTGCTGCCGGCAAGGCAGACCCAAAGAACACCTATTTTGCCTCAGAAATTGCCTATATGTATGGTGAACGGGGACAATTTGAAACTGCGGCAAGTCACTTCGAACTGCTAATATCAAATTTCCCTTCAGAATCCGCATACTACTATGGCGCTTATCAAAATTACATTAAAGCCGCCAACTTTGGCAAAGCCCTCTCAACGCTAAAAAAACAAGAACTTGCATTTGGTGCCTCACCAGAAAATTGTTTTAACCAATACAAGACCTACTTGGCTTGGAAGAAGCCGAAAGAGGCAGTTCGAACGTTGGAAACAGGGTTGTCCTTGTTTCCCACAGAGCCCTTGTTTTTGGCAAACTTGGTTGATGTTTATCTTCAAAACAACCAAATAGACAAGGCCATTCCTTTGTTGGAAAATTTATGTGAAGTAGACCCTGAAAATGGCCTTGCAAAATTTCTTTATGGGGATTACCTTGTCCAAGCAGGTCAAATAGAAAAGGGAGAAAAACTCTTGGGAGAGTGCCTGTTGTTGAATGGCCCGACCATTCAACAAAAATTTGACATCTTTCTTTCCTTTCAAAAAAAATACGGCTGTACCCAAAGCAACAAAGAACTGTTGACATCATTTGTCGAATCTTATCCAAATGAAGCCCTTGCTTATTCAATGCTCGGAGAACTTTTCGTTCTTTGCAAAGAGCCTAGAAAAGCCATCGAACAATACGAGAAATCCCTTCCCATTCAACCCAACGCATATCCTGTTTGGCAACAAATTTTGTTTCTTTTGTACCAAGAAGAACTTTGGGACCCCCTATTGAAAAAAAGTGAAACGTGCATGCAATCATTTCCAAACCAACCTTTTCCGTATCTGACCCAAGCAATCGCACTAAATAAAAAATCACGCTTCCAAGAAGCCGAAGAACTTTGTGAATCGGGATTGTTGATGTGTGTGAATCAAAACAACATCGCCTCTGAACTCTTGTTTCAAAAAGCCATATCAAGGTTCAACAGAAATCTCTCCAAGGATGCAATGATCCTATTTAATGAAAGTTTTCAGTTACAACCCAACAATGTTGCCCTAAAAGCAGATGCCGCGAATGAACTATTGGAAAACGCTCTTTTTGTAACGCTTTCCGATTCTTTAATTGAAATATGTCTGCAAACAGAGCCTAAAAACCCGAAGTATCTCGCAATAAAGGGAAGGGTGTTTTATACCCGCAATGAAATCCCCGCAGCCATTAAATGGATTGAAAATGCTTTAGAATTAGGTTATCCCAAAAAACTGGGAGAAGAATGGTTGGGAGATTGTTTTGAAAAGCTTGGCGACAAAGAAAAAGCTAAAGAACACTGGAAGCAAGCGCTGGAAGCAGGGAATGATACTGAAAGACTCAGAAAAAAACAACTTCACTGAATATGACACCGAAAAAAATTCTTTTCATTTTCATGGCGTCCTGCCTTCTTCTTGTTGGTTGTGCTAAACAACACGTGCCAACGGTAACCCCAATTGTTCCCCCTTTGGTATTGCCTGAAGAAACCATTGAGAATACACCTTCATATTTGTTGCAACTCGATAGTATTCATAACCAATCTTGGAAATGGTACTATGCGAAAATCGATGTGAATTATAATGATTTTGACAAACATTTTTCTTTTAAAACAAGCGTTAAATGTGCCAACGACAGTGCTACCAGCGCGCTAATTTCCTTTGCAAAAATACCCCTGTTCAATTCCATCGTAACCACCGACAGTGTCATCTATGTTAATAAAAAGGACCGTTGCTACAGCGAAAAAAGTTTGCTGTATTTGAAAAACCTTCTGGACGTTGAGCTTTCCCTAAACAATTTAGAAGAAATCCTTTTGGGTTTTCCATTGGACTTCAACTTAAACAATGCCTTTAAGCTGGTTTCTAATGGAGATACACTTGTCGTGAAAAGCACCAAAACACAACCTACAAATCAGGAGGAAAAACCCATTGTGTATTTTTATCATTTCGACGTTTCCAATAAATCATTAGTCCACGAGAGGGTTCTGGTTGAATCAGATGCCACAGAAATCAACATCGAATTTCTCGAAAGAATCAATATTTCTGGAATGTCATTGCCAAAAAAAATTCGCTTTAAAGTAACTTCTCCTAACAAAAACCTTGTACTCGAACTAACGTATGAAAAAACCGAAGTGAACTTGCCTCAAGAAATTTTCTTAACCATACCGGAAGATTATGAAAAATGTAATTAAATGCCTTTTACTTTTATGTCTTACGTATCCTGTTTTTGCACAACATAACCAGGACAATCTCAAAAAGGAACAGCGAAAACTGGAAAAAAAAATAACGCAAACGAAATCCTTGCTTAAAAAAGTACAGTTGAATTCGAAGGCTTCACTACAAGAGGTTAAATTATTAGACAATCAAATCAAAAGCCGAGAGGCTTTGGTTAGCGTCTTCGACAGTCAAATTCGAATCGCTGAAATGAAAATGAGCGAGAAAAAAAACGACATTTCTCGTTTGCAAAAAAGATTGTTGCGGTTAAAAAACCAATACAGAAAAATGCTCTATTACGCCTATAAACGAAGAAACAACAATGGAAAACTGATGTTTTTACTGTCTGCAAAATCCTACAACGAAGCGAACAAAAGAAATTCTTATCTGAAAAAGGTGGCCCGTTTGCAGAAAAGACAATTTGAGTTGATAAAACAACATAAAAACTTAATCCATAAAGAAATTGGAGAGATTAGTAACCAAAAAAGTCAAAAAGAGCATGCGCTTAACGAGAAAAAAGAAGAAAAAAGTAAAATCGAATTCGATAAATTCAAGAAAGAAAAATCCTATTCAAAATTAAAACAAGAAGAAGAAAAACTCTTATCGCAATTAAAGGAAGACGAATCCAAACGTCGAAAAATCGAAACACAAATTCAGTCTGCGATCATTGCTGAAGCTAAAAAAGAGGAAGAACGTAGACGAAAAAAAGAAAACGATGCGGCTGCAACTGGGAAAACAACCAAACCAAAGGATTCCAAACCGGATAAATCTCCAGAATCAAATCCAAAATACAAACCTGAGACCCTGTCATCGGAAGGTGCTGTTGCAGGCAAGAATTTCGAAGCAAACAAAGGAGTATTGCCTTCTCCTGTCACCAATGGAAGCATTACCAGTAAATACGGCCGAAATGCGCATCCAACCTTCAAGGAGGTTTATGAAAACAACAACGGGATAGACATTACCTGTAGCGAAGGGTCAAACATCAGAAGCGTATTTGAAGGTGAAGTAAGTTCTGTTTTCAGCATACCAGGAGCGGGAAAAGTTGTGATCCTTAAACATGGTAACTATCGGTCTGTTTATAGCAACCTTGCCTCGGTCAGTGTACATGTAGGAGATAAAATTAATACCAAACAAACCCTTGGAAGCTTATTGTCGGACGACGGGGTGTCTGTTTTACACTTTGAGATACATTCTGTGAATGGAATCAATACAACACCTTTAAATCCCAGCCTCTGGTTGAGTAGATAGTTTTTGTTGGATGACTATGGTTATGGCCATCATTGCAAAAAGTGGCACTGCCGCTTTATCCGTATCGAGAAAGTTGTTCAGAAAGGCATGAACGAAATACGTTGACAGGGAAAACAAAATGCCACAACTGTAAATAAAAAGTTCCCAATTGTAATCCCTTGCCTTTTGAACATTTCGAATGGTCATATAAAACACCGCTACTACAAATCCCAAAAAAAGCAGAAGTCCTGGAAGCCCTGTTTCTGAAAGTGCACTTAAATATTCACTGTGCGCATTGCCAAGGTCCCCGAAATTTGTTGAAATAATGGTGAGGTTTTCTGGGTCTTGAAAACGAGCGTATTCAAATGCAAAAGTTCCCGGGCCAAACCCCATTAGAGGCCTCTCTTTGAACATTTCAATGGCGCAATTCCAACGGTTAATTCTTTCTAAATTCGAGGCGTCTGTGCTCACGTTTGCCGCACTTTGAATGCGTTGGTCAAATTGTTCCGTGGTATGCTCCTCCTTATTTCGAGCCAATTCCATTTGTATCGAATCCCAATTGTAAAATACCATAAACAAGGATACGAATGCAACCCCAAGCACCCAACGCAACTTAACTTTTAGAAGAACCAAAGAAACAATCATCATAGCAGCAATAACACTTAACCAGGCAGCCCTGGTGTAGGAAAAATATAATCCCAAAAGCACAACCACGGCCAAAGCAATGAGTACAAATTGAATTAACACACTGTTTTTCCGTGAAAAGTACAACATGAAAGGAAAAGGCAAAGCCAAGGCAATGGCTGCCCCGTAAATGGTATGGTCCTTAAAAAAAGGCGACATCACCCAATGGCTTTCCTTTTCACCAAAAGCAAATAAAGAATGATTATACACAGTATACAAAATGCAAATGGTCATTCCCAGGGTATAAAGCCATATAAATTTTCGAATGTTTGGTGTATTTGTAAAAAAATAAGTGCCAAAAATCAACAATGGAAATACAAACCAGGCCTTGGAGAGAATCGCCTTAAATGAAACGATTGGATGTGTGCTGGTTATGCTGGAAAAAAAGAACCAAAGGAGTTGAAGAAGTACAAAAACCACAATCGGATGAAACAGAATGTTTGTCTCGACAAATGACTTCCTTATTTGATAAGCGAAGAATAAAACCAAAAGACCAAAGAGGAGAGGTTCTGTTGGAAGAAACAATCCAAATCCATCGGTGTACTCCTCAATGTTTACGGAAAGTGGGGTAAAGAACGCTATTGATAAAAATAAAGCTTCGGCATGATACAAGGAAAAATAAAGGGCTGCAAGAAGAATCGGAATTAAGAGAAACACGTAGCTTTCTGTATACCAAGCATACCCAAACAATAAACTAATTATCAAACCAATTGATCCTGAAATTAACAGCGTTTTTGAGCCCATCTAACTGGCCTTGAGTTCTTTATATTTTTCCCAAAGAAGCAGGATAAACAAAGAACTAAAGAACCCTGCTAAGGTTGACACCATTACAATGATTGATCTTTTAGGTTTTTCCTTTTTATCCGCTTCCACTGCATTTTCTACAATAAACTTATGATTAAACTTCGTGTTCGCATCCGACTCAGCTTGTTCATAGGATACTTTAAAATCTTCAAGTTTTACAATCTTTTCGTTACGCATATATTCCAAACCGTCATACATCGATCCATACCTCATGTTAATATCGATTTTCTTTTTTAAATCTTCTCGGTCTTTCGGATTTCGGGAATCGACGTAAGCTTGGAATAAATTGGAACGGACATCCAAAGCAATGACCCCTATGCTTGCAAGGCTGTCCAATTTTCTCAAAATTTCATTTCTATCCATCTCCATTTGCTGCATTTTTCGCTTGTTTACCTCAAATGCAGGAAACGTACGCTCTGCAATCATTTCGTTCTTTACTGTGTCAATTAAATTCACGATTTTATTTGCGATTTTTGCAGCCAACTTAGGGTTTTCGTCCAGTACGTCAATACGAATAGAGCCAAACCGCGTTCTGGAAAAAGAAATGTGATTATTATAGGCCTCGTTCAGTTTAAAATTCTTGTTGGTTCCTTGGGCATCTATGTCATAATGTTTCATCAAGTTAAATTGATGAATTACTTTGTCTTTTATCCGAGCACTCTGAAGAATTTGAATCAATTGCTCAGCTTGCTCCTCTTCTCCAAAATCCATAGCTGCCGATTTTGCATTTCGCTGTTCTGAAAAGGAAACGCTGCTGGTCGCTGCGGGAAAGACAATCGCAGTAGACAAGAACAAAGGCGTAATCAGAAAAGAAACAATGGTTGAAGCGACCGCTGCCATAAGGGTCACAAGCATTATAGGTTTCCTTTTGTTCCAAATGAACTTGAGCAAACCTTCACGCTCTTCCGATAATTTTGATTGAGACTCGGTCATATTCCGTTTTTTGAAGTGCGAAGATACATTATTAATAGACTTTCGTCAACGCAATCCATAAGGATTTATTGGGTTTCAGATTTTAGCATCCAGGTCCTTTTTATGGCCTTCACATCAATGATTGAAAACACAAACATGGCAAGCAAACAAATCAAACTTGAACCCCAAAATTTGATCCCTGTATTCATTGGTATTTGGAACGCAAAATACAACATTGCTAAAAACCCTCCTACGCCTAGAATGCGAAAAATTGTATGGGCATCCAAAAAAAGATTCATGTTTTTATACGACGAAAAATATAACAAACACGAAACCAAAGCCTGTGTTCCAAAGGCAACAACAGAACAACCTAATGCACCATATTCTGATGCGAAGAGTAGATTAAAAACAATTGAAAACAAGACGCCGAAGATTGAAATTCGGTTGAGTGACCTCAACTTACCTGAAGCAGTTAGCAAGGTTCCGAAAATGAAATTTACGCTCATCATGGTGAAAGCGAGTAATAACCACATCAGTATGGATTCGGCACCAGAGTCTTGTTGCTGTTTATAAATTGTTTTCATAATTACGTTCGCATTGACAATGCCAATAAATGCAATGCCGAAACTTCCCCCAATCAACAACTTGGCGCTTAACTGTAGCAAATCAACTATTTCATTTGATTTTTTATGTAATAATCTCGAAAACATTGGGTACAACATTCCTGCAAAGATCATCCCGAACATATACAAAGCATCTAGCAATCGATATCCTTTTGCATACAATCCAGCTTGAAACTCACCCTTTGGGTGCAATTGACGAAGTAAAATGGCATCAGAACGATTGTAAAGAAGCATCAAAAGAATAAGAATGGCGTAAGGTGCACTTTTACGAATGATTCCAATAGAATACCCCCATTTAAATTCCAATGCCGGCGGCTTAAAGCGCAAAAACAATATAATAATTGCGAATATTAGTGTGGACAAGTAACAAATAAGCTGTGCTTGCACGAAATACGAAAGGTTTATTTTCCCTGGATTTAACCACATTGTTCCTCCAACCAGAACGATCAGCAGAAATCTATCTATTACGGAAACAACGGTGTCAAGTGTAAAAAGGTGTAAACCTGCGAATATACTTCGAATAAAAGCAATGGTTTGAATCAGAAATTGCGTGCAGATCAATATGAATAGGAGGTAAAAGTCATAGTTGTCATATCCCAAAGCGAGGGCTGTGATCAACACCAATAAGGAATACAAAACAAACAAAATCAGGCGCAATACAATTACATTGTTAAAGTGATTGCCTAGCTTGTCTTCCTCTTGTGCTATGTGACGTATGGTATAATTATTAATTCCAAAGTCTAGGAAAATATTAAATATTAGCGTGAGGGAAAGGAGCACGAAATATTTCCCATATACTTCGTTCCCCAATAGCGTTTGAATACCTGCGTCAATGACAAGTACCGAAAAAGGTTTAATAAGGAGATTGAGGGATAAAGAGAGCGCCAGATTCGAATAGAACTTCTTCTGCATGAGCAAAAGTAAGGCAATTATTTTACAATCAGTTTAAAGCCGATGCCATGAATATTTAAAATTTCAATGCTTGGGTCCTCACTGAGGAGCTTCCTCAATTTTGCAATGTAAACGTCCATACTTCGACCATTGAAATAATTATCATCACCCCATATGGCCCGCAAAGTTGCCTGACGATCCAAAACTTCATTTTTATTTTTGACCAACATTAGTAGTAATGCGTTTTCTTTTGTAGTAAGTTTTTTGGGGCCTGCTTTTAAAATCAGACTGCTTTTACTTGGTTCATATGGGAGTATCCCTATCAATAGTTGTTCATGTATCGACTCGGGGGATGTGATTCTGCGAGAAATCGCATTAATTCTTGCCAATAATTCTTCCATAGAAAAGGGTTTTGTAAGGTAATCGTCCGCCCCTACTTCAAAACCCATCAATTTATCTTCTTTCATACTTTTAGCCGTTAAAAAGAGAATAGGTATGTGTTTATCCGTCATCCGTATTTCCTTAGCCACCGAAAACCCATCCTTTTCCGGCATCATTACATCTAAAATAATAAAGTCGAAATTCGTTGACGCTTCGTGATAATGACGTAAAGCAGCATTGCCTGTTTTTGCCAATGTGGTTAAAAACCCTTTTGAATTCAAGTAAGACTGAAGTAAATTCCCGAGGTTTTCATCATCTTCAGCAAGTAATATTCTTTTTGTAGCCATTAATCTAATCGTTAAGTTTAATTATAAATTCTGTTCCTAATCCTTCCGTGCTCAACACCTGAATCTCCCACCCTTGAGCATCGCATATCGCCTTCACATAACTTAATCCCAAACCAAAACCTTTTACATTATGAACGTTACCGGTTGGAACACGGTAAAGTTTATCAAATATTTTAGGCAAAAAGGACTTGTCAATGCCAATTCCATTGTCCTTAACGTGCAACATGAAAGGTTTATTACAAAAATCAAGGGTGATTTCAATGATTAAGTTTTCTTTTCTGTATTTAATGGCATTGTCAATAAGGTTCGCAATAAGGTTGGTCGTGTGCAGCTTATCCGCTGTAATGATACATGGACGACCCTTTAAACTAAATTTAATTTCTGCATCTTGCGGTTTTGTAAAGGCTACTACTTCAAGTTGTTTCTCTATTATTTCTACCAAGTTGACTTCCTCTTTCTTTGGTTTTATATCCCCCTTATTCAGAACTGCACTTTGTAAAATCCCTTCAACCAAATTCTCTAAACGCTTGTTTTCATCTTTTATCATTTTAACATAGGGTTGAACACTTAACGAAACTTGACTTGGTACTATGTCTTTATCATTTAAAGCCTCGCAAGCCAGGGAGATGGTCGAAATTGGGGTCTTGAATTCATGGGTCATGTTGGAGATAAAATCAGATTTCATTTCAGAGAGCTTTCTTTGTTGAACAATCGTTTTTATCATGATGTACATTGTGAAAATCATCAACACAAAAAGCAAAAGGGTTATCAAAATATATACCTTCATTTCGCCAAGTATAAAACCCCTTTCCGTTGGAAAGGCAATCCTAAGAGTTAGGTTCTCATTTATTAAGTCGGTGGGGAAGAGATGGGTCGTGTAGGCGTTCCTGTTTCGTTGATTGTTTGAATAGTTTTTGCTTTTTCTTGCAAAAGGCAAGACTTCCCCTTGTTCATTCAAAACACAAAAGGTAAATCGTTTCGGCAGATCTTCGTTTTTCAACTCTCGCTGAATTATAGAATCCAGAGTTGACAAATTAATTCGCTGTTGTGGAGATTCGTAAACATTCTCCTTGAATGCTTGTAACATCAGCTCATTCACAAATTTGGCCTTTTTGAAAATGTGCTGTAAGAGTTTTTGATTCAATTGAATCGCCACTTTATTTGAGATGCCTTGAGATTTTACGTTTGATTCCTTGAAGAAGTCTTGTAATTGACGTACGTCTTTGATTAACGTAACCTGTTCGGTTTTAACCCCTGAAAGTGAGTCTTTTGCGGTCCCTCGAATAACTAAATAGGGCTCAATCTTGTTGTTTATGATTATGGTGGTGTCTTGAATAGAAATCTCTTGTTTGGTGGACAATGCTTCGCCAAATTCATTCTCCAATATCTTTCTGTATTGTGAACTGAAATCTTGGTTTACAATTGCTTTAAACTTTTGATAGTCTATGCTTTTTTCATGCCTAAAGACGATTTTCTCTAAGGTTCTTTTTGCAACAACATCAATTTGTGTACGCTTCCTTTCATACAATTGAAACAACTGAAAAATTTCAAAAAATGTAAGGCAAGCAACAAAAAAAATTGCGGCAGATGTTAAATACTTAATCCGAATTGATTGAAACAATTTTTTTTAACGAATTTCAAAAACTTATCCCAAATAACGTTGAGATTAACCTTTTTTAACGGATCAAGTTCACATGGCCTGTAAAAACACAGATTTTATCAACGTCAGGCATCTTAATACGTATGAAATAAGTGTACACACCAGGCTCGACATCTCTGCCAAGCACTCCATAGGAACCATCCCACCCTACTTCTACGTTATTTGTTTCAAAAACAACTTCACCCCATCTATTATAAATAAGCATGTTATAGTTGTATACATCAAACCCTACTGGAAACAAGGGTTTAAAGAATGGGTTAAAAGGATCCCCGTCAGGAGTGAACGCATTTGGGATGTAATACAGTCCCCCAACTTGAGCGCCAATGGTAATTGAAGTACTGTCTAAACAGCCAAAAGAAGTAGAAGCGATTAAAGTGACCGTATAGCCTGCTTGCGTTCCAATGTAATTATGACTTGGGGAAATTTCTGATGAACTTTCTCCATCGCCAAAATTCCAAACATAACTAAGTGCACCCAAGCTTTGGTTTGTGAAATCAACTGATTCTGAAGATTCAGTAAACACAGACACTGAAGAACTAAAATCAGCTGTTGGATAGTTTTCTGTACATACTGCACCAAGCTGAGAGGAGCTATCCACACAACCATTTAATGTTCCTACAACGAAAACACTATAACAACCACCTGCAGCATAAAGGTTTTGAATCGTTGATCCCGAACCACTAAAATTATTTGTAGATACCCATTGGTACGACGTGTTTGGATTCGGTGAATCAATTGACATTGTTACATTCAACGGAATGCAACCCCATGTTGTATCTAAACTAAAGTCCATTACGGGCAAAGGCTTGATTGTAACGATTCCTGTTGCGGTATTGCTCACGCAATTATTTAAGGTATAGGTTGCTTGATAATTGGTAGATACCAACGGGCTTACAGTTATAGTCGGCGTAGTTTGATTGGTTGTCGCCCATAAAAAGGTTCCGCCCGGAAGGCTTGGCGTCGCTGTAATTGTACCCGAAACACCGTAGCACATAGACAAAGGCGCAATGGTTAATACGGGAACCGGGTTTACCGTAACGGTGCCTGAGGCTTGAGCTGTACAACCGGTTAAAGTGTAAACCACTGAATACGTATTTCCTGGTAGACCCGGGTTTACGTTAATCGATTGCGTGGTTTGGTTATTTGACCAAGCAAATGTCCCGCCCACCAAATTTGGCGTCGCTGTTAACATCGTTGTATCTCCATTACAGATGGTGTCGCTGTTCACTGTAACTGTCGGGGTAGGATTAACGGTTACAATGGAAGTGTCTGTTGCGGAACAACCATTCCATGTATAGGTTACAATGTAATTTGTGCTTTGCATTGGATTCACTGTAATGGAATTCGTAGATTGACCATTACTCCAGGAAAGTGTTCCATTTGCTGGGGATGTCGTTGCATTTAGGGTTGCCGTTTGCCCTGTACAGATGGTAGCATTATTCACTGAAATCGCAGGGGTAGGCGCAACCGTGATGTTGACCGACGCCGTATTGGTGCATCCAGCGGCTGAAGTTGCTGTAACCGTGTAAGTTCCTGCTTGAGAAACACTGATGGCATCATTCGTTCCCATATTGTTGTTCCAAACGTATGTGTCTCCTCCGCTTGCTACCAATGAAATACTTGGCGTATTACAATCAACTATGGTGGTTCCAGATAAGTTGGCGATTTGTGCTGTTGGCGTTGGATTGACGATAACCGTCGTAGTTGCAGTTACCGCCCCACAATTCGAATTGATGGTACAAGTATAGGTTCCTGATGCTGCGGGTGAAGGATTAGCGATCGTTGGGTTTTGCAAATTCGAAGTAAATCCATTTGGACCCGTCCAAGCATAAGTGTAGTTTCCGGCAAGAGGCACGGCGGGCAAAGGATTTACGCTTAAGTTCAAAGGTGTCCCAGTGCAAATAGGACCGTTGTTAGTGGCTGTAGCCGTTGGTGCAGCACAGCAATTGATATACATCCAAATTCTTCCAATGTTGTAAAATGTCTCTGACCAAATGTTAGCCATTGCCGCACCGTTTGTTGGGCAAGACTGCATGCCGCTGCGTTGCAATGTAGCAGGAAAGCCTGCGATACTTGTAACAAAATTAGGTGGTCCGTAGCTGTTAACACAAGCGCCCCGAACACCATACACCCCAATTATTTGGCCTGCGGTAATAGGTATATTACAAGGAATGATGCCACCGGGTTGATTGGTTGATGTGAAAAGCTGAACAAAATTATTTGTGTTTCCGGGGAATGCGGGGGGGGCTGCTGCATTAAAACGTACCACACGAATTGTTTGTAATCCCTGGCTTGCAGTTGTTGGTACCTGTAAACCACAAATTGTAAAGTTTGTGGGGGCCGTAAAATGATACCCGCGAATCATGGCAGTAAACGTGTTTAGCTGATTACCAACACTAATTTGAACTTGGGCTCTAACCGGCAATAAATTAATAGCAACAAGAAGTAATAAAACGTATATTTTTTTCATTCAGATTTTGGAATTACAAAATTAAGATAAAAGAACGAGATCATTAATTATGAGTTGCCTAAACTATCTAATTAAATTAACATGACCGGTTATGATTCGTTTATCCTCTGCCGTAGTAAGTTTAAAGGTGATTTTATAGGTATAGGTTCCCGACATACAATCTAAACCATCAACACCATACGAACCATCCCAACCAACGTTAAGGTTGTGAGACTCAAACATAATTTCTCCCCATCGATTGAAAATCAACATTTCATACCCTTCAGATGAAACACCTGTTGAAAGCACTGGTTTAAATGTTTGATTGTATTTATCTCCATCTGGCGTGAAGGTGTTCGGTATATAATAAACCGCTCCAATGTCCGCTGTCATTTCAACAGAAACACTGTCCATACACCCCATAGATGTACTTGCAATCAACGTAATGGTAAAACCGTCATTTGTCCCTTGAAATAAGTGCGATGGGTACTCTTCATTAGACAATGATCCATCACCAAAATTCCACACATACCCTGTCGCCCCAAGGGTATTGTTTGTAAAATTGATTGTTTGCGATGCTTCGGTGAATGCTGGAGGATTAGGTGAAAAACTTGCTTCGGGATAATTTTGAACACAAACGTAATTGACTAATGTTGTGGTGTTTGGACAACCATTCATAGTCGCTGTTAGGGTTACGTCATAACACCCACCATTAGAAAAGGTCATTTGTGCGTTTGCACCAACTTGCGAACCGGCACCGTTTGAAGTCCAACTGTATGTTGCTTGTTGTCCCGTTGTATCTGCACTAAAATTAATGGTTACCGGAACACAACCCGTTGTTGTGTCTGCTTCGAAACTCGCTATAGGCAAAGGATTAACATTTATCGTCGCCGTTTCGGGATTACCTACACAACCATTTACAACGTAATCAACAATATAGGTCGTGGTGGTGATTGGAGATTCACTAATGCTAGAGGTTGTATCCCCTTGAGACCAACTGTAATCGCCTCCAGGTACATTTACATTTGCACTTAAAACTCCTGTTTGTCCTTCGCATATCGTAATGTCTTGGACGGTTATTATTGGAAGAGGGGTAACGGTTACGGTGCTGGTCGCTTGAG
Organism: Chryseobacterium gleum; assembly: GCA_945882095.1. Lineage (GTDB taxonomy): Bacteria > Bacteroidota > Bacteroidia > Flavobacteriales_D > Crocinitomicaceae > UBA952. The sequence continues at coordinate 38,023 of CAMCWF010000021.1, forward strand.
GACTTGTACAACCATTTAAGGTATAGGTTACGTTATAACTACTTGTAATTTGGGGATTTACAGAAATGTTTTGGGTGTTTTGATTCGTTGTCAACCAATTAAAGGTTCCATTTGGAAGACTCGGTGTGGCTGTCAATAACGCTGTGTCACCAAAACAAATGTTTGCATTGCCCGCAGTTAATGTTGGTGTTGGAATAACTGTAACCGTCATGTCTCCCGTTGCAACACATCCGTTCCAAGTATACAATACACTGTAAACAGTTGTTGCATTTGGATTTACCGTTATGTTTGCCGTGGTTTGCCCATTTGTCCAGATGGATTGACCTCCTGCAGGATAGTAAACAGGGGTAAGTACTACACTTTGTCCCGAACAAATAGTGGTATCTATGTTCGTTACAGCAGGTACGGGTGCTACTGTTATTACAACATTGGCACTGTCAACACAACCATTTGCAGCGGTAACCACTACGTTGTATGTTCCTGCTTGGGTTATGTTCACATTTGCAGAAGTTCCTAGGTTGTTGTTCCATTGATAGGTGCCGCCTCCTGTGGCTAGTAAATCGATGTTTGGCGCATTGCAATCAATGATTGTTGCTCCTGTAACATTGGTAATACCCGGAGTTGGCAGTGTAATGTTTTGGGTTAAGGTGATGGTTTGTGAAACGGGGCAACCATTCGGATCCACCATATTTACGGTATAGGTTCCTGGGTTATTCACAACATTTGTATCATTAGCAGGCGTTGCCCCTCCTGTCCAAGCATACGTTACTCCACCTGTCGCTTGCAGCGTAATTGCGGGGGTAGTACATGTTAAAACGGTTGTTCCTGTTAGGTTTAAAATCTGTACAGGCACAGGACTTAATGTGATAACCACTGTACCCATTGCATTTGCGGTACATCCATTCGCGTCTTGGACCGTTACTGTATAACTTCCTGCTTGAAGATTTGTAATGTTTTGGGTAATTCCTTGGTTAGTCCAAGAATATGAATACGGCGCTACACCACCGGTTGGGATGGAATTCACCGATCCTGTACCATTCAAACAAAGAATGTTTTGAGCTGTAACCGTTACAGCTAATGGCGCGGCTGGTTGGGTGATTGTGACGAAAGTATTGGCTGTACATCCATTTGCATCCGTAACGGTTACGGTGTATGCCCCGGCTGCCATTCCCGTTGGATCTTCCGCGGTTCCATTATTTGACCACAAATAGGTGTACGGAGCTGTTCCACCCGTGACCGTTAAGTTAACGGAGCCTGTATTGTTTCCATTACACAATACGTTCACTTGGGTTGTTGTAAGGGCCAATCCTGCTGCAGGTTGGGTTATCGTGACATTTGAATTTGCTGTACATCCGTTTGCATCTGTAACCGTTACTGTGTAAGGTCCTGCCGCCATTCCTGATGGATCCTCAACCGTACCATTGTTTGACCACAAATACGTGTATGGTGCTGTTCCCCCGCTTACGGTTAAGTTTACAGAACCTGTGCTGTTTCCAAAGCACAAGACATTCACTTGGGTTGTGCTTAATGCTAATGCCCCTTGGGGTTGAGTGATTGTGACTGT
>CAMCWF010000022.1 GCA_945882095.1 Chryseobacterium gleum
TTTATTACGTCTACCCACACTGCGCTTTTAGAAAAAGACATTCGATTAAATCCATCACAATGGATGTGGTCGCACAAACGATGGAAGCGCGAAATCCCTCCAAACTTAGATGACTTGTTTGAGGCACAAAAAATAAAATTCAATAAAAAATATCGATAATTTTATACAAAATTTTTTCTATGAAACTGTTTTCAATTCTATTCCTTTTTCTCCTCACTTGTGGAATGACATTCGGTCAAAACATGCAAAAACCTTCCGCCTACGAAATACAAACCTTACCCACTTGGGCTAAAATGATGTACGGCGAACAACCTAACCTTTTTGAGGTTTCGAAACTTTATACTCAATATTTTAACGACCATCCCTTCGAAAAAAATTACCACACCCAATATTTCAAGCGGTGGATTCGAAAAAATCAATACTTGATCAATGATGAAGGGTTTATCGTTGAAAACTCCCCTGCGCACAACGACCAAACGCCTTCAAAACCTACCCCACTTAAATCATCCAATTGGTCAGTGGTTGGCCCCATAACTACCTACGGACAAGGTGGAAGCCAAGGCTCGGATCAAACCAATGTTTATTCAGTCGACCAATGCGCAGGATCTCCATTAACTATGATTTGTGGAACAGAACCGGGGGAAGTTTACAAAAGTTCAGACGGCGGTTTAAATTGGACATGCGTTACCATGTCTTTGAATTTTCAAAGCGGAGTCACTGCTGTGGAAATCAGTCCCACCAACCCTGGAATCTTCTTTGCTGGAGGAAATGCTGGTATTTTCAGAAGTACTGACGGTGGTGTCACCTGGGTAAATGTACTCCCCAATACAAATTTTGGCGTGAATGAAATCTTGATGATCCCTGGTTTTGAGAACATTGTTTTGGCAGCGACAGACAAAGGATTGTACCGATCCAATAACGGCGGAAGCAATTGGAGTCAAATCTATACAGATGCATGCTTCGACCTAAAATGCAAAGCCAACAACGCTAGTGAAGTGTATTTGGTAAAACACAATCCAAACACCGTCATCTGTGAATTCTTAAGCTCTTCAGATGCAGGCGCAAGTTGGACTGTACAATCCAATGGCTGGTACAGCTCTAACGATCCCGCAAGAAACAATGGTGGGGCTCGCATTGCAGTTACACCCGACAATCCAAATCGAATTTACGTATACCTAATTGGCGAATCCAAACCCAATGACTTAGGTTTCATAGGTATTTACAAAAGTGACGACGCAGGACTTTCGTGGGTGAATGCCTATGGATATGATGGAGGACCTTACTCAGCGGCACACCCAAACTTAGCCATTGGAACGCCAACATGGCTTTACCATCAGGGATTTTACAATTGCGCCATCCTTGCCAATCCGAACAATGCCAATGAAATTCTAATCGGCGGACTCAACATGTACCGATCCATGGACGGCGGTGCCACTTTTACCTCGGTTTCAGGTTATGTAGGTGGTCCTTTGTCTATGCACGTTGACAACCAAGATTTTAGACAGGTAAATGGTACAACTTGGATAACAACCGATGGGGGAATCTATAAATCCACCGATTTTGTAGCTACCCAGCCTGTTTTTTCGATGTCAGGTGTGCATGGAAGCGATTATTGGGGTTTTGGGTCAGGATGGAATGAGGATGTATTGGTAGGTGGATTGTACCACAATGGAAATCTTGCATACCATGAAAATTATGGTGACGGAAATTTCTTAATGCTTGGAGGTGGAGAAGCCCCTACGGGTTATGTTAATCCGGGCGAAAACAGAAAAACCTATTATTCTGACATTGGAGGAAGAACCATACCGCTAACATTAAATGGAACGGTGAATGGCGCGCCCTTTGGCATGGCCCCGAACGAAAGTTACTGGGCAGCGGAATCCAGTGAATTTGAATTTCATCCAAATTGTTATTCGATAGGATACATCGGAAAAGACAATTCGCTTTGGAAAACAACAGATGCAGGCGCTTCTTTTAACTTGCTTCATTCCTTCGGAAACAGCGCGTCAGATCAAGTTAAATACATTGAAATCGGCAACAACGATCCTAACATCATCTACCTTAACCAACAACCTTCAGGAGGAAACCTAGGGATTTTATGGAAATCCATCGATGGTGGCCAAACGTGGAACTCACTTCCCATCCCTCCTGGAAACAGTCGAAGAATGCTGCTGACCTTGGACCCTCAAAACGACCAACATATTTACATCGCCTATCCAAGTGGAGGAAATGGAAATAAAACATTTGAATCCACCAACGGTGGAGCTTCGTTCTTAAACATTACAAACAATGCGCTTAACAACCAAAGCGTTCAAAGCATCGCCCACATCGCGGGGACAAATGGCGGGATTTATTGTGCAACAGAGAACGCCGTCTACTATCGAAATGCAACAACACCCTGGGCAATCGACAATGCAGGTTTACCACAATTTATCAGTGGTAACATACTAAAACCTTTTTACCGTGACCATAAAATTCGCTTGGCGAGCTACGGGAAAGGAATATGGGAAAGCGCGATGAATGAAATCCCAAGTCAACCGATTTGCAGGATCAATGTTAACCAATTAGAGCAGACCTTTGTTTGTGCCATAGACTCCTTTTATTTCGAGGACCATTCTTTCTTTAACCATGCCAATGGCTCATGGAGTTGGACCTTTCCTACGGGAAGTCCGTCCACTTCAAATCAAAGAAACCCTGCCGTATTTTTCAACCAAGGAGGGGGACATCTTGCTGTTTTGCAGATTACAGATCAGTTTGGCAATACCGACACAGACAGTTTAATGGTTTATGTCAACCAATTTGCCTTGCCAGGAATCATTCAAGAAGATTTTGAATCTACCTTTTTACCCAATGGTTGGAGCATTGCAAACCAAGACAACGGGGGGACATGGACTTTATCCTCGAGTGTAGGTGGATATTCTACTTCGTCTAAATCAGCAAAATTCGACAACTTTGGGATTGATTCACAGGGGTCATTTGACGATTTAATTTTTAACATCAACGGAAACCAATTGACAAACCAACCCCTACTTACTTTTGATGTTGCTTATGCACGTTGGGGCAGTGGCTACTCGGACTCCTTGTTTATCGGCGTTTCAACGGATTGTGGAGCCACCTATCAATATGTTTATTACGAAGGAGGGGTAACCCTTGCAACAGCACCGGACAATCAAGAGGCATTCATCCCTAACGCAACACAATGGCGCACAGATACAGTAAACCTATCCGCCTTCGCGGGAAACCCAAATGTACAAGTAGCTTTTAGAAACAAGGGTGCTTTTGGAAACAATTTGTACGTAGACAACATCAACATTGGAAGCAACGTAGGAATTCAGGAGGTGGAATCAGCAAGCATGCCCAACGTTTATCCCAATCCACTGCGTCCAGGCGGATTGCTTCAGGTATCGAATATTCCGGAATCAAAGCTTACTTTGTTTGATGGAAATGGAAAACGGGTTTGGAGTGACCAGGGTGTTGAAACCTACATTGGAACGCTACCTACCTCCCTTTCAAATGGCTGGTATCTGTTACAAATCCAAGGGGAGAAAACCATTTGGAATTACAAGGTTATTGTGAATTAATGTTTACTTTCCTTTTGCTTTGAGGACAATCGCCACGGTATAGAAAAGAATTTTAAGGTCCAATGCGATGCTACGGTTGTTAAGGTAGAGTAAATCGTACTTCATTCGATCGAGCATTTGCTCTACGTTTTCAGCATAACCGTATTTCACTTGGCCCCAAGAAGTAATCCCGGGACGTACGGTGTTTAGCAGCAGATATTGGGGTTCTACGGCTATGATCTGGTCAATGTAATACTGTCGTTCCGGCCTTGGCCCTACCAAAGACATATGCCCTAAGATGACATTGATGAATTGTGGAAATTCATCCAAACGGGTTTTTCGCATGAACCTACCTACTTTCGTAATTCTGGGATCATTCGAAGAGGAAAGTTGCGGTCCATTTGCTTCGGAATTCACATACATGGTACGAAACTTAATGATTTGAAAAGGGCGATTGTTCATTCCAATCCTTTCTTGTAGAAAAAAGATGGGACCTTGAGAAGTCACTTTCACCATAATGGCTGAAATGAGGTAGACAGGAAGCAGAAAGAAAATGGCCACTAGGCTTAAGGAAATATCTATAAACCGTTTCAAGGCATGTTGCCACAACGGCATTTCATCTCGGTTAAAAGCTATGAGTAAGGTACCATAAATATTGGTCATTTTCAACGCACCCGTTAGCAATTCATAGGTATCAGGAAGCACTTTCAAAATGATTTTAGCATTGTAAATCCGAGAAATAATTTTTTGAAGGCGGTCGTGGTCGGTACTTTCTATGGCAATGACAATTTCTTCAACGGGATTGTTCCTCAAAACTTCTTCGAGGTCTCTGACATGCCCGAAGTAAGGAACCTCTCCGTCCAGTAGCCTATCGTTGCCATTCACATTGACATAGCCAAGTATGTGATTTACGTTGTTTTTTTGCGCTCGAATTTCTTTGACAATCTTTATCGCTTTTTCACTTCCCCCGATGATTATGGTCGTAAAACCATTGCCAGGTTTTCGAAGTTGTGAAATCATAAGGGTTACAAAAACGATTCTTGAGGATAGGCTTAAAAACAATTGTAATAGGAAAAGGATGGAAAAGGAGATGTAATAATCACGATAGGATAAGACGAAATCATCTAACAGTAAAACAAAAAACAAGAGCAAGCTGCCAATGGCTGAAGCCCAAAAAGTCAATTGCGCAATCTTCAAACGGTAGAGGCGCTTAACCTCCAAATAGGTCCCTTGCAAATAATAAAACAACACAAAACACAAGGGAACAATCGTAATTCCTAAATAGAACTTATCGGTTGCAATGAAGGGTTTGTGTTCTACCCAAGCGGCGCGAAAATAGTAAAACAAGAACCATGAAATTGTAGCAAATGCCCAATCAATTACAACCAACCACCCAACCCATGTAGCTTTTTTCATTGAAAATAAACCACTTTAATGTTATCCATACGAATTTCTGTGGCGGGTGCACCCGTAGTCAACCAAGCCTCAAAACTGTGGTCAAAATATGCATTTACATCCGATACCCCGATTAATTCCCGTAGATTGATGTACATTTTTTTCCATTTCACTTTTGACGGGTCTTGTTTGTTGAGCTGAATGTTTACATTCCTCACAATGCCTGAAGGCGCAATGGCTATCAAACCAGTGGTTACTGAAATGGTATTGTAATAATCAATTTCCAAATAAACTTCTTTGCCTTTAGGTAGAAATGAATTAAAAGTGGTGTAGGCTACCCAATTTGAATCGGTACTGTTCAATCCCACTCGGGCATAGGCATTCCCATTAAACGATTGAAGATCAACATTATCCAAGGTAAAATTGGCACTTGAAGTATTTGGATCATTTTCCAATTTTATGTTTGCCCCTTCAAAATCTTCAATGATAAACTGTGCATTGTCAACGTAGTGGGTGGTTGGGGAAACCGTAAGTGTTTCATTTTGAACCAGGGTAGCATTCATAGAAAACACACTACAGAAGGGATAGATTGTTTTTGTGGCGGAAATTCCATTGATTTTGACGGCGGGATATACTTTGATGTTTACAGAGCCCGATTTAAGCACGGGAATTTTCACTGGCAACTCAAACACACCCATGCATTCATCATTTACATATACCCATGCATCGCTGAAATTCTGCGTCAACTCGCCTTCTGCCCCACTGAGGTTTATGTTGGATTGAAGACTCCATTGGTTCACCAAAATCCATGAAGGATCCGGATTGTTTTTCACACAGCCCGACAGCACCAAAAGAGAAGAAAATAGGAAGGTAAAAACGTAGTTTTTAAATTTCATGGCAACGAAAACGTTTGGAAGGTAAAGTTAGTATGTATTAGGTTAATTTATCCATTATTTTGTAAGCCACATCGAGCGCAAGGTGCCCTGCTGCAAAATCCACTGAAACGGTTTTACCCTTTTCAATGGCTTCTGCAAATTCTTTCAATTCTTCTTCAATCGCATTGGTTGGATAAATCTTTGGGTTTTCGATGCTCAGTTTTTTTGATTGTTTTCCTTCGCCTAAATCCAATACAAAATCATACGGATCAGGCACGCCCGAGAGTTCTTCCAAACGCACCACTTCGATGGATTTGTTTAGAAAATCTACCCCAACGTAGGCATCTTTTTGAAAAAAACGGGATTTTCGCATGTTTTTCATGGAAATTCTGCTGGCCGTTAGGTTGGCAACGGTACCATTTTCAAACGCCAACCTTGCATTGGTGATGTCATGGCCATTGCTGACAACGGCAACGCCAGAGGCATTGATTGTTTTTAAGGGAGATTTCACTACGTGAAGAATGATGTCAATGTCATGAATCATCAGGTCAAGTACCACAGGTACATCTGTACCCCGAGGATTAAACTGCGCCAGCCGATGGGTTTCAATGAATGCAGGCGCAAGTAAATAGGGAGCCGCTGCAACAAAGGCAGGATTAAAGCGCTCCACATGTCCAACTTGGTTCACAAGCGACTTCGATTGTAAAAGGTCAAGCAGTTTTGAACTTTCTGAAAGTGTTTCGGTAATGGGTTTTTCGATAAAGACATGTTTGCCTGCGTCGATTGCTTTCACAGCCAGTTCGAAGTGATGTAAAGTAGGGGTTACGATGTCAATGGCTACTGATTTTTCAATCAATGTGTCTGCCGAAGAAAATCCCATCACACCATACTCGCTGGCCACTTGCGCACATACTTCTGGGCTGGCATCAAACACACCAACAATGTCAAAATACTGAGGCAGGCCTTTGAGGATTCGAAGGTGAATTTTGCCAAGATGCCCAAGTCCGATTAATCCAATTTTTACCATGGTATAAAAGTAAAAAAAGCCACTAGAAATCTAATGGCTTTTCGCTAATAGTTAAATACGAACTTAAGGTTTTACTTTATCTACAACCGCTTTAAAGGCTTCTGGATGATTCATCGCAAGATCTGCCAATACTTTACGATTCAGAGCGATGTCATGCTTGTGAACAAGTCCCATAAACTGAGAATAGCTCATGCCATGCAATCTAGCACCTGCGTTGATACGTGTAATCCAAAGGGATCGATAATTTCTTTTCTTTTGTTTACGACCTGAGTATGCATATAACAACCCTTTTTCAATGGCATTTTTTGCAACGGTCCAAACATTTTTTCTACGGCCATAATAGCCTTTTGCTAACTTCATCAAGTTTTTCCTTCTGGCTCTTGATGCTACGTGATTTACTGATCTAGGCATAATTTACATTTTTTGACACACAGAGCCACGATGTTTCAGTGGTCTTAGGTTCTGTGGATCGGGTTAAAAATTTTATAAACCGACTACTACTTCATGCACAATTGCAACTTAATGTTTGACATGTCTGATTCATGAACCAGACCTGCATGTGTTAAATTGCGTTTACGCTTGGTAGCCATTTTTGTAAGAATGTGGCTTTTGAACGCATGTTTACGTTTAATTTTTCCACTTCCAGTGATGGTGAATCTCTTCTTCGCACTGGATTTTGTTTTCATTTTTGGCATTTCTATCTATTTTAAGTTAACTATTAGCTTCTTTATTTCTTTTTCGCATTGATCATAAGGATCATTTTCTTTCCTTCCAACTTAGGCAATTGTTCTACAACCCCTACATCGGCGAGTTCTTGAGCAAATTTCAACAAGAGGATTTCTCCCCTGTCTTTAAAAACAATCGTTCTTCCTCTAAAAAAAACGTATGCTTTTACCTTGCTACCTTCCTCTAAAAACTTCCTGGCATGGGCCAGTTTAAAATTAAAATCGTGGTCGTCTGTATTCGGACCAAAACGTATCTCTTTAACGACGATTTTACTTTGTTTCGCCTTTAATTCTTTTTGCTTTCTTTTTTGGTTGTATAAGAACTTTCTGTAGTCCAAAATTTTACAGACCGGAATTTTTGCATTTGGAGAAATTTCCACCAAATCCAACTCCTGCTGTTCAGCCATGAGCAAAGCTTTCGAAACTGACATTACCACTGGCTCCTCCCCTTCTAAAATCAATCGAATTTCTGTGGCTATGATTTTATCATTAATTCGATGTAATGCTACTTCTTCTTTCCTAGGTTGATGTCTTGGGTTTCTTCTCATTCAATTTAATTAGTTGTCGACAATTCGTTCTCTATCTCTTTATTCACAATTTCCGCAAATCCAGTCAATGTTAATTCACCTAAATCGCCCTTCCCTCTTTGCCTTACAGAAACGCTGTTCTGTTCGCTTTCTTTATCCCCAACAATCAACATAAAAGGAAACTTATTTAACTCGGCATCGCGAATTTTCTTACCTACCTTCTCATTACGTTCGTCAACAAGTCCGCGAATATCGGAATTATTTAGGAATTCTGAAACTTTTTGCGCATAGTCATTGAATTTCTCTGAGACAGGAAGAACGATAAATTGCTCTGAAGAAAGCCATAATGGAAAATCTCCACCGCAATGTTCAATCAACACAGCAACGAAACGCTCCATAGATCCAAAAGGCGCACGGTGGATCATCACAGGGCGATGTTTTTGATTGTCGGCACCCACATATTCCAATTCAAATCGCTCCGGCAGGTTGTAATCTACCTGAATGGTACCCAACTGCCAAGAACGGCCGATGGCATCCTGCACCATAAAATCCAATTTAGGTCCATAAAACGCAGCTTCACCATAGGCCACAAACGTCGATAAATTCTTTTCTTCGGTTGCTTCAACAATGGCTTGTTCAGCGCGTTCCCAATTTTCATCACTTCCGATGTATTTGCTTCTGTCGGTTTTATCCCGCAAAGAAATTTGCGCCTTAAACTCATGAAAATTTAAGGTTTTTAGCACATACAAAACGATGTCAATCACCTTTTTGAATTCTTCTTTCACTTGTTCAGGGGTACAAAATATATGGGCATCGTCTTGTGTAAACCCACGAACGCGAGTCAAACCATGCAACTCACCTGACTGCTCATATCGGTAGACGGTACCAAATTCAGCGAAACGTGTAGGCAACTCTTTGTACGACCGAGGTTTTGATTTGAATATTTCGCAGTGATGCGGACAATTCATGGGTTTCAAGTAAAATTCCTCATTGGGGTCTGGTGTGCGTATTGGCTGAAAAGAATCTGCTCCATATTTCTCGTAATGTCCTGAGGTCACATACAATTCTTTATTCGCGATGTGCGGGGTAATCACTTGTTGGTATCCAGCAGCACGCTGTGCTTTTTTCAAAAACTGTTCAAGACGTTCACGCAAAGCCGCTCCTTTTGGCAACCAAAGTGGCAAACCTTGTCCAACTTTCTGAGAAAACGTAAACAATTCCAATTCCTTCCCTAATTTTCGGTGGTCTCTTTTTTTCGCTTCTTCGAGTTTTTCCAAGTGTTCTGCAAGATCGGAGGCCTTCAAAAATGTGATGCCATAAATTCTTGTCAACTGCTTGTTTTTTTCATCGCCACGCCAATATGCCCCTGCAATGGAAAGTAGTTTTACCGCTTTCACAAAACCTGTATCTGGGATGTGAGGACCACGACACAAATCGGTAAAATTCCCTTGGGTATAAAAAGTGATGCTTCCGTCGGCCAATTCAGCAATCAACTCCAACTTATAGGGGTCATTTTTTTCGGCAAAATAAGCCAATGCATCTGATTTGGATACTTCTTGGCGTATGAAAGGACTTTTCGCTTTTGCCAATTCCTTCATTTTTTGCTCTACTTTTTCCAAATCCTTTTCAGTGAACGTGTGCTCCATGAAATCTACATCATAGTAAAATCCATTTGCAATGGGAGGACCAATGGCCAGCTTTATTCCTGGAAAGTAAAATTCCAATGCTTCTGCCATCAAATGCGCGGAAGAGTGCCACAAGGTTGACTTCCCTTCTTCGTCGTTAAAAGTTAACAACTGCAAGGTACATTCTGCGGGGAGTGGCATCATTGCGTCTTGAACATTGCCATTCACCTTTGCAGCAAGGACATTTCTTGCCAATCCTTCAGAAATACTTTTTGCCACATCCAAGGACGTAGCGCCGTGTTCGAATTCTTTAATAGAACCGTCTGGCAATGAAACTTTTATTTGACCCATCATAATGGCTGCAAAGGTAGATAAAGCAATTAAAATTTTGAAACGCTGAGAAAGCTATTATTTTCTTTGTAAAAGTCGTTTCACGTCCACTTGAAGATGGCGAATGGATTCCATGACTCCAATGTCGTCGATTTTAACCTCTGGAAGTTTGGTTGCAACATAACACACAAATTTCCACACTTCAACCAAATCAGAAAAAGGCAGATCATAGGGCTGGTAATGAATATTGCTCGAAACCAAAGTGATTAATCCGGGTTTATCTGGATGTAAATAGGCCTTTTTAAATACAATCCCTTCGGTTTTTGACACCAAGAGATAGGAATTCCCTGATTTCAATTGTGTCCAATCTTGCAAAAACTCACCCACGACAATGGAACCATCTGAAACAGGTGGCATGGAATCGCCTTTTATGGGAAAGGCGCGGTATTTTTTATTTTTAGATAAAAAAGGGAGACTTAAAGTCGGGAAATCCTGAAAATACTCTGGGTCTGCATATCCAGAGGTATAACCCGCACTGGCTTTGACAGGCACCACTTCCACCACTTCTTCATTTTCTTGGTTGACAATGCCACTCAAGACCCGCAAGCCATTTCCTTGCATGCGGTTCTGTTCGTTGACGGTTCTTTTTTGCCAATCGGCTTCAGAATAATCACCAAAATTCTCACAAAGCAAAGATTCTATGGAAACGTCATAGTATTTAGAAATCATCAAAAGGTTTTCTAAATTCGGTTGGGCAATGTTGTTCTCATAACCGCTGTAGGTGGAGCGATTAAAACCTAAATCCATTGCGACTTCTTCCTGTGATTTTCGTTTTCGTTTCCGTAGGACTTTTAAATTTTCACCGACGACCATATCTTCTGCTTTTACACAAAGTTAAAAAATAATCAAATAAATAGATTAATTTTTAGTCATTATTGCGAAATAAATTTATACACAATGTATCCATTTTGGATTTCGGGTGCATTGTCTTTAAAATTGAACTTCGATTTATTTGCATATTTCACCGATTGTTCGATCATACAAGGATTTGCACCATTGCTTTTCGAGGGATCATAATCTGCGCGCATTACACGTCCTGTTTTGTCGACTGAAATTTTCACTACTACTTTTCCTGCGGCGCCATACCCACATGTATACCCTGGATTTCGAACATACCACATGTTGTTTTCAAAGGCCGTGCGGTTGTCTAAGCGAAATTCAACCATCACATCCCCGGAATATTGAATGTTGTTACCATTTCCTTTGTTTCCTTTTGAATTTTGCGTGGTTGCAGGATTCGTTTTGGCATTGGCTTGTTTCCGGTCATCCATTTCTTTTTGAATCTTATCCCGTTCGACTTGTCCACCTGCCTCGGAAAACAATTGTTGTTCAAACTGCTTGGCATTTTGGTAAGGATCTCCTGTGGAAGTATTTTGGGTCCAATTTTCATCTGACCTCAATCGGGTATCGTTTTGGTCTCTTGCGATGCTTTTTATCTCATTCGCATTTGAGGCATCGGAAAAAGCGAGCTCATCCGGCGTTACCAATAAATTTGGATCGACTTTCACCTCTGGCTTAAAAAAGGATTCAATGGGAATGTATCGTTCGTAGAAGGACATTTGGAGGGCCATGAACAGAAATACAAAAGCAGCGAGTGACAGCAGAAAGGAAATTACAATACGGTCTCTTCTCGACAGGCTTTTCACATTTTTCTTTTTAAAAATTCTTTCGTTTCAGGAAAAAAATACAAGATTTCATTCCCTTTTTTCAACACCCATGTAAAAGGGTTAAATTGTTGAATCATATCAAATTCACATTCAACCACCTTCATTCCCATGGTTGTAAAGATACCTCTTTTTTCATCTTTAAAAGCCAACACATGGCCCCCATTCCAAAGCACAACATCGTCAAATTCCATGGGCAAGACAAAGCCTTCCTCAAAAGAAAGGACACCCGTTTTCCCATTGCTAGAAACAGCAAACAACACATCATTCAATTTTTCAACGTAATCAAACTCAAAAAGTGTCATTTCCATTCCTTTTCGATCCACGAATCCCCATTTCCCTCCTTTTTGCTTTAACACAGGCACCCATTTCCCTGGGTCACCTAATTCAAAATAAGCCAAAGGCTTAGACAACTTACCAAGTGTATCCAACCCATAAAATTTTGATTTCTTTTGAATTAAAAAGGTACCATTGACCATCATGGACAACTTTATGAAATTCGGAAAGACATCGTACCAAATGGGATTCAATTTCCACGAATGCGTATTCACATGCGTAAACTTCTGGTTTTTCTGGACCAAAACAAAACCTTCCGAAACCTCCCCTATTGCATCATACACCACGGGTATCAGTGGATTCCCAATAAAATCAATCAATCCTTGCTTACCTTGCTTTGTAACCAGAAACCCATTTTCCTTGAGAGCGATTTCGTCAAATTCAGTTTGAAGTACAGGATTTAATTTCGTGTTCCAAACCCCTGACCATCCCCTTTTCTCAACGCGAATAAACGCTTTGGAAAGGAATTGAATCTCTTGAAACTCAGGCTGCACAACAACTTTCCCTGCAATATCTAACACGCCAAACAATGAATCTACTTTGAAAAACAAGTATTCGGAAGTCAACCACCCCATGTCTTCGTACTGATTTTTGATCACGACTTTACCTGCACGGTTAATCAATCCATAGCTATTTTCATTTTGAAAAATCGCCACACCTTCTTGAAAATCGGATATGAATTGGAAGTTAAAAGGTATATGCACCTGTCCTTTTTTATCCACCACACCATAGTCATCACATAGCAAAGCGACGGCAAGCCCTTCCTTGAATTCACCTACCCAATCATATTTCGGAGAAACCCTAACCATTCCCGATTCATCCATAAAACCATAAAGCTCCTCCTTCACACAAGGATAAAGTGTTTTATCAAACATCTCAAGCTCTGAAATTACGGCATCTTTAAATGGATAAGCAGGGTTATTCTTTATGAACGCACTCATTTTTTCAGGGATGTAATTTCCTGCACTTTGCAGGAAAAATTCTTTCCAAATTCGGTTCACATTTTTATTCTTGGGATAGGTTTTGATGAACCGTTTAAATTCAATGGTATCGCTCGTTGCGCTGACCAACCTGTAAATTTCATCTTCTGCAGAAGCAGCCAAGGCATGACCGGGGTGATAGATGAGAAAACCTTGCAACTCTTTCTCCTCTCCTGACTTAACCCATTCCTTGTAGGTTTGAATGTGCATGCTTTGCTGAATTTGGTCCTTGTAAATAGACTGAGGCGAAGTTTTAAGTAGCTTTTGGTAACATAAGGAACCTTCATTTTTACAGGAATCCAACCAAAGCGAATCACGTAGATCCACCACCTTTTGAAGTTCTTTAAACTGAGCGTGATTTTCAATGAACATTGAATAAGTTTGTGGGCTGTTGGATTTCAATTGGAGAAAAAACAAGTAGTTACCCAGTATTTTTTGTTCCAAGGCAAGTACATTATCGACGCTCCATCCAAAGCTTTCATAGCTTCTTTTTTTCTTTTGCTTGAGATCCTTGACTTGAGACAGGTTTTGCCTAGAAATCTCAATGTACAACAAAGCACTGTCAAGGTTCTCCATATCTTTGGAATTGAAGTACAGCATTGCCTTCCCATAGGCCGCAACCGAGGGGCAAATTTTCATACCCTGTGAAAAGCTCACAGATGCCGTATGGTAGTTTTTCAATTTCAGCTGCTCAAACCCTTTTTGAATGGGATCCAACGCATGCACAGCAATGGTTGGAAGCAAAGCGATGGAAAATGAAAGGAGAAGGGCGCGAGAAATCATCTGAACAAAATTACTAATCTAAGCTCACACTTGAAAGATGTGTTATTTTTACAAATATGAAGACCGATAAAAACCCAAAATACTTTTACGACACAACCGACTTTCCTCATTTAAAATTTCTAGAAAGCGAGACCGAAACGCTAAAAAAAGAACTTCATCAATTGGCATCCAACCCTTTAGATACACCTTGGCTTGAGACCTTTCCGGATTACACAAGCGGCATCGCTCTAAAAGCCTGGGAGGTTTTTACCTTTCGTTTTTTTGGAATGAACCATTCTGAAAACATCAGAGTTAGTCCCAAAACCTATGAAATTATTTCAAGCATTCCATCCTTGATCTCCTGTGACTTTTCAAAAATGAAGGGCCAAACTGAAATCCTTCCACACAAAGGTTATTCAAAAATGGCATTGCGTTGCCACCTACCGCTCTTGGTCCCGGAAGGAAATACTTGTGGAATAAAGGTTGGTGAAGAGGTCCGTTTTCATGAAGAAGGAAAATTGATCATTTTCGACGATTCTTTTACCCACAGCGCATGGAACCGCAGCCATTCTGAACGCATTGTACTCATGTTTGACATACCCAACCCGCTTTGGGGATATACCTCAGAAGAAATAAGCTCCTACAAGGTTAAACACCTCGACGATCCTTTTTTGCTCAACATCGCCACAAAGGAAAGATGGCTAGAAGCTTACGAACAAAAGATTCTACCCCTTTAAAGCCAAATGGCTGTTGATTTGAGGAAGATTTTTTGGAGAAACCTCTCCTTCCAAGACCATCTCTTCATTATTAAGCGTCCCGAGATTCCAATTATTTTTCGACTTCAAAAAACCTTCTTTTGTTAAGACCATGGTCAGTTTATTTTCATTTTGGGAAATACATTCATATCCTAACATTTCATTGAAGCTACGCGCAACCGAGTTATCTGCTTTCACCTGGGCGACGGAAGCATTCACCCCCAGTTTTTCAAAACAAAACCTCAAAAGCAAGAGGGAAGCCAGCGCAGGAATTTGTGTAGTTAGGATTTCTTGTTTCCCCATAAAAATTCCCCCTTCGCCGGTTAAGGTGGTTGGATTTACATTTTTCGCATAGATCACACCTACGTCTTCGCCTTTAGCCGAGATGATAAAGTAGTAGTTCAGCGGGTTGTCAATTGAATCAAACCAAGCTAACTGTTGTAGATCCGAAATTTCTTCTTGAAAAAACATCTGCGACAGCACATGGGGCGCATTCCTCCACATTCGTATTTGCTGAACATCATCCTTCGACACTCTTCTCAAAACAATGCCATAACCAGTCAATTTCATGACAAGGTTTCTTGAATTAAAAAGGCAGGTGCATGGTTTAACTTCAGTAGGATTTTGCGGATGTAGATTGCAATGACACCCAAACCAAACATCAAAACACCTGTTGAAAACAAGATGCTCACAATCAATGATGTATACCCTTCTACTTCAATTTTATGTATATATTTTTTATACAGCACAAAGACCGCTATCAAAACATTTACAAAAGCGATCCATGCGCCTAAACGCGCAATCCACTTAAGCGGTTTGTCCGTGGCATAAAAGGATTTTCCTGCTGCCAATGCGAAGAGATTTAGTAAGCCATAGCGGCTTCTGTTTTCCGTTAAGGAAACCTGTAAATCGCAAAAGCCCAAATCATCGGTATACCATCGAATGCGTTCGTCCACAAACAATGCTTGGGTGTTTTCCATCGCAATGGCCTTGTAGAGGGTTTTATGCAACAAACGCACGCTGCTTCCTTTCCCGTGGTACTGACCCATGAACCCAGAAATCCAACGGTAAAGGGCGGTAAAAACACTCCGCAGAATACTTCGTTTCACTTCGAACCTACCGTAATAGATCAGTTTCGGTGAAGATTCGTTTGCCGCAATTAGGTGTTTTATTACCGGAACAATTTCCGCATGGTCATCGTCCAAGGTAATTACATAATCACCTTCAGCGAGGGTAAAACCAGCCTGAAGCGCAGCGTGTTGGCCAAAATTACGGGTGAACCTTGCCTTTTTCAGAGGAAATTTAGCCGTCAAGGTTTTTATTTGCTCCCACTCATGGGGTTTACCGCCATCATCAACCAGTATGATTTCCATATCCACTGAAAGTTTTTCCAATTGAATCAACACAGCTTGAACACCTGAAAAATGATTTAACGTTGGAATTACAATTGAATACCGAACACCCATTTTTTTTTATGAATTAGAGGTATCTAAAAGCAATCCACCATCAAGTTGCAAGGAAGATCCCGTAATCCAACGCGCAGCATCGCTTAAGAGAAACATACAAGGCTCCGCGACATCATTGGGCTCTCCAATTCCCAAAGGGTATTTTCTTTCGATTTTTTTTATGTCTTCATCGCTGTAGGCTTTCACAGAAGCATCAAACATGGGTGTTTTCACAAGGGCACAAACGAGGGTGTTTACGCGAATTTTCTTTCCTGAAGTTTCCAAGGCCAAAGATTTCGCGAAAGATTCCAATGCTGCTTTAGAAGCGGCATACATTGAACCGCCACGGTAGGGAAACATGCTGGAAACGGACGACATAAAAACAATGCTGGCACCTGGATTAAACCGGTTATGAAGTAAAATTGCATTTGCCAATTTCACACAAGAAAAATAGTTCACCTCGAACAAAGTTTCTCTCCCAGTTTCATTCATATACTTGATCGGCTGTGGATTTATGCTTCCAATGCAATTTACCCAACCGTCTAAAATCTCAATTTCCTCGACAAAATCAGGATCCTCCAATGCATCCCACTGAATCATTTTTACATTGGGATTGGCGTTCAAAAATTCTAAAATGCCTGTTAACTTTCCACGATGGGTACCGATCACATTTCCACCTTCTTCCAAAATTTTTATGGCAACCACAGTACCGATTGCCGAAGAAATACCTGTGATTAAGTACGTTTTTCCTTCAATTCCTTTCATAGTTCATCAACTTGGTTTTAAAGACCTTGGATTCAAAACATAAGGTTGCCCAAGAGAATCCAACTCCGAACCCACAAAATAGCCATTTTTTAGGAGGATTTCCCAATAAATATTCAGCATTTACACAAAGGGTTAAAGGAATAGAGGCTGAGCTTGTATTTCCAAAGTGCTCAATTGAGGTCAAAAATTTCGCTGGCTCCACTTTTAACTTTTTCGCTATGGTCTTTGTAATCAATCCATTGGCTTGATGAAGTACAAAATAATCAACTTCATCCACTGAAACACTTGCAAATGCTAACGCAGACAAAACCGTTGAAGGAACATGTTTCAATGCAAAGTTAAATACCGAAAGTCCGTCCATATGCAAATGCTTCAACGAACGCACCCCACCCTCGAAAACAACATCTTGTTCATCAAAGGCACCATAGGGATTTCTTGAATGCCCCCCAGGAATTACAATGGCATCCTTCCCTTTTCCATCACTCCCTGAATTAAAAAACCATTCACTGGCGGTGGAATCATATGAAATCAAAGTGGCTGTCCCGGCATCGCCAAACAAGGGAAAAGTACTTTTATCTTGTGGATGGGTGGAGATGGTGGATTTATCACCTGCCAAGAGCAAAGCTTTCTTAAATTGTCCCTGCTGCATAAATTGACCAATCATGTTGAGGCCGTAGACATAACCCGAACACCCGAGGTTCACATCGAAGGCGAGACACTGGGTTGGAATCCCTAGTTTTTCTTGTAAAATAATCGATGTCGCTGGGAGAAAATGGTCCGCTGACTGAGATACGAAAATCAACAAATCGATGGAATCCTTGGCGTCAAAATCGTCCAACAAAGCTTTGGCGGCAAACAAACACAAATCAGAACAGGTAACGTCTTCAGCCGCAACCCTTCGGGCATAAATCCCCGTACTTTTTTCAAACAAGGCAGCGGCGCTTTCATCAAATTCGGGATAATCCTTGGTATAAGCGACTTCTGAAGGAACGCAAGCGTAGATTGCCTCAATGCGGGTAGAATGGGCTGAATTATTCGCCACGGCGCTCTTTTACCAAGGTGAATAATGCTTGAACCGTAGTGACGTTTTTCAACTCTTCCCCAGAAAGCAAAACTTGATATTCTATATCGAGCATTGCTACCAACAACAACACATGCATGCTGTTCCAGCCTTCAATGGATCTTAGATTAGACGTTGGCTCAAGCTCCAAATGAGGAACATCGTCAAATGCCGCAATGATGTTCTTAATAAATTCTTGAATCTCCATGTTCAAAATTAAGAATCAAATTGATTCATAGCGCAAAAGGGTACCACACCATGAAAAGCCTACCCCAAAACCAAGGATTAGAATTTTATCTCCTGGTTTAAACCTTCCTTCCAATTCAGTCTTTTTCCATGCGATTGGAATGGAACAAGAAACGGTGTTGCCACTATCTTTCATTTGGTAAATCATTTTTTCAGGTGGGATATTACACTTTTTTTGAATGGCATTAAGCACCAGGTTACTTGCTTGGTGAAAAAGATAATGGTCGATTTCTTCCGCAGTCACCTTATTGGTTTCCAAAATAGAATGAACAGCCTCGGGCACGTGTTTAAGTACCATTTTCAAAATACCCAATCCATCCATGGAAATCCTACCTTGTCGCTGTATTTGGGGTTCATTCTTGTATGCCAACAAAAACATTTCATCAAACGGGAATTTAGATCCACCCTTTAACACGTTGAGGTAATTAAAACCTTCACCATCGTTTCCAAAAACAAAATTTGATTCATTTTCAATCTCCTCTTTTTCCACCCAAACGGCAACACCTGCGTCCCCAAATAAAAACTTCAATTCACGGTCTTCAGAATGAATGGCTTGGGAAGGGATTTCACCCAACAAAATGAGTACATTTTGAATGTTCGGATTTAAAAAGAGTCCTTTCACCATACTTAGGGCCATTGGAAATCCAGCACAGCCGTAAGGTAAATCCATGACACCACAGTTCTTTTTCAAACCAAGTTTATGATGCAAAACACTGCTGGTGGTTGGGGTCTTGAAATCCATTGTTAAAGATGAAAAGATAAGGAAATCAACGGTCTCTGCAGGCAATTTTTCAAGCATTCTTTGGGCAGGAAGCAATACCAAATCCGAGGCAGTCTCACCAGGCTCTGAAAGATGCCGTTTTTCGACCCCAACTTGATGTAAAAATTGTCGATAACTCGCTTCATCTCCATCAAAATCTTGAGAACTTAGGATTCGTTGATTCTCGGGATATCTAATTTCAATTTCCCTGATTTTCATTCTTTAAAGGTTACTTATTAAAAAAATCCTGTTGATTATTAACTGCATAGCACGAAGTATGGGAATTCAAATATGGCAACTTTTAATTACATTTGACGTCAACAGCCCGCCATGAAAAACATATATATTACTTTATTGCTTTTTCTTACCTCTTTTACCCTTGGACATAGCCAACCTTTAAAGAACGGATTCAACAAACCTTTAACGCCAATTTCCCCAGAGCAGACAGCCAATCCAACTGCACCTGTCGCAGACGTAGAGGTTATTTTTCATGAGAAAGGAACACGTTCAGCCGCCGCAGACAAATACATTGTTGACTTAAAAAAACTCAGCAATTACTTCAAAAGAAACCAAATCCCTACGCATTTCCCGAAATACGATAAGGACCTATCGTTTGAGGCAAACAAGCTGGTTGCCATACAATGGGTAAACAAGCACAAGCGATTTTTGAAAAAAGAGGAAAAAGAAAAATTTAAAAACAAGTATAAGCTTTGATTAGATTACTATATATCATCCTTTTCTTCTTTTTAAGCGTTTATGCTTTTGGGCAATGTAACCAAGCAAATCCATTTTGCACAGGTACAAATTACAATTTTCCGAACGATGTAAATGTTCCAGACCTTGGTCCTGTCGGCTGCTTAGGAAGTTCCCCCAATCCTGTTTGGTATTTTATGGAAATCGACCAAAACGGTCCTATGACCATTAGCATCAGTCAGACAACCGCAGGAGGCACAGGTATCGACGTGGATTTCGCATTGTGGGGTCCTTATAATTCTTTGGCCGCGGGTTGTGGTGGTGGAACGTTTCCTGTAGGATCCCCGATTGATTGCAGTTATTCTCCTTCCCCAACTGAATCAGCCGTAATTCCCAATGCGCAAATTGGTCAGTTTTACATTTTATTGCTTACAAATTTCGCCAACCAAGCTGGAAACATAAGCTTTTCACAGACGGGTGGTTCAGGTTCAGCAGACTGTTCCTTTGTCTGTGGGGTTACTGGATTTACGGCCATTCCGGGTCCATGTAACAGCAATACGTATTCACTCTCAGGCACCTTGAGCATTACGAATCCTCCGAATTCCGGAACGTTAACCATTACGAGTACCTGCGGTGGCGCCCCTCAGGTTTTCAATGCGCCTTTTGGTACGTCCATCAATTACAACTTAACAGGCTTGCCGGCCAATGGGTCAAATTGTACCGTAAACGCCGTTTTCTCCGCGAATGCAAATTGCAATACGTTTCAAACCTACACAGCGCCAGCACCTTGCAACGTAACCCCCTGTTCCTTTGGGAATTTCACCGGTTCTATTACCAACTGCGACCCTGCAACGAATCAATATACCATAACAGGAACCATCAATTTCAACAATGCGCCTGCCTCCGGAACTTTAACGTTAAGCAATTCTTGCGGAGGGTCTCAGGTATACAACGCACCTTTTGGTGGATCTGCAAATTTTAGTTTAACCGGTGCAGCTAACGGAAACACTTGCATTGTGACCGCAACTTTTTCCGCGGACCCATCTTGCAGCGCAACCCTTTCCTATCCTACCCCTCCACAATGCAACTGTAATGCGCAAATAGGTACATTCACCACAACGCTACAAGCAATGCCTGCGGTAAACAAAATTTGCTTCAATGATGCTTTCTCGGTGACAACGAACAACAACTTCAATGTTCCTGCAGAAATCGTTGGTGCTACCAATCCTGCTTCCCCAAATTACGACCCAACAGCCCCTACGTATGACCCTGGAATCATTTGGCTTGCCTATTCTTGTCCTCCAAGTGTTGCAATTACGCCTATTTTGGCAAACCAACAAGGACTAACCATTCCAGACGACCCTTGTTTCGTAGGTTTGGTAACCAATGACGGTAATTTAAATGACCTAAACGACTTGTCATTTATCAATTCCTTTCCAGCAGGAACGTTCACAGACAACACCGTATATTATGTTCCCATAACAATGTACAGCATTCAAGACGGAATTTATAGTTATGTTGTATTACCTGCATTGGGATGTTATGATTTAGGAGATCCAATTGCCATTCAATATTTACCAGATGTAACCACAACGTACACTTGCAACTGTGCGAATGGTACTGCAAACATTACCGTAAGCGGTGGCTCCCCTGCGTTGAATGGAACCCAATTTACGGCTTCAACACCCGCGCCTGCTACGGCTGGATTTTTGGTCAGCACAACTTCGAATGGTGGAGACATCGTTATGAACAATTTAAACGCTTCAGGTCCATTCGGATGCTTGCTTACGGATGACGTAGGTTGTACCTACCCCTTTAGCGGAAACTATGTTGGCCCTGCACCTGCAAGCATAGGATATCCAGATTCAGTGTATTGTCTAAGCGATCCGAATCCAATTGCAACCATTGGTGGCACGCTTGGTGGTACTGTGACTGCAGGACCGGGAATAACGGTAAACCCAATCACTGGAGACATAGACCTATCCACTTCAAATCCGGGAAGTTATTTGATTACATATACGGCTCCTGACCCAGTTTGCCCGGGGGTTGACAATGTGTTGATTACGATTTCGAACAATCCAATTATTGATGCAGGTCCGGACAAAGTGATTTGTTTTGGCAATGCCATTCAATTGGAAGCGACCGGCGGTGCAACGTACATGTGGAATGTTCCTATTGCGAATGGGATGTCATACATGCCTTCGGTAGGAATTAATGAATTTATTGTAATCGGAACAAACAATGCTGGTTGTGAATCGAGTGATTCGCTATTGGTAACAGTGCTTGAGGATTGTACAGGTGAAGAAGTTATCTATTGGGTGCCTAATACCTTTACACCAGATGGAGACCAATTTAACCAATCTTTTAAACCGGTTTTCTTTTCAGGATATGACCCTTACGAATATGTGATGTACATTTTCGACCGATGGGGAGAAACCATTTACGAAACCCGCAATGTAAAATTTGGTTGGGACGGCAGCAGTACAAAAAATGGGAAGAAGGCTCCTGATGGAATCTATACTTGGAAAATCATTTTCAAAACCCTAAACAACGATGAGAAAATACAGGAAGTGGGCCACGTTACCCTGCTTCGTTAGTGCTTTTCTTTTAGTTTCGCTTTAAACACCTTTTCGAATTTCTCAACTTTAGGTCTTACCACGAACTGGCAATATTGATTTTCAGGATGGTTGTTGAAATAATCTCGGTGATAAAATTCAGCCTTATAGAAATTATTGATTTCAACTATTTCAGTGACAATTGGATTCTCCCAAACTTTTTCTTTTGTCAATTTAGCTTTGAAAAACTCAGCCCTCTCCTTCTGGCTTTGGTTATGGTAAAAAACAACGCTTCTGTACTGTGTACCCACGTCGTTGCCTTGTCTATTCAATTGGGTTGGGTCGTGAATCCACCAAAACAACTCTAACAATTCGTCATACGAAATCACGGCTGGATCAAAAACAACCCTTGCCACTTCGGCGTGACCTGTTTTCCCTGTACAAACATCATCATAACTTGGATTTGGGACTTTTCCTCCAGCATATGCTGGATACACTTCAACGATCCCATTTACCTGTTGGAAACAGGCGTCAATGCACCAAAAACAGCCAGCACCAAAGGTCGCATCAGACAATTCATTTTTTTCAGCACCCACAAAATCTAAGGAAAGTGAATTCACGCAATACCTCAACCCTGTAGGTTTCGGACCATCTTCGAACACATGCCCAAGGTGGGCATCGCATTTAGCACACTTGATTTCAATGCGGTTCATTCCATAAGAACGATCGATTACTTCTTTGACAGAACCAGATTTAGCCACTTCAAAGAAACTTGGCCAGCCGGAACCTGAATCAAATTTCGAATCAGAGGCAAACAGCGGAGCGTCGCAACCAATGCAATGGTAGGTTCCTTTTTCTTTGTGGTAAACATATTTCCCAGTGAAAGGCTGTTCTGTTCCCCCTTCTTTAATGATGTGGCAGACGTTTTCAGGGAGTTTTTTGTTACCGAAGGTTACCAAAGTGTCGTTTGAAGGTTTGTTTTCCATGGTTTTATTTTGAGCAAATGAACATGAGGTTATTACGTACAAAAGGATCAAGAAAAGGTACTTAGCTTTTTTCTTTTGCAAGGTATTTTTTAATCGCATAATGACCGATGTAAATGAAAGGCGTGAGCGCTAATCCAATTAACAACTTGAGAACATAATTTGTTGGAGCAATGTGTAAATAATCTTTAAAGCTCATTTTTCCATTTAGTACAAAACCAATGAATAAAACCACGTAAGAATCAATGGCTTGAGAAATGACTGTACTTCCTGTACTTCTCAACCAAATCCATTTATTTCCGGTTTTTGCTTTGATCCATTTAAAAACCGTGGCATCTAAAACCTGAGAACCGAGGAAAGCAATGATGCTACCCACAATAACCATTTGCGCTTGGCCAAAAACCATCCGATACGATTTATCGTCTGCCAAATTGGAATTGGGCAAAGAAAAAGCAGGAATGTTCAATGAAAACCCTACAATAATGAAGCAGTATAGAATAAGTCCTGCGGTTATCCAAGATAGTTTCTTTACGACTTTGTCGCCATAGAACTCGTTAAGCAAGTCGGTAATAAGAAATACAAATGGCCAAGGGAGAATCCCAATCACTGTAACAAAAGGACCCACTTTGTTTCCAAAAAGAACAAATTCAATGGGAATGGCTATTAACTTATTGCTAATGAGCTCAGCGGTTACGGCATTGGTAATAAAAAGTCCCGCAAGGATAATGAACAGCCAGGTTTTTCTTTCAAAAGAGGTCATGTTCTTGAAAACAACTTAATTTTTCTTTTGTTTCGGAAGGCCGTAATCCAGCCTTTTGGCTTTGACATAATGAGAAATATAGTATTTACTCGTTTTAAAATTGTTAATGGTAACTCCTTTGTTCGTGGATGAATGGATAAAATTAATGGCATCTGGAGTCACCTCGATAACCATTCCAACATGCCCTACCCCTCCTGAATTGCTACTCGCCCTAAAAAAAAGCAAGTCACCGGGTTGAACCTCTGCCAATGTCACGGTTTCTCCAAGTTCTGCCAAGCTGTAGCTCGTTCGCACCAGTGAAAATCCGAAATAACCAAAAATATAATTTATGAAACCTGAGCAATCGAAGCCTGAGGGGGTTGTGCCTCCCCATCGGTAAGGGGTTCCCAAGAAGGTTTTCGCAAATGAAATGATTGCGGTAACCTTTGCTGCGTTGGGGTTTCTTGAATTCGTATCGGCAAGCAATCCGCTGGGCGAATCATTGGTGACTTGTGCTTTTCCTTCAAAAGAAAGCAGTAGGAAACCGAGTACAAAACAGAAACAACGCAACATCCTACGAAATTATAACTATTTTTGAGATTCTATTGTGTTCATCCATGCCTGAAATAAACAGTACCGCATTAACAAAATTATACTATTCCATTGGGGAGGTTGCAAAGTTGTTCGATGTAAATCCTTCTTTACTTCGTTTTTGGGAAAAAGAATTTGACCTCGTGGTTACTAAAAAAAACGCAAAAGGAAACCGTCAATATTCTGTTAAAGAAATAGAAACCCTGAACAAAATTTACAATTTGATAAAAACGAAGGGTTTCACACATGAAGGCGCCAAGAACCAATTGAAGCAAAAAAGGGTTTCAATGGTTCAAGACAATCCGGACCAAGACTTAATTCTTCAACTGGAAAAAATCAAGACAAGGCTGATTGCCATTAAAACTTCGTAAAAGGTAAAAACCTAGGTACTTTCTTTTGGTATTCTTTGTACTGAGGGTATTTATCAGCGGATATTTTCTCTGAAAAGTCGGAACTTCCTTTAAACAGTATGACAAGCAATAAGCATCCAGCAATGGTAGCATTCATCCATACGCCGGTTGCCACGACGGAAAACAAATAGAACAAGACCCAAATCAACTGCTCCATCGCATAATTAGGATGACGCACCCTCCCCCAAAGCCCTGTACGGATAAAGCCATGCGCATATTCATTCAAAGGTTCACCTTGCTGAATTCTTCTGTATTTTTCCTTTTGGAAATTCCATTGTTGTTGATCCGCGATGAATTCAACGGCAACTGCACCTACAAATAACACAGAGAGCACAAGATCCCAAACATTCAAAGGATTGTCATTTGATGCCAGTAGAATGGGAAGGGTAAAAAGAAAGATGAGTATGTTTTGGTAAGCGCTGATAAAGCACAAGTTAAAAATTGCCCAAACAAATTTATTTGAAAACCCTGGACGTTTTCTCAGCAATTCCCAGCGATAATCTTCCTCCCCAGACCAAAACCTCCATGTGTACGCTCCTCTTCTGGCAAAATTATAAGTCAACCTCACACCCCAAATCGTTGCCAAGACAGCCATCAACACCATTCTATCGTTGCAACCAAAGGCCAAAGTTATGTGCCAAACATAATAAATAGGAACAATGCTCCACAGCTTATCAACCTGGGAATTGTTTCTGGTGATTTCGCCAACCAAAAAGCAATAAGCGATGACCCCGGCTACCACAAAAACCATCTGGTCGAATAAAACATGTTCTTGCATCATGGTTAGGGGTTCGCCGAAACCAAAATAAAAGGTTAGTACTGGAAGTACAACAATCGTAAAAATTAAAAGAAGAATGGTCACTAACATAATTTATAATTTATAACCTGCTTTTTCTGCAAGAAATGGATAAAAAGTTCCACTGGAAACAGCAATGCATTTGTTTTGTTCATCGACGATTTCAGCTTTCATAAAAATAACCTTTTTTCCTTGACGCACCACCACTGAGGTTGCGGTTAGGACACTTCCTACTTTTGCCGGATTGATAAAATTCACGTGCATCTCAATGGTAGAAACCACTTTCTGGTCCTTTTCCACCAAGGTTAAAGCCCCTGCGCCCATGGTTGCATCGAGCATGGTTGTGAGCACGCCTCCGTGGACAAATCCGGGGGTTGCAAGATGGGATTCATTGACCGTCAAGACATAGCGTACCACACCTAATTCAACAACTTCCAAATGCATTCCCACGGCCTGTGCGAAGGCATTGTTTTGGTCGTATTCAGCCATTAGGTTCATTATTGTGTCGGTTCCAGCCATTCAAAGAAGGTATTTGAAAGTTCTCTATGTACGTTCAGATGGTCTGCTGTTTTCACCCAGCAAATGACATTTAGTTTGCCGAAATTGGGTTCAAAATCGGTAAAAAACACTTGTGATTTAGGCTCTTTAAGGATTGTCGGATGGTTTTCCAAGGTTTCTTTAATTTTTGAAACGATTTCCTCGGAACCTAAACCATATTTAACAGGCATAACGATGTCGATGCGTCGTTTTTCCATTCGTGTAAAATTCACAATTGTGCCATTGATGAGGGGGCCGTTCGGAAGGATGATTACTTTGTTGTCGGCCGTTTTGACGTAGGTATTAAAAATCTGAATTTCAGTTACCTCACCTGTTACCAAGAGCGCTGAAATGGTATCCTTTAATTTGAAAGGTTTTATCACCAAGATAAGGATTCCACCGGCAAAATTGCTTAAGGTTCCGGAGAAAGCCATACCTATGGCGATGCCAGCTGCACCAAGGATGGTTACAAACGATGTCATCGCGATTCCAAGTTGACTCATGGCGGTGAAAACGACCAGAATTTTTGAGGCGATGATGGTTAAGTTGGTTAAAAATGAAATGAGTCCGTCATCGGTTTTGCTTTTACGAAGCAGTCGCGTAACCATTTTACCCGCTTTGTTTGCCAACCAGAATCCTGCGATAAGGATCACTACGCTTATAACGATGTTCAAACCTAGATTTGATAGGGTATGAAGGATGTTTTCGTATTCAAACCCAAGTATGGATTTTAGCGGTTCGGTCTTTTGTGGCAAAGCGTAATTTTTGGGTTAAAAATACAAAATTCCCTTTTCATAGAAACAACGCGCCTTCTTTCAAAGAGCAAGGAGAAACCCAAACTTCATTAAAGTGAATTTTCTCCATTAGCCATTTCACCTTCAGCGCAGCAAAGGGGGCCATTTGTTTTCTAATCTGAGTGATTTGGGGATTTACACTTCGTTCTTCCAAGGTAGATGCAATCACTTGGTCAATCATAGCCTTAAAATCATTCATGTTCATTTGAATCGCTTCAAAGGGATCGGTAGACATCTCGCTGTGCAGCAATTCGTAAAAGGTTTCAAAGGTACCCGAAGCACCGATCAGCGCCTTTGCTTGGATGCCATCCAGCTTACCTTCTGCTTGCGCTTCTAAAAAATTAAAAAGCACTTCGATGTCCTTTTGGGTAAAGGGGTCAGACACTTTGAACAATTGATACATTCGCGATAATCCAATGTTTAAAGAGGTTTCAGAGATGATTTCACCATCGTTGTAATGAATGAATTCCGTACTCCCTCCCCCAATGTCCATAATCAGACCAGAATCCGACAACTGTTTTGACATTGAAACACCGTTAAAGATCATCCTCGCCTCCTCCAAACCTGAAATGATTTCAATTTGAATGCCCAATGCTTGTTTAATTTCGAGAATCCATTCGCTCGCATTTGCAGCATCACGCAGGGCACTTGTACCGATTGCACGTATTTTCTCAACCTTAAATTGGTGTGCGATGGCATGATAATCTGTTAAGCAGTCCTTTCCGCGTTTCATGGCATCGGGATGAAGCAATCCTTTTGTAATTCCACCCATACCTAAGGAAACACCTCTTCTTTCTCGATGCAGAACTTTTGGATATCCTTCCGCTTGCATTTCAACAATCAATAAATTGAAAGTATTGGTACCCAAATCAATGACGGCCTGGATCATGGAATTAGATTTTTAGCCATTTGAGAAGCAATTTAAAGGTCAACTTATGGCCAAAGGAAAGGATGCCATTTTTGAAGATTCTTCCTGCAAAATAGAGTAAAACTGCACCAACCAAAACCATAATCAACCAAGAAAGGAGCAAGAAAAGATACGACACAAGGGTTACTCCCGCTGTAATTTTCACCATGGCTACCATTCCTGCGGTCCATGGAAAGAAGGTAAAAAACTGCGTCAATGCAGCGTCGGGGTATTGTACCGCGTTGTACCCAGCAAAAATACTTATGCCGAAAAGAATCCAAATGGGGATCACAAATTGCTGTCCATCGGACTCATCTCCACTCATAGCGCCAATGACTGTGAAAAAGGAGGAATACACCCAATAAGTCCCTAAGAAGAAGAGCATAAAGTTGGGAATCAGGAATGCATAATTGATTCGATGGAAGAACAGGTCCATTTGGGTATTGTAATTCATCATCGGGTTGCTTTGACCGAATTGACTTAAACCTTGGTCGGAAACCTGTACCCCTTCAAGGTGACCTAAGCCCAGGGTTTCGGAAAAGATAAAATATTCAAACACCCACAATCCCAACGCGATGATAAAAATCCAGAAGAAAAGCTGCAGCAAAGATGCCCAAAGAATCCCCAAAATCTTGCCTAACATCAACTCATGTGCTTTGGCACTGGCCAGAATGACTTCAGACACCCTGTTGGCTTTTTCCCGATTGATGCTTCGGGTAATGTTCGTTCCAAAAATTCCCAAGAAAAATATCATGAGGTACCCAAGGGAATAACCTACCCAAGCGATTTCGTTTTCGGATTGGTTCAGAGGGTCGTTTACGTCTCTGAAATCGACATTAAGTGGCTGTTTGATTTTGCGGAAATCTTCGATTCCAAGGTTGGTAAATTGTTCAATCATGACCTCTTCCACCCTTCTTTCCACTTCAAACTTTAGTTTCATTTTAAGCTGAACGTTTGGGGTTTCCCTGTAGAACAAGAATACTTTTTTATTGATCAAGACCTTTTCATTGATTTCAATCATGGCGTCGTAGGTTCGAAATTTCTTTTCATCTCTAAAGGCTTCTAATTCTACGTAGTCCTGGTAGAAATAATAGGTTATGCTTTCCGAGGGATGCGAAACGATTTTTTCCTCAAAAAGCCCTGTCGGGTCTACGATCAGCACATTCAGGTTCGATTTCCCCTGATTTCCTGCAATGATCAGAAAGTAGATTACAGCTAAAAGCAAAAGCGGCCCAAGAAACAACATAAAACGAAAAGACCGATTGTTCCAGCGCTCCATGAATTCTCGTCTCGCGATGATTAAACTATTCTTCATGTTGGTTGTGTTCTTGAATAACTTTAACAAATACATCTTGCATTCCTGGCAGTTTTTCTTCGATGAGCGTCAATTCCAGGGCGGAAGAAAGTTGGTTGTACACATCATTAAAGGTTTCATTGCCACGTCGACGAATGACGGCTTCACGCAAATCATCTCCAATTTCCTTGCTCTCTACGATTTCAAATGAAGTCCACAGCGCATTGGCGAAGGCGATTACGTTCCCCCTAAAACGAATTTTATAATCTCCATTTTTATGCTGTGACCTAAGGTTTGCCACCCGGTCTTTTGCGATGAGTTTTCCTGCATGAATCAAGGCGACTTCATCACAAATGGAATCCACGCTGTCCATGTTATGGGTGGAAAAAATCACCGATTTACCGGCATTTTTAAAAGCCTCAATTTCATTGAGAATCAAATTGATGTTCAAGGGATCAAATCCACTCAAAGGTTCATCGAGGATGATTACTTCGGGATCATGGAGTACACTGGAAATGAACTGAATTTTTTGCGCCATACCTTTGGAAAGGGAATCAATCCTTTTTTTCGCCCAATCTTGAACTTCAAATTTCTGTAGCCATTTCATTGCTTTTCCCCCTGCCTCTTTGCGCGACAATCCCCTAAGCTCGCCTAAAAAAACCAATTGATCCATCACCCGCATTTCTCGGTAAAGTCCGCGTTCTTCGGGCAAATAACCAAAGGACCTGACATGGGCTTCATTGAGAAGGGTACCATTGTATTTTACAAACCCATCATTCGGGATAAGGATTTGATTTAAGATTCTGATTAAGGTTGTTTTACCGGCTCCATTTGGACCGATGATTCCAAACACCATTCCTTTCGGGATGTCAAAGGTTACCTTTTCAAGTGCGATTTTTTCTTGAAAAACCTTTGTTATATCATGGATTTCAATCATATCAACGAAGCTACCTATTTTTTTTCAATTGGAATCTCGTTTGCATCTTTTCGGAAGCGCCAATGAAAGCATCTTGCACAAATGAGAAAAAAAACAGCAAGGTTGACAAACAGCCAAAGCAAAGAGATTGGATCCATTCCAACATCCGTGGTTTTAAATAAGGCATTTGTTTGAAACGCTTGGTCATCGGAAGTTAAAAGTACCCCTGTGAAAAAGTTATTGGCATAATGAAAACCCAAGGTCACCTCAATTCCATTGTCTTTGTAAGCAATCCAGGATAGAACAACACCAAAGAGGACATAAAAAATGAGCAGCCACCTGCCATTGGCCAATACTTCCGGGTTTCCAAAATGCATAAACCCAAACATCATCCCGCTGATGAGAATCGAGAGCAACACAGAGGATGTTTTTGCAAAGAGGCCTTGAAGCACAAAACTTCTAAACAGCAGTTCTTCTGCAGCCACTTGAAGGGGCAGAAAGATCAGCAGTAAAAGGAAGGTAGACAGGAAAGGGAGCAAGGAGAAGTTCCATTGAAAATTTTGCGGATGAAAGACGAAATCTATCGCCGTATTCAATACCAATAAACCTCCCCAAAGGGAAAAGGCTAGCACCAATTTTCTTAGGTTGAACTTTTCACGTGCTGAAAACAACCAACGAAAGGAACGATGGTGGATGTATTTGTTGTTCAGAATAATTGCCAGAAGTACCGCTACAAAAGGAATCATCTGAAGTAAAAAAAGACTTTCAAATCCAAAATAGGAGAAATAATCAGCCAGGGAATCTCCCGAGAATTCAGGAAATAGTTTGGGCAACATAAGGATGGGGACATTCCCCAGGGTAAAAGCCAAAAGGATGATAAGGATGCTCAGGAAGGTTTTCTTAAATTGAAAATCGCCATAAGACCATCCTTTTACGAAGGAATTCATGAAAACATGTCTCTCATTCGTTTGAAGAATCCGGCATCTTTCTCACTTTCCCGGGGTTTGAAACTCTCACTCTCGCGATTTTTTTCGATCCATTCTTTTTCTTCCTTTGAAAGTTTGGTTGGGGTCCACACGTGCACATGCACCAATTGGTCACCTTGTCCATAGCCTTGAATGTTCGGGAGACCTTTCCCTCTGAGGCGCAAGACTTTACCGCTTTGCGTTCCTGGATCAATTTTAATTTTTGCTTTTCCGCTTAGCGTTGGAATTTCAAGACTTGCACCAAGGGCCGCATCGGCAAAAGAAACAATGGCCGTGTAGTGAACGTTTTCATTTTCTCTTTTAAGCTCGAGGTGTTCTATTTCTTCGATAACAATGATCAAGTCGCCGTTCACGCCATTAAAGGGTCCAGCATTCCCTTTGCCACGAACGGACAATTGCATGCCATCTTCAACCCCTGCGGGGATTTCTATTTCAATGATTTCCTCTTGTTTTCTGAGTCCCATCGAATCTGTGTCTCCGGGTTTTTTATCAATCATTTGCCCAGCACCTTGACAGCTGTGACATGCCGATTGTGTTTGCATAGCTCCTAGAAAGGTTTGCGAAACGCGGGTGATTCTTCCTGAACCATTACAGGTTGCACAAGTTTTAAAGGTCACACCATCGGCTTGCACCAACTTTTGAACTTTAATTTTTTTCTTTACACCGAGTGCGATTTCTTCTAGTGTAAGTTTCATTTTCACCCTAAGGTTGCTGCCTTTAACGACACGGCTTCCTCCCCCGCTGCTGCCCCTACTGCCACCAAATCCACCACCAAATGCATTTCCAAAGATATCTCCGAATTGAGAGAAGATGTCATCCATGTTCATCCCTGCGCCTGCGCCTCCTTGTCCTATTCCTGCATGACCAAAGCGGTCGTATTGCGCGCGTTTCTCAGCATTGGAAAGGACCTCATAGGCTTCTGCAGCTTCCTTAAACTTATCTTCAGCGGTACTGTCGTCCGGATTCTTATCCGGGTGGTATTGCAACGCAAGCTTACGATACGCTTTTTTTATTTCAGATTCGTCTGCACTTTTTGAAATGCCTAATACTTCGTAATAATCTCTTTTTTGGCTCATTTGATTTATTATTGTCCCACCACTACTTTGGCAAATCGAATTACTTTGTCATTTAAATAATATCCTTTTTCTACTTGTTCTATCACGCATCCTTTTTTGGCTTTCTCATTTACGGGAAGGTGCGCAATCGCTTCATGTAAATCCGTATTAAACGGCTGTCCTATGGCGTCGATTGGGGTAAGCCCATTTTTTTCAACCGTAGTTTTCAAAAGGGAATGGATAAGTGCAAAACCTTCTTTCATAGCTTCCACTTCGGTAACTTGTTCGTTGTTGGCAATGGCGCGATCGAAGTTATCTAAAACCGGTAAAAGCTCTTTCAATATCCCACTGCTTGCAGATGAAATAAGTTCCACTTTTTCCTTAGCGGTTTTCCTTCTCAAGTTCTCAAAGTCCGCGTAGAGTCTTAAAAACCTATCGTTGAGCGCGTTGTATTTTTCTTCTGCGACAGCTTCGGGACTTGCTTCTTCATTCTCTAAAGCCACATTTTCCTGTACTTGTTCCTCTTGAGTCGCTGCGTTTTCAGCCGAATTTTCGCTGTTTGTTGAATTGATGGGTTCCTTTTCTTCGCTCATTTTTATGATTTTTGCTTCGGTTTTGTCAAACACAGTTCCAAAGCTAAAAAAAAGAAAATTTGCGACATCCTGTCAGACATTGTGTCTTTCTGCTTAATTATTGGCAGAATTTACATGAAATTCCGACAGCTTTGGAGCAATTTTGAAGCTTTGGAGGGGTCAAAGACCAAACGATTTTCTGAAAACAATGAATCGGGATCAACGCTTTTCTTCGCTGTACCAGAAAAGTGAATGGCATCGGGTTTTGCATTTTTTAAAATGGGACCAATGTTTGCCAAATTTATACCGCCGCCTGCCATAATTTCAATCTTTCCAGAAGCATGTTTTTTCATCTCTGCTAGATTTGGTATGCCATTTTCGATGCTTCGGGATACACCAGAGGAAAGCACCCTTGAAAAACCTTGATCCATCAACCATGAAAGCTCTTGCTTCCACTCGATTAAGTCGTCAAAAGCCCTGTGAAACGTAATGTCGCGGTCGCCCCAAACGCTACGCATTTCTTTCAATGCATCGTGGTTCAAACGCATGCGCTCATCCAAAACTCCCACAACGATGCCTTTAACATCGAGTTTGGAAACCTCTTCAATTTCGGCCAAAATCAACTCAATTTCTTTCGGAGTATATACAAATCCTCCGGTTCTCGGACGAATCAATACATGGGTTTCAATGTGATGACTTAGCGCGGTTTGGATAAACCCTGAGGAAGGCGTTAACCCTCCTTGTTCTAAATTTGCGCAAATTTCTATGCGGTCAAAGTTGAGATCTTTGGCTGCCGTAATGGCTTCAATGGAAGAAACGCAAAGTTCTATTTTCAAGGGCGTAAATTTGATTACAAAAATGGCAAAAAAGAAATGCACTGCCGCTAAAAAGTTGCACTTTAACTATATTTGTCGATATTTTAAAAATCATGTCAGAGAAAACACCCGAAACCGCAGTCCCATCCATTGATTTTGATACCTTCAGAAAAGAAGTATTAGCTGATTACCAACTTATTTGCGAATCGCGAGAAGCATCCCTTTTAGGAAGAAAAGAAGTGTTAACCGGAAAGGCGAAATTTGGAATTTTCGGGGATGGAAAGGAGTTGGCACAAATCGCATTGGCGAAACAATTTCAAGATGGCGATTTTCGCTCAGGTTATTACCGCGACCAAACGTGGATGATGGCCATTGGCGCATTGAGTGTACAACAATATTTTTCAGGACTTTATGCCCACACCGATGTTGCCATTGAGCCTCAATCCGCAGGAAGACAGATGGGGGGACATTTTGCCACACGCAGCTTGGATGAAAACGGAGAATGGAAAAACCTTATGGCCCAGAAAAACAGTTCGGCAGACATCTCGCCTACCGCTGGACAAATGCCTAGGCTTCTTGGTTTGGCAATGGCCTCAAAGATGTACCGAAACAATCCTGGCCTACAAACCGATGCTTTTTCTAAATTCTCAAACCTAGGAAACGAAGTGGCTTTTGGATCCATCGGCGACGCCTCCACCTCTGAAGGCCCCTTTTGGGAAACCATGAACGCTGCAGGCGTACTTCAAGTGCCCATGGTTATGTCGGTTTGGGATGATGGATATGGTATTTCTGTACCCCGTTCTTTACAAACCACAAAAAACAGTATTTCTGAGGCTTTGGCCGGATTTCAACGAACGCCTGAAAAACCAGGATTTGAAATATTCACCACCAAAGGTTGGGATTATGCACACTTATGTCAAACGTATGAGCGTGCGGTTGCCCTTGCGCGTACCGAACACGTACCCGTGTTGATTCACGTACAAGAAGTAAACCAACCACAAGGACATTCCACCTCTGGATCCCATGAAAGATACAAATCCGAAGAGCGGATGCAATGGGAAAAAGATTTTGATTGTTTGGCAAAATTCAAGGACTGGATTTTAACCTTTGACGGAGGACCTGAAGCTTTGGCGGATGAAAACACGTTGAATGAAATTCAAGAAAAGGCCAAAAATGCCGTGAAGGATGCCAAAAACACCGCCTGGAACCTGCTTTCCAAAGAAATCAAAGACGAGGCCATTGTTTTGAATGATTTGCTCTCCACCTTGGCGCAAGAACAAAGTTTACATGCAACTTTACAAACTGAGATAACGGCACTGAACAACACAAAAGAACCCATCCGAAAGGACCTCTTCTTATTGGCGAGAAAAGTAATCCGTCAGTTGCGCAACACAGATTCTCCCACAAAACTGAAACTTTCTCAGTGGTTAGAAGCGCAAAAACAACTGAACCAT
The DNA here is from genome assembly GCA_945882095.1 of Chryseobacterium gleum. Classification (GTDB taxonomy): domain Bacteria; phylum Bacteroidota; class Bacteroidia; order Flavobacteriales_D; family Crocinitomicaceae; genus UBA952. Next base: position 34,995 of record CAMCWF010000022.1, read on the forward strand.
GACCGATACAACTCCTATTTATACAGTGAATCGGCCAAAAAAATCTATAATGTTCCCACGGTTGCTCCTACCTATGCAAATGAAATCCAAATGGAGGATGGAAGAATCATTTTAAGGGAAAACTACCGAAAACTGATGGAAAAACATCCTGAAATATTGGTATTTGGTGAAGACGCAGGTAAAATTGGGGGGGTCAATCAATCTTTAGAAGGATTGCAAGATACATTTGGTGAACTTCGCGTCTTTGACACGGGCATTCGCGAATGCACCATCATTGGACAGGGCATCGGAATGGCCATGCGAGGTCTTCGTCCGATTGCAGAAATTCAATATTTAGATTACTTACTTTACGCCATTCAGGTTTTATCTGACGATTTGGCGACGGTACAATACAGAACCAAAGGAGGACAAAAAGCACCCTTAATCATAAGCACAAGAGGACACCGATTGGAAGGGGTTTGGCACAGCGGATCACCGATGGGAATGATCATCAACAGTTTACGTGGGATTCATGTTTGTGTTCCTAGAAACATGACCAAAGCTGCAGGTTTTTACAACACGTTAATGGCTTCCGATGAACCTGCTTTGGTTATCGAACCGCTGAATGGCTATCGAATCAAAGAAAACATTCCAACCAACTTAGGAGAATTCACCAACGCATTAGGGGAAATTGAAGTGCTATGCGAAGGAAGTGATTTAACCATGGTTTCTTATGGCTCCACGTTGAATTTATGCTTACAAGCAATTCCAGCGCTACTTGAAATGGGTATTTCTGTAGAACTCATCGACATTCAAACCTTATTACCTTTCGACTTAAAACAGGGCATCGCGAAATCGTTGTCAAAAACCAACCGCTTAATGATCGTCGACGAGGATGTAAGCGCGGGAGCATCCGCCTTTATTTTGGAGAAAATCATGGTTGAACAAAACGGTTATTATCATTTGGATGCTGCGCCTGTTACGTTGAGCGCCAAAGACCACCGTCCTGCCTATGGCACGGATGGAGATTATTTTTCCAAACCGAATTTGGACGACATCATTGAGACTGCGTATGCTTTAATGACCGATTCCGACCCGAGTATGTTTCCGAAATTGTTTCCACATGAATCTTAGTCAATACCTTGCGCATGCGAAAGCTGCCGAGACAACCGCTGTTTATCCCGCGGATTACACTCAATACCTAACCATAAACGCCCAACGCTTCAATCGCATTTACAACCATTTTGAATGCAGCGAAGCATTTCTATCCTTTGCAGAAAACGTGAAAACGGAAACGGAATGGGTCATCCTTACCGAGCCTTGGTGTGGGGATGCAGCACAGAACCTTCCTGTGTTAATTCGACTCATTGAAAAAATTGCGAATGCGAGGTATACTTTACAATTGCGAGACACAGATTCCGAAATCGAAAATTACCTTACCAACGGAGGGAAAGCCATTCCAAAGGTGATTGTAAGAAATGCAGCAGCTGAAGATTTATTTACTTGGGGACCCCGTCCCGAAAAGGCACAAGCCTTATTTTGGGCGTTAAAGAATGGTGGAAAAACAATGGCAGAAATGCATGAAGGGTTGCATAAATGGTATGCAGATGACAAAGGCGCGTCGCTTGAAGCTGAGCTTTTATCTTTAATACGTCCCTTGCTTTAGTTGAGCCATAACCTCACTTGGGCCTGACCCCATCTCCATTCTAAAAGCGGCATAAAAAGGATTGTAAGAAGAAAAACCACTTTCCCTTGCCAAGGCATCCATGGTATTTTTTGAGAGATAATCATCCTGCATTTTTTCGATGGCATAATGCACACGAATCTTTGAACGATAGTGGACAAAAGAGATGTCTGAATGGTATTTAAAAAAATACTGGAGGTAGGTTCTGGGTATGTTTAATTTTTCCGCAAAGGCAGTGGAGTTCATGTCTGGATTCTTAACGATCAAGTTCATTGCGGTTTTGGATTCTAGCTTTTTGACAATGTCTTTGATTTGGGAATTGACTTTTAGGGTCAGTTGGATGTCTTGTTTATTGTTAATCTCTTTGGGTAATGTGCGCCACTTGAAATCAGGTTTAATCGACTTGCTTTGCGGTACTTTGATCATTGAAACCGATTGGGAAGTGTCCTTCGGTCCATACAAAATTTCCGGTTGAAGAAACAATTGAACCATAAAAACAAAAGCCATCAAAGACCTCACATGATGAATATTAGGATGAACGAATTCCTTTTGTGTAAGCAATTCGTACAAAAACATCAGACATACACTTAGCCCTAACACCGTACAAAAAATCAATAACTGTAAAAGCCAAAATCTAATCCATCTCTCATTGGCAAACCAAAGTTCAGAACTAGGTTTCCCCCAAAAGAATGAATATAACACCTTTGAAGCCAGGTAGAGATGGTAAAAAATAAACATTGCCACCACTGGAAAATTTATGGATCGGAGGATAGAGGTAGCCGATTGCACATCGGTTACGACGGAGCGCACTGATAGGTTAACAAAAAAGAGTATAATGGGTATGGATATCGAAACCAAGACATAACGCACTGGTCTTTTTTCCAGGTGAAGAATGGAACGAACATACTGATATAATAAAACCACATTCAATAAAAACAATAAATTATAAGGCTTTGGAACATCCCTAAATTCATTTTGCCATCCCAATTCATAACTAAAGGTAAAAACGTTGTGTATGAAATTTGTAAAGAAAATAACCAAAAGATAGACGTTAAAATACGTATTCCGTTTGATGTTAATCAATAAAATCAAAGCCACCAACAAGGATAATATCAAGGATGCAAATTGGAGGACAAGGCTTATATTCATAAATTCTATTGCATTTTCGGTTACTAAATTATGCATATTTTAACTGAAAACAAAACCTACGAATGACCACCGGTTGGGCTTGAGAGATAATCCGGTATTTTCGTTCCAAATTATATCTATGCGAACATTCTACTTGGTCCTCACACTGATTCTCACCAGTTTTTTCTTCAACTTAAACGCCCAAAACGGCAGTGTTGGTCAACCATTCACCTCCTTAGGGCAAGCGCAAAATGTGGCTACCGATGGTGTTTATTATTTTTCGCTTTCCGGCACAACGTTTAGCACCTACGTTCGCGTTGGCGGCTGGGTACAAGTAGCCATTGACTTTCGACCAGGTGTAGGAAATCTTCCACAATCTACTGCGTTGAACAATACGGTACGTGGTATTCTAAACCCTACCGCGCTGAGCAAACTCGGAAGTGCAACAGTTACAAGGGTACTCACCAGCCATGGACAATTGGATGTCCAAAACACAAGACCAGGAATTATAACCCGAATCGTGAACAATCAAACCCTGCTAGCCACAGGAAACGACAATACCGACAATACCACCAATTGGACAGGTACCAATACGCTTAACACGTCTTTTGCAGCCTATGGCAATACTACGGCCTATGGATTAAATCAGAATATCTTTCATGCTGGAAATAATGGAGACGGGATCCATTGGATCCCATACTTTAACATGCAGCAAATTAAAAACAGCGCCGGCGATATCCCAAATGGAGCATACTTTCAATTGTTGGTTCGTGCACCGATGGTGGCTGTAGTAACCGGTCCGATAATAAACACCCATCCGTCAACAACAGCGCAATCAGTCTGTTTAAATGTGGCAACAACGGCATTGAGTGTTTCCGCTAGCAGTCCCAATGGCAGTGCCATTTCGTATCAATGGTATAGCAA
>CAMCWF010000023.1 GCA_945882095.1 Chryseobacterium gleum
GCGTAAAGGTAGCCTTCTCCGTATCCTAAATCTTCCATGAGTTTTGAAGGTGCATTCCGCAGGTGCAAGGGGACAGGGAGGTCTCCGGTTTCGGCTACGGTTTTTTGAGCCAGGTTAATGGCTTTGTAGGAAGCATTTCCTTTAGGGGATGTGGCAAGGAACAGTGCGCATTGCGACAAGATGATTCTGGATTCAGGCCAGCCGATTTTTTCCACTGCGTCGAAGGTTGCGTTTGCCAACAAAAGTGCATTTGGATTTGCCAACCCAATGTCTTCGGATGCCAAGATGAGCATGCGACGGGCTATGAATTTCGGGTCTTCTCCTCCGGCAATCATTCTTGCGAGCCAATAAACAGAACCATTTGGGTCACTCCCTCGAATGGATTTTATGAAAGCGGAAACAATGTCGTAATGTTGCTCACCATTTTTGTCGTAATCAGCTAGGCTTTGCTGTGCATTTTTAAGTACAAAATCATTGTCGATGATCAGCGGGTTTAGGTTTTGGTTGCTCCCAACAATGAGCTCTAAAATATTTAACAGCTTTCTCGCGTCTCCCCCCGAAATGGCCAAAAGCGATTCGGTTTCTTTTAATTGAACGTTTCGTTGTTTTAACCAAGAATCATTTTGGATTGCCCGATTCAGTAAAAGTTCTAAGTCTGATTTTTCGTGGTGTTTTAAAACATAGATTTGGCAGCGAGAGCGTAAAGCGGATATAACTTCGAAGGAAGGGTTTTCGGTAGTGGCCCCAATGAGTGTGAGGGTACCTTTTTCAACGGCGCCTAGCAGTGAGTCTTGCTGCGATTTAGAAAAGCGATGAATTTCATCGATGAATAGGATGGAGCCACCTTGTTGGAACATTCCTCCGTTTTCTGCTTGTTGAATGATTTCGCGAACGTCTTTAACACCTGATGATATGGCAGAAAGCTTGTAAAAAGGTCGGTTCATGGTCCTGGAAATCAGGTTTGCCAAGGTCGTTTTACCCACCCCTGGAGGTCCCCAAAAAATCATGGATGGAAGTACGCCGGCCTCCATGGATTTTCTCAGAGGGGCTTCCTTTCCGAGAATGTGTTCTTGTCCGACATAATCGTCCAAGGTGAGTGGACGCATACGTTCAGCCAGTGGAGTATTCATTCGTTAAAAATAAACAAGGTTTCGGTAACTTGGGGTTTTAGGCAAAAAAAAAGAGGTCCAAAGACCTCTTTTCAACATATTTACATCGCTTATTTTGCTTTGTCCATTTTTTCTTTCAATCCTGCCAAAGCATCTAGGTCACCCAAAGTAGATTTCTCATTGTTTTGGTTGATTGCTTTAACGGCTTGATCTGTCGCGTTTCCAACAGGTTTTTTCGCTGTTTTCGCAGCTTTTGCTGGCGCTGGAGTAATCTCTTCGCCTTCTTCAAAAGTACGTGTATGGGAAACGACGATTTTTTTCGAATCTTTATTGAATTCAATCACTCTGAAATCCAATACTTCCTCGATTTTGGCAAGGGATCCATCTTCTTTCTTCAAGTGTTTCGCAGGACAGATACCTTCTACACCGTAAGGAAGAGAAACGATTCCAGACTTGTCTTTCATGTCGATGATGGTACCTTGGTGAACTGAACCTTCCGCGAAAGTAGATTCAAACACATCCCATGGATTTTGTTCCAACTGTTTGTGACCTAAGGAAATTCTTCGGTTGTCACGGTCAATTTCCATAACGATAACATCTAGGATGTCACCCACTTTACAGAATTCAGAAGGATGTTTGATTTTCTTTTGCCAAGATAGGTCGGAGATGTGGATCAATCCGTCTACACCTTCTTCCAATTCTACAAATACGCCAAAGTTTGTAAAGTTTCTAACTTTCGCACTGTGACGAGAATCAACGGCATATCTTTCATCGATTTGGCTCCATGGGTCTGGCATTAATTGTTTGATGCCTAAACTCATTTTGCGTTCGTCGCGGTCTAAGGTTAAGATTACTGCTTCAACTGGATCTCCAATTTTCAAGAAATCTTGTGCGCTTCTTAGGTGTTGAGACCAGCTCATTTCAGAAACGTGAATCAAACCTTCAACGCCCGCTGCGATTTCAATGAAAGCACCGTAATCTGCCATGACAACCACTTTACCACTGACTTTATCGCCAACGTTAAGGTTTTCATCCAAAGAATCCCATGGATGTGGTTGCAATTGTTTCAACCCAAGTGCAATTCTTTTCTTGTCATCATCGAAGTCCAAAATAACCACATTGATTTTTGAATCCAATTCCAACATTTCTTCAGGATGTGCAACACGTCCCCAAGATAAATCTGTAATGTGAATCAATCCATCTACACCACCAAGGTCGATAAAGACGCCATAAGAGGTAATGTTTTTGACAATACCTTCCAAAATCTGTCCTTTTTCCAGTCCTGAGATGATTTGTTTTTTCTGCTCTTCGATTTCTGCTTCGATCAACGCTTTGTGAGATACAACTACGTTTCTGAACTCTTCATTGATTTTCACAACTTTGAATTCCATGTTTTTACCAACGTAAATGTCGTAATCACGAATCGGTTTAACGTCAATTTGCGAACCAGGAAGGAATGCTTCGATGCCAAAAACATCTACGATCAAACCACCTTTTGTTCTGCATTTTACGAATCCGGTAATTACTTCTCCGCTTTTCAATACAGCGTTTACACGCAACCAAGCGCTGTGCATTCTTGCTGTTCTATGTGAAACAACAAGTTGTCCTGTTTTATCCTCACGAATTTCTACATAAACATCAACGATGTCACCCACCTTAAGGTCTGGGTTGTAGCGAAATTCATTCGCCGCGATAACGCCTTCTGATTTGTAACCAATGTTAACGATGACTTCTTTTTTGTTTATCATCTCAACCGTTCCTTGAATCACATCTTTTTCGTTGATTGAAGTTAGGGTTTTTTCGTACTTGTCGGACATTTCAGAACGTTCCGCAAGTGTGTAACCATCGAGCGATAACGCTTCCCAGTCAAAATCCGCAGTTCCCTGCGTTGCTTTAGAATTATTTGCCATGAGGCTTTTATGTATTGTATTTCAAACGATTCGGGCGAATGAAAGGGGTTAAAAATGGTCGATTCTCCGAATATCGACTTTAAAGTGGGCGCAAATGTAGGGTTAAATCCTCGGTTATGGAAGCGTTTGCTTAGTTTTCTTGAGGATTTTTTGGGAATTTAGCAATCATTGAAAATTTCGGGCCTTGTAACTCCATGCATTTTCTCCACAAACTTGCTGTTTCCTTCTCGAAAATAAAATCCATTGGGATGTTTTTCGCAACAATCCATGCCAAGCTTTCAATCTCACCTTCCAGCTGACCTGCCGACCATCCCGAATATCCCACAAAGAATTTTGTATGAAATGGAAGTCCTTTATACCTGACAAATTGTTCTTTCAAGTTATCGATGTCACCGCTGAAATAAATCCCATTTTCACAATCAAAACATTCTCCCATGGGTTCCTTGGCATCGTGGAGGTAAAAAAGTTGGTTGCCAGCTACAGGTCCGCCGACATAAACGGGGTCTTCAGGAAATTCATCGGAATTCAAAAGCGTCGATAGCCCCAAGTCCAGAGGATTGTTAAGTACAAAACCGAAAGAGCCTTCATCGTTGTGTTCACACAAGAACACAACAGATCTTTCAAAAAAGGCATCGTTTTCAAAGGGGTCCGAAATTAAAAAGCACCCCGAATATGGCTTTTCTTTGTTCTTGAAATGAAGGTTAAGTTTGTCCAAAATTTGATTTTCAGGACCAAATGTAAATAAGTAAGGTTGAATTTCTAAATTTGCAACCAATGAAACTAGGTGTAATTGATGTTGGGTCCAATGCAATGCGTGTGCTAATCGCCGACATTACCCAGGTGAACGGTAGAAAAAACCTCGCCAAAATAGCGTACTTGCGTTTGCCTGTTCGTTTAGGAGAAGATGTTTTTGAAGTGGGAAGAATAAGCGATGAAAAAGTTGAGAAGTTGATCCAAGGACTCCATACGTTTCAGGCTGTATTGAACTTTTACAACGTTTCCATCTTCCGTGCAGTTGCGACCTCAGCTATGAGGGATTCCGATAATGCGAAGAAAATCCTTCAACGCATAAAGAAAGAGGTCAAGATGAACCTTGAGGTCATCACGGGAAAAGAAGAAGCCGAATTTGTCTACCTGAATTTTGAATTAATGCCCGAGATGATCGGTGATTTCTTGTTGATAGATGTTGGGGGAGGAAGTACGGAAATCACGCTTTTTTGCCAAAACGAAGTTCACATCGCACGGTCGTTTCAAATTGGTACGGTTCGTTACCTAAAGGGAAAGGTAGAAGAATCTGAAATTCAGGACATGAAAAACTGGATTCAAACCGAAGTGCTTATTCATCACCCACAGAAAATCTTCGGTACAGGAGGAAACATCAGCAGCGTACATAAAATTCTTGATCTTCACGACATGGAATCGGTGAAACTGCAGCAATTGAATCAATTGAAATCGGATTTATTGCCTTTAAACATCGAAGAGCGAATTTTTAAGTATAAAATCAAACAAGACCGCGCAGATGTTATCATCCCTGCCATTGAGATCTACTCGAGCATCATTGAACAGCTTGGTGTAAAGGAGATTTTTGTCCCAAAAATGGGATTGTCAGATGGCGTGTTACTGGATTTATACAACCAAATCAAAGTATGAGTCAAAAACCAAGCATTTCTAAAGGTACCAGAGACCTACTTCCTTCTGATGTAATCAAGAGAAATTATATTTTTGATTGCATTCGCAAGGCATTTCGATTGCATGGTTTTCTTCCCATTGAAACCCCAAGTTTTGAACTCTCGTCAACGTTAATGGGGAAGTATGGCGAAGAAGGAGATCGATTGATTTTTCGCATTCTGAACTCAGGGGAGAAAATGAAAAAGGCGGATTTAAGCGCGCTTCAAGAAAACAACCTTCCGAAATTCGCAAATTCACTTTCCGAAAAAGCACTTCGATATGACCTCACGGTGCCTTTTGCCAGGTTTGTAGTGCAACACCAAAACAGTTTGACTTTTCCGTTCAAGAGGTATCAAATACAACCCGTTTGGCGCGCAGATCGACCGCAACACGGGAGGTACCAAGAGTTTTTTCAGTGTGATGGCGATGTGGTAGGTAGCGATTCTCTATGGCATGAAGTGGATTTGTTGCACATCGTGGATGAAGTGTTGACCGAATTGAATTTACCGGGATTTACCCTTAAAATTAACAACCGCAAGATATTGGCAGGCATTGCTGAAATATGTGGCGAAACAAACCGAATTGTTGATATTACAGTTTCCTTAGATAAATTGGATAAAATAGGGGAGGAAGGCGTCGTGCAAGAGCTTAAAGATAAAGAGTTTTCCGAGGGTACCATTGAGAAAATCACACCCCTTTTTGGCTTGCAAGGTGATTTTGATGACCGCGTAGGCTACTTAACCCGTTTTCTAGCCTCTTCATCCGTTGGCTTGGAAGGTTTAGAAGAATTGAAGTTTATCCACGAGAAAATTAAACAATTCCCACTTCAAAAAGGAGAAGTAATGTTGGATGTTACCTTGGCAAGGGGGTTGAATTACTACACCGGAGCCATCCTCGAAGTATCGGCGCATGGGGTTCAAATGGGTAGCATTTGTGGCGGTGGAAGGTACGATGATTTAACGGCATTGTTTGGGCTCAAAGGACTGTCGGGCGTAGGTGTTTCCTTTGGTGCAGATCGCATCTATGACATTATGGAAACCTTACAGCTTTTTCCTGCTGCACTCAATTCCGATTTAGATGTGTTGTTTTTGAATTTTGGTGAAAAGGAGACGGACGTATGCCAAGCCCTTTGTATGCAGTTAAGAAAATTAGGGTTTTCAAGTGAGGTGTATTCTTCAAATGTGAAAATTCAGAAGCAAATGAAATACGCCAATGACCGCAAGGTAAAATGGGTGGCGATTTTAGGGGAAGATGAGCTAAACAATGGGGCCATCGCATTGAGAAACATGGTTGATGGCAATCAAGAAATGATCGAATTATCCCAATTTATTTCAAGGTTTCACTCGGATAGCGCTCCGAAAACTCAATAACCTCAAGTTCTTTGCATTTTCCTGCGTCTACAACAAACCTAAAAACCGTTCGAATTTTATGAAAGCCCTTGATGCCACAAGCGCCTGGGTTCATCCACATCATTTGGTGTTTGGGTTCAAATTTTACCAAAGCAATGTGGGAATGTCCACAAATAAACAAACCTGGCTTGTGCTTTTGAATGGATTCCAAGGCTTCTGGGACAATTCTTTCAGGCCGGCCGGCAATGTGCGTCATGCAAACCTTTAGTCCTTCGATTTCAAAAACTTCTGTAGCTTCGCTTTCCATACGAATCACATGGTTGTCGATGTTTCCATATACGGCCCTCGTAGGTTTGAATTTTCGCAATTCGTCCAATACTTCTATGCTTCCGATGTCACCCGCATGCCATACCTCGTCAACCGCTTCAAAATAGGTGTAGATTTTAGGATCCAAATACCCATGGGTATCAGACAACAAACCGATTCTTTTCATCTTTAATCCTTCGTTTCTTCCTGAAGTTGCATGAGGTAGGTTTCGTAATAAGCCCCTTTTTGCTCCATCAATGAAGCGTGGGTACCATGTTCGATGATTTCCCCTTTGTCCAACACAATGATTTCATTGCAATTTCTCAACGTAGAAATTCGATGGCTCACCAAAACCTTCGTAACATCCTTATTGTTATTGTTTAGGTTGTGAAGTATAATCTCTTCTGTCTCAGTGTCAACTGCGGATAAACAGTCGTCCAACAACATCATTTTTGGTTCGCGAATCAATGCCCTTGCTATGCTGATTCTCTGCTTTTGTCCTCCGCTTAGATTTACTCCAAGTTCGCCTAACTGCGTGTCCATTTGTTGAGGGAATTCTTCGATGTTATGCCAAACGTGGGCTTTCCTAAGGTAGCCTATGATTTCTTCATTGCTGCATTTTCTTTCCGTTCCAAATAAAACATTGTTTTTTATGCTGTCTGAAAAAAGGAATACTTCCTGAGGAACAATGGAAGTCGACGTTCTGTAATCCACTAAATTGATCGTTTCAAGTGGCAGGTCGTCAATCCGAATTTCGCCATGGGTAGGGTCTACTTGACGTTGTATCATGGAAAGCAGGGTAGATTTCCCACTTCCTGTCCTGCCTAAGATGCCAAAAGTACTACCCGCTTCAATTGTAAAAGAAACATTTTTTAGTGCCTCAATGCCTGTGTTTTCATAGGTATAAGAAACATTTTTAAATTGAACCTTGCCTTTTAGGTTAAAGGCTTTTGTTGTGGGATTGGTAATGATGGGTGTTTGGTCCAGAAATTCATTGATCCGTTTTTGAGAGGCTGCTGCACGTTGGATGATGGAGGTGACCCATCCAATGGAGACGAAGGGCCATGTTAAATTGTTGACGTAAAAGAGAAAGGCGACAATGCTTCCGAGTGACAATGCTTTTTCACCGGTAAGTAGCCCGCCCACATAAATGACCACCAACGTGCTCAATCCGATTAAAAACATGATGGTAGGCATGAAGAGTGCATTGATAAAGACCAGTTTCATGCTTCGTAATTTGTACGCATTGGAAGCGCTCTCAAGTTTTGAAAAGGTTGGAAAAATTTGATTGTAAGCCTTGATTACGCGAATGCCTGCAAAGGATTCTTGGGCAATGGTTGAAATGTTTGACTGTGCTTCTTGCGTTAGCTTACTCGCCTTGTTGATCTTGTTCGAAACCTTGTAAATGATGAACGACATTAAGGGCAGGGGTAACAAGGCAAATGCCGTTAACTTCGCATTGATTTGAATCATTTGTGTGATGCTTAGAACGGTAAGTACGACCAAGTTGATGGTATACATAACCCCTGGACCCACGTACATCCGCACCTGACCCACGTCTTCCGAAATCCGATTCATTAAATCCCCAATTCTATTCTTCTTGTAAAAGGCGGCATCTAAAATCTGGTAATGCCCAAAAATGTCGTTTTTTAAATCGAACTCAACGTATCTCGACATAACGATGATGGTTTGACGCATTAAGAAAAGGAAAAAGCCTTTTGTTGCGGACAGTGCGATGTAAAGCATTCCCATTTGAAAAGAAATCCAAAGGGCATCGTTAATGTTTGGGTCAATGCCTCCCGATTGCAAGGAATCTATTGATTCTTGGATGAATTTAGGCATCTTTACACCGAAATAGTTACTCACTACGGTGAAAATAATTCCTAACAATAGCCTCCATTTGTAGCGAAGGAAATATTTATTCAAACTGCGAAGTGACTTCATTGGGATAATTTTCTATTTTTGCCGAGCAAAAGGATTACAAAGGTACAATTTCGATTGCAAATCGAATTCAAAAAAAGGATGCATGTCTAAAACAGATTCAATTCAAGATGTTTTTATTGAGAACGGTATTTTGGTTCAATTGTCCACCATGGGGCATGAACAAGTTCTTTTTTGCAACGATTCCAAAACAGGTTTAAAAGCAATCATCGCCGTGCATAATACGGTATTAGGTCCTGCGCTTGGCGGTACCCGAATGTGGCAATACGCAACGGAGGCGGAAGCATTGAGAGATGTTTTGCGCTTGTCGAGAGGAATGTCGTATAAAAATTCAATCTCAGGATTGGACTTAGGTGGGGGTAAAGCGGTAATCATTGGGAATTCCCATACCATGAAATCAGACGCCCTCTTTCAGAAATTCGGTCAATTCGTTAATGGGTTGGCAGGAAGATACATTACAGCAGAAGATGTGGGTATTTCTCCAGCTGACATGGTGCAAGTAAGCAAGGAAACAAAGTATGTAGTTGGTTTGCCAGGTAAAAGCGGAGATCCATCACCGGTTACCGCCTATGGCGTTTACATGGGGATGAAAGCTTGTGCGAAAATGCAATTTGGAAGCGATTCATTGCAAGGAAAAAGAGTTGCAGTCCAAGGTGTAGGACATGTAGGAGCGTACCTCGTAAAACATTTGACGCAAGAGGGTGCGAAAGTAGTCATTACAGATATTTTCGAAGAAACATTAAAAAATGTCGCCAATACCTATGGTGCGGAAGTGGTTGCGCCGAATGACATTTACGATGTTCCCATGGATATTTATGCACCATGTGCGTTGGGAGCTACCATAAACGACGATACATTGACTAGGTTAACTTGCAGCATCATTGCAGGTGCGGCCAACAATCAATTGGCTGATGAAAATAAGCATGGCCTTGAAGTAATGCAAAAAGGAATTCTGTATGCCCCAGATTATGCCCTGAATGCAGGTGGAGTGATCAATTGCTTTTCAGAAGTCTCTGGTTTGTCGCTCGATTGGGCACATAAGAAAGCAGAAGAAATATACGCGACCATTCATACCATTTTACAGCGGTCTAAGGACGAACAGACGCCGACGTTTAGCATTGCCAACCGAATGGCAGAGGAGCGCATCGAAGCGAAAGGTAGCCTTAATTTAGCCCATTAATATGCTAAACAGAAGGCATCTTCGTATTAAAGTACTCCAACTTCTTTACGCTTTTCATCAAAGCAATTCATCCAATCCTTTGAATGCAGAAAAGGAACTGGCGGTTTCATTGGATCGGTTATATGACATGTACGTTTTTCTCCTGCTAACCTTTGATGAAATGAAGCGCGCGGCTGAGAATAAAATCGAGGACAAAAAAAGAAAGATGCGTCCAACCGAAGAAGACCTTCATCCAAACCTGAAATTTGTCAACAATGCTGTTTTCCGTGAATTGGAAAATTCATCACAGTTAAAAGAACTAAGTAAAAAACGAAAAGTCAATTGGACTGGGGTAGAAGCGCAAGAAATGTTTCGAAAAATGTTTTTGGTTGTTCTAGAGTCTGAAGTGTATACCCTCTATCTCAATGATGAGAAATCCGATTTTGAAACAGACCGAAATTTTGCCATTCAGTTTTTTAAAGAACAAATTGCAAACGCTGAGTTGCTCTATCATTTCTTCGATGAAAAAAGTGTGTATTGGATGGATGACCTAGACCTCTGTTGTACAATGGTGCTCAAATCATTGAAAACATTGAAGGAAGGTGAGCCGTTTGAACCCTTGCCTTTGTATAAAGATGAGGAAGATGAAGCGACCTTTGTAAAGGATTTATTGCTTAAAACCATTCTTCACGACCAATTGCATCAAGATTTGGTGACGGACTTGGCTAAGAATTGGGAGGCAGACCGAATAGCAAAAATGGACATGTTGATGATTAAAATGGGGTTGACTGAGTTGATGTATTTCAATAGCATTCCCACGAAGGTGACCATAAATGAATACATTGAAATCTCAAAATATTATAGCACGCCAAAAAGCAATATCTTTATCAACGGAATTTTAGATAAAGCGGTTGAAAAACTGACCGCTGAAAAGAAAATTGTGAAAATAGGAAGGGGACTTATAAATTGATTATGAAAAAGTACTTTTATATAGCATCAGTATTATTTTTGTTCGCTTGTACGAATGAAGGTGGAACGGTAAAGGTGGGTGAAAAAACAACGATGGAAGTCAATGAAACTTTCGACGCAGGAACCATTGTGAAAGGCGAAGAAATTAAAGCGGTTTTCGTAGTTAAAAATACAGGTGACCATCCCTTGGTTTTTGGGGAGGTACGTCCCTCTTGCTCTTGCACGCTTGCGAGTAAGCCCGAAAAACCGATTGCTCCAGGAAAGTCAACTAAAATTGTAGCCAAGGTGAACACCGCCAACGCACATTCAAAGAGCATTATGAAATCGGTTACCATTTTAACCAATACAGAACCATCGACACATGTTTTGATGATAAAAGCTAAAATTAAATAAACAAACAAAAGAGAAATTATGGGAGGAGGAAGTTCAATTCAGTCAGTGTTAATGATCGTTGTGATGATCGTTATCTTTTATTTTTTTATGATTCGTCCGAACATGAAAAAGCAAAAGGAACTAAAAAAGTTTAGAGAATCAATCAAAGCAGGGGATAAAATCGTAACCATCGGTGGCATCCATGGTAAAATTTTAGAAGTTGCAGACAGTACGGTATTGATCAATTCAGAAGGAAGTAAAATTCGTATTGAAAAAACTGCGATTTCAAAAACAACGGAAGATCGTTTAGAAGCCGGTAAATAAATGAAAAAGATAAGTTTAATTTTTGCTGTATTGCTACTTGCTTTATCTGCATGTAAATCAAAGGTTTGTGACTGTGCTGATGTTTTTGTGAAAGCGTCTGAAGATGTACGGAAAGCAAACCAAGAACCTCTAAAGATTTTAGAGATCATGGAAAAGCAAAATAAGGACAAGGCTTTCCAGGAATGTCATAAATATACGGATGAAATGACCCCTGAGGAATTGAAAAGTTTCAACAAGGAATTTGAACAATGTCCTTCCGTTCGTTCCTACAGGGAGAAATCAGTGAAATAAATGTTTGTCCATTAGGTAGACCATCGAAGCGATGGCTGCTGCTCCCAGTTCAAGCTCACGCTTGTTTACGTTCTCGAAAACATCGCTGTCTGCATGGTGAAAATCAAAGTAGCGCTGTGAGTCCGGTATGAAACCAAATAAGGTGATGTCAGGAAATTCATTTTTCAAGGGACCAATGTCCACGCCTCCGCCACCTTTTTCCCATATGTGTAAGTCGTAGGGCTTGAAGAGTTCTTCACACTTCACAAATTCCTTGAATACACTGTCCTTTCCATCGCAACCAAATCCCCTTGGGGTGAACCCTCCTCGGTCGCTTTCCAGCGCAGCGATGTGTTTTTCTCCTTTCGATTTTACCCAGGTTGCATAGGTTTTTCCGCCCATGTTACCATTTTCTTCGTTCATGAAAAACACCACACGAAGGGTATGCTGTGGCTTGTATTTCAAAGTTTTTAGAATGCGAAGCGCTTCCAAACAATGAACGATTCCCGCACCATCGTCATGCGCCCCTTCGCCTTGGTCCCATGAATCCAAATGTCCACCCATGCTGATGACCTCATTGGATTTTTTGCCTTTGATTTCACCAATGACATTGAAGGAGGGTTGGTTTGGGAAATTGCGACAATCCATTTCCATCATGAATTTTTTGAGGTATTTCACTTTGGCCAATTCAGCCATTTTCTCCGCGTCTAGTGTAGAGATGGCAGCGGCCGGGATTTTCGGGATGCCTTCCTCGTAATGCATGCTTCCTGTGTGAGGAAATTCGTCGATGGGCAACCCCAAGGACCTAATAATCACTGCTTTGGCGCCTAGTTTTGACGCCTCGACAGCGCCGTTGCCGCGAATGGGGTAACAAGCACCATATGCTTTGAAAGTGGTTATTTCTGCAGGATTCATCGGTTGGTTGATGAAAACAATCTTTCCTTCAACTTCGCTTCGTTTTGCCTTTTTTAGTGAGTCCAAATGGTTGAACATTACAATTTCGCCTTCCAACAAACCCTCTGTGCCAATGGAGCCTCCCAAGGCGCAAAGGTTTACTTTTTCAAGCTTTCCATTCTTTAGTTCTATCCATGCACTTTCTGGATTCCCGCGTTCCCAATGCGGTACTTCTATGGGCTGAAGGTAAACGGTATCGAAATTGTATTTTTTCATTGCACGCTCACCCCATCGAATGGCCATTTCTGCTTCTGACGATCCTGAGAGTCTCGGGCCGATGTCTTTGCACAACGAACGTAGGTCTTCGTAGGACTTTCCATTCACCAATGCTTCAGTATAAATACGCCTAAGCATCAAAGAATCTTGTGCGTAAAACTGGGTTAAAAAGAAGCCTGAAATCAGGATGAAAACGAATAGGTAGCGCTTGTGATTTGACATGATTTAATTTCTTAAATTTGCGTAATATTATGGATTATTTGTGAATGTCGAATAATTCTGGAAAGTTTAAAACAAGCCATTTATGTCTTTGAAGTGTGGAATTGTGGGCCTGCCAAATGTTGGCAAATCAACCCTTTTTAACTGTTTATCAAACGCGAAAGCCGCTGCGGCGAATTTCCCGTTTTGTACCATTGAACCGAACATTGGGACCATTTCTGTCCCAGACCCTAGGTTGGAAGCCTTGGAAGCCATCGTAAACCCTGAGAGGGTAATGCCGGCAACCATGGAGATTGTAGACATTGCAGGATTGGTGAAAGGAGCCTCCAAAGGTGAAGGCCTTGGAAATCAGTTCCTCGCCAATATCCGAGAAACCGATGCCATTTTACATGTGCTTCGTTGCTTTGATGATGGAAACATCATCCACGTAGACGGAAGCGTGGATCCTATTCGAGACAAAGAAATCATCGACATCGAATTGCAATTGAAAGATTTGGATACCATCGAAAAGAAAATTCAAAGCTTGGCAAGGGTTATTAAATCTGGTGATAAAGACTCGTTGAAAGAAAATGAGCTTGCCCTAAAGATTAAAGAAGGTTTGGAAAAAGGGCTTTCGGCCAGGGCATTGGGATTTTCTGAGGAAGAAATGGATGTGATCAAAAGATTTAATTTGATTACCTCAAAAGCTGTGATGTACGTCTGTAATGTGGATGAAAATTCGGTTAAAACCGGAAATCAATACGTTGAGAAAGTGAAGGCGGCTGTGGCCTCTGAAAACGCCGAAGTGATTGTAATCGGTGCGAAAATTGAAGCAGATATTTCGGAATTAGAGACCTACGAAGAACGTCAAATGTTTTTAGATGAGTTGGCCTTAGACGAGCCTGGTGTAAATAGATTGATTCGATCAGCGTATGCATTGCTCAATTTACAAACCTACTTTACAGCAGGTGTAAAGGAAGTGCGTGCTTGGACTTTGCGAAAAGGTTCTACTGCCCCACAAGCAGCCGGTGTCATTCACACAGATTTCGAAAAAGGATTTATTCGCGCAGAAGTAATGAAATACAACGATTTCGTCACCTTAGGCTCTGAATCTGCCGTTAAAGACGCAGGAAAATTCAAGGTGGAAGGCAAAGAATACATCGTAGAAGATGGCGACATCATGCACTTTAGGTTTAACGTTTAATTTTTTCAATATGATTTCTGCCAATAATCCCAACTTACGAACGTGGTTGTCAATGCCTGATGCTACCGATTTTCCCATTCAAAACATTCCTTTTGGCGTAGCGGAAATGGAAGCAGGGTCCTCCTTTGTAGCTACAAGAATTGGGGATCATGTCATTGATTTAAGCAAACTCTTTGAATTGGGCTACTTGTCGGACTTAGGATTCCACTTAGGGGATTTTAGTTCAGATGCCTTAAATTCCATGATTGAAAAAGGAAAGGTTGCAAATTCAGCCTTGAGAAACCGCATTTCTGAAGTTTTTTGTGGGACCTACCTCTGGCTCCAAGATTCGGAAGCAGATCAATCCATGGCCATCCATTCCGCTTCAGACGTACGCATGTGTTTGCCAATTAAAATTGGAGATTACACGGATTTCTATGCCAGTAAAGAGCACGCAACCAATGTAGGAATGATGTTTCGTGACCCAGCCAATGCCTTGCTTCCAAATTGGTTGTGGATGCCAGTGGGTTACCATGGTCGTGCAAGCTCCATTGTAGCGTCTGGGGTCTCCATTCACAGACCAAAAGGACAAACGAAACCAGAAGGTGCCGAAATTCCGGTGTTTGGTCCTTCCCAAAGGGTAGATTTTGAGCTGGAAATGGGTTTTTTCACCTTTCCGGGGAAACCGCTGGGACATTCGATTTCTGCCGATGAAGCGGAAGATTTTATTTTTGGGCTCTGCCTGTTTAATGATTGGTCTGCCCGCGACATTCAACAGTGGGAGTATGTTCCTTTGGGACCTTTTTTAGGTAAAAATTTCGCGTCCTCTGTTTCTCCTTGGATTGTTACCTTGGATGCACTTAAACCCTTTGAAGTGTCTTCTCCGGCACAAAATCCACCTGTATTGGATTATTTGAAATTTGAAGGTAAAAAATCCTACGACATTCAGTTGGAAGTGTACATTCAACCCAAAGAAAGTACGCCCGATAAAGTCTGCACATCGAACTTTAAGTATATGTACTGGAACATGTCACAACAATTGGCGCATCACACTGTAAACGGTTGTAACGTTCGTTGTGGGGATTTAATGGGATCGGGTACTGTCTCAGGTTCTACAACAGATTCCTATGGTTCTATGTTGGAGTTGGCTTGGAAAGGCACCAAACCCTTGAAATTGTCAAACGGTACAGAAAGGAAGTTTATCCAAGATTTCGATACGGTAATTATGAAAGGATTTTGTGTGAATGACCAAGTGAGATTGGGATTTGGCGAAGTATCTACCCAATTGTTGCCCGCCATTGATGAATAGTCCAATTCCTTCAAGTGCTTTTGACATTGAAAAAGAAAGGCTAGAAATTCTTTCTGCCTTTAAAGGACTACTCCGTGCAGTAAAGGATCGTTCCAAAGAGGAAACCAAAGCAATCCGAAAAGCATTTGATTTGGCCTTGGAAGCGCATAAAGACATGCGAAGGAAATCCGGAGAACTCTACATCTATCATCCCATTTTCGTAGCCAGGATTTGTGCCGAAGAGATGGGGTTGGACAGCACAGCCATAATTTGTGCCTTATTGCACGATACCGTGGAAGATACCTACATCACATTGGTAGATATTGAGGATATGTTCGGTCCTAAAATATCCAAAATCATCAACGGGCTTACTAAAATACCTGAGGTTTTCGATGAAAATGCTTCCGTGCAAGCCGAGAATTTTCGAAAAATGATCCTTACCATCTCCGACGATTTTAGGGTGGTACTGATTAAATTGGCGGATCGATTGCATAACATGCGAACCTTGTCTAGCATGAAGCCGGATAAACAGCTTAAAATTGCATCAGAAACGCGTTTCTTGTACGCTCCCTTGGCACATCGCTTTGGATTTTACACCGTGAAAACAGAACTCGAAGACTTGTCTATGATGTACTGTGAGCCTGAGATTTTTAAGGAAATAGAATCTAAGTTGAAAAGCTCACAAGACGTTAGGGCGAGGTTCATTAGGAGGTTTACAGCTCCCATACGTGAAGAGATGAATGCGCAAGGGTATCAATTTGACATCAAGGCACGAACGAAATCCATTTCTTCCATCTGGAGAAAAATGCAGCATAAAGACATTCCTTTCGAAGAAGTATTTGATGTATTTGCGATACGAATCATCTTAGATACCCCCTCCGATAAAGAGAAAACAGATTGCTGGCGGATTTACAGCATTGTTACTGATTTCTACCAGCCCAGTCCAGAGCGTTTACGGGATTGGATTTCTACCCCCAGGGCAAACGGTTATGAATCACTTCACACCACGGTGATGTCACCTCAGGGACGATGGGTGGAAGTTCAAATTCGCTCCAAAAGAATGGATGAGGTCGCCGAAAAAGGATTGGCCGCACATTACAAGTACAAGGAGTCTAAAAACGACGAGAGTAAATTTGACCGTTGGATTGCAGAAGTGCGAGATTTGTTGGAGAGTTCAGATGCAAACGCATTGGATTTTATCAATGAATTCAAATTAAACCTATTCAATTATGAAATTTATGTCTTTACCCCAAAAGGGGAGTTAAGGGTACTCCCGAATGGTTCTACCATACTTGATTTTGCTTACGATATTCATACGGATATTGGTGACAAGTGCATAGGTGCTAAGGTAAACAACCGTTTGATGCCTTTGAGTTACCAACTTCAAAATGGAGACCAGCTTGAAATCATTACATCCACGAAACAAAAACCCAATGAGGATTGGTTGAAATTTGTCGTTTCTGCCCGTGCGAAGCAAAAAATTAAATCCTCCTTAAACGAGGAGCGTAAGGCCATTGCGCAAGATGGGAAAGAAACCTTGGAAAGAAAATTTAAGCAATTCAATCTCAAGGTTTGCAGCGAAAACATCACCTTTTTAGAAAAATATTTTGGCATTTCAAGCGCGACTGAATTGTATTTTCGCGTAGCGAAAGGAAAAATTGATTTAAACAAAATCAGGGAAATCGATGACCTAAATGGCATGCTGCAACTGTCCAAAAAAGATTCAGTATTACTCAAAAAAGGCAAAGAACTTCCCTCCGGAAAAGGTACGGGCATAGACCCTAAAAACGACATTATTTACATTGGGGAAGATTTTAAAGGCTTGGATTACCAATTGGCAAACTGTTGCAATCCGATACCGGGAGACAATGTATTTGGTTTTATAACCCTGAATCAAGGGATTAAAATTCACCGTTCCGATTGTCCCAATTCTGTTCACCTGATGTCAAAATATGCTTATCGTTGCATGAAAGCCATTTGGAAATCAGCGAAAATGGAAGAGCGTTTGGCAGCCATTCGCATTGTGGGCATAGACCAAATTGGACTGGTAAATCGTTTGACCGAAATCATCTCCAAGGAAAACAAAGTAAACATGAAAAGCATTCATTTTGATACCCATGACGGCGTGTTTGAAGGGAAGATCCAAGTCATGGTTTTCGATACGGAGCACCTGGAGCAACTTATGCAAAAGTTTCAGGAATTGGAAGGGATTCAACGCGTTTCTCGACTGGATTCAGAAGATGAGATGATTCTTTAGTCGGAATGCACCATTTCCCATGGATTTCTGGGGCGTAACATGGGTGACCATGAAAATCCTCGGATGTATTTTTCTGATGCATCAATTTTGTCCATTGGAAAGAAAATTCCGTCAGGTTTGTCGAAATAGGTTATGCGAGAAACCTCCCCGCTGTCCAGGTACACCAATAATTCTGACGCAAACAATCGATTCATTCCCATTCTCTTTTTAACAAGCGACGTGTCATTTGCTTCTTCATCCACTGGGTAAAAGATGGTCCATGCATTGCCGTTTACTTTTACGTTGTTCAATTCACTGTTTTTGAACCTCGCTAAAATGTTTTTACCAGACAATTGGTTGTAGTAAAGGCCTTTTTCTACTTCTAAAATGGCTGTGGCATGTCCAATGACTTCTGCTTTTTCTATGAGGCTGTCTTTGGTGTAGACATGAATTTCATCACCCTTCAACTCCCCTGAATTTGACCACAAAATGGGCGACTTCTGCAATGCGAGGGTTCCTGACATGCTCGCGTAGTTCGCGGAATCTCCTATGGCTTGAATGGATTTGGAAAAAATCTTCACCTTGTGGTTGGCGCAAAGGTTTCTTTCCGTTTTAGTTGAATCTTCAAACATGTATATGGTCTCTGCGTGGATAAACAAGGAGTCTTTGTGTCCAGTTTCAATGACCAAGGCATGACCGTTCAAGGTGGTTGCGTTCATGGTGTTTTGAGATTGAAAACGATCGCCAAAAAGTACCAAGTGTTGGTTGTTTTCATAAATGCGAACATGTCCTCGTCCCAAAAAGTCTTGATGAATTTCCTTGTAGTCAGCTGTGTCACAGTAAATTCGTCTGTATTTTTGAGCGATCTCAACATTCTTTCTCAGCTGTCCTTCCTGCTTTTCGATGTTGTAATAGCCGCGCTCACATTTAATTTGAATGCTGTCGTTTTTAATATAGGTAGGGCCGTAGAAGTATGTGGTTTGCTTTTCGTACGCAAATTGTAACGTGTCTGTGGTGATGGTCAGGTCTTCTTTGACGTATTTTACCTTTCCGCTGAAAAAATAGCTTCGTGTTGCCGGGTAGAAATAACCTACTTTACTGGTGATTTTCTCCTTGTTCAAGCTGTTTTCTATTTTTCCATAATTGCGATAGGTGGCTTTTCCTGTTTTGGAATCGTATTCCGCTGAGTCTGAAGTAAGCTTGTATTCACTGTCTCTGACATTTACATGTCCCCACAACCTCGCAAATCTTTGGGCACCAGAATAAAACATAGAGTCACAGTAAAGGTTTATGTCATCTTTTGTAATATGCACATTTCCAAAGGCTTTGACAATTTTTTGATTTTCTTTGTAATGTGCTGAATCGCAGAACATGGTGTTTCCTTGGTATGTGAATCCAACATTTCCCACCAGTCGATGGGTTTGGGTGTTTTTATCGAAATACATTTTTTCTGACCCTGGCAACAGTTCAAGTTTGCCTTGTGAATAAGCTACGACATTGCCTATGAAAACGTGAAGAAAAACCAATAAAAGAAAGGCAAGACTTTTCTTCAAAGCATTATTTCATTAGCGTTTGTGCCCTGTCTGGACCGACGGAAACCATGTGAATGGGCGTCTCAAGTGCGGTTTCAAGGTAGGACACGTAGGTTTTAAGTTCTTCGGGTGAATCGTTGTAGGAAGTAAGTCCCGTAAGGTCTTTTTTCCAACCCTTAAGCGGTTTGTAGATGGGTTTTATTTCCAATTCGGCTACATCATAAGGAAAGGCTTCGATGCGTTCTCCATCGATTTCATAGGCTTCGCAAACATTGATTTCATCGAAGATGCTTAGGACATCAGCTTTCATCATGCAAAGTTCTGTTACGCCGTTGATCATAATCGCATATTTTAATTGGACAAGGTCCAACCACCCACATCTTCTTGGTCTTCCCGTGGTAGAACCGAATTCTCTTCCTTCTACACGCATTTCTTCGCCGGTTTCGTCAAGCAATTCTGTTGGGAAGGGACCTGAACCTACGCGGGTACAATACGCTTTGAATATGCCAATGACTTTTCCAATTTTGGTAGGGGCAACACCCAAGCCTGTGCAGGTTCCAGCTGTGATTGTGTTGGATGAGGTGACATAAGGATAGGTGCCGAAATCAATGTCAAGCATGGTGCCTTGTGCACCTTCGGCAAGAATTTTTTGGTTGTTTTTAAGCGCGGCATTTAGGTAATGTTCACTTTCAATGCATGGAAGAGATTTTATAATTTCAAGTTTATCAAACCATTCTTTCTCCAATTCTTCAATGTTGAATTCGAAGTCTGCATAATGGGAAAGGATTCCCAAATGTTTTTCTTTTAAGTCATCGTACTTAGCACGGAAATTAGGTAAGAAAACATCCCCAATGCGGAGGCCATTTCTTCCGGTTTTATCCATGTAGGTTGGGCCTATCCCTTTCAAGGTTGAACCGATTTTTTTCAATCCTTTGGCATGTTCGGATGCGGCATCCAACAAACGGTGTGTAGGTAAAATTAAATGTGCTTTTTTGGAAATGATTAAACGCTGGTTGAGTTCAATGTTGAAAGGCGCTAATTTTTCCAATTCTATGGCAAATACGATGGGGTCTATGACTACACCGTTACCGATTACGTTGACAACGTCTTTTCTAAAAATACCTGACGGAATCGTGTGTAAAACGTGTTTTACACCTTCGAATTCTAAGGTGTGACCCGCATTTGGTCCGCCTTGAAACCTTGCAATGATTTGATAGTTAGGTGTTAAAACGTCCACCACTTTCCCTTTTCCTTCGTCGCCCCACTGAAGGCCCAATAAAACATCTACTTTCATTCTTATTTTTTAAAATGTGCGTTGGCCTCCTCTTGGCTGTTGTAAATCGCAAACACTTCGTGCATTTTCGTAATGTCAAACAGTTTGCGAAGGCTAGCGTTTAAATTGCAAATAACGGTGTCGCCACCGTTTACCCTGGAACGGGTGAGGATGCGTACCAAAAAGGCAATTCCACTTGAATTAACATGAGATAATTCTTTAAGATCCAATACGATAGACCAATTTTTTAACTTTTCAATTTCAACGGTAACTGCTTTTAAATCTGCATCGGAAAGTAATTTTCCATCCAATGAGATACAGGTAGTCTCACCGTTTGTAATAAAATAATCAATCATTTTTCTTTGTTTTAATGCCATAGAAATAGAGTGAATGGTGCTGAACTTCAACCTCAAACAATTCTTCTATGGTCGATTTAATTTGCTGAATGCGAGGATCACAAAATTCAATGACTTCCCCCGTATCCGTTAAGACAATGTGGTCGTGCTGTTTGGAGCCATGTGATTTCTCATATTGCGCCATATTTTTACCAAATTGATGTTTGCGTACTAAGTTGCAGGCTAAAAGCAATTCGATGGTGTTGTACAATGTCGCCCGCGATACCCGGTAATTCTCAGCCTTCATCTTGAAATACAAAGTGTCTATGTCAAAATGACCAACATAACTGTATATTTCAGCCAATATCGCATACCTCTCAGGTGTTTTCCGATGCCCATTTTGCTCTAAATATGCCGAGAAAATATTTTTTACTTTGTCCTGTAATTCCAATGCAGATAGCGTTTCAACTTACAAATTTAATCTTTTATTGATTGCGCAAACATTTGTATTGCATCTAATAAAGAAACGTTTTGAACACTTTTTCAACGGTTTTATTTTATAAATCTGCTTAAATTTGTACATGCTTAATCAAAAGAAAATTTGTGTAGTGCTTCCTGCCTACAACGCATCTGAAACCTTGGAAATGACTTACCGCGAAATCCCCTTTGACATCGTTGACATGGTGGTATTGGTGGACGATGCAAGTAGGGATGACACAGCAGAGGTAGGGCGTAAGCTTGGCATTTCAAATGTCATTCGACATGAAAAAAACCGTGGGTACGGAGGGAATCAAAAATCGTGTTACAACAAGGCTTTAGAATTAGGGGCAGACATCATTGTTATGCTTCATCCCGATTATCAATATACGCCAAAACTCATTCATGCAATGGTATCAGTAATTGCTTATGAGGTTTACCCGGTGACCATGGGGTCGAGGATTTTAGGTCGTGGCGCCATAAAAGGGGGAATGCCCATCTATAAATACATCGCCAATCGTTTGTTGACCTTAGGACAAAACATTTTAATGGGTCAGAAATTATCGGAATACCACTCGGGATATCGCGCTTTTTCAAAAGAAATTTTCGAGAAAATAAACATTGAGTTGAATTCGGATGATTTCGTCTTCGATAACCAAATGCTCGCACAAATCTTTTATGCGGGTTACGAAATTGGTGAAGTTACCTGTCCCACAAAATACTTCGATGAGGCCTCATCCATTAATTTCTCCCGTTCCGTTAAGTACGGTTTGGGTGTCGTAGGGGTGAGCATCGGGTACCGTTTCGCAAAATGGGGGTTGTTTACCCCTTCAATTTATAAATCAAAGTAAGCTATGTCTGATGATAAAAAAGTGATATTCTCCATGGTGGGAGTGTCTAAGTCAACGCCGCAAGGAAAACAAATCATTAAAAACATTTACCTGTCCTTCTTTTATGGTGCGAAAATCGGCATCATCGGACTCAACGGTGCAGGAAAGTCAACCGTGATGAAAATCATAGCGGGACTGGATAAATCATTTCAAGGAGAAGTGGTGTTTGCTTCAGGGTATTCCGTAGGATATTTAGCCCAGGAACCCGACCTCGACTTGGATAAAACCGTTAAAGAAATCGTCTTGGAAGGCGCAAAGGAAATTGTAGATGTGCTCAAAGAATACGAGGACATTAACAATTCATTTATGGATGAGGAAGTAATGAATGATCCTGATAAAATGGATAAGCTCATTGCGCGTCAAGGGGAGGTTCAGGATAAAATTGATGCCCTTGATGCTTGGGAATTAGACAATAAAATTGAGCGCGCCATGGATGCTTTGCGCTGTCCACCAGACGACCAGAAAATCGGTACCCTTTCCGGTGGTGAAAAACGCAGGGTTGCCTTGTGTCGTTTATTGCTTCAAAATCCCGATGTATTGCTGTTGGATGAGCCTACCAACCACTTGGATGCGGAATCCATCGATTGGTTAGAACAACACCTTCAACAATATGCAGGTACTGTGATCGCCGTAACCCACGACCGTTATTTCTTGGATAATGTAGCTGGTTGGATTCTAGAACTAGACCGCGGAGAAGGAATTCCTTGGAAAGGAAACTATACTTCTTGGTTGGAACAGAAATCCAAAAGATTGAAGGAAGAAGAAAAAACCGAATCCAAACGTCAAAAAGTACTTACACGCGAACTTGAATGGGTAAGAATGAATCCCAAGGCACGTCAGGCGAAATCAAAAGCACGTCTCCAAAACTATGAGAAGATGCTCTCCGAGGACGCAAGAGAAAAGGATGCGGTACTTGAAATTCCCATTCCCAACGGACCTCGTTTGGGGAACAATGTCATCGATGCCATGCATGTCGGAAAGTCCTTCGGTGATAAATTGCTCTACGATGATTTGAATTTTTCCTTGCCTCCTGCGGGTATCGTTGGAATCATCGGTCCAAATGGTGCTGGAAAAACCACCATCTTTAAAATGATCATGGAAGAATTGAATCCAGATAAAGGAACGTTTCAAGTCGGAGAAACTGTGAAATTGGGTTACGTAGACCAAAACCATAAATCCTTAGACCCCAATAAATCCATCTTTGATGTGGTTTCTAATGGCCTAGAATTCCTGGAAATTGGAAACCAAAAAATAAATTCACGCGCCTATTTATCGAAATTTAACTTTAATGGCTCTGATCAAAATAAAAAAGTAGGTGTACTTTCCGGGGGAGAACGAAACCGCTTGCACCTTGCCATGACTTTAATGATTGAAGCAAACGTACTTTTACTCGATGAGCCTACCAATGACATCGATGTAAACACCTTGCGTGCCCTCGAAGAAGGCATTCAGAATTTTGCGGGTTGTGCCGTTGTGATTTCCCACGACCGGTGGTTCTTGGATCGCATTTGTACCCATATTCTTGCGTTTGAAGGCGATTCGGTTGCCTATTGGTTTGAAGGGTCGTATTCAGAATATGAGGAGAACAAGAAAAAACGCCTCGGATACGATGGGCCTAAGAGAATTAAATACAGAAAATTGGTGTAAAGTAATCTTGGATTGGGTTTACACCGTATTTCCTTTTCGCATCTTTCGCAAAGCCAATTTCATTTGCAAGGGAAGCATTCGATAGCTTTTCCAAAGCCGTGGACGAAAGAGAACGGCCAACCATCGATAGAATTTCCATTTTAGCGTTAGCGCGATCGAAAATCGTTCGGTATTGTTTTCCTGAAAATATCCCAATGCCGTTCGAATCGCGTGTGTTTTTATGCGTACCAAATTGTGAATCTCGTTAGGCAGCGATTGCTTTCCCTGTTCCAGTTTGCGCTTGTCTATGTCCCCTAAAAGTCCACTGTGGAAATTTTTGATGTTTTCTATAAACGTGCTGCTCAACATTGCTCTTCTGTGTTCGATTAACTTTTGAAAGCTGCCCGCATGTTGGTTTTGTGCTTCAACGTAGTTCAACCCGAAGTAAGCGTTGATGGTCTTCAAGGTCTCCGTTGGGTTGTTGAGCAAATCCTCAAAATGAACGATTGTAAACCTGTCTTTGGGAAAGGTTAAACACGTTTTGTATGTCATTTCCCAAATGTTGGCCAGGTAAAAAGGATGTTGAAAAAAATCAATTGACCTTCCTTGTTTGGCGACAATGTTTGTCGTTACATCGCGCGTCCACACAATGAATTTGGCATTTGGGAACAGTTGGAAAAGTTCTTTTTGATGGAAGACATATTTCATTTGCTTGTCAAGAATGATTTTAATTTCCGACTTGGGTTTTACCTCCCCAGCGTAAAAATGTAAATAAGACAGTTTTATCAGCCTATCGTAAGTCAGAAATGAGCGGTGTTCAAGCAAAGAAGCGAAAAAGATGGATTTGTCCTCATAAAACAAGTGGACATTTCTTTCAAAAAGCGCAAAAAAGGCATCGGCAAAGTGTATGACCTCCGCTTCGGTCCAATGGGTTTTGTGTTGGTATTTTTTTCGGAAATAAAGCGCAAAAGGTTCTTCTGAGGGTACAATCAGTTCTGGATGCATATTCAGCATGTTCGTCAACAAGGAGCTTCCTGTACGTTCGGTACAGAGGATAAAATGCACCTGAATCTCGTCAAGCTGTTCTGGTGTCCACATTTTTTTTACGCTTTTGGTCGATCTTGGCAACCCAATTTACAAAATAGTTCACTTTAAGGTGGATGGGAAGTCGGTTGAAGATTCCATCTTTAATGAGCAAGGCAAACACATAGCCTTTCGCAAAAAATGCAATGCAGTGAATCGAACTCCATTGCATTGGTTTCCAATGCGTTGTGGGTTCATACCCGTGAAATTTCCCGTGTTTCCCACAAATTACTTCGGCGATTCTAATTTGATGTTCATTCAGTCCATTTTTCCATTTGTCAATGGTGTTGGTGTGAATCGGTTGTGCCAAATCGCCAAATCTTTTTTCCATCCGTTTCATCCCTTGGTAACTCGTTTTTACCGCCTCTTTGTAATTCCCTTGGTAGGGTAGCAGTAAATTGGGGAGGTCATAACCCGTGTCGGTTTTAAGAAAAGCAAGAATTTCCTCTATTTGATTTTGGGGTGAATGTACGAGGTCCTCGTAGCGAATCACCTGTACCTTATCTGGATGTTTTTGCTGGAAACGTTGAATCTTTTTATGGAAATATACCCACCGTACCGCGTTAAAATACACATTGCTGCTTTTCAAGTGTACACTTTGGATGCGGGAATGGATATTGGCTCGGTAATCCCGTAACATCCAAATGAATTTAGATTCTGTGTTAAGTGCTTGTAATTCATGTAAATAAAGGGAGTGCAAAGGGTTTTTGTTCACATACACGTTGGCTTCTTTCTGAGGAGCTAGGTCGTCTATGAATGCATTGTACGAACAGCGAATAACTTCATTGAAATTTTTGGGTTTGGAAAGAAGTAAGGCATCTGAATCATAGGTAAATCCAACATAGGGTTGGAGGATGCCGAAGGCCTTGTGAAATGCATCCAATCGCTGTAAATCTTGTGGTGTAAATTCGGTTTTATTTTTCCAAGCCTGGTAAAAAAAAGGAATAAAATAATCCTCAGGCCCTGCCCAAATGTCTGGATGTGCATTCAAAAGCGATTGTAACAAAGTCGTACCTGACCTGCCAATTCCAATGATGTGATGGTGTTGAAAGGCAGCGCTCAATTGGAGGATTCTATTTTTTCAATAAATTGCTGTAAACCTTTCAATTCGGATGCTTTGTTGCTTGCATTGCCTTGTTCGATAAATGTACGGCCCTTGTTCAATGCTTTCAGTGCCTTCGTTTTATCCCCTAAATTTAGATAAGCGTTTCCGATTTGAATATAGTCCTTGGCACTGCCTTTACCTTCAATGATACGCGCTTTATGCACCAAAATAATCGATTGAAAATCCTGACATTCCAAGAAACAGCGGTCCATTAAATCGGTATACCTTTCCTTTGGGAAGTCTTTTGCTAATTCCTTGGCTGAGGCAAAACAGTCCTGCTGAAGTTTTCTTTGAATCTTTATAAAATCATTTTCCGACAGCGATAAGCGCTGCGTTCTGACCAATTCGTTACGAAACGTATCTAAAATGTTGTGATTTGGTTTTTTTCCTTGGTATAGTAAATTGAGTTCGGTTTGAATGTTCTGGGCGAAGGGAGGTGATACGGAAGCAAGACCGTTGTTCATGGTTTCAATGCCCTGGGCATAGTTGACAAGCGTTTGAATGGCATTCGGATTCATTCCATTTTTTAAAATTACTTTTCCGCGTTCCTCAAACTGATTCATCAATCCAAAGTCTGCATGGTACGCATTGATTTTTTTTGACGGATCGGAACCTTGCTTTTCTGAAACGACAAAAGGGCTCATTTTACACCAAACCACATAGGCTTTCAGGCAAGCGTTAAGATGGTTTAAGCGTGCTTCCTTGTAATCTTTATGTCGCAAAAGGATTTGATTTGTGAGCTTTATCGCAGCGCCTTCATCACAGTAGTATCCCGAGTATAAGGTGGCTAAATTGTTTTGTATTTTCGGATAGTTCGGGTAAATCTTGATGGCAGTTTCGTATGCTTGTCTTGCACCACGAACCTTTGAATACATCGCAGCGGTTTCTGTGTCAAGGTTTTGCCACGCCTCATTTGCTAAAAATTGCAATTCTTGTCCAAGCAGTGCGTGGCTTTTTGCGGATGGAAAATCCTTTGCATCGGTCGCGAACAAGGTAATTCGGTCGTTCCAAGTGGTGTTTCTTTGTACCACAATGAATCCATTGACACAGACATAGAGACCAAATCCCAATAACATCACTTTTGAGAGGTTTGGTTTATTGAATCGGTGTTGAAGCCTGTCCATCGTGAAAACCAAAGCAACCAAAACGCCTAAGCTTCCCGTGAAAACGAGACGTTCGGCGACAATTCCTACCATTGGAAAGAGAAGGTTGCAAGCCCCGGCAATACTTAAAAGAAAGAAGAGGATGCCAAAGGAAATCAAACGAAACTTTTGATGTATAAATCCAAGGACGACAACGAAGAGCAATCCCATTAGGAAAATCAATGCAATGAGAAAGGATGTCGATGAAAATGTAGCGATTTCGAATCCACCCAATCCATAATAGCTGTGAAAGTTGAAATGCAGTAAAGTTGACCTGAAGTACCAAAAGAGGGTGTCCACAAAGGTAGGAATGCGATCGATTACATTTTGTCCAAACAAGGGGTTTTCAAGGGTGGCGAAATCCCTGATTTTATCAGATTGTACCAACCCTTTTCTAAACAGAACGAACAGAAGTCTTCCCAAGCCTAGGGATACAAAAGTCAACAAGATGGGTTTCCATGCAAGTTTTCTACAAAAGAACAATGCCATTGGGATGATTGCGATGAATGGCAAAGCGGTTTTCTTACTCAAGAGGGCTGCGGTAATGGCAAGCGTACAGAAAAGTAAAAACTTTAATTTGTTTGCCTTATGGTATTTCAAGGAGAAATTTAACGCCAAAATCGAAAAGTACATGCTTAACAGCTCATCCCGGTTTTTTAAGCTGGCCACTACTTCGGAGTGAATGGGCAGTGATAAGAATAGAATAACCATTGCCAGTATTAAGATTGGGTTTTCGGCTTCAAACAACAAACGCAAGGTTTTGTAAAGCAATAAGCCTAGGAAAAAATAAAGCAAAACTTGAATGAAGTGCGAGATGTGAACCCAGTTTTCGGAGGTGCCGAACATGGATTTTTCGATGGCGAACGTGGTTAATACCAAAGGACGATATTCGTAATTCTGCTCCTCGTTTACCGAATAGCTTTGGGTGAAGATGGAAGGAATTCCTGAAATTCCTTGGTCAACCAAGGGGTGAATCTGGCGGTCGGTTGTGGTGACAAGCTCATCATCCAAAGCATAACCGTTGGAAATGGAGTTTCCATACAGCAAGAAACAGAAGAGCAGGAGGAGCAAGGAAATCTTTGCGGGACCGAGCTGGATGGTTTTTCCAAAAATAGGTACGGTAGGTTTCACAAACCAAAGGTGGGTTTAAAACAAAAAATCCCGATCGCTCGGGATGTTAACTTAATTTTTTATTTCTGCGTCTTTGGCTTTTTCAAAATCCTTCTTTTTCATATCTGGATTCTCGTCTTTCTCAAATTTTGCAAATTGTTCCGGTGTTAAAATGCTTTTAAACATTTCTTTTCGCGCAATTTGATTGCTGGAAAAAATCTCTTTCTTCGTCTCTTCAGGAAAAGTACCGTTTTTTACATCTTGGTTTTTTTGTAAAATGCCACGGTTAATTTCATACACCTGAGCGTATTGAGCGTCGGTAAGGTTTAGGCTCATTTTCATTTGATCACTTTGTGCTTTTGCACCTGTTTCAATCGTGGTTTGCGCATTCAAAAAACCAAGGGTCATTAAAGAAAAAATAAAGAATATCGTTTTCATAGCGTTTAATTTTACCCTAAAAATACAAAATGGATAGCAACTTTGCGTCAAGTTTTGTTAAAATCAATAATTACTTACCTTCGTTCAATCCTTTGATATCCTTACCTTCGTAACCTAATGCTTGAAAAAGTAAGAAATTTTATTCCTCCCTTTCTTTTTAGCTGGTACCGCACTTTTCGGAAACGCCTCTTTCGTTATGCGCTCGAAAAAGCCAAAAATCAAGGGGATTTGCTTACCGAGTCACAGCTCGTTGCTGACCTCAATGCTGCGGGGATACACCTAGGCGACCACGTTATGGTACATGCTAGCCTTTCGAAGATTGGCTTTTTAGCGGAAGGACCCAAAACGTTGGTTGAGGCTTTGAAGCAATGTGTTGGATCTGAAGGAGTGTTGCTTATGCCTACCTCTCCAATCGCTACGTTACAATTGGACTATGTCAATCAAGACCCTACCTTTGATGTGTTACATACCCCTTCAGCCATGGGTGCCATTTCTGAGTATTTCCGAAAGTCTGAAGGTGTCTTGCGAAGTCATCACCCCACAGAACCCATTGCCGCTTGGGGAAATCTTGCTTCAGATTACTTGAAAGACCACATCCAAAAAGACACGCCGTACCATTGGGATTCCCCTTATGGAAAACTCATTCAAAACAAAGGAAAAATTTTGTACATCGGTGTGAAGTTGTCCAACGCAGGTACCCATCTGCATACACTCGAAGATGCCTTGAATATTGGGGTTCCTGTATACGCAGACAAGGTTTTTAACCTAAAGGTCATCACTGAATCTCTAGACGAAATTTGGGTGAAAACAAAGGTGCATAACCCGGATTACTCTGTCAAACGACGCTGTGATGAACTCTTTCCCTTGTTCATTGAAAAGAACGCTTGCTTTGAAACAAAAATGGGTTCGGCGACCACTTGGGTATTTAAGGCAGATGTGATGTTCCAGACCATGAAGACGGCTTTTATGGAAAAAGGAATCACCATGTATAAACCCCAAGGAGATTTATGAAAATAGCGATCACATGGGATTATGAGTTG
This sequence comes from Chryseobacterium gleum, assembly GCA_945882095.1. Lineage (GTDB taxonomy): Bacteria > Bacteroidota > Bacteroidia > Flavobacteriales_D > Crocinitomicaceae > UBA952. The sequence continues at coordinate 29,504 of CAMCWF010000023.1, forward strand.
TTTTTCGGCGAACGCAGTGGTTCGGTGGAGCAATGCATGCTTGAGCCTACCGATCGTTTGTTGACGCTCGCAGGCAAATACAAGATTCCATTTACCTTTTTTCCAGATGCCGGGTGTTTGATCAAGTTCGAAGAACAAGCGGATTGTCATCAAGCACTCGCGCAGATTAAAGATCAAATCCGGTCTTGGGATGCCAAGGGGCATGAAACGGGATTGCATATTCATCCCCATTGGGAAAAGTCGGTGTGGAAAGAAAACGAGTGGATACACGATTTGTCTGCGTATAAGTTGTCTGATTTTTCAGCTGAAGAAGCGTCACGCATTGTTGAACGCTATGCATCCTATATGAATGCTTTACTTTCTCTACCGATGCAAAGTTATCGGGCAGGAGGGTGGTGCGCTCAACCCTTTACTCCCGTGACTGAGGTCATGAGAAAAGCAGGGATTCGCTGCGATTCTTCGGTATTTAAAGGAGGGAAGAACACGACGAACCCGTATCTTTATGATTTTACGGAAACACCCAACGCAACGCATTGGAAATTCATGGAAGACCCCGCGGTGTTGGATTCAGAAGGTGCTTTTACTGAAATCCCCATTGCTTCATTGAGCTATTCACCCTTGTTTTTTTGGAAACTCTTTGTGCTTGGGCGACTCAATCCAGGGCAACATAAGCCCATCGGGAATGGACTTCCTGCAAAAGGTGGTGGTTCCAAAAAAGAGTTACTCACTCGTTCACATCGCTTGTGTGTCAGTGCGGATGGGTATTTTTCAACCCAACTGAATCGTGCCTTGAGAAAGGCGCACAAAGCCAATGAGCCCTTCTTGGTGGTGATCGGTCATCCCAAGGCCTTAACGCAATTCGGGTTTAAAACCTTGGAATCGTTTATCGCTCAACATTATAGGAATCACGAATTTGTAACGCTTTCTTCCGTCCTATGATCCTCTCCAATGCACAAATCGATAAACAGCGGTGGGACCAAAAGGTCTTGGCGGTACAACCGGAAGGCTTCTTTTTCATGTTGAGCTGGTATTTGGATGTGGTAGCACCCGCATGGGAAGGGTATGTGCTTGGAGATTATGAGGGCATTTATCCGATCGTAGCCCAACAAAAATTGGGTGTGGGTTATACGCATATGCCATTTCTTACGCGAAGCTTCGTTCCAATCGGATTTAACGAACAACAAACTGCGCTGCTTACACAGTATCTTACGAAACGTTTTTCTTACTTGCAGTTGGCAGGTGTACCTTTGGATAGGCCTTATGAACAGCAAGTCCGAAGGCATCAAGTCCTTGACCTAACAAATTTTGTACTGTCTCAATGCTCAGAGAATCACCGAAGGCAGTATAAAAAAGCAGCTCAACAAGGGTTTGAGTTGAAAACTTTGGTGAATTCGGAGGGTTTAATTGCCCTTTTTCGTCGGGTAAAAGGTGCGGAGTTTACCCATTTAAAAGATGCGGATTATTTCATTTTAGCGCGTTTGATGGAAGAGGCAAATCGTCGCGGATACTTAAGGCAATTTTCCTTGTGGGAAAAAGGCGAGCTGGTGGGGGCGGCAGCCTATTTGGAAGTGAACGGACAGGTACTGTATGTAAAAGGAGCAATCACTCCGGAAGCGATGAAAGTAGGAGGGATGGTGTATTTACACGTCGAGGCGATGAAGACCTTAGCGCCTAATTGTTCCCAACTGGATTTTGGCGGAAGCAATGCGAAAGGGCTTGGAGATTTTAACCGAAAATTTGGCGCAAGGGATATAGAATACCTACTTTTGATTAAGAATTCGTTGGCTAAGCCGCTGGCTTGGTTGGCAAAACGCAAGTTTGGATAATGAATAAAACGGTATTAATAACGGGAGCGAGTGGGGGTATAGGAACGTGTATTTCAAGTTATTTGTTATCAGCTGGTTACGACCTCTTATTGCAAGGTAATAAGCATATGGAAGTGCTCAATTCCTTGAAAGAAAGTTATCCGGAAAACATCAACGTAGTGGCTGCCGACATTTCAACCCGAGAAGGACTTGATCATTTAATTCAGGCAGCGTCAGGCTGCGATGCAGTCTTGCATTGCGCGGGCATTCCGAGTGCGGGCATCAGTTGGAAGGTGAGTGCCGAAGAATTCCGAAAGGTAAATGCGGTAAATTACGAGGCGCCCTTTTTCATTTCTCAAGGCATTATTCCTTCCATGCGCAGCAAGAACTGGGGTCGAATTGTATTCTTTTCATCGATTGTGGCGCAGACCGGAATCCCGGGAACGGCAGCGTATTCAGCTTCCAAGAGCGCCTTATTTGGTTTAACCCGAACGATGGCTTCCGAGTTGGCAGCCAATAACATTACCGTGAATTGCATTGCGCCGGGGTACATGGACGAAGGCATGATCCGCGAAATACCGGAAGCCATGCGCGCCGAAATCATTGCAAAAACACCTGTAGCCAAACTCAGCGACACCCAAGGCATTGTAAAGATGGTGGAACTTTTGCTGTCTAACGAAGCCAACTCCATTACTGGACAAGTCCTCTCCGTGAACGGAGGACTTTGGATGTAGGACGCAGCGTTTTCAATTTTAAAAATTCGCAAATCTGGCAGCATAAATCAACAAAACCGTATATTCGTACATACGCAACAAACCTGCGCCTATACACCCGAATTTGGTATGCTTGGAGATGGTTTATGGCGGGTATAAACGAGTTGTAGGGCATTTTAAAAACGACACAATTGACACTGAACAACAAAATATTACGAATTATTCTGCTGACCATTTTCGGGACTTGGTTTGCCTACAAATTATATCAGACAGCTCAAGACGACTTTTTCCTTGACGGAATAATTTTGTTCGTAATTGCTTTCGTTGGACTTTTAGTTTTTATATGGTCAATTCGTAAAGACCGCAAAGAATTTAAGACCACACAAAAGTTGACAAGCTACTTGCCGACCTCAGTTGGACTTGTATTTATCTTGACTAACATTGCTCTATTCTACTACCAAGACAGCAAAACAAATTCCCCCACTTTATTAAGCGGTTTTTATGACGGTGGCTTTAATGGTTTTTCGGTTGACTTTAAAACAGACGGAAATTATGTAATGGCAAATGGTAGCGGACTTGGACAAAGTTATTTCTATGGAACATATACTTTGAAGGACAGTATTATCACAATTGACAAATCTAACATCGACAACTGCATAAAGACCAACACACTTGTAATTCGGACAGAACAATATTTTATACCACTTGACACAATTTCAAAGATTGGACAAGCAAATTATATTACACAAATTGACAGCAAAGGAAATGAAATCGATAAAGAATTTAGGTTTCGTGTGACAGCGGACAATCGTAACAGCGCAAACAAATGACAGAAAAAACGCCCTATAACAGCACCTACAAGAAATTGGCGGTTCAGTGCTTAAATGAAGTTTTGTGCTTCGTATCAAGTTCAGTGGTGACAGACAGTTTAGTGCTTCGAAAACGCCAACTTCTTGTAGCTGCAAAACGTTAGTGGCAAGCGTACCGAACCGACACAACAACCTTAAACCGAAAAAAAAAACTAATAAAATATGGCAGATTTACACGTAAGTAAAAAGACAGTTGGAAAATTATTCAGCGAAATGCAAAATAGAAAATTTGTAATTCCTGACTATCAAAGACCCTATAAATGGAATATTGAAAAATGTGAGACACTTTGGAACGATATTGAAAACTTTGCTCAAACAGACGCCAAAAATGGTGCAGATTATTTTTTAGGCACAATCGTTTCTTATGTAAATGACGAAAAAAACCAAGAAATAATTGACGGACAACAACGAATTACTTCATTTATGTTGCTGTTAAGGTCGTTTTTTAAGAAACTTGACGATATGGTTGAAGATGAAGATGTAGTTGGTTTGAAAAACCAACTTGCACCTTGCATTTGGGATATAAACTCAATTTCGCAGAAAGTGACTGACAAAACAAAAATTCATATTGTTTCCGAAGTTGCAACCGAAGAAGACAACGAAATTTTTCATAAAATTTTAGAGGAAGGTAAAATATTAGAAGATAAAACTGATAATTATTCTAAAAACTATAGATTTTTCAAAGAAAAATGTGATGAATATGCTAAATCAAATCCAATGCTATGGAAAGAACTTTGTGTAACTATTTTACAAAAATGTATAATTCTACCAATAGAATGCGATGCTCAAGATACTGCATTGACAATCTTTTCAACGCTTAACGACAGAGGAATGCCATTAGCAGACTCTGATATTTTTAAAGCACAAATTTATCGTAATTGCGATGTAGAAAACAAAAGAAAAGAATTTACAGAAACTTGGAAAGAATTTACTCAAATTTGCAAACAAGGTTCGTTTACAATAGACGACATTTTTCGATATTATACTCATATTTTGAGAGCAAGAAAGAGTGACAAAAGCAAAGAAGTTGGTTTGCGTAAATTTTATGCTGACAATAATTATGAACGCTTAAAGGACACAAATTTAATTAGTGAGCTTTTGGAGTTGGCCTACTTTTGGCGATTTATAAATACTGAAACTGAACCAGAAATTGATTACACATATTCAATTTCTACAAAAGCTAAAATTCACTTGCACTGTTTAAGTTGTTATCCAAATGAATTTTGGAAATATGCAACAAGCGTATTCTTTATGAAAAACAAAGACAGCCAAACTTTTGGATGTGACTTTGAAAATATGTTGCAAGAATTAATTGCTTTCTTATTTGCAAAATTTATAGACCAACCTTCTGTAAACGCAATTAAGGATGATATCTATAATTCTTGTATTTCATTAAACACTAACAACGAACTTAATTATAGATTTACACTTAACGTTAACCTTTTAAGCCAACAACTTGTTAGTCATTCTTCTTCAAAACTTTCAAGAGCATTACTTTTACTTTTTGCTTATTTAAATCCAAAGCAAACTGAACTTGTTCCAAGTACATTTGATATTGAACATATTTTTCCTAAAAAGTGGCAAGACACAAATTACAATGGTTGGACAAAAACTGATGCCGATTTGTATTTAGATAAATTTGGAAATAAGACTGTTTTTGAAAAGAAATTGAACATTCAAGCAGGAAACGGATATTTTGGTATTAAGAAACAGAAATATAGGGTTTCAAGTATTGCGACAGTTAAAAAACTTTCAAACTATCGAAATAATGATTGGATAAAAACAGACATTGAAAAAAGAGAAAAAGAATTTAAAGATACATTGATATGCTTTTTTAGTAAAACATTAGCGAACAACTAAAAACGTCAGCCACTAACAGCAAGCAAGCGCCAGCTCAGTTCTTACTTCGAAACAACCAATAGTTTTTAAAGATTAAGTCTTAACTTCGGAGAAACGATCTTGTGAAAAGTCGGCCGAGCGCCTAGGCACAAAACATTTAGCTGCAAAACGTTAGTAGCAAGGCGAGATAAACTTACTTTAGAAAAACTTCACTGCTGAAGTATAGACATTTAACGTATCAAAATCAAATCTAATCATATCAAATCGTATCAATCAGTACTAGTGAATGATCGCATAGTGCTCATAAGACAACGTTTTTAAAAGTGGTATCTGTTGTCCCTACTGTCGTCTTCGTTGAACTTCCGCACTGATCAATCCCAATTCCCTTCCTGTCTGACCTGCTACCGAAGTGTTTTCATCTGCGCGACGAAGTAAGTAGGGGAGGACTTCTTTAACGGGTCCAAAAGGGACGTACTTCGCCACGTTGTACCCTGCATTTGCTAGGTTATATGAAAT
>CAMCWF010000024.1 GCA_945882095.1 Chryseobacterium gleum
ATTTGTGCGGCTGGCTCCTTTATTTTTTGTCTGTTCGTTACTTTTTTCACTGTCGTTGTCCTTTTAGGGTGAGTGCTAACGTTTTTTGGCTTGGCGAAGGTGGGGTTTAGAAAGTACTAAAGTTCAAATTTAGTACAAAAGCTAATAGAAACTACAAATGTTCAACCTAGTACTAAAGCCCCACTTTTGCCAAACCCATGTTAGGCGTTCGTTGTTTTTTCTTCTGCGTATTTTATAGTCAATTCGTCTTCAAAGTTAAATATTGTCAACGCTAATTTTATCTTTTCAAACTTGCTAATGTTGTCAATGTTTCCTTCAATAAAATATGTGTCATTTATTGGAACTGCTTGTCTTGGATTTCCTTCTGTAGGATTTTTGGTCAAGCCAATTTTTGCACCAAGTTCTGTCGTAAAAAATGTTTCGGGTTGCAATTCAAATAGTTGTTTAAATACTTCTAAATAAAGTTTCGCAACTTGAGTTACTTCTAATTTTTGGTCGAAGAAAACTGCATACTCTAATTTCCTAAATTTAGGGTCTTCTGCATCAAAAATACTTACTTCATCTCCGTCTGTTTGTTCTTCTATTGTGATATTAGGAATGTCCCAAATTTTCAAAACTCGTTCTGCAATTAGGTCAAACCGTCTTTCGATTTCAGCTTTGTCCCACTTGTCTAAAATTGATAAATATTTGTTTAGCCAAAGTCGGCTGTCTTTATATCCTGCATCTGCTAAATCTCGTTTGTCGATAAATGATTTGTTTCCTAGCTTTCCGTTATTGCCTGAAAGTGTCAAATTGCCAATTGTGTTAATATAGTTTTCTTTGATAAAATTATAATCGTCTGTTCCAAGTTCAATTTTCCATTTCGGGTCTGGGTTTTGAGGAAAAATATGTTCAATTGTAATGTCGGTATTTCCATCTATCATTACAGGTTCTTTGTTTTCAAAGTTTTCTAAACGCTCTAAAAAGTATGTTCTGTTTTTAGATTTGATATTATAAACATCTTTAACTTTTAGTGCGTCTATTACTTCTGCATTTTTTGGAAATCTTTGTACACCTGTTCTTTGAAGTAAAGATTTTTGAATTGAATATAAATAATTTGTTGGTTCAACCTTATCGTAAAGGCTCATAAATATTTTGTTCAACGCATTCGTTGGTAAGCCAAGTATAAAACGTCTCCAAGTAAAAGTTTGAACCAAATCCAATACTTTTATGAATGTTGGTTTGTCAATTATTGAGTTTGAATAATCATCATAAACTTTCATTAAAAAAGGGTAAGCAACATTTGTTTCAAGTCGATTTATGTATTCCAATTGAAGCCTAATTTCTTTGTCGGTTTCGTTTTTTGGATTTATTAGTTTGTTGTAATGTTTTACCAACGATTTTATGCCTGATAAATTTGTTTCTAATTCGTCAAGTGTTGTAGTTGGATATTTAGTTTTGAATTCCAAATAAACTTTTCCTTTGTTCGGTATATTTTTGTTTTCAAGTGTTAGATAATCTCTAATAAAATCTGAAACTCGGCTAACATTAAGTGTTTCATCTTTTGCAAGTTTCTCGATTACTTCCCAATAGTTTTGATATATTTTATTTTGGTCTTTTCGATTAAGTCCCATTAAAATATAATTACGAATTAAGTCAGCTTGTGCAAGTTCTAAACCTGTCGAATTAAGGCTTTCAAAAATTCTTTGTGGGTCGTCTTTTTCTCTATCTAGTGAAACTTCAACAAACATTAATTTTGAAAGTCCTTTCAAAACTGTTTGGTAATTTTCTTCTGTAATTCTGCCTTTGAAATAATTGAAGTTGTCAATTAATTTTGAAAAGTCTGAATACTCTTCGTTTTCATCACTTCTTAATAAATATTTTAAAGCTCTGTCATTATTATCGGTTGGTCTTAATTTTAGTTTTTCTTCTTCAGGTGAAAACTTATTAATCAAATAAGTTTCACTTATCTCATTTACAAGTTCTTCGTTAGAAATAACTTTTGCAAGTCTATGTAGCACTAAATAAACAAGTGTCAAAGTTGTAAGTCTTTGTTGTCCGTCTATAACTGTCAATTCTTTAATTCTTGATGCAGTGTAAACATCATCGTGAACATAAACAATGCTACCAATAAAATGAGCATTCATTTTTTTGCTTGTTCCAACTTCAAGAATGTCGTCCAAAAGTTGTTTACATTGTCCTGTTGTCCAGTCGTAATTTCTTTGATAAACTGGGATAACAAATTGTGTCTTGTTGGATGATAAAAAGTCTTCTACTTTGGTCTCGTTTGCCTTCATATTCTATTTTTTGTCTGATGTGTTATGGGGTTCGGTACAATGACGCCTAACTTACTTATAGTATTACCAAAAGTTTATCAAGCATACACCCATTGATGTAATAACAATACTTTTAGTGCACGTATAAATTTAGAATAAATTTTATAAATCATCGAAAGGAGAACGAATTTGTTGTAGGTTTTTGGTGCTTACGTGGGTGTAGATCTCGGTCGTTCTAGAACTGGCATGCCCAAGTAATTCTTGTATGTAGCGCAAATCGGTTCCGCTTTCCAGCAAATGCGTGGCATAACTGTGCCTTAACCAATGCAAACTAACAGGTTTTTGATTACCCGCTTTTTTCAATGCTTGTTTTAATACTTTGGCCAGGCTCATTTCACTGTATTTTGTGTTGGGTATCTGCCCTTCAAACAACCACGTTTTTGGTTTGTAAGCTTTATAATATTCTCGTAGCATTTCAATGATTTTATTGCTGATCGGAACCACGCGGTCTTTTTTACCCTTGGATTGTCGAATAAACAATAAGTTTCGGTCTGAGTGCACATCGCTTAAGGATAGGTTCAACAATTCACTTCGCCTTAGTCCGCAGGCGTAAATTAAGCTCAACATGGCTCGGTGTTTTAGGTTCGTGGGAGCCTCAAGAATCGCCTTGATTTCTTGTTTGCTTAACACATTCGGTAGGCGTTTTTCCCTGCGTGGACGTTGGATATTGTTTAAATCCATCACACGATTGAACCGGTTTCGGTAAAATAACTTGATGGCATTAATCACCTGGTTCTGGTAACTTGCCGAGAGGTTTTTTCGAAGGATGTAACCCGTATTGAAGTCTATGATATCTGCAATTTCAAGTTGTTCCGCGGCCTTGTTGCTGTGAAATTGAAAAAATACCCCTAAGGCTTCCGTGTAGGTTTTAATGGTGTTAGGACTATATCGTTGGGATATCAAATAATTCTTAAAGTGGTCTAAATGCGAGTTGATGCTCATACGTTTATTTTTTATACCCCACTTGTTTTCGTGCGGCTTGTTGTATTGATTTTTGATGATGTTTTTTTATCAAATAATAAGGTCCGTAGCCTTGACGAGGCGATGCCTTTCAAGGTGCTGACATTTATCGTCAGCATTCGATGTCTTTGAATTTTTGTCCGTATTGCTGTTCAAGCGCGGTGAGTTTTTCACTCAATTCTTGGTGGCTCAAGGCCCACTGGCGCATCATAACGAAGGCCCGCATGATGGAGATGTTCATTTGAATGGCTTTTTTGCTTTTTAGTACACTGGATAACATCGCGATTCCTTGTTCTGTAAAGGCAAAGGGTTTATGTCTTCGTCCACCCCAACTTGATGTCACAAAATGTGATGTCAAGTTTTGAAGTTCATTTTCTGTAAGTTCAAACATAAAATCTTTTGGGAATCGATCTATATTTCTGCGGACTGCTTGCTTCAACACCCTCGTTTCTACTTGATAGATTAGTGCTAGATCCATGTCTAACATTACCTTCTTTCCTCGAATTTCAAGAATGCTGTTTTTGATGTGTTCTAATTCCATAAGGTTATTTTTTAAATCCGATTCGGTTTCGTTGCTGTTGGTTTGTTGTGTTTTTGTCCTTCTGAATCAAGAAAGTTAAGGCCTGTTCGATGTCCACGAATTTTTGTCCGTATTGCTGTTCCAATGCATTCAGTCGTTCGGTCAGCTCATGGTGATTTAAAGCCCATTGGCGCATCATAACGAAGGCCCGCATGATAGAGATATTCATTTCAATCGCCATTTCAGAATGCAGCAATCCACTCAACATGGCGATTCCTTGTTCGGTAAAAGCAAACGGTAAATACCTTATCCCTCCGGCCGTTTTTGAGGTGCTAATTTTGCACCTCAAGTCATTCCATTCATCATTCGATAATTCAAACATAAAGTCGGTTGGGAACCTTTTGAGATTATTCCGAACGGTTCGTTTTAAGTATTTTGTCTCAACCTGATACATTTTCGCCAATTCAAAATCAAGAATGACTTTCTTTCCTCGAATTTCAAGGATGCTGTTTTTGATGTGTTCCAATTCCATAAGGTTATTTTTTAAATCCGATTCGGTCTCGTTGCTGTTGGTTTGTTGTGTTTTTGTCCTTCTGAATCAAGAAGGTCAAGGCCTGTTCGATGTTAGCGAATTTTTGACCATATTGCTGTTCCAGTGCATTCAGTCGTTCGGTTAATTCATGGTGGTTTAAAGCCCATTGCCGCATCACAACGAAGGCCCGCATAATCGCGATATTAACATCGATTGCAATCTCTGAATGAAGTATACTCGATAACATTGCAACGCCTTGTTCTGTGAAGGCAAAGGGAGGATAACGTTTACCACCCCAACTTGAGGTCGCAAATTGCGACCTCAAGTGGGTCCATTCCTCTAGCGTAAGTTCAAACATGAAATCTTCAGGGAAACGTCGTGCATTTCTTTTAACTGATTCTTTTAATCTTTTGGTTTCTGTTTGATACATTTTCGCCAATTCAAAATCAAGAATGACTTTCTTTCCTCGAATTTCAAGGATGCTGTTTTTGATGTGTTCTAGTTCCATGGGGGATGTATTTTACGATACCCCTAACGCAATGGAATTGAACATATTGGACGATATACTGCCTTATGCGCTGCTCAACTTGTCAGCTCCCAGAATCACTTGATCAAATATACCGCCTGTGTAATTGATTTTAATTCAGGTTCACTTTGATTTTCGGCTTGAATGTAGCTAACGGTTACATTGTAAACACCCGCTGATTCTAATCCGCCGTACCATGTCCATGGCCCTTGATCTGTTGAATACAATACGGTTCCCCACCGATCGAGTACTTTCATATTTTTAATTACACAAGGAGCAGTAAGCAGTACATCCAAGGTAAAATCCTTGTTGTAGTCATCGCAACGCTCACTCATGTTATTTGGGATGAATATACAGGCATAGGTGTTTTGACTTTCCTTTTGTCCATATACAGTGCTTCTCATGTGGACAATAACCCCAACCAATAAAATTAGGCTATACTTGATCATGCAATGCTTATTTCATATTCAAATACAAGTATGACATCCCCAGGTATCAGTTTCGCACGTTTTCGGAATTCTACTTCCCCATTTCGAATGATTTCTCCTGCTTCGACAATGTGTTTTGCGTGCCCACCGGTTTCCGCGATGCCCGTAGCTTTCAACAATGCGATTAATTCAATGTAATCCCCCGATATTTTAAATTCCATCTTGATTGATTAAATACATAAACATTTCCGCTGCACCTTGAAAAGGAGATTTTTTAGCTTCTAAAATCGCCACCTTCAGTGTTTCGTACCTTTCTTTTGTCTTTGGGTCATTGGCAATGTGTGAATGGATTCTCATCGAGAGAGCGTCCTCGAAATACTGTACATTTTGAGCGCTTCTTCTTTTTTCCATGCTTCCATTCTGTCCTGCGCTTTCGAAGAATTCTGCCAACCATCGCAAAGGAAGGTCTAGGTTCGTGTTTTCCAAACTGGAAATACATGCTACTTTCGGGTTCCAGCCATTTTCGTTGGGCCTAAATAAATGCAAAGCATTTTGGAAATCCCTTTGGGCGATTTTGGCTGGGTTGAGGTTGTTACCATCGGCTTTGGTAATTAATATCCCATCTGCCATTTCCATGATGCCACGTTTGATGCCTTGCAATTCGTCGCCTGCCCCGGCAAGCATTAGCAACAGGAAGAAATCCACCATGGAATGAACCACCGTTTCGCTTTGTCCAACCCCCACGGTTTCGATAAAAATACGATCAAATCCTGCTGCCTCGCAAACGATTACAGTTTCTCGGGTATGTTGCGCCACCCCACCAAGGTTGTTGCCTGTTGCCGTGGGTCGTATGTACACGTTGGGGTGGTTGGAAAGTACGGACATCCTTGTTTTGTCGCCCAAAATACTTCCACCACTTAAGGAGGAGCTCGGGTCGATCGCCATGATTGCGATTTTATGTCCTTCCTCGATGAAGAATTTCCCGAACGATTCGATAAAGGTGCTTTTTCCAACGCCCGGTACGCCAGTGATTCCCAATCGCCAAGAATTTCCGGCGTATGGAAGACACATCGAAATCAATTGGTCTGCTTCGGTTCTGTGTTTCGGATTTTTACTTTCTAACAATGTGATGGCCGAAGAAATGGCGGTGCGGTCTCCTTGACGGATTTTTGGAAACAGGGTATTTGCTGTTAACCCGTCTAGGTAAAACTTACGGTCGCGAAACCACTGGTCGTATGCCTTGGGGTCAAAACTCAAAGCAAGGTTTTTAAGGCATCCATTGCCTGTTGAATGTTCGTATGGACATCCAAAAGACCGCCTTCCATCATGTAGCATGGGGCGCAAATGATTTTGTTCTCCGAGTCTACAAGAATTTCTTGGATGTTTTTTTCTACAACTTTTGCCCCAGTTTTTTGCAATCCTTCTGAAAATTCAAGGATGTTATAAGGCGAAGGGAAATCGGATGAACCAATGCTTAAGGTAGGATGATGATGGGCGTCTTCAAATGCTTTGGCCACAACCACAGGACTCACGCAAAGTGCCACGATGGGTTTGCCGACATTGGTCATGTTGACAAGCAGCAGTTTTACTTCAGGTAAAATGGTTCCTTCAGCACCCTCGAAAGCCCACGTTGTAAAATTCTTGGCACTTCCAAAGCCTCCTGGGATTACCAATGCGTCAATGTCCGCAGGGAAAACCTGCGAAATGTTCTGGATTTTGCCTCGCGAGATGCGTGAAGCCTCAACCAGCATGTTCCTTTGTTCCTTGGGCATTGGTTCGCCCGTAAGATGGTTTATGACATGGTATTGTGGTTGATCTACGCCAATGCACACAGATTCCCAACCCCGTTGCTCAATGGCCAGTAGGGTGAGTACCGCCTCTTGTATTTCCACTCCGTCATAGACGCCGCAACCAGAAAGCAATACACCAATTTTCATGCTTTTAAATTTACCAGTTTATCATAAATGGCTTCATACATAGGGACAATTTTGTCCAAAGCAAAATCCTTTGCACGCTCCAATGCGTGAAGTTTAAAGTCGTGTTTTGTCGTGGGATCAAGAAGTTGTAAGGCATTTGAAGCCATGTCATCTACGTCGCCAACATTGGAAAGAAATCCTGAGAAACCATGGGTATTCACTTCGGGTATTCCACCTGTATTTGATGAAATAACGGGAACCCCAACTGCCATGGCTTCCAATGCTGCAAGCCCGAAGCTTTCATTTTCAGAAGGCAGTAGAAAAACATCGGACAATTCCAATACTTGTCTCGTGTCTCTCAGTTTTCCTAAGAAAAAGATGCGGTCACAAAGTTTTAAATCCCTTGAAAGTTGCTCGCAACCATAACGTTCAGGTCCATCACCCACCATAAGAAGGCGTGAAGGGGATTGGGTGTTCACTTTTTCGAATATACGGATGACATCTTCAACCCTTTTTACTTTTCTAAAATTGGATACGTGGCATAAAATGGCTTCCGAATCAGGCGCATAATGACGTCTGGTTTCTTGGTTGGGTGTCGGCAGAACATCATCCGAAACAATGAAATTGGGGATTACATCGATGCTTCGGGTAATTTTGAAATGTTCCAGTGTATCCCGTTTTAAACTTTCGGAAACCGTGGTCACTGAGTCCGATTGGTTGATGCAAAAAGTTACCACTGGAATAAACGAAGGATCTCTTCCCACCAAGGTAATGTCCGTTCCGTGCAAGGTAGTGATGAAGGGAATGTGAATGCCTTCAGTCGCCAAAATTTGTTTTGCCATGTACGCCGAAGAGGCATGCGGAATGGCATAATGGACGTGGAGGATGTCTAATTTCTCGTGTTTTACCACGTCTACCATCTTCGAAGCCAAGGTAGTTTCATAGGGTTGAAATTCAAACAAAGGGTAGTCAGAAACCGCTACTTCGTGGTAGAAAATGTTCTCTTGAAATCGCCCGAGTCGCACGGGTTGTGAATAGGTAATGAAATGCACATGGTGTCCTTTTCTCGCCAGCGCCTTACCCAATTCTGTGGCTACAACACCACTCCCACCAAAAGTGGGGTATAATACGATGCCTATTTTCATTATTTTGTATTTCCAAACGGGAAAAAGAAGGTGATTCGGTAGATGATGGGAAGGATTTTAACAATGGCTCCGTTTTGGTCTTTGATCTTAAAACCGTAACTCGAACGGAAAGGGCTGTTGGACGCATTGATAACATCGTAGAATATGCCTCCGTTTATCCTGATTTTTTGTTTGAAATCCCTCGAAAAACCTCCGCCAATAAAAAGTGTAGAAGCCAATGTCTTCGTCGAATAATTGAAGTTGACGAAATTATAAGGACTGCGTAACAATTCGTATTCAAGTCCTAAAAACAGGGTGTTCTTGATTCGGTAATGGGCGAAAACACCTCCTCCGTAAATGGCAAATTTGTTTTGTTGTCCCATAAAATTTGACCATGTTCTTTGGTAACGAAAGGATGGACCCACCGCCCAGTTTTCATTTAGCACCGCTGCGTATTTGAGATCGCCACCTATGGAACCCCCTAAATTTGAGGCGCCTGCAAAAATCTCAAGTCCAACCTCTGAACCGTTGAATTCAACTTGGCCAATGCTTATAAAAGGTAAAAACAAAAGAATCAGTAATAATTTCCGCATGGTTTTCATTTTGACAAAGATACATAACCTGTGATTATTAGGAATGAATGCCTGAAATCCTTTTTGTCGTAAATTTGCAATATGGAAATAATCAACGGAAACGCAATTGCCAAAGAAATTAAAGAGGAACTCAGACAAGCCGTTGCTGAGCGAAAAAAAGCAGGTTTGAAAATCCCTCACCTCGCTGCCATTCTTGTCGGCAATGATGGCGCCTCTATGACCTACGTATGTGCGAAAGTAAAAGCATGTGAAGAGATAGGATTTGAGAGCACCCTTATTCGATACGATGACTCGGTCTCAGAAGAAATATTATTGGGAAAAGTACAAGCATTGAATGAAGATAAAAGCATCGATGGATTTATCGTTCAGTTGCCATTGCCTGCCCAAATTGATGACCTAAAAATCACTCAAGCCATTGATCCCTTGAAGGATGTAGATGGTTTTCACCCTAGGAATCTGGGGAATATGGTGGTCAATTTACCCGGTTTTTTGCCTGCAACCCCTGCGGGAATTATGGAGTTAATCAAACGAAAGCACATTGAAACCGAAGGGAAAAATTGTGTAATCATTGGTCGAAGCAACATTGTAGGAATGCCATTGAGCATCTTGTTAAGTCAAAATGCCAACCCTGGAAATTGTACCGTTACCTTGGCGCATTCTCGTACCGAAAATTTAAAAGAGGTTTGTCTCAATGCGGACATTTTGATAGCCGCCATAGGGCAACCTGGTTTTGTCACGGCAGACATGGTTCGCGAAGGAGCGGTGGTGATAGATGTGGGTACAACACGCATCGAGGATGATACCAAACCCAAAGGATGGCGTCTTTCGGGAGATGTAGATTTTGAAAATGTAGCACCAAAATGCAGCATGATTACCCCTGTGCCAGGTGGCGTCGGCCCTATGACCATAGCTTCTTTGATGATGAATACCCTAAAGGCCATGGCGCTGAAAGGGAAGTAACAATGGGCCCGTTCATGAAATGGGTGATGTCATTCCTTTTTTTTGTGTCTGTGGTGGGTTACGCCCAAACGGGAGGCATCGCCTTAAAGGCATCGATAAACATAGGCAGTCACATACAGGGCGTGGGGCTGGGGATTCATGGTTATCTAACCTTTAATCACATTCAATGTACGGCAGGAAATGACTTTTCCTTTTACCTAAAATCTTTGGGCGGAAGGAAGTGTTTTTGGGAGAATAGGTCGTATGCAGGTCTTTTTTATGGGGGAGGAAAGGCCGCAAGTGTAAGCGATTTTGAATGGGGTAATGCCGTAAATTATTCGAAGTATACACATCAATTTGGGTATTCATATTTGTTCTACGCCGATAACGCGCGAACCTCTCAATCGTCAGGTGCTTTTGCCTTTGAAGCCCATCGGAATCGTTTGTATTTCGAAAATGATTTTTTTGCGGGTCAAGGAAAGGATCGTTTCCGAACAGCAAACCTTGTTTTTCGTCACCGCGAACTTTTTTATGCGCTAACATTTGGCGTGCGTATTTGGACTGGTGAGACCTCAGGTGTGGGTGCACAACAAGCGCTTGTGAAGGGTAAAACATCCTATTTTAAAGATCTTTCCACGCTTTCTTATGGTCAAACAAGTCATGGTATTTTGTATGTTGGGACTGAATATCTGGTAGGGGTAGGGCAAGTGCTTAAATTTCAATGTGGTATGGATGCTGAAGGGGTTCGGAATGTATTTCAAAACAACATCGGGCATGCTGCGTGCTTGCACCGCGATAAGTCCAAAGCAGTGAAGTACCCCATGTTGGATGGCTTCGGAAATCCTACCTTTGAACGAAGTTCGGTGAAAAGTTCTGAAACCTTTTTTCAATTGTCGTTAGGTGGCGAATAAAAACAAGTAATTTTATAACCTAAAAACTGAATAATGAATGTACCTGTTACGGTTTACACAGAAATGACCCCCAATCCGGCGACCATGAAATTTGTTGCCAATAAATACCTTTTGGGGAGTGGCGATTCCGTTGAATTTACCCAAAAATCTGAGGCGAAAGGCTATTCTCCGTTGGCTGAAGCTTTGTTTAATTTTCCTTTTGTAAAAAGTGTTTTCATTACCGCAAATTTCGTGACCATCACCAAAACCGACAATGTGCCGTGGGATTTTATCACCATGGAATTACGTGAGTTTGTACGTGAGTTTCTAGGTGAAGGAAAGGAAGTACTGATCCAAATGCCTGTTCCGGTAGAAAAAAAGGTCTCTACTGAAACCAAAACGGTTGCGGAACCCAGCGAACTGGATGAGCCAATCATTGCCTTGCTAGATCAATATGTTCGCCCTGCCGTTGAAAATGATGGTGGCGCAATCGATTATGTTGGATTCAAGGAAGGAACGGTAACGGTGGTCCTAAAAGGAGCTTGCTCTGGGTGTCCATCCTCCACAGCGACCTTGAAAGGTGGCATTGAAACGCTACTGAAACAACATATGCCCGAGATTACCCAAGTGGTGGCTTTCAACGGGTAGATTTATTTTTCTAAAAGATTGATTAAAGGCGAAAACATATAGGTTTATCCTTTGTTAGTTTGTAAATTTGATTACAGTAAGGGTGTTTTTTTACATCCGTTTAATCTCAACCAGATCAGTTTTTCTTTGAAAAATTCTTTTACATACACAGAACAGGAAATGGATTTACATGGTGCCTTGCAACACTTTTTTGGATTCTCTAAATTCAAAGGTGAACAAAAGGAAATTATCTCAAACATTCTAGAAGGAAAAAACACGTTCGTCATCATGCCTACCGGCGGAGGGAAATCCATGTGTTACCAACTTCCAGCGCTCTTATTGGAAGGTACCGCAATCATCGTTTCTCCACTCATCGCACTTATGAAAAACCAAGTCGATGCCATGCGGTTTGTCAGCGACAACGGAAAGGTCGCCCACTTCATGAATTCATCACTTACAAAGAATGAAATTGCCAATGTGAAGAAAGACATCGTTTCTGGGGTGACAAAGATGCTTTATGTTGCACCAGAATCTTTGACCAAACAAGAAAACATCGATTTCCTTTCCAGTGTAAATGTTTCTTTTTTCGCCATCGATGAAGCCCACTGTATTTCTGAATGGGGACATGATTTCCGCCCTGAATATCGACGCCTTAGAGAAATTTTCGAAAAGATTTCCAATGTGCCTGTCATTGCGTTAACCGCCACAGCTACCCCAAAGGTTCAACACGACATCCAAAAGAACTTAAACATGTTGGATGCCAAGGTTTTCAAAGCCTCCTTCAACCGTGACAACTTGTTTTATGAAATACGTCCCAAAAAGGATGTTGAAAAGCAAATCATTCGTTATGTGAAATCACACAGCGATGAATGTGGAATCATCTATTGTCTTAGCCGTAAAAAAGTCGAGGAAATAGCAGAGTTACTGCAGGTGAATGGCATACCGGCTTTGCCTTACCATGCAGGCTTAGATGCAGACACGAGGGCAAGACATCAAGACATGTTTTTGATGGAAGAATCCAAAATCATTGTGGCCACCATAGCCTTTGGAATGGGAATCGACAAGCCGGATGTTCGCTTTGTGATTCACCACGACATTCCTAAATCTTTGGAATCCTATTACCAAGAAACCGGTCGGGCCGGACGTGATGGTGGTATCGGGGTATGTTTGGCCTTTTATTCCTACAAAGATGTCGAGAAATTAGAGAAGTTTCTAAGTGGAAAACCCTTAACAGAACAAGAAATTGGTCGGCAATTGCTAAGTGAAATTGTTTCCTATGCTGAAACTTCACTGTGCCGACGTAAATATATTTTGCATTATTTCGGAGAAGAATTCGACGCAAATAATTGCCACGAGAAGTGCGACAACTGTAAAAACCCACGAGAAAAACGCGAAGGAAAGGAAGCCGTTGTCAAGCTTTTGCAAGCCGTTATGGAACTGGACGAACAGGTAAAAGCGAAGCATTACTGCGCATTTTTATCGGGTGTGGCTACCTCAGAAATCAAAGCGTTCAAACACGAATTATTGCCAGGTTTTGGCCAAGGAAGCGATCGAGATGAACATTTCTGGAATGCCGTGATTCGTCAAGTTGCCTTAGGAGGATTGTTATTCAAAGATGTTGAATCTTTTGGTGTCTTAAAATTCACCGATGCAGGAAGGGATTTCCTAAAAAATCCAACCTCATATATGTTGTTGAAAGAGCATGATTTTTCCAATACCGATGATGACGAATCAATTACCCTTCAGTCGGCCAAAAGTGCTGCGTTTGACGAGGAGTTATATACCTTGTTGGTCGACCTAAGGAAGTCTGTTTCAAAACAAATGGAGCTGCCTCCTTTTGTTGTTTTTCAAGAGCCGTCTTTGAAGGACATGTGTTTACAATACCCTATCACCATTGAAGAACTTACCCATGTGCAAGGTGTAGGGGTTGGAAAAGCCCAACGATTTGGTGAACCCTTTGTGGAATTGATTGCGCAATATGTTGAAGAGAATGACATCGACCGTCCGCAAGATTATTTCATGAAATCGCTGGTAAATAAATCAGGTCTCAAGGTGCAATTGATTCAAAACATCGATCGAAAGTTGCCTTTGGAAGACATCGCCGCTTCGCAAGGAAAAACCTTTGAAGCCTTGCTCGAAGAAATCGAAACCATTGTAGCCTCTGGAACCCGTGTGAACCTTAATTACTACATCGATGACCTCTTGGATAAAACCGATCAGGAAGAGATTTTCGATTACTTTAACGAGGCAGAAACCGATGGAATCGTTGAGGCTTACAAAGAATTTGAAGGTACCTATACCGAAGAAGAGTTGCGATTGGTACGCATTCGCTACATGAGTGAAGTGGCAAATTAAGCCTACTTATTTCGCATTCAACGCCGATTCAATTGACTTTCTTGAAACGAAATGGTAACCGAATTTTGCCTTATTGAAAACCCCTTCTGCCCAAATTTTATCAGACTCCCTTTTGAAAAGCTCCTTGTACAAAGGAAGAATGTATTTTCTTCGTCCCACCGACATTAAGAATTTTTCCAACGCAGGTCGTATGGATTTGTCGTTTCGTTGGATGCTCAGTACATACCATTCGAACATCAATTCGCAGTTCCCACCATTCTTGAAATGTAAAAATTGATCTATGACGTGCATGTCTTCAATGGAAATGTCAGCGTCCAACGAACGAATGAAATGCTGCCATTCTTGTACCGTGTGATCTTGCCGCTTGATTTGCACAAAATAGGCGACTTTTTTCTTCTTCTTTTTCCCTTTGATTTTAACCCACTTGTACATTTTTTGTGGTGCGAGTAACATTGGATTTTCGCCGACATTTTCTGCCAAAGCTTGCATACCTACGAGCTTATTGGTTTTGATTTTTACGCAGTTTTTAGGAAGCCCTTCGAGGTAAATCCATTCGTCTGTATTAAATTCAATCTTATTGGGATCGAGTAATTCGCTTTTTAAAAATTGCTCGAATTTTTGGGTGTTCACCGTTTTAAATTGAAACGCTGAAAAATATTGTTTTAAAAAAGCGTCAAATTTCTTGCGTCCCACTTTTCGTTCCAACGTTTTTAGGAAAAAGGCTCCCTTTACATAAGCGACATTGGTCATTCCATCATCGGGATCGCGGTCTTTAAGTTGGAGGAACAACCGTGAATCTTCAGGGTTTGTACCGGTAGCGATGTCTTTTAACTCTTTTTCCAACTCAAAAAACTCAATTTCGGCTAGCATATCGGAAGTTTCTTTCCCATAGAGTGATTCCATGATGCGTTCCTCAAAATAGACGGTAAACCCTTCGTTCAGCCAGAAGTCATTCCAAGTACTGTTTGTGACGAGGTTCCCCGACCAAGAATGCGCCAGTTCGTGGGCAATGACGGAAACCAAGGATTTGTCTCCTGCAATTAAGGTAGGGCTGGCAAAGGTAAGTCTTGGGTTTTCCATGCCACCAAAGGGGAAGGAATAATGTTGAATCATTACGTCGTATTTCTCCCATTGGTAAGGACCGTATAATTTTTCAGCAGCCAAGACCATTTTTGGTAAATCTTTAAATTCTTCAGCAGCTTTGTTCAACACTTCTTTTTCGGCGTAGATGCCACAGCGACTGTTGTAAGGATGGTAGGCGATGTCACCCACGGTAAGGGCGATCAAATACGAAGAAATGGGTTGGTTCATTACAAAATGATACGCGCCTTTCGGATTTTTTTTGGTTGGATTTTGGGCACTCATCAAGGCAAGAAGTCCGGGGTTTACTTTGACATTGGCTTCGTAGGTAAATCGGTTGGAAGGAGAATCCTGCAAGGGAATCCAGGTCCTTGTCAAAATGGCTTCTCCTTGGGTGTAGAGGAAGGGGTGTTTCTTGGAGGAGGTGTACGCAGAATCTACCCACGCAAGCGCATCGGATTGTGGTGTGGTTTGGTAGTAAATGTTAATGTATTCTGTGGCTTCGGGAATGTTTGCGATGAGCGGTTGACCTAAGACTGAATCTTTGTCCATTTTTCCAATGACAAAATCCGTTTCCTTTTCATGACCTTTTTTTCCCACCGTAACTTTTTGAATCACCAATCCTTTGATGTCAAAAACCGCGGTTGTGCTTCCCGAGTTCTCCATTTGGTGTCGGGCAACCCCGTAGATGGTTTTGTTTTTGAAATTCACATCCAAATCCAAAACAAGGTGTTTGGTTCGAATTTTTTTTAGGTTCGAATATGAATGGTCATCTGTGACAGAAACGTCTGTGCGTTCAGTAACCGTAGGATTTTTATCCATGTCGGTTTTACACCCCCAAAGCATCCCCAAAGCGATACAAACGAATAGGATTTTATTTAAAGCTAATGATCCCAAATTTTTCACGGTTACGGTTAATTGCATATAATAAAACCTCTTTGTTGATCCAATCCACTTTCATCATTTTGGGTACTACAATCGCAGAAAGTTCCTTTCGCGTGAAAAATCCTTTGCGTTCCATTACACCCGTATTTAGGTCTATCGAATTGATGGCAACTACGTTTTTACGAGGGTTTAGGTTAAAACCGTAAACATTTTTTTGATCTTGGTTGAAATAATTTGCATCGTCATAGTTCTTCTTGCTGTCGTTAAAAATCAGGTAGGCCTTTTGGTCGTTGTTGAACGCAATAAATGAACTGTAAGGACCATTGTCGTTGAGTGAGATTTGACTTTTTGGAATTCTATTTGCCCAAGCAAAACTTCCGTCTTTCAAGATTTTGAAGGCGACGATGTCCATGTAGTAATAGTAGTAATTGGTGGTCGTTACACCGGTTCTGGTATCGTAGTTGGTGACCCGACGTACATAATATTGTTCTAAGTATCCAATTTGTGATCCATCGGCCAAGGCATTGATTTGTCGAAGTTTATACGAATAAATCTGAGGCGATTCTCCTTTTTTCTTCCAACGCAACTCCATTTTACTCATCTGCTTGTCGGTGCGGGATTCACGAAGAACATCTGGACTGAAATTCACGTATTTATAATTGGTAATGGTGTCTTTGGCGAGGTCTACCATGATGGTGAAAATCCCTTCAACACCTGATCTTCCACCTTTTCCAAACAATCCGGTCATTGAAACTTGTTTTTGGTCATTTGAAGTTACCATAATGTCATCGATTCTTTTGTCCTCCAGGTTGACATTGAATTCCTTTAGCGTATTTTCTTTGATTTTATAAATATGTAAGGCTTTGAAATTTTCATAATCCTTCCCAAAAAAGCGGTCGTTTCTGTCTTTGTGTTCCGTTACCACCAATAAATAATCTCCCTCATTTGTGATGTGGTGCTGGTTGATGGTGGTTAAATTTCCATCAAATGGCAAAGCATATTCTCCTGATTGAACCTGCGTAAATGTAGAATCAAATACGGTGTATCCATACACGTCTCGGTTTTCTTTTTTTCCAGGAATGTCATAATAAACCACCAAAAATTTTCGATTTTGAGAGCACATGATGTTGAAGTTGGGACGTGCGCCCATTCTTGCATCGGAATAACTTGCGCGAAGTTCTGAAGGGGCAGAAACGGCCAATGCATCGTCAAGGGTTTGAGAATATAGGGTCATGGTTCCGTTGCCACGATCGCTAAGAAATACATGAAACTTATTTGCGAAATAAATACCTCCATCCACATTTCCATAACCTGTTTCGGTAACGGGTTTAATTTTTTGTTGGGTGACAAAGGTAAGTTGGTTGTGCAAGGTCGATCGGTAGGAACCAAACAAACCGCCGGTATAACGCAACGTATAAAAATCAGCAGAACGTATTGGCATGATTTCCAATAAATTTCCTGGTTTAGATTCCAAAGGTCCCCAGTTTACGGGAAGTTCTTGAGCGTATGAAAATTGAAAGAAGAGAAAAACAAATGCGACTATTTTACAAGTTGTACGCCTACATAATTCCATGGTGTAATGTTTTTAAGTTCGGTTTTGATTGAATCGGATGCCTCTAGGTTGTCAATGAACGCATGGATTGTGGATTGGGTAATCGCTTGATGGGTACGGGTGAGCGCTTTTAACGCTTCGTAAGGTTGGTCAAACTGCTCACGACGAAGGATGGTTTGAATGGCTTCGGCAACGACCATCCAATTGTTTTCTAGGTCATTTTGAATTTTCACTTCATTCAATAGCAATTTTCCCAGGCCTTTTTGGGTAGATTCTAAGGCAATTAAGGTGTGGGCCAAAGGCACTCCAATGTTTCGCAATACGGTCGAATCGGTTAAATCCCTTTGCAGTCTTGAAATGGGCAATTTTGCTGAGAAATGTTCGAACAGCGCATTTGCAATGCCGAGGTTTCCTTCAGCATTTTCAAAATCAATGGGATTTACTTTGTGGGGCATGGCACTGGATCCTATCTCACCCTCTTTTAATTTTTGCTTGAAATAATCCATGCTGATGTAGCTCCATAGGTCTCGGTTTAAATCCATCAGAATGGTATTCATGCGTTTCAAGGCATCAAACAACGCTGCAAGGTTGTCATAATGATCAATTTGTGTAGTGGTTTGACTGCGGTCTAGGCCCAATTCACCAAGAAAATGATTTCCAAAGGCTACCCAATCACGGTCTGGGTAGGCAACGTGGTGGGCATTAAAGTTTCCTGTAGCACCCCCGAATTTAGCGGAGTAAGGGATGGATTTTGCTTGGTTGAGTTGAATTTCTAATCGCTCCGCAAATACCTGAATTTCCTTTCCCAATCGGGTAGGGGAGGCGGGTTGACCGTGGGTTCTTGCCAGCATTGGAATGTCTTTCCACGTGTGTGCAAATTGACGAAGTTGCTGAATGACGGCCTCGTAACTGGTGAAAATATGGTTTTGAATCCCTTCTTTTAATGATAATGGGATGGCTGTATTGTTGATGTCTTGTGAGGTCAATCCGAAGTGAATGAATTCTGATGCGCTTCCCCAGCCTTGGGTGGTGAATTTATCTTTTAGGAAATACTCAACGGCTTTCACATCGTGGTTGGTGATTTTCTCTTTGTCTTTAATCCATTGGGCATCGGATTCAGAAAAATTCTGATACCACGACCGCATGAGGTCTATGTCTTGGAGTGAAAAACTTCCTGCAGGAAACAGTTCAGCTTGAATGAGTTGAATGAAGTATTCGATTTCAATACGCACCCGGTATTTTATCAGCCCAAATTCAGAAAAATAGGGTTGAAGTGCGATTGTTTTTGAGTGGTATCGTCCGTCTACTGGAGACAGCGCAGTTAAAGAAGTCAATGCCATGCGTGCCAAATGGCAAAGGTAAGGAAATTTATATTGCCAACTTATATTCGCGAAGCACTTCGTTAAGTGAGGTCTTTAAATCGGTAGAAGCTGATCTCTGTCCAATGATCAAAGCACAAGGGACTTGGTATTCACCTGCAGGGAATTTTTTTGCGTAACTTCCTGGAATAACCACGCTGCGATCAGGTACAAATCCGCGGAATTCAACGGGTTCTTCTTTGGTGACATCAATGATTTTCGTTGATTTTGTCAAAACTACATTGGCTCCAAGTACAGCACCTTTACCCACTCGAACGCCTTCCACGACAATGCAACGTGAGCCAATGAAAGCGTTGTCCTCAATGATTACGGGAGATGCCTGAAGCGGCTCTAAAACACCACCGATGCCAACACCTCCACTGAGGTGAACATTTTTTCCGATTTGCGCGCAACTTCCTACCGTCGCCCAGGTATCCACCATGGAGCCTTCATCTACATACGCACCGATGTTCACGTAAGAGGGCATCAGGATTACGCCTTCGGCGATGAACGAACCGTAGCGTGCACTTGCACCGGGGACTACGCGAATGTTTAAATCTTTGTAATTCGTTTTTAAAGGCATCTTGTCATGAAATACATAAGGACCTATTTCAATGATTTTCATTTGCTTAATGGGGAAATACAAAACGACGGCTTTTTTGATCCACTCGTTGACAATCCAATTGCCTTCACTGTCTTGTTCAGCAACCCTCCGTATTCCCCGATCTAGGTCGGAGATAATGGTTTCCAATGCGATAATGGTTTCAGGATCCCGAAGCCGTTCCCTGTTTTCCCATGCTGCTTCAATAATAGCTCTCATTCCCATCAATTAAGGATGCTAAATTAAATGAAAAACTGAATATCGTATGTTCTTAACAAATTTATAAACTAGGTAATTTTGTGGTAATAGTAAAACCGATTCCTATTTTAAAAACTAACTTTGTCTCAACCAAGCCTATTATGTTATGAAGTTTAGCGATGCAATGAATACGGACAACCCTCCAATAACGAACGGTAAAGACACCACGATGCCGGGTGCAAGACGCGTTTTGATTTTACTTTCCATTGTCAACCTGTTTAATTTTATTGATCGTTTTGTATTGTCTTCGATTCTAGAGCCCATCAAGGAAGCTTTGAAAATCAAGAACGACGCGGATATGGGACGTTTGGCTACGGCTTTTATGCTCGGCTATTTCATCACTTCTCCGATTTTTGGATATTTAGGAGACCGTTTATCGCGTAAAAAACTCATGGCCATTGGGGTCATTGGTTGGAGTTTAGGTACTTGTCTTTCCGGCGTAGCGCAGGTGTATTCATTCATGGTCTTTTGTCGCATTATGGTAGGATTAGGGGAAGCGAGTTTTGGCGCCATTGGTCCTGCAGTGATTTCGGATGCCTATTCGTCCAAACGCAGAAACAAAGCCATTAATTTTTTCTATTTAGCCATTCCCATTGGAGCAGCCTTAGGATTTGCATTGGGAGGCATCATTGCGGCAAGTCTTGGGTGGCGTGCTGCCTTTTTTATCACTGGACTTCCAGGTTTTGTATTGGCGATCCTGTTGCTGCTTATGAAAGAACCGGAACGCGGTCAAAGTGAGGAAGTAATGAAGGAAGTTAAGAAGGTGACGGTGAGTCAAATCATGTCCTTGTTTAGAAACAGGGAGTACATGTTGGCTTGTTTGGGGTATATTTTCTACACTTTTGCAATGGGCGCTTTTTCTTATTGGGGACCTTCCTTTTTGTCAAGGGTGCACCACATGAAAATTCAAGATGCCAGTTTGTTTTTAGGACCTACGTTGGTGGTTGGCGGAATTATTGGTACCTTGATTGGCGGCCATTTTTCAGATAAGTGGCGTAAAAAGTCTGCTTCGGGTTATGCGAAACTCTTGGCCATTTCTGTTTTGATTGCGGTGCCTTTTTCTTTTGTTTCTTTTTTAACCACCGATAAATTGACCAGCATGGTAACCATTGTGATAACCATGATATTTCTTTTTCAATCTACAGGACCCATCAATACCGTTATTGTTGAAAGCGTTCCCCCAAACATGCGCGCCAGCGCCATGGCCATTTGCATCTTCCTCATTCACGCTTTTGGCGATTTATGGTCACCGGAGTTGGTGGGAAGGGTTTCAGATAATTTCGCCGATTTACGCATGGGCATGTTGATTTTACCCGGTGCTTTCATACTCGCTGCCGTGTTTTGGATCCTCCTTATCAGAGAGCAGAATCGCAAAGGAGCCATGGGTCTTCTTAAAGGAAAATAATAGCAACCCACACCTGAGAGGGTTAAATGCCCTTTAAATAATCCGTTAGGTATAGAAAAGGATCGTTAAGCGCTCCTTCAAAGGTAGTCTCTGTAGCATGGTGGATGATTTGGTCTGGGTCATCTCCTAGCAATACAGGAAATACATGTTGCACCAATTCGCTTCCAAAGTCTTCCGATGCATCTTTCGGTAATTCACAAGGTAAATTGTCCACGGCCATCACTGCAATGGCATCTTCATCGCGCCAATCTACTTCTTTACCGGTACTTGCTAGGTATCCATAGATTGGATCGCTGATTTTTGAAGGACGGATGGTGCAAGCAATGGGTCCCGCAATGTCACACGAAATATCGGCGACCACCTTAAGCCGTCTGTTCTCGATGAGCGCGCTTTGGCTTAAAAGGTTGGGTGCACGGTTGTTCCAAAAATGGCAAGGGATATACATGTCTGCATGCGCCAAAAACTTAGGGAGAATCGAAACGTATTCCGAAGGATTTTCATAAAATTCTCCTTTGTTGAAATGTCCGTTTACATGCTGGTAGTATTCATTTGAATCCAGTTGACAATAAACCGCTTCATTGTGTTTGTTTTCAAGGAATTCTTCGGGGCTTACTTCTTTGATAGGTAATAAATCAATGATTTCTTTCGCGCCATGACCCACCCTGCCAAAACCTGTGATTACTGCGCGAAAATTGTTTGGAAGGATCACCTTTTTCATTTCTCGTTCAACCTCCTTGCGGTCTTCACACTGATTCGCTGGCTTTAATGTAAAGGTTTGTGTTTTCAGTCCGTAGGTCAAAAACCCATTGTAACACCCTACGATTCCAGCATATCTTCCAAATCCTACCAATCGTTTTTGTTGTTTGTCGCGAATGGCTTCGTAGTCTATCAAACGAATGTTCTTGTGTAAAATCGCTTGAAGCAATGCGCGGTTGTATGGCTGTTTTTTAAGTGTATGGGAAAAGAATACGAAGGTTTTGTTCGGAATCAGGTCCTCAATTTGCACTTCTTTTACACCAAAAATAAGGTCGCATGCGGTCAAATCCGTCACGACTTCAATGCCTAGGTTTTGGTACTCTTCATCTTTATAAGTCCGAATGGGACTGCTTTGAACCTTGATTTTGACGTTGGGGAAAATCTGTTCCAACACTTCGCACTGGTTAGGGGTAAGTGGGGTTCTGAAATCGGGAGGAACCTTTCCTTCGCGGATGATGCCGATCGTTGTTTGTTTCATAAAATAAAGATTTTAAATAGGTTAAGGGCGTAGGTAAGCATCTATGAATTCGCGAACACAACCCATACCTCCTGCCTTGGTCAATATGATCTGACAGGTAGATTTCACTTCGTTGATGGCGTCTGATGGACACACTGAAACCCCTACTGCACGCATGATGGAAAGGTCGTTGATGTCGTCACCGATGATTGCCACTTGATTTAATTCGATTTTTAAGGTTTCACACCATTCTTTTAAGATGTCCATTTTTGGTTGCCGACCTACATAGCAATGTTGAATTCCCAAAAGCTCAGCGCGTTTTTGAACCATAACCTTGGTAAATCCCGACGAAATAATGCCTACTTGAAAATTATTTTTCGTGAGTTCCATAATGCCCATACCATCTTTGGTATTGAACTTTTTCATTTGGTCGCCACTCTCTGTCCAATACATTCCACCATCGGTCATCACCCCATCAATATCGAGAATGAGCAATTTGATTTGTTTTATTTTCTTTTTAAGGTGTTCGGCATTAAAGAGCGGTTTGAACATGAGCGCCATTAAATCTATGGCATATTCTTCGGAAATCGCTTGAAGATCGAAAAGGGTAAGTTCATGAACTTCGTCAACTTCCAAATCGCTCAGGAAGTCGTCGTAGTGGATGCCATTTTTTGCACACAGTCCTTTGATGTTTTGTTCTAAGTGTATCATTATACGATGTTATACCCCACAGCAGTAGCAATGGGTTGGATGTCTTTTAGCAGTTGTTCGAATTCCGCATAATTCAATTGTTGAGAAGCATCTGATTTGGCGATTTTAGGGTTCGGATGGGCCTCAATCAATAAGCCATCAATTCCCATGGCAACACAGGCTCTTGCCAATCCATTTACACCATAGGCATATCCCATCGCATGTGAAGGATCGAGAATGATGGGTAAGTTGGTGTGTTCTTTTAGCCACGCCACACCGCATAAATCCAAAGTAAATCGCGTTGCTGTTTCAAAGGTTCTGATCCCGCGTTCGCAAAGAATGACATTTGAATTACCGCCGGATAAAATGAATTCTGCTGCTTGTACAAATTCTTGAAGCGTGGTGCCAAAACCTCTTTTGATCAAAATGGGTTTGTCGATTTTCGCGCATGCCCTCAAAATTCCTTGGTCGTACATTGCTTTTGCACCAATTTGAATCACATCGGTGTGTTCAATGATTTCTTGTATATGGGATGAATCTCTCGCTTCCGTAATGATCGTTAAGTCAAATTCATTGCGCATTTTAGCGAGCAATGTGAGTCCTTCCAGACCCATGCCTTGGAAAGAATAGGGGCTGGTTCTGGGTTTGTAGCAACCTCCACGCAAGGCTGTTAAGCCAAGGCCTTTGATCAATTGTGCTGCACTGCGGATTTGTTCTTCTGATTCAACCGAACAAGGCCCCCCGATGAGGATGGTGTTTTTACTATCTCCTCCAATGTTTACTTTTCCGAAAGGGACCGTTCGCGTTTCCTTTTTGAAGGCACGGCTGGCCAACTGCATGTCGTTAGGGAAAACCCAAGAATGTTCGGTAAAGGTTTGTGCGATTTCAGGGACCTCTTTCAAGGAAGAACTGGTGATAAGGAAATCATCGTTTTCGTGAATGTGAAAGGCTTTGATGTTTTCTGCCAAGGATTGAATTTGGGCTGGCGGCGTGTTTTTCTTGAGTTGAATTATCATATTTCCCCTTTTATCAGGTTTACAAAATTAATAATTCCTTCCATTTTCCCTGTAGAATCTACCACCGGTAGGTACATGATGGGGAAGGTTAAGGTCTTCATTTTTTTAAGCATTTCAAGTACCGTTTGTTTCCCTTCTATGGTGACGGGATGGGTATTGATCATGTCGGACAATGCGATGTCTTTTGGGTTGTCAATTTTCTTAAGCAAGGCTTTACGGATGTCGGCACTGGAAATCAAACCTTTCAGTAGACGGTCTTGGTCACCCACGAGGCAGAAACCTAATTTGCCATTTTCGATGGTTTCAAGAATTTCTTTGAGGTGGGTGGTTTCATCCATAACGACAGGACATTCTTCCAAGGGGATCATGAAATCCGAAATTTGGAACGAAGAGGCCATGTTTCTCGATGTGAGGTTTAGCAAGGCGTGACCAATACTGGGGGCTTTGAAGAGGTAAGAGCCCGAAACAGAAGTACTCACCCCCATGTTTCGGAGAATGAAGGAAACTTCCCCGTTTACGCCGCCATCCACGTGGATGGATTTGTGGGGGTATCGTTTTCTGAAGGTTCTTATTTTCTTGAAATTTTCTTTATCGAAGATCCCTCCAGATTGACCTGGAATGGTAGCCATGATCAGAATGAAATCGCAATCTGTGTGGGCATCAAAAGCATCAATGGAGGTGGGTGTGGTTATGGCTACACCTTTCGCTGCTGATAATCCGATAGGCCAAATTAAAGGTTCAGCTATAGGTTCCAGTTGAAAAGTGACGTATTCTACAGGAACTTCCAAAAGTTTTTGATAGAATTTCGAAGGGGAAGGCGTGATGATGTGCAGGTCAATTGGTAGTGAGCACCAGGTTCTGATTTGTAGGATGTCGTCAAAAACGGCTAGGTCATCATTGCAATCAACGTGGAGTAAATCTACCTGATGTTCGTCCAATGCCAAGATGGTTTGCTGAAGGTTTTGACGTGCGTCACTATAAATAGAAGCAGAAATCTTCATTAAAGCAAAGGTAAGGAATCTAGCGCGAGGATTACACTATTTGCATTTTCCTTTTTTATATTTTGTTTTACCTTCAATGCATTGAATTATCGCTTCATTTTGGTAGGTATTTCCTTCGCAATCACAAACCGGATCGTAGTAGTTCGGGTTGATGTCCATCACCTCACAGGCCCATTTGTCGTGTTCAATACATCCGCCTTTTTTACAGGAACTCAGTATGAATAGAGCAGAAACACTTAAAACAAAGATCATTTTTTTCATTCGAATGATTTTAGTTGATTGGATGTAAAACTCCACTCAGGGGTTTGAATCGTTTGCCCAAAATCAAGGTCGTACCATGGACAACCAGGAGTTGCTGGATTATCTAAGATTTGAATCTCTTGTGCGGGCATAAAGCTTTGGGCCAACATGAATTTAACCTTTCCATCAGGGTGAATGCACTTATCTACTACGATAACGGCATGCCCATAGGGTTGACCGCTCGGAGGTCTGGTAATAAAAACATCACCAACTTCAAGTGATTCAATGGGTTTACTTTTTAACTGTTGATCCAAAGAGGTGGTATTTGCCGTATTAAAGACCTTTTCAAGGTAGGTCCAAAGATTGTTTTTATCAGGTGTTTTACCTTCTAGCCAAGTGGAATACTTGAGTATTTTTCCGCTTGCTTGACGAAATGAAATCTCGTTAAATCTTGACTGGCTGAAAAGGTAATCTGCCCTCAGTCGCATCACAGCATCGGCACATTGGTGCAAGTCTTTTTTTCCGATGGGAAGGTTAACGACAGCCAAATAGGTTTGAAAATTTGGTTTTGTTTCTCCGTCATATTTTTTCACTACTGAACCATCGGGTTTGAGCGGCAGATCCCGCAGAAAAGCCCCCCAAGAATCTTTCGGTTCATTGGTGTAGTGATATCCTACGGGTAAATTGAAGCGTGAGGTAATTGTATTTCCAATTGGGTTTATGAAACTTAGGGTTTCCTCAGATGTTTTTTTTGGCTCTTCTTTTTGCGTCTCATTCTTGACCGATTGACTTTGGCAAGAAAAAAGAAGCATGCTCACGACAAGGGTGTTCAAAAGTGTTCTCAAATTTATTTATTTTGAAAATTAGCGCTTTTCTAAACAGTTCAATTTTATGGTTTCACCCATCATGCAAATGGAGGCCACAGGAAAGGATTCGAAGGAAAATACAACCTTGGTGTTGTCCACCAATAATTCGCTGTTGAAATCATGCAAATTCATAGGTTCATATACTTTGTCGTTGGCTTCAATTACCCATTGGCATCCATCCAGTCCGCTTCTGTTTTTCATGGTGCCGGATACCGCATTCGAACAAGCTGTGCGTTTTGAACAACCAAAAATACAAAGCAAAAAAAGACAAGGTAGAATGATCTTCATGGCTCGAAAAGGGTTAAAAAAAGAAGGGTAAGCTACTTCTATCGCACCGCTACAACCTCCTGCCTTTGCTACGTTCCCGTCCTGGAGGGTTAAGAGGGAGCTGGTCGTAAAAGACTTACCCTATCTGCAAATGTAGGTAGATTTGACCAAAACAAGAAAAATTATCTGTTTTTCTCGATAAAAGATTGTGTGATTTCACAAGTTGTTGTCATGCTTTTGGAGAGCACCGAAGCATTCCAAGGGTGTTTGGTGCCAAATACATGGTTTGCTTTTTCGATGATATGCAAAGGCGTGTTCAACCACAAAGCAAGGTTTTTTCCTTCTTCGATGGAAACCGAGTCGTCTGCAGAACCATGCACAACACAGGTCGGAATCGTCAATTGTTTACAAATTTTTTGGATGTCTAGCGTCGTTTTGTTTTTTTCATAATCAAGATAGAGCTCGTAGTACTGTGGTAAATCCTGCATCGTCCTTCCATTTCTCACGGTTCTTACGCCTTCTTTTTCCCATTGGGTTAAGGCCTCGTTTTTTTGGAATCTCATTTCAATGTCGGAGATGCTTGCCCACATCACCAGTCGGTCGGGAATACGGTATTGCGCACTCAAAAGTACGTCACCTCCTCCGCGTGAGTGACCAATCAAAGTGGTTTTATAAGGCTCCTTGACAAGGGAAGTGAGGTGTACCTGAAAAAGTATGATATCTTGAATTTCCTTTGAATACGTGTTTCTTGCGAAGGCTTCCTCATCAGGGAAATCAATTCCGTTTTCCGTGGTACCACCGTTATGAGAAAGGTTTAATTTGGCAAAACCATATCCTTTGGAGACAAAATAATCCTGTACCAAATGCCACGCCCCCCAATCTTTGAAACCCATGAAACCGTGTACAAAAATCAACATTTCGCGGTTCCATTTGGATGGGATTTCAAGGTCGAATAAGCTTTTTCTGTCTAAAGAACCGATGTAGGTACTGTTTTTGAGGTTGAGGGGTTCCATCGCGTACTTTGGTTTAATGAATCTTAAAACATGCGTATTTTATGATGTGACCTTTCGAAGAAAAGAGTTTCTCATAATAGGTCTGTATGCTAAAGATTTGCGATTTTTCTGCATCGGTTTCCGTGGCAAGTGTTGCATATAAATCGTTCCGGATGTCCAAGGGTTCATAGCCTTCGGAATCAATTTGTTCCAAGGTGTAATCAAACAAAAGATCGCTGTCGGTTTTTACGTGTACGCGTCCCCCTTTCTTTAAAAAATTGCGATAGCGGTGAATGAAGAGGGGAGAGGAGAGTCTTTTTCTTGGTTTGTTGGGTTGCGGATCTGAGAAGGTAAGCCAAATCTCATCCACTTCTTCGGGACCAAAATACGCCTCAATGAAATCAATTCGGGTACGCAAAAAACCAACGTTGTAGATTTTTTCTTCAATGGCTTGTTTGGCGCCTATGAAAATTCTGTTTCCTTTAATGTCTACCCCAATGTAATTCACATCTGGGAACATTTTTCCCATTCCTACGGAATACTCGCCCTTTCCACAGCCCAATTCAACGACAATGGGGTTGTCGTTTTTAAAAAAATTTTTTCGCCAATTGCCTTTGATGGGGAAGGATTCCCCGCGTACAGGTTCGAGTACGTTGTCGAAGGTTTTTATCGCGGCAAATTTCCTGAGTTTGTCCTTTCCCAATCTTTTTTCTGCGAAGATAATTCAATAATACCGAATGAAAAGAGCTTAATCCTTCAGGTCGTCAAATTTTGCTTTCATGGTGGGATTGCCATGGGTTAATTTCTTGATGGTTAAATCCTCTGTTTTTTCATTGGCGAGACGGAGGTTGTTTTCTGAGGATAACAAGGCATCTTTGGTTTTTTGCAATTCTTTAATGGTCTTGTCTATACCGTCAATCGCATCCTTGAATTTTCGGCTTGCGATGTCGTAATTCCTAGCAAAACCATCCTTGAATTTGTTGATTTTATCTTCAAAATTTGTGATGTCAATGTTTTGACTGCGCACCAAAGCCAGTTCAGCTTTGTATTTTAATGAGCTCAACGCTGCATTGCGAAGGAGCGTGATGATTGCAATGAAAAACTGAGGCCTTACCACATACATTTTGGGGAATTTGTAAGAAACATCCACAATTCCTTGGTTGTAAAGCTCGTTGTCGGCATCGAGCATGGTCACCAATATCGCATATTCACATTTTTTCTCGTTGCGGTCTTTGTCCAATTCCTTAAAAAAATCTTCATTTTTTTTCTTGGTGGCTGTGGTGTCGGATTCATTTTTCATCTCAAACATAATGGAAATGATTTCATTCCCTGAAGCATCGTTTTCCCTGAAAATAAAATCTCCCTTGCTCCCTGCATCGATGTTGTTGTCTTTTTCAAAATAAGCATTGGGAAATGCCGTGGCTCGAAGTTTATTGAATTCGATTTCGCAATGTTGCTCCAAGCTTTCTCCAACCATTTTCGTAGAAAGCTTCGCTTTCATGTCCTTGACCCTTGCAATTTCATCATCCTTGTATTTAATGATGGCGTCTCGGCTTTGTAGTTCTGTTGTAAATTGTTGCCTCAATGCGCCTTCAAGGTTTTGTTTTTCCAGTTCAATGGTTGCTACTTTGTTGGTCAATTGGTCGCGTTCTTTTTCAAGTTGTTTGGTGGCTTCTGACAATACGAGTTGTTTTTCAACCTCCGCATTCTGAATTTTGGATCGCATTTCGATAATTTCAAGTTCTTTTTGGCTGAGTTTATCCGAAAGTTCTTTTTCGCTTTTTGCTTTCAATGCTGCGATTTCTTGGTCCTTGGTTGCGATGTCTTGAAGCAGGGTATTTCGCAGGTTGGCTTCAGCGAGTTTTACGGCACTTTGTTTTTCGTTTTCAGCAATTTGCAAACGATTTTTTAACTCATCGTCAAATTGTTGGTCACGCACTTGTTTAAGGATTTCAGCAAAACCTGCTTGGTCGATTTTAAAAGCTTGTTTGCATTTTGGACAAATGATGTCGTTCATGGCCTTGGATTTAAGGAGTTGATGTTTTTTTGGATTGGAAAAAAAAGAGGGGCACTGTCCCTCCCCTTTCGGTGCGATAAATTTAGTATTTCTTTTAACGGTAATAGATATTCACTTTTTTTGAAGTAAAATTAGTACTTTAATGAGTTACTTGTCATCTAATTTTTCAAGGATTGAAAACCTCCTTCTATCCTCGAGGACGAACTTTTAGTTATAATCCTATGAACGATACAAATTTCTCATTGATTCTAATACCAACCTAGGCAATATCCAGGAATAAATACCTAACAATTTGAAATAATAAGTTAACAATGTATTAAAATGTGAAAAATGTCTAATTGTTAAATTGCGACATGTTAAAGATGTTGCAAATTTTCTATATTTTTTCGTGTATTCATATTACCTATTCACAAGGTTTACCAAGTAATATGTACCCTGACATACATTACCCCTTCATACACGGGGTGGCAAGCGGAGATCCAGGACCTAACGATGTGGTACTTTGGACAAGAATTGAGCCAGATAGTTCATTGAATTTGGAGTTGATTTCTTGGGAAATTTCAGAAGATTCTATGTTTTTGACGGTTGTTTCAAGTGGGAATGCTCAGGCACTTCCTGAGAAAGATTGGACTGTTAACATAATTGCCAACGGACTAACGCCTCATACACAATATTTTTACCGTTTTTCCAATATGATTGGAAATTTTTCCACCATTGGAAGAACGAGAACGGCGCCCAATTACGGTATCAATCACAGTCGTTTAGCCATAATGTCTTGCAGCAGCATTTTTTCGGGTTATTTCAACGCATATAGACGGATTGCTGAACGTCAGGATCTTGATATGATAGTGCATGTGGGGGATTACATTTACGATTTCGTAGATCCGGATGAAGAAATTCGAATACCCAATCCTTACCCCATTGATCCAGTAACGATTAGCGAATGGAGAGAAAGGCATAAATTCTACCTAATGGATCCTGATTT
>CAMCWF010000025.1 GCA_945882095.1 Chryseobacterium gleum
GCGCTCAGCAAAATGGTTAATGTCAGCCTTGTCTTGAATCAAAGAGTAATCGAAGCAATGCCCTGCAACCACGTAAGGACGGAAAAGGGGTTTGTATTTTGTCTGTTGTATTTGGTAACACTTTAACGCTGAAAGTGGATAGTAGAGGACACTCCAACCAATATGGTAATCGGTACGATGCGCATAGTTCAGGATGTCACTGGTGATGTAATCGAAAAACCAATCGGTGTTTATTTGTTTTGACAACCTCAACCGAGCATGTCCGCCGATGCCTGTACCTGGCATTTCATTTTGTTGGTCGTTGAAAGCGCTTAGCGTGGAACGAATGCCAATCGTAAGCATCCCACTGCTGTTAAGTTTATCGTTGTTTTGGGAGTAAAAAACGCCTGTTAGGGTGAGTAAACAAATGAAAGTTCCAATCCTTATCATATTGCGAAAGTATCAATTTTATGCAAAGGTAATTCGTATCTTCGCGAAAAGTAGAATATGCGGGTATATTTGGACAATGCAGCAACCACCCCTGTCGCTAAGGAAGTTGCTGAAATCATGTGTGATGTTTTAACCCATCAATTTGGAAATCCGTCTTCAAGTCATTCCTTTGGACGCGAGACCAAGGCGCTCATTGAGACTGCGCGAAGAAACGTAGCGAAACATTTGCATTGCCAACCTTCCGAAATTTATTTTACCTCCGGCGGAACCGAAGCAGATAATTTAGCCTGTCACATTGCAGTGAATGAATTGGGGGTAAAAAGAATCATCTCAACGGTACTTGAACATCACGCCGTAGGTCATACGGTAGAAATGCTCCGCGAAAAACACAATCTGGAGTTGGTTTACCTCTCTGTCGATCGACAAGGTCACATTGATTTGAATGAATTGGAGGAGCTCCTTAAACAGGAAACACCAACCTTGGTTTCCTTAATGCACGCCAACAATGAAATTGCTACCCTGCTCCCGATGGAAAAAGTGTCGGAGTTGTGCGCTCGTTATGGAGCCTATTTCCATTCCGATACGGTCCAAACCATGGGGCATTATGCCTTTAATTTGCAGGAGTTAAAAATAGATTTCCTCATCTGTTCTGCCCATAAATTTCATGGACCCAAGGGCATTGGGTTTTTGTATGTTAACAAGAAAATTCGCACAAAAGCACAAATTTTAGGAGGCGCTCAAGAACGAGGCATCCGAGGAGGAACAGAAAACATTGCGGGAATCGTGGGGCTTTCCAAGGCCATGGATTTAGCCTACGCTGATTTAGCAGCCCATCAAGCCCATGTGCAGGGAATCAAAAGCTACATGATGGAAAAATTGAAAAGTCACTTTGACACCATTGATTTCCATGGCGATGTTACCCCAGAAGGTTCTTTGTATACCGTACTTAACGTCTCCTTTCCCGTCATAGACAAAGCGTCCATGCTATTGTTTACCTTAGATTTGAAAGGCGTATCGGTTAGTGGAGGCAGTGCGTGTTCTTCAGGCGCAGCCAAGGGTTCTCATGTGTTGGAAGGCATTGGTGCAGACATGCGCAGACCCAATGCGCGGTTTTCTTTCTCTAGGTTTAACACCCAATCAGAAATTGATTTTGCTTTACAGCAGGTTTTTGAAGTTTTTTCCAAGACCTTGGTGTAATGCAACGCCCTTTAAACATCCTTTTTCTTTGTTCGTGGTATCCGAGTCCCAATCATCCCACTTTGGGTAATTTCATTCAAAAACACGCAGAAGCTGCGGGGAAGTTTAACAAGGTTACCACCCTTTCTCTGCATGCAACGGATGGAGGAAGTAGGTTCGTGGATAGAACAGAACGTAATGGCATTGTCGAATTGCGGGTGTTTTATCCAAAAAAAAGTGGTGTTTTCAAAAAAATTGTACAGTTTTTTCAATGGCGAAAAGCGATGGCGCTGGGGGTTGAAACCCATCGTAATTTATTCGGTCAACCGGATGTCATTCATGTAAACGTGGTCTTTCCCTTGGGATTACTGGTTAAAGGGCACTTTCCAAGAACTCCGCTTGTGATCACGGAGCACGCGAGCGGCTTGCACGACGGACCAAACGCTTATCCCAAGTGGATGCTTAAGAGAATGATTCCAATATACCAGCAGGCGAAAGCAATTCTACCAGTGAGTGCGAATTTAGGTGAGCGGATCACGGCTTTAGCTGGAACTTCGTTTCAGGTTTTGCCGAATGTGGTGAACGAGGAGCTATTTACCCTACCGAACGAATCAACTGCCAGTAAGCGCTTGGTTCACATTTCCACCTTGTTTGAGGCCGCAAAGAATGTCCATGGGATGTTGCGGGCGGTGGCTGAATTATCTAAAACAGAACAAAATTTTGAATTTCACATCATCACCGATGGAGATGCCACGCAGGCTAAAGCCTTGGCGAGTGAATTGGGTTTACTCGACCGTTTCGTGTTTTTTCATGGAACCATGGAAACCCAAGAAATTGCAACGTTTTTACAGAGTTGTAAGGCCTTGGTGTTGTTTAGCAATTTTGAGAATTTCCCCTGCGTGATCCCCGAAGCGTGGATGTGTGGGGTTCCAGTAATAGCAACGGCGGTCAATGGTATACCGGAATTTGCGCATGCGGAAAATAGCATCTTGATTGAGCCGCGCAACGAAGACCAACTCACCCAAGCCATGTTGGAAATTTTGCATGGAAAACATTTTGACGCGCAGGCGCTTCGTGCCTATGCGATGGAGCATTTTAGTTATGCAGCTGTTGGAAAACAGTTGGATGAGGTGTATAGAACGCTCTAATTTTTGGAATAAAAAATCAATTGGTCCCGTTCCTCGGGATTTAAATCCCAAGGAACGGGCGTTATTTAAACGAAAACTTTCGCTATGGTTTTATGAGCACCCAATTCACGGTTGCAGAATTCAAGTTGAATATTAAAAAGCCATATTGCTTTTTACATAAAGCATTTTTAAATTTTGCTTTTTATAAAAACTATTAATTATTTTTGCTTTTTATAATTACTATTTTGTATTTTTGCTTTATAAAAAAACTACTCAATGGAAGTGTTATTGGAAAAATCCTTGAAAAAAGTGGCTTCTGTGAGTGAAAAAGCCAAACGACTCGTATTCAACGATATTCAGTGGGACGAACGTTTAATCGTATTGTTAGGGTATCGGGGTGTTGGGAAAACAACCATGCTATTACAGCGTCTAAAGCAGTGTGGCGATAAGGGGATTTATCTAAGCTTGGACGATTTGTATTTTGAAAGCAATCGACTGGTGACGGTAGTTGAACAGTGTTATGCCTTGGGTTTTCGCGCATTTTTCATGGACGAGGTGCACCGGTATCAGTTTTGGTCAAAGGATTTGAAACAGCTATACGACGATTTCGAGGACATTCATCTGGTCGCAACCGGATCATCTATTCTAGAGGTATCCAAAGGCCAAGCAGATTTGTCGCGAAGGGCAGTCGTTTATTACCTGCAAGGGCTTACCTTTCGGGAGTATTTACAGTTTGAAAAAAAAATATCGATTCAAGCGCTGGATTTGGAGACCGTTATAACGCGTCATCATGAGATTACCGCAGATTTATTAGACCAATTTTCGTTCAGAAAGGATTTTAATAACTACTTAAAACAAGGTTATTTTCCATTTTACAAGGAGAACAAATCGGTTTACGCTCAAAAGCTATCGGAGACCATCAATTTGGTCATCGATATTGACATTGCACCGTTCGAAGAATTGAATTACACCACCGTTCGTACCATGAAAAAATTACTTCATGTGATTAGTCAATCCGTTCCATTTACGCCAAATATTTCGAAACTTTCCGAGCGCTTGGAGGCACCTCGAAATACCATTTTGAGGCTCTTGGATTTGTTGGACAAAGCTAAAATCATTAAGCTCCTGAATGCAGAGCATAAGAAATTAAGCTATTTACAAAAACCGGAAAAGATATTTTTAGAAAACACCAATTTTGTTTACCTCTTCGCTGATGGTAAAGCAAATATTGGTTCGGTTCGAGAAACATTTTTTTTCAATCAGGTAAGTCAACTCCATCAGGTAACGGCCTCCAAATTCGGTGATTTTATGGTTGATGACAAATACACCTTTGAGGTAGGGGGACCCCATAAAAACTTTCAGCAGATTAAAGGGGTTCCAAGTTCATATCTTGCGATAGATGTTGATAATGGCGTTGGCAACAAAGTGCCCCTGTGGTTGTTCGGAATGCTCCAGTGAATATGTTTCATGCCAAACAAGCATTTAACCTTAATCATCAAACATAGCCTAACAAACGCTTGTAGATTTTAAACGCATCGTGTTGTTTGAACGCCAGGGATA
Organism: Chryseobacterium gleum; assembly: GCA_945882095.1. Classification (GTDB taxonomy): domain Bacteria; phylum Bacteroidota; class Bacteroidia; order Flavobacteriales_D; family Crocinitomicaceae; genus UBA952. Next base: position 4,293 of record CAMCWF010000025.1, read on the forward strand.
ATAATAGCTTCGATTCAAGTTTAGCATTCTCCCATTCTCCGTTATACATAAAGGCCAAGCTTCCATGATATCCATACGTGAGCGCAAGAAAGGTGTAAATTACGGCTTGAAATTCTTTGTTAACTTCTCGAATCTGAAGCAAGGCGATGCACTGTTCTTTCCAAGCTACATGGTCTTGAAGGAGATGGTATTGTTCCGTATAAATTAATCCGCGACACCAGCGAGCTACAAAGGCAAAAGCCTTTTCAATGTCATTTTCAAACGATATTTCATGAATGATGTAATCTGTATTGTATTGAATTTCGTCTTTCGAAAAGGATTTTGTGAGCAATTCAAGTTCTAAACTGCGCGACTTTAAATGAAAATGGGATAAATCTTGCGTGCGAAAGGTAAGCTGTTTTTTATGACCAAGAAGCAGCGCCTTTCTTTGCCCAAACAATTCGCTGAATTGAAATAACTCCAGGTTGTTGCTTAGACGTGTTGACAACTGCTTTAGCAGCTTAGTATAATGTCCGTAGGGATCATCTTCAAAAACGAAGAGTTGTAACAGATCCAAGGTGTAATGCTCGTATTGGAGGAGTTCTTTAAAAGCCCGAGAATGCTCTTTTTGTGAACCAAACAAATAGTTTCCTGCAAATTGGGAGGTATAACCGAAAACCTTGGGTTGTTCACTTTTTAATTTCATCAATTGTTGGATGGCTCCGCGTTCATTTCCTGCTAAAAATAAGGATTCGAATGCCAGCAAAGCTTCCATTTTTTTGCGGTTGGATTCTTCGCGTTCATTGTTGATTTCCAAAAAACTGCTATAATCGGTATATCCGAGATAGCGCGCCAACTCATCCAAGGTGGATGGCCTTGCATGGGTATTGATTTTTGCTAAGCCAAAAATTCTACTTAAGGTAGTGTAGGAAACGTAATGGCCCTTATTAATCAGCAATACCTCCAACCTTCGACAGGCAGCAATCGAATTGATCTCAAATCCAATTTTTTGTTCTAGGGCTCCTTTCAGTTGAGGCGTTGACATACGCAAAGATACGCTAGGAAGTATTTACATAGAAAACGAAACAAAAACGAAACAAAAATTCAAGGGCTAAGAGAAATTCGGAGGGTATTTTTGGGGGAAAAATTTGTATGTCGAAAAAAGTCAAGAAAAACAATCAATACGGAACAACCGGGAGTTGTAGCAATTGCGGCAAGCGATTAGGGCAAATGTCCGTTGTGTGGCAATCTACGAGTCTTTTATCTCTTTGGGGTAAAACATTTTGTAGTTTGAAATGCGCTAAAGCTGAAGGGTATACTGAGTCAAAATCTTTGTTTTAACAAAATGTCTAATCCCTTATTTATTACTCAGTTTAAAGGTTCAATTAACGAGGAAGCGATCCGTGAAGTCGCTGAACAACTCAAAAGCGAGCGCATCTTAACCATTAAAGACGTAAGTTTTGGCACCTATTTTAACGGTCTGAGGGCATTTAGAAATTGTGAAAACGGGCTTTACTTTTTTCGTTTCGAGGATGATAGCTACTACATTGGATTAGCGTCAAGTTGTACCTTCATGGAGCGTTTATCGAAGCACGTAGATGGGCGCTATTTTGGGGGCTTTAATTCGGTGCTCAGGAAACTTGGCAACGAACCTAAAGAAACGCCCTATTTTGAGAAGGGGCAGGAAGTGTTTTCCAAGGCTGCGGTTTTGTTCATGCCGGTATTTGTAGACGAACTACCGCTAAATGTCGATCAAGAGGTTCAACGTAAAGATTTAGACGACTTTTTAGAAAAAGATGTCATTTATCTTTTTAAGGATCTGGGATATACAATACGCAATGTGCAAATACCTAAAAAACTTTCAAATTACTTCGATTATGGGAAATAGTATGTAAAATATTCAGAGGTAAGCCAATGTTACTTTTTTCAAAATAAAATAAAAATGTATAGATCAACTCGAATTATTTTCGTTGCGTTTGTGTTGTTTTTTTCAAAAAACACAAATGCCCAAAATTTGGTAGTTAACTTGAATAACGCCACCACCAATACCTTTCCAATTGCTTCTATTCAGAGTATTAAATTTGGAGCAAGCACCATGATTCTTCAAGAATTTAACGGCACGGTTTCCACTTGGAATATTTCTGATATTAATAACTATGCTTTCAGTCCTTCTGGGGTGGGCGTGGATGAAAATCCATCCTCTTTTGTAAATGTGTTGAATATTTTTCCAAACCCTTCATCGGGCGTGGTAAATGTTCAGTTTCAAACCGAGGCCATGTCTAACATAACGGTTGAAATTATATCAGGTGAAGGTAAAAAGTTGCACCAAATGTATGCTGGGAACCACGAAGGATTGCAAACCTACACATGGAATAGTAACCTTGTGAATGGCGTTTATTATTGCCGGATACTGTTAGATAAAAAAACAATCACCAAACCGTTTATTGTAAAACAATAGGTATTTATGAAAAATTTAATCTACCTCGTACTTGTTCTAAGTAGTCTTACTGCTTATGGTCAAATAATACAAAACGTCAATAAAACATCAGGGACGGTTCCCAAACCGATTACCCAAATAGACAGCATACGCTTCAATGCGGTCACCAATCAAATGGAAATCATCCAAACCAATGGAAATGCAGAGAACCATGTGATTTCTGATATTATTAATGTGACATTCTCTGGACAATTAAACGGAACACTTACTACGATCGACTGCGCTGGTGCCACCACCACGGGAACGCTAACGAGCGGCACTGCGGCCAACGGCGTGAGCACTGCTATCTCTTACACGGGTGGTAATGCAGGCACGTATAGCGCACAAAACGTTGCCTCCACAGGTGTTACAGGCCTCACAGCTACCTTAGCGGCAGGCACCTTGGCCAACGGAAACGGCAGCGTTACGTATACCATAACGGGCACCCCTGCAAGTGTAGGAACGGCAACCTTTGCTATTACCTTAGGAGGACAAAGCTGTAGCTTTACAGTTAATGTGAGCGCACCCGCCGCGGCACTTACTACGATCGACTGCGCTGGTGCCACCACCACGGGAACGCTAACGAGCGGCACTGCGGCCAACGGCGTGAGTACTGCTATCTCTTACACTGGAGGTAATGCGGGCACGTACAGCGCACAAAACGTCACTTCCACGGGCGTAACAGGCCTCACAGCTACCTTAGCGGCAGGCACCTTGGCCAACGGAAACGGCAGCGTTACTTATACCATAACGGGCACCCCTGCAAGTGCAGGAACGGCAACCTTTGCTATTACATTAGGTGGACAAAGTTGCAGTTTTACGATTAATATTCTTGCTCATCCTCAATACTCTGCCAACAGCGTGTTCTGCGCAGCAGGAGCCACCGCCATTGTGGACGTCACCAACCCCACTACGGGTCTTACCTGGATGGACCGTAACCTCGGCGCCAGCCAAGTGGCAACGTCCAGCACCGATCAAAACGCATACGGAGATCTATACCAATGGGGGCGACGAGCCGACGGCCACCAGTGCCGTATATCACCCACTACCGCTACCTTAAGTTCGGTGGACCAACCGGCCCACGGCAACTTTATCGTAGCTCTCAATGCTCCTAACGACTGGCGAAGCCCGCAAAACACCAACCTTTGGCAAGGCGTGAATGGGGTGAATAACCCGTGTCCGAGCGGGTATCGCTTACCTACCGAAACGGAACTCAACAACGAGCGCTTGAGCTGGTTCAGTAACGGCGGCGGTGGGGCATTTGCCTCCCCGCTCAAATGGACCTTGGCGGGCTTCCGCAGCTGTAGCGATGGATCGCTTCTCAATGTCGGCCTGTACGGCTACTATTCGAGTAGCACGGTGAGTGGTACGACCTCACTCAGCTTGTCCTTCTACAGCAACTCGTCCGACATGCTCGTCTTCTACCGAGCGAACGGCTTTTCGGTCCGTTGCCTGAGTTCTCCCTCCGTCGTACTAACTACGATCGACTGCGTTGGTGCCAGCACCACAGGAACGCTCACGAGCGGTTCTGCGGCTAACGGCGTGAGCACTGCCATCTCTTACACTGGCGGTAATGCGGGCACGTACGGCGCTCAAAGCGTTGCTTCCACGGGTGTTACAGGCCTCACAGCTTCGTTAGCTGCGGGCACCTTGGCCAATGGCAACGGCAGCGTTACTTATACCATCACGGGTACTCCTGCAAGTGCAGGAACGGCGAGCTTTGCCATTACCTTAGGAGGTCAAAGCTGTAGCTTCACGATCAATGTGAGTTCACCTGCCGCGGTACTGGCAACAATTAACTGCGCCGGTGCCACCACCACAGGAACGCTCACGAGTGGCACTGCGGCCAACGGCGTAAGTACTGCCATCTCTTACACGGGTGGAAATGCGGGCACGTATAGCGCACAAAACGTGGCTTCCACGGGCGTAACAGGCCTCACAGCTACCTTGGCGGCAGGCACCCTGGCCAACGGAGCAGGTAGCGTGACATATACGATAACGGGCACCCCTGCAAGTGCAGGAACGGCTAGCTTTGCTATTACGGTAGGTGGGCAATCGTGCTCCTTTACGGTGAATGTAGCTGCCGCCCAACCCCAATACCCCGCCAATACTGTAAATTGCAACGGTGTTGTTACTGTGGTTAACGACGTCACCAACCCCACCACGGGTCTTACCTGGATGGACCGAAACCTGGGCGCGAGCCAAGTGGCTACTTCAAGTACGGATCAGAATGCGTATGGAGACCTGTACCAGTGGGGCCGAAGAGCCGACGGCCACCAATGCCGTACGTCTCCTACAACCGCTATCTTAAGTTCCGTAGATCAGCCCGCCCACGGCAACTTCATTCTTGCACCCAATGCTCCTTACGACTGGCGAAGCCCGCAGAATACTAACCTTTGGCAAGGCGTAAATGGGGTGAATAACCCGTGTCCGAGCGGGTATCGCATACCCACTGAAACTGAACTCAACAACGAGTGCTTGAGTTGGGGCAGTAACAACGGCAGTGGGGCATTTGCCGCTCCGCTCAAGTGGACCTTGGCGGGCGACCGCTTCCTCAGCAATGGAACGCTCGGCAATGTCGGCACGGACGGCTACTATTGGAGTATCACGGTAAGTGGAACGTACTCGCGAGCCCTGGTCTTTAACAGCAGCAGTACCGCCATTGTCAGCACCGGCCGAGCGTTCGGCATTTCGGCTCGCTGCATTAAAGTATATGCGGCAACTCTTGGAGCCCTTAACTGCGCCGGTGCCACCGCCACGGGAAGCCTAACTAGCGGTACTGCGGCCAATGGCGTGAGCACTGCCATCTCCTACACGGGCGGTAATGCGGGCACGTACAGCGCGCAAAACGTGGCTTCCACGGGCGTAACAGGCCTCACAGCTACCTTGGCGGCAGGCACCTTGGCCAATGGTGCAGGCAGTGTTACTTATACCATAACCGGTACCCCTGCAAGTGCAGGAACGGCGAGCTTTACTATTACGGTAGGAGGGCAATCGTGCTCCTTTACGGTAAGTGTAGCTGCCGCCGCCGTACTAACTACGATTAACTGTGCTAGTGCCACCACCACAGGAACGCTTACGAGTGGCACTGCCGCAAACAACGTGAGCTCAAGTGTACCATACACCGGAGGTAACGGCGGTTTTCATGCGGCTCAAAACGTGGCTTCCACGGGCGTAACAGGCCTCACAGCTACCTTGGCGGCAGGCACCTTGGCCAATGGTGCAGGCAGTGTTACTTATACTATAACGGGAGCGCCAGCAAGTTCAGGAACGGCGAGCTTTGCCATTACCTTAGGAGGACAATCGTGCTCCTTTACGGTGAGTGTGATGGCCATAGGCCAGTATCCTGCAGGTACCGTGCATTGTGCGGGTGCTACCATAGTGGTAAATGTGACGAACCCAACTACGGGTAAGATTTGGATGGACCGTAACCTTGGTGCCAGCCAAGTGGCTACTTCAAGTACGGATCAGAATGCGTATGGAGACCTGTACCAGTGGGGGCGACGAGCCGATGGCCACCAGTGCAGAACTTCACCCACTACAGCAACTTTAAGTTCGGTGGACCAACCCGCGCATGGTAATTTTATTACTATAAATTCTGGGTATTTCGATTGGCGAAGCCCGCAGAATGATAACCTTTGGCAAGGGGTAAACGGGGTGAATAACCCATGCCCGAGCGGGTATCGCCTACCCACCGAAACGGAACTCAACAACGAACGCTTGAGCTGGGGCAGTAACAACGGTGCAGGTGCTTTTGCCGCTCCCCTCAAATGGACCTTGGCGGGCTACCGCAACAACAGCAATGGATCGCTCACAACTGTCGGCACGAGCGGCCGCTATTGGAGTAGCACGGTATTTGGCTCGTCCGTAAACTACTTGAACTTCTCTAGCAACGATGCCTTCGTGTACCACTTCATCCGAGCGTACGGCTTAACGGTCCGTTGCCTGAAGCATTAATGGAATGGAATTGAATGTGGGATGGAGATTTATTAACGCGAGATAAATTTTGGTTAAAAATAGAGGGTGCTAAGAATTATAAAACTTTTAGGATGTTTCATGTTGGGGGTTCTTGTCCAGGCCCAAACCCTTACCGCCACCTTTCCCTCCATGGCGGGAGAACTCGTGCGTTTTGGAACCTTTCAAGGCATTCAATCGCGCACCTTAGACAGCGTTAGGGTAGGGCCAAACGGTTCCTTTTCGTTTTCCTTTATGACCGATAAACCGGCCATTGGCTACCTTATCACCGCCGAGAATAAACCCTATTTTCTCATCCTCGACAAAAACGAGCGCATTCGTTTGCAAGGCGGTCACCTCAGCTATTCCGAAAGCGTGCAAATCCTGGAGGGCCAGCAAAACCAAGCCTTCGCCACCTATGCGGTGCAACACCCCCGACGCGAACAAGCGCTCAGTGCATGGGGTTATTTGGAAAAGATTTACACCCTCGATAGCCTCTTTGCCGTCCAAGCCGTTCCCTCCATGACCATCCAATCCGAAAAGGTTCGCATCAAACAAGAGGATCAAGCCTACCTCGAGGCCCTCAATCCTTCGTGGTACGTCCGTTGGTACTTGCCCATGCGAAGGTTGGTGAGCGACGTTTCCACCATTGCCCAATACCGTACCGAAGAAATTCCAGCAACCCTCACCGCCTTTCGAACACTCGATTACACCGACGAACGCCTCTACCGCAGCGGATTACTCAAAGACGCCATCGAAAGCCATTTCTGGCTCTTAGAGAATTCTGGTCGCTCCTTGGATTCGGTGTATCTCGAAATGAAGGTGTCCATTGATTCCATGATGCTGCAACTCGTAAAAAACGAATCCCGCCATAATGAAGTCACGGATTACCTCTTCGACCTCCTCGAACGTCACTCCTTGTTTCAGGCCTCGGAATACCTCGCCTTGAAAGTCTTGAACGAGAGCAGTTGTACCCTCAATTCCGACCTGGCAAAACAGCTCGAAACCTATCGCGCCATGAAAAAAGGGAACATCGCACCCGACATGGAATTCAAGGGTAATTTGAAGACGTCTATTCCAAAACTCAAGAAACTATCGGAACTTAAAAGCCCCTACACCTTGGTGGTTTTTGGTGCCAGCTGGTGTGAAACCTGCAAGGAAGAGGTTCCCAAAATTGCCAAGCTGTATCCAAAATGGAAAGGCAAAGGGGTAGAGGTGATCTTTATTTCCTTGGACGAAACCAAAGAAGCATTTGAGCAGTTTGTGCAAGCGTTTCCCTTCACCTCCTACTGTGATTACGGCAAATGGAACAGCCCGATTGCGACAGCATACTACGTATTCGGAACCCCCACCATGTTTTTATTGGACGCCAAACGGGAAATCTTGCTCCGTCCAAATTCCCTCAATCAAATGGATGCCTGGGTGGATTGGTTTTTGAAGTAGCATAAACTACTGTGCGCAACCAACGGGTGCATGGTCCCTGAGCAAAGTGAGTGAAAATAACGAAATCGAAGGGCCGCACCCAGTAGTTCCCCCTCTACCTAAACGAAAACTTTCGCTGTAGAAAGTAACTGATCGTGACCACCACCACCGAAGCAAAGACATTGCAAAGCGATGCGTTCCATGCAAAGGTGTCCACCATGAGTTTGATGAGAAGCCAGTTTACGGTTGCGGAAATCAGGGCGCTCAATCCATAACGGAAAAATTGAACATGTCCTTTCAGTTGGCTTTCAACAAAAACCACAAAACGCATCATGGTGAAACCGAATAAAAAGCTGAACATACCACAGAGGGCAGCGATAACCGTATAACTGTGAATGGAGTGATTGAAAAGGGGAAGCCAAACGGTATGGGAAGGAAAAACCCAATGGTCAAAAGCATAAAACAAGCCCCACCCCAACGCCAAATTCGTTGAACCTGCAACCGCATAGTAATAGGTTGTTTTATCCAAAAACCGTCGAAACAAAGGATAGAAAATGTCCAAAAATCGATGAATCTGTGCCCTCATATTATTTCCATTCTATTTCGTATCCCGTATGCCTCCGAACATTGAAAACATTTTGATGGTCGATGTATAAATATTGTCCCCGTATGCCTGTTAAGGTTCCTTGAATTTCATTTGTTTTGTCAAGGTTAAGGGCAGTGACTTTTTCGGGGTATTTTTCGACAGGATATTGGAACAGATAGGTTGATTCATCCTCTGTGAAATATTGCCCAATGTCCTCAGGCAGTTGGTCCAATAAATTCCATTTCTCTTCCACCAAATCAATGGGATTGGGTTGTAGGTCTCTCAACATGTTTTGCCAATTGGTGACATCGCTGAACATTTCCTTTAGTGCAACTTCAATGACTCCGGCAAGGTAACGGTTCGGAGTTTCCGCTAAGATGATGGCTTCCCGGGCGCCTTGGTCTATCCACCGGGTTGGAATTTGCGTAGCTCGTGTTACACCCACTTTTACCTTTTCTGTAGCGGCTAGGTACACATGATGCGGTTGGTTGTGGTTTTTTTCTTCGTAGGCTAAATCCCTTCCTTTTCCTAAATGTGCCTCACAAAGTTCCGGGTGTAAGATGCACGGGCTTGCCTCGGGGGCGTTGGTAAAACAAGCAAAACAAAATCCTTCACCAAAAGATTTCTTGGTGATTTTTGAACAGGTTCGACAAAAAATTCTCCCTGTGAATTTGAGGTGTATTTGCTTTCCGATATAATCATTCACTAACAAACCATTTGACAGATGGTAGGTAATCGGATCGGCATGGTGGGTGGACATTCTGCTTAAAACGATCATTCCGATGGCAATAGGTTCATTTTTTGGGCGAAATGAAAGCAATAATCCTTCAGGTCTTCACAAATCAAATGCTCGCCTGTGGCTTTTTCAAACGTATCTGCCATGGTCAACAAGGTTTGGTGAAAAAACTGCTTCATTTCATCGACCGTCATTTCAGGTGTCCATAGATCGATTCTCAAAGTGTTTTGCTCGTTTTTATCCCAAATGGACAACATAAAAGCCTTTGATTCTTGGTTTTTGGCGTTACTGTCCTCAGCCGTCCAATGTATTTTTTCAGGCACATTGTTTCCGTCCAAATCAATGCTTAACTCAATGGTGGAATTTCTTGTCATGGTTCTTATTTTTTCTTCGGTTTATAGGATTGAAGGATTTTCAAATACGGGGTGTTGATCAACTGTTTTAGGGAGACATCGTTGTCTTCCATGTATTGAGAAACGATTTGATAGCCTAAAAACTGTCCCATGCGGTCTGGACTTTCAGCGGGTAATCCCATCGAAAAGGGGCCATCTCTCAAGAGGCTTTGCTTTGGGTCTTCTCCGGAATTGTACAGCAATTGTTCATCTATTAAAAACTGCCACAAAGCACGTTCGTGCGTAATTGCATACTGGTGGTCTTTTTGGGAATACCGAAACAAACTATGCTCGGGGTGGTCCGGTAGACATGCCTTGGTAATAAAAAGCAATTTGCCCCATCTTATCATTTCACTGGCAAAATTCTCGTTGGTTTCCGCTATGTAATGCGTAGATAACCAACCCAAGACAACATCGCGCTGTAAATAGTCCGCTTCCATTCCTTCCTTAATCCAGCTGTAAAAGGGTTGGTTTGGCAATTCCTTGATGCAAGGATTTTTTGCCCCAAGGTATCGTTCCAACCCAATGGCAACGGAGGTTTCTGTACAAAAGACCGATGCCGTAAAGCGGGAATTTACAAAATGGATTTTTGAAGGAAACTTTCCTTTTGGAAAATGATATTTTAGATGTAAAAAGGCAGTTTTTAACCCCGCTTCTTTTCTTTTTTCACCTTTGAATTTCGTTGCGATTTCCTTCTCCAGTTTCTTGATATATGCATTGGAATAATAGGATTGAACTTCTTGTTGAAACTGCCCATCCGGTTTCAAACGAATGCCATAACAATAGCCGAAAAGGTATCGGGTGATTTCTTGGTCCTGCTGCATTAACACATTCCTTGTTTTAACATATTCACCGGGGCGAGCATGCGACAACAGTGAATCTGTGTTGTAAAATGTAAGGCCTAATTGAACATCGGAGACATCGACATCATACGAATTCGAATCACAGGAAGGTAAGAAGACAAGGCATGAAAGAAAAATGAAAGCATATCTCCAAAAATCCATGGATTAGTATTATTTTTATTTCTCAAAATTAATACAATAATACACCTTATGAAAAAAGTATATTCTTTTTGTCTTGCCCTTATCCTTGCCGTAAGCACAACCCTCACCGTTTCAGCACAAGCAACTGAAAAAAGAACCATGCAAGCAGGCATGACCGGGAATTTTGGAATCAATATGGTGAATGTGTTAGACAATCACATGGAAAAAGAAAGCTTTAACCATGATCTTTCCATTGGAATGGTTATTCATACAAGTTTTAAAAGTGCTCCCAATTTGGGATTGGCTACAGGTTTTGAATTTGATTTTACCAAATTGAATTATGCTTTTTCATCAGATTCTGTATTCTATCGTTATGATGACACGCAAATTTTTAACAAAGGACAAGTAGGTGGAACTGAATTTTTATTAAGAGACCGAAAAATGAGCAACGTTTCTGTGTCCATTCCATTGATGATGCTGTTTCGTACCGATGCAATTGGTGATTGGAAATATTTCGGGAAATTTGGATTACGAAACAGTTTTGTGGTATCACAAAAAATCACAGATAACGGGTTTGATGTGACCCAAGTAGGAGCTGTTCAAGTGAATACAGCCAAAGAAAACACCAACATGAAGTCTTTTGGTGAGAACTTTTTTTATAGGGGCTCAGTAGGTTTTTCAGCGGGTGCAGAATGGAATTTTATTGGTTCCACTTCCCTGGTTCCAGAACTTGGATTCTACTATGGTTTGACACCTTTGCATTTTAGGGCAATTGGGGATAACTTTACGTTGTATGAAGCAGATGGGACCTATTTTTACCCACGTGCAAAACAGAATCAATTGATACTTAAAGTTTCTATTTTATTCTAATTGGAACAAGAAGCAGCATTTATTGTTGATTGGCTTCATTCGTATTGCGAAAAGGCGAATCAAAAAGGTTTTGTAATTGGGATTTCAGGAGGCGTGGATTCTGCAGTTACGTCGATCCTCTGTGCCATGACCAACAAAAAGACCCTTCTCGTCAGCATGCCCATTCTTCAACAAAAGGACCAACTTTCCCGGGCCCATAACCATTGTGAAACCCTGAAAGCGCGCTTTTCAAATGTTGAGGTTGTAGCGTGCGATTTGACAGAACCTTTTCTTTGTTTTCAGAAGAATTTACCCGAGAATGTCGCTGTGAATGAATTGGTAATGGCCAATACACGGGCACGATTACGGATGACCACCCTCTATGCCTTTGCCCAAGCGAACCAATCGCTGGTCGTAGGTACGGGCAACAAGGTGGAAGATTTTGGGGTAGGTTTCTTTACAAAATATGGAGATGGTGGGGTAGATTTAAGTCCCATTGCCGATTTGACCAAATCCCAGGTATGGTCCTTGGCAAAGACCTTGGGCGTATCACAAGACATCATTGATGCAAAACCAACCGATGGCCTGTGGGGAGAAGATCGTACAGATGAAGCACAGTTGGGGGCAAGCTATCCAGAGTTGGAATGGGCGATGGATTTCGTTGGCGATGAATCCGTTTTAAACCAACGTGAAAAGGAAGTACTGGCTATTTTTCGCAAATTTAACAGTGTAAACAGGCATAAAATGCTACCTATACCGGTTTGTCTTCTCCCGAAAAAAGGGTGATTTACAAATCTTCTGGTGCCAATCGAAGCACAATACCGTCAATCGAATCTTCCAGTTGGATTTGACATCCTAACCTGCTGTTTGGTTTTACATAAAATGCTTGGTCAAGCATGTCTAACTCAGCATCTCCCTGAGGGGTTAAGTCGGTATCTGATTCAAGGTAACATTGACAAGTTGCGCACATCGCCATGCCACCACATTCGCCCAATACAGGAAGGTCATAGGCCTTGCACAGTTCCATGATGTTCATGTTCATGTCTGTAGGGCCCGTGAGTTCGTGTGAAACCCCTTCCCTGTCGATGATGGTAACTTTGATTTCGTTCATCCTAGTTGTAAATTCTTAAAAGATTAGTACCGTTGAATTGGGTTGCGTATTGCCTCAATCCAAATTCTGAATTGCTAATGGGAGCGCCATCGTACAATGAAAAGGAAGCGTTGTTGCATGAATCCTTCAATTGTAAAAAATTCGCATTGTCTGGGTAGAGTGGGAGTGGGCAGGTCCCATTGGGATCCGCAGGGGAATGCCGGTCGAAGGCGACAAATTCGCCCAATGATTTTCGATAAACGATGATGCCTCGGGAGCCTCCATTCACGTAAGCATAGCTACCCACCCCTTGAAGATCAATGTAACTTGGCAAATTGATGTCGATGGTAATGTCTAAAGGGATGTTCGGTACGGGGTTTTGGTTGTTTTTGCGACATCCGAAAAGGAGGACAGTGGTAACCATTAAAAAAAGCAAGCGTTGAAACATATTGCAAATGTAGAAAATATGCCCATACCTAAGCACAGCATTCTGATCTTCTACCTACTGCTTTCCATCTTGTACATGGGATGCAATACCGCAAAATCACAACAAAAAAAGGAAAACAACATGCGAAGTACCGCATGGAAAAAATACGACAAGGAACAAAAAAAGAAGCGAAAAGGCGTAGAGAGGGCTTATAAAATGCATCTCAAGCACCAAAGCAAACCGATGCGCAAGAAAATGAAAAAGGACATACGGAGAATGCGTAAAGCGAAGCGACGTAAAGCCAGAAGATACGGTTAATCTCATGGTTGATTGCATAGTGATTGTGTTGGTTCTACATTTACTTGGCTTATTCAACCAACTAAATTGGCCATTCCTTGTTTAAGTTTTATGAAACGCCTCTTTTTTACATTGTTCCTTGCCTCGTTCCTTGCGCAAGCGCAGGACCTAAATGCCTTTAATCAAGCACGTCTAAAACGGGATCAAGGATTGATGCTATGCTTAGGTACATGGGCAGGTGCAAACATTACCGCAGGAACCGTAGGTTGGGCCACGGCTCAACAACCCGATCTTAAAGCCTTTCATCAAATGAATGTCATGTGGAATACGGTGAATTTAGGGCTGGCAATCCCTGGTTATTTGCGCGCCCACAATACAAAACGAGTGCTAAGCTTGTCTCAAACCCTTTCCGTACAGAAGAAAACAGAGCGGATCTTCTTATTTAATTCAGGTTTGGATATCGCCTATATGACCGCTGGGTTTTTATTGCGCAATATGGCGCTAAATAATCAAGCCAAAGCTGACCAATTAAACGGTTTTGGAAACGGATTAATCCTTCAAGGGTCCTTTCTTTTTGCCTTTGATGTAACCGCATATGCCGTTCACCACCGCCATGGAAAAAAGGTACTTAGGTTTATTGAAGGGAAGGAATAGAACGATATATCGAAAAAAGTAGAAATTAAATTTTCTCCCTATTCGGCCAGTGCTTCCCACGCTTCCATTAATCCGTCAAGATTCGCTTTAAGCGTGTTATATTCATTCAACAAGGCATGGTAGCTTGGGTCGTTGTAGTTTATGTCCGCTAATTGGCTTTCGAGGGTAGCAATCTTGGTTTCCGTTTCTTCAATCTGCTTTTCGGTCTTTTGAAGTTTTTTGGTGTTTTCACGGTTCTCTGGTTTCTTGATTTCAACCGGTTCTGGTTTGATTTTAACTTCCACTTTTTTCTCTGCTTTTTGGGGATTTGAGGATTGGGTTTTGTACTTCAGGTATTCATCCAATTCAAAATGGTGAATTTTCAAGTTCCTGTTTTCGATGTCCCAAATGCGATTGGTTAATCCCGATAAAAATTCCCGGTCATGCGATACAATCAAAAAGGCCCCTTCATAGTGAATCAGTGCGTTTTTCAACAACTCTTTGGAAGGGATGTCCAAGTGATTGGTTGGCTCATCGAGAATTAAAAAGTTGGATGGACTTAACAACATTTGACAAAGCGCCAATCGCGTTCTTTCTCCACCGGACAATACGCCCACTTTTTTATGGATGTCGTCCCCCGTAAACAAAAAGGATCCCAACAAACTTCGGATGCTTTTACGTATTTCGCCCACTGCGACATTGTCAACGGTATCAAAAATACTCAAATCCTTATCTAATTTTTCTGCTTGGTCCTGTGCAAAATAGCCAATGGAGACATTGTGTCCATATTCAACGGAACCTGTAAATTCAATCTGCTTTAAAATAACCTTGAGCAGCGTGGACTTTCCGACACCATTCGGACCTAACAATGCGATTTTCTCGCCTTTTCCTACGGAAATAGAGATGTCTTCGAACAATTTCTTGTCATACGATTTGGTGACATTTTCTAAATTCAATACCCATTTACCCGGTTGAACACTCAAAGGGAAACGCACGCGCATCCCGCTGTAGTCGTCACGTTCAATTTCAATGCGTTCGGTCTTATCGAGTTTTTTAATCAACGATTGGGCGAAAGCAGCCTTTGATTGTTTTGCCCGGAACTTTTCAATCAGTATTTCCGCTTGCTTAATGTCTTTGTCCTGCTGTTTCTTCGCTTGCTCCAAGCGCTCCATTTCTTCGACGCGACGCAGTTTGTATTTACTAAATCCAAAAGGGTAATCCATGATTCTCCCCATCGAAATATCCAAGGTTCTTTTGGTGATGTTATCCAGAAACAAGCGATCATGCGAAATAAGAACCACCGCACCTGCGAATTTTTGGAGATAGGACTCCAACCATGCTATCGAAATAATATCCAGGTGATTGGTAGGCTCATCTAAGAGCAAGATGTCCGGTTCGTTCACGAGGATTTTTGCCAATTCAGCACGCATTTTCCAACCACCCGAAAAGGTCGAGAGGGGACGGTGTATCTCCTCTTTGGAAAAGCCCAATCCTTCTAAGGTAGACATGATTTTCTCCTCCCAGTTGTAGCCATCATGAACTTGAAAGGCTTCGTTGCAATCTGATAATTCGTCAAGTAAATCAAGGTAGCTTTGCGTTTCATAATCGGTTCGCGTGATCAACAATTCATTGATTTCCTCCAAACGTGTTTTTAGCTTGAATAAAATCTCATTGGAGGTATCCAAATATTCAAAAACAGTATAGGTTGTCTCGATTTTAATGTCCTGCGTTAGGAAGCCTATCCTGACACCCTTGGGAACGTGTATTTGTCCTTCGGAAGGACTGATTTGATGGGTGAGGAGTCGCATCAAGGTGGATTTTCCCGCCCCGTTTTTCCCAACCAATCCGACTTTGTCGCCTTTATTGATTTGAAGACTTACCTCTGAAAAAAGATAGCCTTGGGGCAAAAAATAACCAACTTTTTCCAGCGAAATCATGCGCAAAATTAGGGTTTTTCAAGCATTAACCAAGCAGAAATATTGGGATACCAATTCATAAAATTTCACAAAAGCAAACCATAAGTAGTTTGATATGTTTACATTTAGAAACTAATTTTAGATTTAATGGGAAGACCACCAACAAAACCAGCTCGTTTGAGAAATGGTTTTTATATAGAAATAAAAACGCCAGGAACTGCATCCATACTGATTCGAAGAGATACTAGAGAACAAATGATAATCGCTGCAGAGGATTATACCCGAACGAAAACCGTTATCATCCGCGGTGAAATGTTCAATGATAAATGGATTTCTGAAAAAAAATAATGCCGTTGTGAATTCGAAATTATCTTTTCGTTTTGCCCCTTGGTTGATTTTTTTCTTTTCAGCACTGATCGCTATCCCTGTTTTCATTCTTCTTGACCTCGTCCTTATTGCCAAATGCATCGGTATTCTTACCTCTGTCATCTTAGCTGTATTGATTCGGTTTTGGTTGCATAGGTTACGCCTTCGCAATAAACCCGTTCAACGCATTGTACTCAATCAAAACGACCAATTTGAGATCCTTCGAATGATGCCGTCCTTTGGGACTTTCACAGCCTCTGAAAAAAAGGATTTGCTGCACCGCGTCGGAATGAGACTCGCAGTAATGGATGTTACAGACCCGGAAGATCTTGCGCTGGGAAAAATGACCGGAAGAAACCTCGCTATCGCTATTGGTATTGCTTCTTGTTTCGAACGAAGAATGTGGGTGGATGAATCCATGACCCGATTCCATGTCATTCTTTCAAATCGCCCAGGTTTTCATCCCTCTGAGGCTGGTCTTATGGTAAATTTGGAAGAAGTGTTGGGTCTGTTGAAAGGGGTATCCAAAGAGCAGTTTCTTTCCGAAGGGAACGTTTAGGGTTTTTTCTTCCCATTCATCAGTTGACTGCTGATCCCCAACGAATTGCTCATTCCTGCTTTCGAATAGATCATAAACCCGTAGTCGATTCTGAATTTCCTAAAATTCAATCCCAAGCCCATCGAAAATCCTGATAAACCCGGTTTTGATGACAATTTTAATTCTTGTCGCCTTTGAAAATCGAAACCCATGCGCAACTGAAAGACGCCTTTCGTAATCAATTCTGCTTGAAACGCTAAATGCCTTGCCAATTGCTCTCCAAATCCCACTGAGGGCGCTGCAATGGTGTCTCCGGTCAATGGATCAACCGTGGGTAAAATACGTGGGTCATAATAGCCAATTTTCCATTGGTTAAGGTGTTGTGCAATCAAGGTGAAGCGAAAGGGCGCATGTTTGAGTTTAATACTCGCACTTCCTTGAATTTCCAAGGGTAATGGATTCCAAAGGTTTCCGCTGGTGTAGCCTTTTAATTGAACCCCTATATTTTTGGCGAACAAAGTCGCCTGAAACAAATCATTGGGATGATGGTACTGAATGCCAAAACTCCCACATACACCGTAGGCCGAATAGGTTTCGAGGTAGGAACCAATGATGCTGGCTCCCACACCCATATTGAATACTGGATTTAACTTAAGGGAATAGGAGGCACCCGCGTTGAAATCAAAAGCCGAAAAAGTCTGGGTTGCATTTCCCACCGCATCATACCCCTGAAATTTTCCATAGGAGACGTAACGAATGTAAGGAAGCAGCACCCCCTTTTTTAAAGGCAAGGCTGTGGCAAGGTTTCCATAGGTAATCCCCGCTGGAAGCAAGGATTGTTGAAGGGAAAAATGCCCAACCATTTGTTCATTTGCCAAGGATGGATTTGCGATGGCGAAGTCTAGGGTTTGGTCTGCCGTTGCTGAAGAATGTCCCCCCAAGGCAGCCGAACGAGCCCCGGTAGGTAAATTTAAAAAAGCAAATACGTTGTTTCCTCCCTGTTGCGCATAAAGCTGCAGTAAAAAAACGAGGTAAAAGAAAAGGATTGCTGTTTTTTTCATTCGGCGCTGGTCAACGGCAAAATAACAGTAAAATTGTATAATTTACATCATTGACTTGTTATTTTTACTTACTTTTCAATTAAACACTGATACCATGAACATCCTCTTTGTTGGCCAGCATGCGGAAATACTTAGCGAAGGAAAACGAATTGCGAATGCCCATTCCCTCACCTTTGTTATGGCCTCCATCTTAGCGAAGAAAGATGCTTCTTTGCGGTTTGATACCCTGCAAGTAACATTTACGGATGCCTATGAAATTCCCACCTTGCAAGCCGCAATAAAATCGATGCTGAAGGCATCTTTGCAAAACGAAGGTTTTGTGGTTTTTGGCGATCCCTCTGAATTGTTTGTTAACGCCACGTTGCGTGCGCTCATGTCGCTGTCGTTGTTAGAGGGTTGTGTTTTCATTTATCCCGTAGGGATGTCGGCCTTGGATATGCGAAAAGAACTCTCTGCCCTTATTTTGGAATTGAAAAAAACGGAAATTCCGACCTACCTGGCGAGAAATCCAAAGCCATTTTTCGATGCATTTGAACCCAATCATGAAGCGCTTGTATACGGGCTCACCCACCGCGAAATTCCCAACATCGATGTTGAATATTTGTGTGGGCTGCGTGCGAACAAAATCTTTAAGCCATGAACGAAAAGCGAATCATTGATGTACTTTTTACCGAAATATTAAACCGTTACCAAGGGTTTTTTATCCAACAAATTCGCTTGAAATTCGAGGGCGATGAAGTAAACGACGTCTACCAAGAATTTTGCATTCACCTGTACGGCATATTAAAGGCAAAGTACTCTGATGAAATTGATTTGTTCAGTACCAAGGCTTGGCTGAAAACAGTCGTCTCCAATTTCTGCATTTCAATGTTGCGAAAAAAGCACAAAAAAAGGGCAATTCATTTCGTTACCGAAGAAAAGACAACCTTTATTCGCAGTATTTTTTCAGATGATTCCTACGCGACGGATAAACCCACAGGCGAACCCAATTATTATGATGCCATGTCGGACCTCTTGTTACATCTAAACAAGCGTGATGCCTTGATTTTGAAAATGAAGTATTATTATGGGCGTTCTTCTGCCAGCATTTCCAGGTTGTTAAACGTTGCCCATGTGGATGTGACCATCGGAAGATTGAAACAACGGATTTTAAAAAAATCAGGCATCACCAACCTCGACGAGTTGCTGTTAAAATACGATTGGTTGAGGTGAGGGCTCAATACGCCATGTGCCGTTCCTTTTTTTCTTCAAAAATGTCGTCGATGATTACCAAGATTCCCGTTTCTTCAACGCCGCCAAACTCGGGGTTTACTGCAGTACCAAAGGTTTTCATGGTAGGAGAGAGGTTCATGTAAATGTTCACCAAGGGTGGGATAAATTCTCCGTTTTCACGAACATGACCATTTAAAACCTTAAAACCATCCTTGAAATCCAAACCTGCCAATTGGGCATCGACGTATTTCCTGTCATAGTTTTGCACCAAAGGGTGTTTGGGGGTCATCAATTGTTCCTTGTCCGGAAAATAGGTGTGCATAAAATGCAATAGGAAATCCCTGCTTTCGGTATTGTAATTTGGATACATCGTAACTTTCCCAAAGAAATACTTGATTTCTGGGTTTTCTCGAACCAATACCCCTAAGCCATCCCAAATGTTATCCAAGGCAAACAATCCTTTTCTTGGATTGATGGAAGGTTGAAAATTTGGTTGTACCCAACTTCTTCCCAATTCAATGGTGTAGGGTAGGTAATCCGTTATGAATTGATCCGAAAAATCGAAATAATGCGCGGTAGATAGGTGAATCTGTCCCTTTTCATCCATGGATTTCAAGCACTTCACATAACGGTATCCGCCAATGATTTCCTCATCTTCGGGTGACCAAACGATGAGTTGCTCATAAAAATGTGTGCCTAAATCAAAGTCATCTAAATCGACTTCCTCTCCCGTTCCTCCGCCTGAAGCCCTAAAGGTGATTTCCCGCAGGCGACCAATTTCTTGAATGACGTTGGGTGCATTGAGGATGTTTACGATGTAAATTTCATTTTCTCCTTTGCGCGTAGTACGGATCATACCGACTGCTTGCAGTTCTGATTTGAGCACATCCTTGGGAATGGCTGAAATGATTTCTTTCATGATTGCATTGGAATTTGGTACAGGATTTCTTTAATTTCTTGCGCTTTTTCATGTTCTGTTTGACCGTTTGTCAACTTAGAAACATAGATTGGATCTCCTACGGTAAAGGAAATGGCATTGCCGCGTTGTTTGTAAAGCTCGTCTGCTAGGTACAACATTTCTAGGTTCATTTTGATGCCAAAAAACGTTCTAAACTTAAACAAGCGATAGAAAAAAGGCGAAAGTCTTCCTTCAATGTGGATCGGGATCACAGGATGTCCGGTGGTTCTTGAATAGGTTACAAACGTTCGTTTCCATTCCAAATCAACGACCTTTCCATTTTGAACCCTGCTCACCATCCCAAAGGGAAAGATGCAGATGGCTTTGTCGGAATGAAACATTTCAGAAATACTCATGCGCACACTGCTCTCGTTTTTTCCATGCTTATTCACACCCACAAATAAATCTTTACAAGGCGTAACATTCAACAAGAGGTCGTTCACTAAAAACACCAAATCCGTTCGGTGTTCTTTTAGTGCTGCGATGAAAGCAACCCCGTCAACGCCTCCCAACGGGTGGTTCATTACAATGATAACTGGACCTTCCTTGGGAATTTTTTCCATGCCCTGGAATTTGACGTCAATTTCGAGGTATTCAACGACCGCCTCACAAAAGGCTTGGTTTTTTAGGTGTCCTTTTCTTTCCAGAAAATCATTGATTTCATCTTGGTGAAGAATGCGCTCAAGGTATTTTAACACAAACCCTGGGAGTCTTTTTAACAGCTTGGGATTCTTATCACCAATGAGTTTACGAACATTAATGTTTTGGGGTCTCATACCCAACAAAACTACTAAATATATCGAATTTCAATCTGGCTTATTATTAAAGTTCAAAGTTGATTTGAAGTCCGTCGTAGGCAGGGAATACATTTGCAGGTAGTTTCGCAAGGATGTCTTGGTGTTTCCCAAACAAATGTGACATGTGTGTGAGGTAGGTCCTTTTGGGTTTGATTTCTTCGATAAAAGCCAATGCTTCTTCGAGGTTGAAATGCGAAAGGTGCGACGGTTCATGTAGGCAGTTGATAATTAGTATGTCCAATCCTTCCAGTCTTTTTTTGGAGGCAAAAGGAACCGATTTCGCATCGGTAATATAGGCCAAGTTACCCATGCGATAGCCAAACACAAGCATTTGATAATGCATGACAGGAATGGGTTGAAACGGAATGCCGAAAATTTCAAAAGGCGTATCGGTAATTTCCCGGATGTCCAATTTTGGAATCCCTGGGTAGTCGCTTTCGAAGATGTAGCTGAAATTTGTTTTAATGGCATGAATGACTTCCGCCTCTGCGTAGATGGGCATGGCGCGGTCGTGTTTGTAGTTATACGCCCGAACATCATCCAGGCCAGAAATGTGGTCGCGGTGCGCATGGGTGAATAAAATAGCGTCCAAATCAGCAATCCCTTCCCGAAGCATTTGCATCCTGAAATCTGGACCTGAATCTATACAGACATTGCGATTCCCAATGGCAATAAGCGCGCTGGTACGAAGCCGCTTGTCTTTTGGGTCGGTGGATAGACAAACCTTACACTGACAAGCCAATAAAGGAACACCTTGCGAGGTACCAGTTCCCAAAAATGTTAGTGTGCCCGTCATAAGTCTATTATTTTGAAGCCTTCGCCCTTGCGAAGGTACAGGTTGACAATGGATTTGATGTCCCTGTTTTCTTCCTTTTTGTCAATAAATCTTTTCCATTGCTGCACTTGAGAACCGTGGAAGTGGTGAGGGGCATAGCCATGGCCTTGGTACACGCCGTTTTC
Organism: Chryseobacterium gleum; assembly: GCA_945882095.1. Classification (GTDB taxonomy): domain Bacteria; phylum Bacteroidota; class Bacteroidia; order Flavobacteriales_D; family Crocinitomicaceae; genus UBA952. The sequence continues at coordinate 25,925 of CAMCWF010000025.1, forward strand.
AATCCAAACAATGCTTTTTTCAATCTTCGTTCGGCCTTTGTCCAAGATGTAAAAGGAAGCATCTGAAAAATGCATGGATTGAATCAATTGATTCACTTTTTGATTGTAGGATTCAGCGTCTTCAGCACCGATGCAAGCGCCTTCGCATTCTTGGATTGAATGCTTGAAACAAGCATCAGAAGTGGGGTAGACTCCATTTATTTTTTGACACAATCCAAATTGATCCCCTTTGTTGCGAATGAATTCGTGGGCTTCCTTTCTGGAATTGAAATAGGTAATCGGATTCGAGGTATTTTTTGAGGTAAGTCCGAGTTTCAGGGCAAGGTAACCTTGTTCATCGGGTTCGTCAAACAGACCGTAGGTAAAAATGGTTTTTCTGAGTTGACGGTTGAATTTTGGCTTGTAAAGTTTGATCAATTCGCTTTCCAGCAACATGGCAATCAACTCGGATCCCGTAAGTTCATATTCCACATGTGCAATTTCTTGGATCATCATCGTGCCTTTTGGAGTGAGTACGTTTCGAAGGTGTTGCTCCACGCGTTTTTTGATGGTTTTGCTTTTTCCAATGTAAATCAGTTGGTTAAATTCATTGAAAAACTTATAAATTCCTGCCTTGTTTGGCAATTCATCAATGATTTCGATGGATAAATTAGGGTGGATCTTCTGTGGGTTGACTTCCTTTTGGATGAAATTCTGAAGGTTATTCGGGTCCTTGTGATAGATGATGTCAAACAATTTTGCGGTAGCCAATGCATCGCCACCTGCACGGTGCCGTCCTTGAATTTCGATGCCTAAGGATTGTGTGATTTTCCCCAAGCTGTAGGATGGGTAGCCTGGCAGCACGATGCGCGTGGCACGAACGGTGCACAAATGGGGGAGTCGAAAGTCGTATCCCAAAGCGCGAAATTCATTTCGCAACATTCCATAGTCAAAAGAAACGTTGTGTGCGACAAACGTACAACCTTCGAAAAACGCTAAAATCGGTTTCGCAACTTCGTAAAACTTAGGTGCGGTCTCAACCATCTTATCTGTGATTCCTGTAAGCCTTACGATAAATTCGGGAATGGATTGCTCTGGATTGAGAAGGGTAACGAATTCATCAATGATCTTTTCTCCGTCGTACTTATACATCGCAATCTCGGTAATCTTGGAGTGTTTTGGACTTCCACCGGTGGTTTCAACATCTACAATCACGTATCGCATGCTACGAAATTAGAAATCTTATAGAAATAATTTACCTTAATCGGATTAAACTAACATTATGCGTTTTGCCATTCTGCTGTTGTCTTGGATTCTCAGTGTTTTTCTACACGCACAAACGAATTTGAGTGGAAACGTTTAGGGTACATGGATCCTCCCAAACGTTCCGTATCTGGTTACCGGTAGCATTGTTATTCCTGCGGATCAAACCTTGGGGATTCAAGCGGGGAGTGAAAGTCGTTTTTCAAGGGTTTTATCCTTTTGGAGTTACAGGCTTTAGAAGCATACTTTGGATGCATTCAGCTGGAAAAACTGGGATTGCGTATTTTTCAAATCATGTTCAAATTACCTTAATGGTTAACGGATTTGAAAACGTTGGGTATAAAATGGTAAACATACAAGAACAAAAATTACTTAAAGGAATCTTTCCAATGGAAGGAATTTCTGTGAGTGATTTGCCCGAAGGGATGGAGGTGATTCAAATAAATGGTAATTTTAACCAGCAAATTTTAAGCACCAAATTTTTCGAACCATGAGAACAATGCTATTAATCGGGGGAATGCTAACTTCCCTGTTTGTTTATGCCCAAAGTAACCTAACTGTTTTTAACAACGGAGGACAAAAGTTCTATTTGATTTTGAATGGAATTAAACAGAATTCGCTTGCACAAACCAACGTTGTCGTTAGCGGCATCAAGAATGGTGGGTATTCTGTTAAGTTGATTTTTGAAGACAATAAAACCAAAGACATCGATAAGAATTTCTTTCTGGAAAGCGCACAAGACATTACCACCAAAGTGATTTTTAAAAAAGGCATAGGAAAACTCCAAATGGTGAGCATGGTACCCACGCAAGGAACAGCCCAAGGAGGGGTGACGTATCGACCGGATAATACGGCGGTTTTTTCTGATGCCGTAACCACAACCACTACGACCACCACACAAACAATAGCAACTGAAACATCTCCGGTTGGGGGTAATGCTTCCAATGGGAATGGAAATGGGAATGGAAATGGGAGTGTAGGCATACAGTTCAATGCAACGACCCCTGAGCCCGTACAGACAAATCCTACCAACAATGGCAACGGTAATGGAAACGTGAATATTTCGGTTACAGATCCAGTTAATGGGGAGAACATCAACATGAATGTGAACATGAACATGAATGGCACGGTGGTAGATCCAAACGCGCAGAATGTTAATATGAATGTGAATGTTTCAGGAAA
>CAMCWF010000026.1 GCA_945882095.1 Chryseobacterium gleum
CGCGTTCGTGAAAACGCAACCCTTTTGGCTAAATCACAAGAAATGGTGTTTGGTTCCTTGGATGAGGTTCAGGTACACGGTGCTGACGCAAAACACGGTGCATTTTTCTCTCCGATTTTATTTAGAAATAACCATCCATTTCAACAAACGGATGTGCATGACATCGAGTGTTTTGGACCCGTTTCCACCTTAATGCCCTATAAGTCCTTGGAGGATGCCATTTCCTTAGCACGTATGGGTAAAGGCTCTTTGGTTTCTTCCATCGTTACACCAGACGATCAAGAAGCCATGGACTATGTGCTTGGCGCAGGAAGCATGCATGGACGAGTATTAGTGCTCAATGAGCGCTGTGCAAAGGAAAGTACTGGACATGGTTCTCCAATGCCTTTGCTTACCCACGGTGGACCAGGACGTGCCGGAGGTGGTGAAGAAATGGGAGGTAAACGAGGGGTGTTACATTATCTTCAACGTACAGCAATACAAGGACATCCATCAACCATTACAAAAATCACCCAGCAATTTCAGGTGGGAGCCGACATGCCGGAAGCGAATCCACATGTGTTTAGAAAGCACTTTGAAGAATTAGTGATTGGCGAAACGGTATTTACGCATAAACACACCGTTACCGATGCAGACATTGTGAATTTCGCTAATGTTTCTGGGGATAATTTTTATGCGCACATGGATGCCACTTCCCTGGAAGGAACCATCTTTGAACGCCGTGTAGCGCATGGATATTTTGTGCTTTCCAAAGCTGCAGGATTATTTGTCGATCCGAAAAAGGGGCCGGTCTTATTGAATTATGGGTTGGATGAGGCACGATTTACGAAGCCTGTTTATCCTGGGGCAACTTTGGGTGTACGATTTACGGTAAAAGAGAAAATAGATCAGGAGAAACGATCCGAAGAGGATATAGCCAAAGGAATTGTAAAGTTCCTAGTGGATGTGTATGATGAGACGGGAGAAACCGTTGCTCTAGCCACGATTCTAACGATGGTGAGGAAACTAGATCAGTCGAACTGATTCCATAATTCCCAACTTTTCAACGCTTGCGCTTTAAGCATCGGAAGTCCATTGAGGGTTGCTGCGCCGCGTGATTTTGCTTCCTTCAATAGAAGCGTTTCTTCTGGGTTGTAAATTAAATCTACTACTAAATGACTAGATCCAATGCCTTGCAAGCTGGGTAAAGGACAAGCATTCATGGCGGGAAACATCCCCACGGGAGTACAGTTAACAATCAGTTTACAGGCGCTCAGCATGGCTTCATTGACTTGCTCGTATGAAAATTGTTGACCTTCAGGTTCGTTTCGGCTAAGAAAATTCACTTGAATTCCTAAGTTTCTTAACACATAAGCCACCGCTTTGGAACTTCCGCCTGTTCCGAGAATGAGTGCGCGTTCATGTTCAAAGCTTAAAAAAGGTTTGATGGATTGTTGGAATCCGAAGGCATCGGTGTTAAATCCAATGGATTTCCCCTCGCTGAACACGATGGCGTTTACGGCCCCAATCGCCTTTGCTTCTGGACTCAATTCATCCAGAAAGGGAATGATTTCTTCTTTATAAGGAATGGTAACGTTTAATCCATAGTAGGCACCATCAAGTATGGGTTTAACGCGTTCAATGCTATCAAGTTCAATCAACTTATACTGGGCTTCGATTCCGTGTTCCTCAAAAAAGGATTTGAAAAAACCAGGAGAAAAACTATGCCCTAGCGATTTGCCAATTAAGCCATATGTTTTCACGGCACGAAGAATTCAGGTCGGTATTCAAAATGCATGGTGTCGTAATGTTTCCATCGACCTCCCCATATAAATCCATGTTTTTCAAAAATAGCTACAATTCCCATGGGTATTTTGTTTTTATATCCGAGCACGGCATCTTCATTCTTGCATCCGCAATCCCACTGCCAATAATTGGAATATGCGGTGTTGATGTCAATCGTAATCCCAAAAGAATGCGAACTCAAGCGGGTGGTACCACTTATGAATCGCCAATTAAAAGTCCCGCCAATGTTTGTTAGGTATTTTTTCCATTCGGAGTGTTGGTCCAGTTCGTTGGAAACTTTTTCTAAAGCAAGGTTTGCACCGTTGATTTTGGAAAATTGAATTTTTTTATTCACCAATTTCGGACACCAAGTCACCGTGGTCAGGTTGGCTTTTACTTCCTGGGTTGTTTTACCATAAATTTCTTTGAAAAAAGCGTCATTGCGTATCCTGCCCGCATCCGTGTTGTTTTTGGCGTCTCCTTGATTGTAATTATAATGAAGTTGGTCTTCAATATCGGGTGAATCGAGAAGTTCTTGCGTACTTTTTACTTTGTGGTCATCATAAATCATTGACTTCCCTGACCGGAAAACCAGGTTGTTTTCTTTTAGCTCTTTTACATAATCAGAATAGGCAGTGGTCCATGGAGCGCCTCCCGAATTAAGATAAAAAGATAAAAGCAAGATGAGGGGAAGCATTAATTACCACAATTTTCTTGAAGGGAAAGAATGTTTGCCGAAAAAATTTGACGGTTGGCTTGCGGATACGAAGAAACAATACACGTATACCAAACATCGGTTGAAAATGCGCCATTGGCCTTGAGCACCCAAACACCATTTACTTTTTTAAACAATGCTTCCACACGACAACAGTCATACCCTTCGTCTGGAAATACGATTCCTTTTCCATCCTTACGTTGCACGGTTCCTTCCATCCAAGCATAACTCCCATACACTTTGAAGTGGTTCACCACAAACACAACGTCCTGTTCTATGTCATTTTTAATATCTACACGAAGTAAGTCTAACATGGCAGTGCGTTCTTTGGCATTCGAATCGTTTTTCTTTTTGAAATCTCGAAGGGTTTGACCATAACCGAGTTGTACGGAAATGAACGTGGTAAAAAGTAGAAAAATAAAAATTCTCATAGTCTTGTTTTTTTCAAAGGTAATAAGTTCTATTTAGTTTACGGCCATTTTGTATTTTTGTCAAAAATATCTAAAGATGAAAAACCACTACCCAAAGGCTATTTTTAGCGCACTTTTTCTTGTAATCATTTTACCATTGTGGGCACAGCAACAAAAGGAAATTAAACACAACTGGATTGATGTTTCAAGGCAAGATTTAGCTGCGTTTGGCGAACCACGCATTCAAGCAACTTCTTTTCAGGTTTTTCGCTTAAACATTGATTCTATGCGCACTGCGCTTGAAGGGGTAACGTATAGAGAGGGAATGTTAAATGGTTTTATTGCTTCCTTAGATTTTCCATTTTCTGATGGCACCATGCATCGTTTCACGGCGAAAAGAAACCAAACCATGCATCCCGCATATAATGCAAAATTCCCAGAGTTGATTACGCTTGATGCGTATGCTTCTGATGGTTCAGGGGCCTTTGGCAAGTGGGACGTTACTCCCAGTGGCCTGCATGCAATGATTTTTATTCCTGGTCAATCGACATTGTTTATAGACCCAATGTTTGACGGCAATGACGAATATTACATTGTTTATCGTAAATGTGATTTTATTACAAGCAAGTCGGTGTCTTGTGCCGTTGAAAATTTAGAGGAAACAAAACCGGCTGTCAATAACAAATCCATGTTTGGCTCCTGCGAACTTAGAACCTATCGTTTGGCCTTGTCCGCAACCGCTGAATACACCATCTTCCATGGGGGAAGTGTTGCCCAAGCAGCGGCGGCTCAGGTAGTTACCATGAATAGGGTAAATGGGGTCTATGAAAAAGACATGGCCATTACGATGGTCATTATTCCCAACAACAATTCACTGATCTACACAACGGCAGCCACAGACCCTTATACCAACGGGACCCCAGGGACAATGATTAATCAAAACCAAACGAATGTGGATAATCTTATTGGCAGTGCCAACTATGACATTGGACATGTTTTTGGCACGAACAGTGGCGGCCTTGCAGGATTAGGGGTGGTATGTGCGGGTGGACAAAAAGCACGAGGGGTAACCGGTAGCGGCGCCCCCATTGGAGATCCTTTTGACATTGACTATGTAGCCCACGAAATGGGGCATCAGTTTGGAGGTAATCATACACAAAACAACAATTGTAACAGCGTTGCGGCTGCACGCAGAGAGCCGGGAAGCGCAAGTACCATTATGGGTTACGCGGGTATATGCGCACCAAATGTTCAAAACAACAGCGATGACTATTTTCATGGGTATAACCTAGGTGAGATTAGTGCAGAAATACTCAGCAATGGCCATCAATGTGAGGTGATTACCGCTTTAAACAATACACCTCCCGTAATAAACTCAACCAGCGGTAACATTGTGGTTCCAATTTCTACTCCATTTATTCTTACCGCTCATGCAACGGACGTGGATGGCGATGTGCTTTCTTACTTATGGGAACAAATGGATAACGAGGCAAGTACGCAGCCTCCGGTAGCCACGGCCACGGGAGGTCCAAATTTCAGAAGTTATAATCCTGCTTTGGATTCAAGTCGTTATTTTCCGAACCTTACTTCCCTAGCGGCCAATGGGCCCTTTACCTGGGAGGTGTTGCCTTCGGTGGCAAGGGTGATGGATTTCAGGTTAACCGTAAAAGACAACCATGCAGTAGGGACATGTAATGATTTTATCGATTTAACCGTTACGACCAATGCATCTGCCGGACCTTTTGTTGTTACCTATCCTTCAGCTTCAGGCATTACATGGGTAGGAGGTAGTTCTCAGACGGTTACCTGGTCAATAGCGAATACCAATGTAGCACCCATCAATTGTGCAACTGTTCGTATTTTACTTTCCGTGGATGGTGGCCAAACCTATCCATATGTACTCTCCTCAACCACTGCAAATGACGGAACGGAAACAATTGTATGTCCAAACGTTTCTACAAATACGGCGCGTGTAATGGTTATGTCTGGTGCACAGACATTTTTTGACATTTCAAATAATAATTTCACCATTACCTGTGGAGCAACGCAAACACCTCTGTTTAACGCAATCCCTGTAGCCTGTCAAAATGATGCAAACTATAGCCTGCCGACGACTTCAGACAATGGAATTTCAGGAACATGGACGCCTGCATTGAATGTTACCGCTGCGGGCACATTTACCTACAATTTTAATCCAGCAGCGAATCAATGTGCGAATGCAATGAGTTCCCAACTTACCGTTCAACCGCAAATGGACCCCTTATTTACGCATCCAACCACGTTATGTGAAAACGAGGCATTTGTATTACCAACTACGGCTCAAAACGGAGTTACAGGATCCTGGAATCCTCAAGTAAACACCCAACAAGTGGGTAACACAGCGGTTACCTTCACGCCAGACGCAGGGCAATGCAGTAATTCGTTGAACCAAACGATTACTGTTAATCCATTGCCATTGAATGGGATTACTCAAAACGGAATTACCCTTTCCTCTGTTGCGAATGGTGCAACGTATCAATGGATAGATTGTAACACGAATCAACCGGTGGTTGGCGCTGTGAATCAAAGTTTCACTACCTCGGAAGTTATGGGAACGTATGCAGTAGTTGTTTCTCTTAATGGTTGTTCTGACACTTCCGATTGTATTAGCGTGGATCAATCGGGGGTAGTTGAAAATGCATTAACCTTTGGAATTACGCCAAACCCTGCGAATGAAAGTGTGTTAATTCAATGGCAAGGGGACCATGTCGAAATGATTCTGCTCCTCGATGAGGCAGGGAAAACGGTAAGAAAAATATGGGTAAAAGGCAACGAGCATCAGCTGACGTTTTCTTTAGCACAGTTGGCCGCAGGCATCTATCATGTTCGTTTAATCGGAAGTGAGCATGTGACAACAGCAAAACTGATTAAATTGTGATGAGGTATCTTCTCTTTATATTTACCTTTTGTGTTTATGGCTTTGGATTGACTCAAACCTATTACTTAACGGGTCGGCCATTTACTTTTGAGCGAAACAATGCCATTAAGGAAGTTGGGAGCGCTTGGGGCATAACGGTAATGTACGCAGGTAGTGATGTGGTAGAACAATTGGGACTTGACAAAATAAATATGGAGGTTAATCGAGTAGACTCGATTATGGCTTTAACGCGAGGCAAGGAATGGTTAAGTAATTTTTATAGTGAGGTGGACAAGCAACAGGCTACACATGAGTTAATCCGGCATCACTTGCATTATGCGAATATTCCCGCCCTATCTACTTCAACTATGGATGCACAAGTGGTAGAGCGAAAGATTATTTTGCGTCATATCAAAAGAAAAACATACTTGGCTTCCATTATATCTATTGTTAATACCGAAACGATACGTTGTGATGCTACCTACCGTATAAAGTGGAATCGCATGAAGAAAATGAGATTACAATCGCAATGTGCGGTCCCGTATCAATTTCCTGAGAACGGGATTATAATCAAATAGCATTGGAAGCAAGGGTACTAAAGTCCACTGGGAGCTGGTATGTGTTGGAAACGGATCAAGGGGAAGTGCTGAATGCCCGGTTGAGAGGAAGGCTTAGGCAGTCCGGGTTAAGCTTGACAAACCCAATAGCGGCGGGTGATCGTGTTACCTTAAAAAGTCAAGTGGATGAAGAGGGAAATTATGTCATAGAGGACATTTTACCTCGAGTGAACTACGTGGCCAGAAAATCAACCAACCTTAGCAAGCAAATGCAAATTTTGGCAGCAAACGTAGACCAAATGTTTTTGGTCGTTACCTTGTTAAATCCTAAAACGCAATCCCTCTTTATTGATCGATTTTTGGTTTCAACAGAATCTTTTCGCATTCCTACGACCTTGCTTTTTAACAAAACAGATTTGTATTCCGAAGAACATTGGAAGGAATTCCATCAATTGAAAGTTATGTATGAAAACATAGGGTATCCTTGTCTTCCCATTGAAGCCAAAGACCGCGATTCTGTTTTGTTCCTTCACGGCTTAATTGATGGTAAACAAGTTATGTTAGGGGGGAACAGTGGTGTTGGAAAATCGACGTTAGTCAATGCTTTGGATGCTTCTATTCATTTGAAAATGGGAGAGATTTCTAAGGTTCATATGCAGGGAAAGCATACCACAACCTTTGCAGAGATGTATAAATTTGCCAATGGCGGATATTTAATTGACACCCCGGGCATTCGATCCTTTGGATTGGTGGAAGTGGACAAAGCACACCTCGGGCATTATTTTCCTGAAATAAGAAAGGAAATGGAATTCTGTAAATTTCACAACTGCTTGCATTTGAATGAACCAAAGTGCGCCGTAATGGATGCGGTAGAAAGTGGAAAAATAGACCTTCAGAGGTATCAAAACTACCTGTCCATCTTAATGGAAAAAGATTCCTCCCCCTATCGCTATAATGACCATGAATGAGGTCCCTCGTCCAAAGTGTTTCTCCACTAAGGGTCGCATTCGAGTCAGCAAAAGTCTTTAAAATTATACCCGAGAATGAGGGTGGGGTCACCACTTGTCTGGATTCAAACGAGCGATAAATCGTTCGTTCGGTTTTTTTTATGTATTTTAACTCCCTGATTTTTAAAGTTTAACGAATGAAAAGCGTAATGCTTGGGTTAAAAATTGGGACATTCATGATTGTTTTAGCTTTCTCGTCCACCGCCCAAACCAACTATTTTGAGAGCCACCAAATGACCGCAGACAGTTTGGAGGATGTCTATGGAATTCCATCTTCGGTAATGCTGTCGATTGCCTATCACGAATCAGCAGCGGGGAAGAGCAGGGTTGCCTTGTTGTTGAACAACCACTTCGGAATCAAAGGCTCAAATGATTTAATGAAAACCCATGGAATCAAATCTGCCTATAAGTTTTTTCCTACGGTAACAGATTCATACATCGCGTTTTGTGAAATGCAACGCAAGCGAAGTTATTTTGAAACACATCAGTGCTCCGAGGATTCAAAAGCTTGGGTAAAAGCCATTGCAACATCCGGATACGCGGGGAATGCAACACAATGGTCACAACATGTTTTTGGCGTTATCCAAAAATTCGAACTGGATTAATATTGGTTGTTGTTTTTCTCTGTGTCAATCGTATAGGTTATGCCCAGGTTTAAACCTGCAGAGGCAGCACGGGTTTTATGGTAAGTGCTGTAAAACAGAGAATTGCTTAAAGAGTTCCCAAGTGCATCCACACCTTTTGCGTCTTTGATGCCATACTGTAAACGGAAACCAAACAGAATGCTTAGTGGAAGGGATTTTACGATGCGCGCATTTACGCCAAAACCAATAAATCCTGTAGTATAACTTTTTGCATAATTTGAAGAAACATTCGCTGTTGTCGGCAAGAAATTCTCCCTTGTGTAGGTTGCATTTCTGATTTTATTGTACTGCGCCCCCAATTCGAAATAAGCGCCGCCTTTGTTTTGAAATCGAAAAAACATAGGAGCTTGGAAGGTACTCAAAGCTACTTTTGAGGTGTAATCTTGCGTGGCAACCACACCTGAATATTCTGCATTGTGTTTTCCCCAATTGGTTTCAAGACCAAAACCAAAAAAGCCCATTCTTATTCCCAATCCCAATCCAAAATTACTTCCCCATGCCGGTGCATAATCTTGTTCCTCGCCTTGGTCAGATACATTTTGATTTAATAACCAAGTTGAGTTAAATTGACCTTTACCGGTGATGTCAAACAACAATTGTGCTTTTAAAGAGGAAGAAAAAAGCAAGGTGAAAAATAGGAAGTATAAGTTTTTCATAGTTAATTTTTTACAAGGCTACTAAATAAGTTTATTTTCTAATTAGAGGTCAAGGTACAAAAGATTCTTTAATGTAAAGAAAATAAAAAACACCTTCTTGGTTATTCAACAGTTCCATCTCTGCGGTATAAAAGGGAATTTGAATTTTCTCACCCGCTTGGTAGATGGGTTTAAAAACACTTGGATTGATTTTGAGGTTATATCCATCCCCATTGTTTATAAAGGCCTTTTCTATTTGCCAGGTCACTTTTTGAGGTACAGTTAGGCTTGAACCTGCATAGGCAGATTTTACAAAGGTGGTGTCTTGGCCATAAACGGCTCCTGTTAACCAGAGAAATAAAAACAATCCAAATTTCATGGTACAATGTTGAATTCAATGGCAGAATAGCCGCGCGCGCAATAGGTGGGGCTGGTGCACGTACAAATGGTCGCGCCTGCAGGCACCCAAATCGGAAGATTCGTCATCTGTTCTCCTGCGCTGTGCATACCAAAACTCACGGGAATGGAATTGATTGCTAAATAGCGACCGTAATAATGAAAATAAAACGCACCCATTCCACAAGAAGCAAAAAAGTTTTGGGTGGAGCCACTTCCGTCTACTGGGTAAGTATCTGACGCAGCATCACTAAAAACACTTTCGATCTTCCATACCTTACCGGCAGGCACCGTTTGAGGTGGGTCGATGTTGGAAATTATTTTTACTTGGTTGAACTGTAAGTTTCCTTGCGTGAAACCATAGAGATGTATGCCAAAAATAAAAAGCAGATAAGCGTAACGTTTCATGGTACAATGTTGAATTCAATGATGTTGTATTGGGTCGTTACATTCCATCCTGCAATGGTGGCTCCAGCAGGAAGCCAAATAGGGCCAGAGGGGAGGGTTCCTCCTGATGCTTGTGGAAACCAGTTGATGCCATTAATAACCAAGGAGGAGTAGGCAGAACTCCCACCGTTTGTGTAGGATTGACCAGAATTTTCAACCTTCCAAACCTTACCCGCAGGCACCGTATTAATGCCTACCCCATTAAACAAAAGTGCTTGATTGAATTGTAGGTTCCCTTGTGCCGTAATTTGCTGGCAACAAAGCACTAATAGCGTTAAAAGAAGTAGTTTTTTCATTACGGTACAATGTTAAATTCAATCACATTAATTTTTGCAACATTCACCCAAGCTTGCAAAGTTTGTCCGGCATAAAGCCAGATCGGGTATTTTTGTTCCCATACAAAGTAAGAAGCTGCATTGTAATTTCCGTTTCCAGACCGGGCAGAACGAACGACAAAGGCAGACCCGTCAATTTTGATTTGATCGTCTTGGGTTAGTGAACTCGAAACCGAACCCACAGATGTTGCATACAAAACACTTTCGATTTTCCAGGCCTTTCCGGCAGGGACCGTTTCTTGCGCAAAGACCATTTTGGCCTGGTTAAATTGGAGGTTGCCCTGGGCACTTAGTTCATTGCAAAAACAAACAAATAAAAATAGGACAAGGAGATTTTTCATTAGGGGACAAGGTTAAATTCCAGTACAGAAAGGCTTGAAATACCCGCGCCGACAATGACAGTTGATCCAGCAGGTAACCAAATCGGAAATGAATGTAAAACAGCTGAATGGCTGCCAGAATTATAGTTGTAATTTAAGCCCGCGCTCATGCCAACAATTTTAATATCTCCGTTGATAACGATGTTGTGCGCAGCAGGATTCCCTCCGTGGATTCCATAAACAGACGTTGGGGTGTAGGACTCTATCTTCCACACCTTGCCCGCAGGGACCGTTTGAAGCGTTGAGCTTACTAAAATCGCATTGTTGAATTGAAGGTTACCTTGTGCGTTGACAGAAACAGCACCGCAAAGTAAAAAAAAGAGAAGTAGCAGAGATTTTCTCATGGCACAATGTTAAATTCGATTATACTCGCAACCCCGCTGTTCAAACCATTAAAGGTTACGTTTTGTCCACCGCTGATCCAGAAGGGAAATGATTCAAATTCAGGCCCGTAACTCGAATGTGAGTTCTTTAAAAAGATGCTGTTTCCAGCGACATTTACCCCGAAAAAAGATTGGTATGAACTTAAACCAACCCCTTCAATTTTCCACACCTTTCCTGCAGGCACGGCGAAGTTTGAACCACCCGCTGAAAAATTCAAATTCAGTACCTGGTTAAATTGTAAGTTCCCTTGAGAAAACACCAAGGAATGAAAGGCAATAAAAAAGCAAACAAGAATTGCACGCATCTTTTTTAGGTTGATGATAGGTTTAAAATTACGAATTCTAACTTGGCCTCAATGTTACTTTTTGTTTATGATAAAAACAAAACATTTGTAACCGATAATTGGAATGTTTGGAATGTGTACATTTATATGCCTACAAAAATTTACATCATGACGAAATTTACATTTTCACGCTTTTTTAAACAAGCCCTTTTATTGGTTTTGGGTTTAATTTGTTTTTCTACCCTAAAGGCCCAGGCGCCAGAAGGCATCAACTACCAGGCGGTCATTCGAAACACCTCAGGTTCCTTGGTGGCCAATTCGACTGTTGCCATTCGCGTTCAAATTAAACAAACCTCATCAACGGGTACTGTAGTATACGCCGAAAGACAATCTGTCGCTACCAACCAATATGGTTTGGTAAACTTCGTGATTGGTTCGGGTACCATTCTTTCAGGTACGTTTTCATCCATTAACTGGGCAACTGGAAATTACTGGGTGAGTTTAGCGGTTGATTTCTCAAATGGCACTAACTATTTAGATTATGGATCCCAACGTCTTATGAGCACACCTTATGCTTTGTATGCTAAAACAGCAGGTGTTCAATTAAACCAATGGAGATATGGTGCTGTTGCCCCTGCAGCTGCACTTGGAAATGTAGGTGATTTTTACCTTGATACTGCCACTGGAAATGTGTACTACAAATCTGCAACCACTACATGGACGTTGACCGGAAACATTAAAGGACCAACAGGCGCTGCAGGTCCTCAAGGCGTTGCCGGTCCAACTGGCGCAACAGGTCCTGCCGGTGCGCAAGGTGTTGCCGGTCCAACAGGTCCAACGGGTGCAACAGGTCCAACAGGTTTGACGGGTTCTACAGGACCACAAGGTCCAGCCGGTCCAACGGGTGCCACAGGTGTTGCGGGTCCAGCAGGCGCAACCGGTCCAGCAGGTGCAACGGGTTTAACCGGACCAACAGGTTTACAAGGTGTTGCGGGTCCAGCAGGCGCAACCGGTCCTCAAGGCGTTGCCGGTCCAACTGGCGCAACAGGGCCACAAGGCATCGCAGGTGCAAATGGTAATACGATATTAAATGGCATTTCTGCTCCATTGGCAGCAACAGGGGTGGACGGCGATTTTTATTTGAATACATCATCGAATATGATTTATGGTCCGAAAGCCAACGGTATATGGCCAGCAGGTGTTTCTATCATTGGAGCAGCCGGTCCACAAGGTCCAGCCGGATTACAAGGCCCAATAGGTGTGCAGGGAATGATGGGGGCGAATGGAAATACAGTATTAAATGGTTTGGTTGTTCCATCCGCTGCAACAGGTGTTGATGGAGATTTTTATATCAATACAGCGACCAATACAATCTATGGTCCAAAAGCAAGTGGTGTATGGCCAAATGGAGTGTCCTTAGTTGGCCCTGCAGGAGGTGGCGCTGGAACCTATTCATCGACTTCAAATACCTTGATTTACACTTCAGACGGCTTCTAATATGAAAGGGATACTGAAATGTATTGTTTCGTTGGTCATGTTTTTCTGTGTTACAACCGTGTTTTCTCAAGGGAACTTACAGTTCAACCAGGTGAAATTGGTAACGTCCCAAGAAACCGTTCCTGCAGGAAAGGTGTGGAAGGTTGAAAGTGCGTTGTCAGGAGAAGAACGATATCCAACCAGTGGTTCAACTTTACCCTCAAACAGTAGATTTATTTTGGTTAATGGCAGTTCTGTATGTGTCCATGAAGAGCATGTAGCGACAACAGGCGTTGGCTTCAATGGTTGCTGTGGGGGTGGGTTTTGGATGAACAATGTCGGAATGGCTGTAAACAGTACAACCCCTGTATTGGTGCAAGTAACCGCACAACCAACGAAATTACCCTTGTGGCTTCCTTCGGGATCCACTCTGTCCATTGGAACCAAGGTAAGTTCTATTTCTGTGGTCGAATTTAACATTGTACCATGAGTCGAATCGTAAGTCTTCTTTTCTTGTTTATCTCCCTAAGCATTTGGTCGCAAGGAAATCTGCAGTTTAGCCAAGTGAAATTGGTTTCATCTCAAGAAACCGTTCCGGCGGGTAAAGTTTGGAAAATTGAAAACATCTTGCCTTCTGTGAGGCCAACAACTACTTCTTGGGGCAACGCTACGGTAGATTTTATCATTAACATCAATAATCAAGCGGTCTATTATCTTTCCTCTGAATCCAAAGGAAATGTGGGTGGAAATGGCACTACAGGAATTGCTGCCATTACCGCAGGAATAGGGAATTCTCCATTATGGATTCCTGCGGGAACTCTTCTGTCTGCAGGGACCAATGTGTTATCAATCAGTGTAATCGAATTTAACATCATTCCATGAGATTTTTCTTGAGCATGCTTTTCTTTTCTTTTGCCTTGGCGATTTGGTCTCAGGGAAACTTGCAATTTAACCAAGTGGTAACATTGACAGGAACAACTATTATAGATCCTTTTACATTGGCCACTGTACCTGCTGGAAAAGTTTGGAAGATTGAACATTCATCAGCTGCACGAGCGGGTTCTCCTGCATACGTGAGTTATGTGTGTAATAATGTTTCTTCACCAATTTCTCTTCCTCAATCAAATTGGGCATCTTACAAGTTGCAAGTTGATGGACCAATTTGGCTGAAAGCCGGAGATTCAATAAAGTTTTCTTATTCGTCGAACAATAATGCTACAGACTATTTTTTTTCCATTATTGAATTTAATGTTGTGCCATGAAAAACCTTCTGTTTTTACTTTTTCTATTCTTCAGTTTGAGCTTTACAGCTCAAGGAAACTTGCAGTTTAATCAGGTAGTTTACTTGTCTGCAAATACCGATAACACCACCCAATGGACGGTGCCTGCGGGAAAGGTGTGGAAAATTGAGGCTGTTGGTGTTTACAGCGGTACTTTGACGGTTTATTTTAACGGAGCTACTTCCTTTATTTATGCAGGTGCTTATTCCAACTCAAGTCCTTCTGGCTATTACCGAAATGCGGATGCTTCGCCTATTTGGTTGCCAGGGGGCAGTGTCCTGGGGCAATCTTGTGGTTGTGGAGCCAATCGTTGGTTCAGTATTTTAGAATTTAACATCGTACCATGAAAAAATTATTTTTGTTTACCTTTCTTGTCTTGTCTAAATTTATTTTTTCCCAAGGGAACTTACAGTTTAATCAAACTTTGCTTCTTTCAACTACCCAAGCGAATAACGTATTGTTAGGAACTGTTCCCGCAGGTAAAACATGGAAAATCGAAGGGTTTGGTACGGCCGCCGATGGCTACAATGAATGTCGTTTCTCCTTTGATGGAAG
Source organism: Chryseobacterium gleum (assembly GCA_945882095.1). Classification (GTDB taxonomy): domain Bacteria; phylum Bacteroidota; class Bacteroidia; order Flavobacteriales_D; family Crocinitomicaceae; genus UBA952. Next base: position 14,165 of record CAMCWF010000026.1, read on the forward strand.
CAACATTGCCTTTCGTGCAGGTAGCGTTCATATTTATGGATCAAGCTATTCTTATGCAGGTGAGGCAAAAGGCATTTGGATTCCTGCTGGAACCACTTTGTATTCCCTAGGGTGTAGTTATTACCGTTGGGTGAGCGTTGTCGAATTTAACATTGTCCCCTGATGAAATTTTTGTTAATTCTCATACTGAGCACCTTTGCGCATTGGGCATTCGGACAAGGAAATTTGCAATTCAACCAGGTGTTAAGAATCGGTAATTCCCCCCTAACCGTTCCTGTAGGCAAAGTTTGGAAAGTTGAATCCTACCTTCAAAACGAGGTGGTTTACAACTCTAATTATCAATCCAATTGCGGGAGTTTAAACTTTCATAGGCCTTTGGTAATTAATGGGAGCAACTACTACTTTCTAGGAGATGTTTCCTACGGGGCAGCCAGTGTGTTTTTGATGAATGGTAACAAACTACCCGTTTGGTTAAAATCAGGGGACATCGTTAACACGGTTTGTCCTACGGATTTCGCTAGTGTAATTGAATTTAATATTGTACCTTAGGGCTATGAAAAGAGTACTCGTTTTGACCCTATTCTTATTGAATTTAACCACCTTTTTTGCGCAAGGAAACCTTCAGTTTAACCAGGTAATTACTTCGGCTTTTGCATCGGGTAACGTGACACCGGTTACCGTTCCCGCAGGTAAGGTGTGGAAACTCGAAAATTGCATGTTAAACACCCCAAGTAATGGGTATACATATATGCTTTACAACGGTACGTATTATAACTTAAGGCAACAAGCGTCATCATCGCAGGTGGCAAATTTCCCTTTTTGGCTTTCTGCCGGCAGCACCGTTACCTTTGGAAGCGGTTCGGCGGGAGGTATAATAAGCATCATTGAATTTAATATTGTACCTTAGAGCCATGAAAGTTTTATTCCTTTTTTCCTTTTTAATGTTGGGGTTCACACCCTTTTTTGCGCAAGGGAATTTGCAATTTAACCAGGTAAAATTGGTTACCGCTCTTGAAACCGTTCCTGCCGGTAAAGTTTGGAAAATTGAAAGTGTAATTTATCCCATTTCTCAAACCGCATCTGGATATCAAACAACAAATGGCGGGTGCAGTCAATCGTATTATGAATCCACAGCCATAGAAATTGCGGGTACACCGACCAAAGTTGGCCAAGGCACACAAGCGGCATCTTATTCAAACCTAGCCTATACCCATTCTTATACGATATTACCACTTTGGATTCCAGCAGGGACAACCCTCTCTGGTGGAGTTTGTTTAAATAAAATCAGCGTCATCGAATTTAATATAATCCCATAATTATGAAAATTGTTTACATCCTATTGTTTTTAACCCTGTCTTTTTCAGGAATCTCTCAAACAAACATGCCTGGACGTGTTGTATATGCTTCTGCGGGAAAGCACGCTAAGCCAACCTTAGGATTGAATTTGATTCGAAATAAAACCATGACCTATACCATTGGGGAACCTGTGATTTATGGTGGATTGGTTGCGTCAAAATACATCTTTAACGGTTTTGAACAAGGAGATGTCTTAGTGGCTGTAAGCCCAGGTGTTGTAATGTTAGATAAACCAGGACAACCTTTTAAGGTTTACCCGAATCCAGCAACTACCCAAAGTATTGTTGCCGGACCAGAGGAGCAAACGGAAGCTGTAAACATTCAATTAATGGATGTGAATGGAAAATTAATTGCAGAGTATCAAATGGAAAACAACAGGTTGGTGATTGACTTTGAAAATCAATTGGCTCCGGGTACCTATTTCTTGAATTTTTACAACTTGAGTGGCGTATTCATTCAGCAAACGAAATTGATGAAATCCAACGGGGCGTCGAACTGATCTTTTTCCCTAAGGTTGTAAGCATTTCATTGATTTATCCCTTCTCGCTTTATCCCATTGATATAAAAATAAAACCCTTCATGCGAAGGGTTTTTTGTTTCCCTCAGGATTTTATATCCCATAAAAAAGCCCGCTTCATTATTGAAGTGGACTCCTTTTGTGATCCCGTTTGGATTACTTCGTGAACCAAGCGATGGGGCTCAATCCAAGCATAAAGTCCACCTTGCATTCGCAAGGCCCGGCCTTTTTTGTTTTCTCCGCTTATTGAAATAAATATCAAACGCGTTTAAAACAAAAAAGTCCGCTTCGTATCGAAGTGGACTCCTTTTGTGATCCCGTTTGGATTCGAACCAAAGACCTACTGCTTAGAAGGCAGTTGCTCTATCCAACTGAGCTACGGGACCTAAATCTTATTAATAAAAAAGGGGATGATTACTCATCCCCTGGTCGGGGCGGCAGGATTCGAACCTGCGACCTCCTGGTCCCAAACCAGGCGCGATGACCGGACTACGCTACGCCCCGATTTTGATCAAATTCGCTTTAACAATATTTCAATTTCTCCTCGCTCACCTTCATATTGTTGCGGTGGGAGCGAGATTCGAACTCGCGGTACAGTTACCCGTACGACAGTTTAGCAAACTGTTGGTTTAAGCCACTCACCCATCCCACCTTTTAAGTTTGGGAGGGCAAAAATATGAAATCCATTTGGTTTGTTAAAGTTTTTTGGCAAAAAACCGCTATTCGTAGTTAAATACACCGTGTTCACCCGAAATCACTAATTCCTTTGACGTTGAAGCCTCAACGTGGCCAATGATTTTTGCTTCCACCCCGAATTTTGACGAAATGTGTATAAGTTCTAAAGCTGTTACTGCATCTGTGTAGATTTCCAACCGGTGCCCCATGTTAAAGACCTTGTACATTTCTTGCCATGAAGTCTTGGATTCTTCTTGAATCATTTGAAACAAAATTGGGGTTGGAAATAAATTGTTTTTTACAATCTTAACCTGTTTCGCAAAATGCAAAATCTTTGTTTGCCCCCCACCTGAGCAATGAACCATTCCATGAATCTTGCTTTTGTGTTGTTTTAATATTTCTATCACAATGGGAGCATAGGTGCGGGTAGGCGACAGGACCAATTTACCCGCATTCAGCAAGGAATTCGTAACAACATCGGTTACATTTTTACTTCCTGAATACACCAAGTCACTTTGAATGCTGCCATCGTAACTTTCCGGATATTTCGATGACAAATAAGAATGAAATACATCATGTCTGGCTGAAGTCAATCCATTGCTTCCCATGCCTCCATTGTATTCGTTTTCATAGGTTGCTTGTCCATCTGAGGCGAAACCAACAATTACATCACCTGGCGCTATGCGGTCATTGCTGATGACATCGGAACGTTTCATTCGACACACTACCGTAGAGTCTACGATGATCGTTCTTACGAGGTCACCTACATCCGCTGTTTCGCCCCCGGTTGAATAAATCTCCAAACCGTGGGTTCTCAATTCTGAAAGCAAATCCTCCGTACCCTCAATGATTTCTTTTAAAACCTCCCCGGGAATCACGTTTTTATTTCTCCCAATGGTTGAGGACATTAAAATAGGTCCAGTGGCCCCAACGCACAAAAGGTCATCGATATTCATTATCAAAGCATCTTGTGCAATTCCACGCCATACGGATAAGTCTCCCGTTTCTTTCCAATAGACATAGGCTAAAGAAGATTTTGTGCCTGCACCATCCGCATGCATTACCACACAATGTTCTTCGCTGTTTCCTAAATAGTCGGGTACGATTTTACAGAATGCAGAAGGAAAAATTCCCTTGTCAAGGTTCTGTATTGCATTGTGGACATCCTCTTTGCCAGCGGAAACCCCACGTGATTGGTATCTTTCGTCTGCCATGGTCCGTTTTGGTGCAAAAGTATAAATTAATACGAAGTGTTGTCAGAATCTGATTCCAATTGATTTAATATCTGTTCAACATCCAATTCGGTGGTTTTTAATTTGTCCTTGCAAAATTGAATCAGCTCTGAAGCGCGTTTGACTTTAATTGATAAGGCATCTATTCCGATTTCACCACTTTCCATTTCTTGCACGATTTGTTGCAATTCTTCGAAAGCAGCCGAGTAACTTTTGTTTTCCATACCCCAAATTTAAGTAATTTTAGCCTTCTTAAACGCCCCATTTTACCCGAACTGAATGTCCTTCTATATTCGATTTTTACTCGCATCCTTACTAATGCTCACCGCATGTGAATCAAAGGAGAGAAATTCGAAAGCGCTGAGTGGCATAGAATCATTTGACATGGAGGCGCCCTCACGGCATGACAAAAAGTGGATGCATGACAGTGCCCAGGTTTTTTTTCAAAAACAGTTTAACAAAGTTCCGTTCAATGGACATTTTCTGGTTGCGAAAAACGGACACATTCTGTTTTCAAAGACCACGGGGTATGCTGATTTCGAACATAATGTTAAACTCTCACCCCTTACTCCCATTCATGTGGCTTCAATCAGCAAAGTGGCTACGGCATTGGCAATCTTAAGACTGGTCGACCAAAAAAAAATCAAGCTGAACGCCAAAGTGAACCGCTATTTGAAAAGTTTTCCTTACCCAGAAATTACGGTGAAAAGCTTGTTAAATCACCGCAGTGGATTGCCTTATTATGGGTATTTTACCAATGATGCTTGCAGAAGAAACTCCATGTTGAACAATGACTCCATACTTGAGATCATGGTTAAGCACAAGGTTTCTTTGAATTTCCCGACAAATAAGAAATTTGCTTATTCGAACACCAACTTTGTGATCCTTGCCTTGATTGTTGAGGAGGTTACAGGACTCCCCTTCCCCCAGGCCATGCAAAAACTTATTTTCAATCCTTTGAAAATGGAGCATTCCTATGTGTTGTCGTCCTATGAAGATTACAAAAAAGCAGCGAAGAATTACAATGCCAATCATTTTCCTTATCCTTTTGGTTACCTCGATGCGATTTATGGCGATAAGAATTTATATACCACGGCAAAGGACTTAATGACAATGGACAAGGCCACCTGTTTCAATTACTTTTTGAGTGATTCGTTAAGAAACCAAATGTATAAAGGATACAGCTACGAGTTTCCTGGAACGAGAAATTATGGTTTAGGGACGCGGCTCAAGGAACAACCGGGAAAAAAAACTTTTTTCTTTCACACGGGGTGGTGGCATGGAAACACTGGGTTGTACGGTTCCTTAAGGAAAGATACCGTGTGCATCATTGCCATTTCCAACGTTTTTGATAGACGGGTTTACAACTTAAACGACCTAATTTTGGATTTTGGAAACTACTGTGTGAGTGATTCCGAATAAAAATGATAGGCATTCTATTGGATTTCCATAAATTAATCATAGTTTCGCAAAGTGAAATGGGGTAGCGGAAGAAAGGATTGAATACTAAACCCTTGCAAAAGGAATGTTTTCACTGGACTAAGGGCTCTTCTTTTATCACAATTAGTATATTATTTTAAAGTTTTATTATGAACATGTATGTTTCAAACCTAAGCTTTCGCGTAGGTGAACAAGAATTAGGAGAGCTTTTCGCTCAGTATGGAGAAGTAGCTTCTGTAAAAATCATTACAGACCGTGAAACGGGTAGATCTCGTGGATTTGGTTTTGTTGTTATGGACAGTGATGAAGAAGCGCAAAACGCGATGAACGCATTGTCTAATTTCGAATTAGGCGGACGTAACATCAACGTTTCTGAAGCACGTCAACGTGACGAAAGCGAACAAAAAGGAAAACGCTGGTAAAAACCACGTTTTAAATTAAATTCATTTAATTTTTCTGATTGCATTTTGTTTGGTCTGTAATACGGTCGAACAAGATGCTTTTTTTGTTACCCTTAAGCAGTCTTGCTTGAGGTTTTTTGTTTTTACCCTACGTACCGATTTTTTTTACGGTTTCAAAAAACCCATTCATTGAGCTTCTTCCAGGAACTCCCAATGGCAACGCTTGTTAATTTTGGGGAAAATGAATTAATCCCTGAGGCAACGGACAGAAAACCCACTCTTCTTATTGAGGCTGTAAATATCTGGAGCACTAAACCAACCTCGTATAGTTAAGAGAAATGCAACCTCCTTACCGTACTCTGTAGAACTCCACCACGAACCCTCTACTCCTGAGTCACTGAAATTACCAATGTCACTTCGATTACCTGCTGGTAAACTTGAAAAACCACTTTCGTTTGTTCCGTTTTCATTATTTGCCCAACCAAAAGTGCTTTGCATTTTTTTACCTGTAGATTCTTCTTGTCCTCCTAAAAAGTCGGTTAAACGACGCCAATCTTCATCAGAAGGGATTTTCCAACCTTCGGGGGCTAAACCTCGAGGGTCATTTGTAGCAAACCAGTTATAAAGTTTGCCATAGCGATTTCCATTCGAAGAATCATTATTGTAATAACACCAAGCTGGCTGTTTGTTTTCCCCTGCTTTTTTCCATTCTTCTTTTGTTTTTGCTTCTGGAATAGGGTCTCCATTTCTAAAGGTTGAAACATTCAAATTCTCCTTCATCCATTTTTGGGTTCCAATGGTTACTGTTTGGGAAAAGATGGCGGTACCTGTTGCGATAATCATTATTAATAAAAGGGCAAATAGAGATTTCATAAAGTTGATTTTTTCTCGAATTTATTAAAATTATTTAAGCATACCAGCAATTCTTTTCAGGTGGTTCAGGTTCGCCTAATGTATGTTTTACGCTTTCGGGCAATACATACGGCAGAAGTATATAAAGAGCCTTTTTTTAAAGGGCTTTATATTGCTTACTTCTAGTTGGGCTATTTTGCTGCACTTACTTCCCAATACAAAACCTACTAAAAATCGTCCCGAGAATATCGGTGTCAATTTCTATGGCTCCGGTAATGTTGCCCAAGGAACGCATGGCTGCTCGAATGTCCATCGCGATGAGATCCGCCGGGAGATGATGCGTTAAGCCATTCAGGGCTGCCTGTAAGGCCGTTTGCGTTTGTTCGAGCGCTTCCAAGTGGCGGACGTTCGAAACAATCGTTTCTTGATGCACATCGAAGTCTTGCTTTATGTCTTGGCTCATGGCTGCCGTTAACGCTGCGATGCCTGCGCCGGTAACTGCGCTGATTGATAGGTCTACTTCTGCATTTGCTGGACCTAGGTCTGTTTTGTTGGCCACCCAACGTATGGTTTTTTCTGGGAATTTTATGCGCATTTCATTCACCCAATCCTTGTCTTGCTTGATTTGCAGGTCGTCACCCGCATCACTAAGCACCAACACAATGCGTGCACGTTCAATTTTTTCTTGCGACCGTGCGATGCCCATGGCTTCAATCGTCTCGTTGGTTTCTCGGATGCCCGCTGTATCCATGAGGCGAAAGTTGATCCCTTCAATGTTTAGCACTTCCTCTATGACGTCGCGCGTTGTACCAGGAATCGAGCTAACCAATGCCCGTTCTTCACCCAATAAATGGTTTAAAAGCGAGCTTTTACCTGCATTTGGGGCACCTACGATGGCTACAGGCACACCTTCCTTAACGGCATTTCCCAACGCAAAACTGTCGATCAACCGTTGAATTTTTGTTAATACATTGTGTACGATGGCGGTCAACGCACTTCTGTCCGCAAAGGCAACGTCTTCTTCGCCAAAATCCAATTCTAATTCAATGAGGCTTGCAAATTCAATGAGTTTTTCACGTAATTCACTCAACGCATGGGAAAAAGTACCACGCAATTGGTTTAAGGCCATGGCATGGGCTTGTTGCGTTTGTGAGGCGATGAGGTCGGCCACGGCTTCCGCTTGCGATAAATCCATTTTCCCATTGGCAAAGGCTCGTTGGGTGAATTCTCCGGGGGTTGCGAGACGGGCGCCGGAGGCTAAAAGTGCGTGAATAATTTCTTGTTGAATAAAGGGTGAACCGTGACAAGAAATTTCTAGGGTTTCTTCCCCCGTAAAACTTTTTCCGGTCGCAAAATAGGCGACAAGGACCTCGTCAATGGGTTCGTTTTTAGGGTTTCTAAAAATGGCGAAATGCACACTGTGGCTGGGAACGTTTTGCAGGTTCTTTGCCAGATGCTTTTGGGTAATTTCAAGTGCCTTTGTTCCAGAAATTCGGATAACAGACAAGGCGCCCGTTCCTCCGGAGGCCAAAGCTATTATGGTGTCGTGCGCGGAAATCATGACACAAAGGTACGAACTTCTATGGGTTTGTCAGATCGGCCAGAACGACTTCCCATGCTACAGTATCTTCGGCGCCTTGTGTGTATGCAGGTGAGATCTTGCGCTGCAACAAGGCTATTTTTGTGCTTTCTCCCCAAGCCACAACCTTCGCCTCCCGGGGAAGGGTATTGGCTTCAAAAAACGACGCGACATTGCTCGGACTGGTGAAAATGTAAACATCACAAAGGTCAATTGGCACTGGGCTCAGCAAAGTTTTATACACCACGAGTTCTTCAATTTGTTGGGAGGGGAAAACCTTTGTGATACTGCCTAAACTTCGGTCCGAAACCGGAAATAAAACGCGCCGTTCGCCTGCCCATTGCTTAAAATCCAATGCGGTTTGAACGGGTTTTCCTGGCGTACTTCCCTGCCATGCGATGTCCCCCGATATGTGCTTTGCGGTTCCTTTTGAAAAACAAGCCCGTAAGGAGGACGGTGTTTGGAGGTGTTTCCCAAACTGGTAGGCCCTGGGACTGCTAAAGAAAATGATGTCAAAGGAATGGGAGGGAAGCGATGGGATGCTTTCAAAAGTTAGCAAAGATTGTTGAATGAGTGTCAGGCCCCTGTTTGCGCACGTAAGCGCTAATGGGTGATGGGGGTCTAATTCCGAAGAATAAAAGACACGCATTAGAGGGATTTTAAGGTGGCGATGATTTCAGAAACAGGATTAATATCGTGTTCAAGGGGGAATTTTATTATTACCGCGGCGTCTTGTTTTGACTTTGCATAGGAAACATGCACCACTTCGCCGTCATTGTAAACACCCAGTGGCAATTGACATCCGCCATCCATGTTTTTTAAGACTTCACGTTCGATGTGAATACAATTTTCCACGGGAAGACAATTAAGCCTGTTTACCCATTCAAACGTATGGGGGTCGTTTTCCCGCACTTGTAAACCCAAAACCCCTTGCGCCGGTGCGGGAATGAATTCTTTTGGGTCAAGGGTCAAGGCAATTAAATCACGGGTGTTCAGTTTGAGACGAGCCACGCCCGCTTTTGCAAGTAGAATGGCATCGTATTGTCCGCTTCTCAATTTTTCAATGCGGGTGGGTACATTCCCGCGTAGGTCTTTTAAAATGGCATCGTTTCTAAACGTTCTAACCAAACTCTGTCTGCGGGCAGAACTGGTTCCAATGATGGCGTTATCCTTGAGTTCAAACTTTTTAGAGGGGTCATGCGCCTCGGCACGAATGAGTAACAATTCACTTGGGTCTTCGCGTTCAGAGACAGCCGCAATGATAAGCCCTGGGGGTGGGGTCGATTCGAGGTCTTTATGAGAGTGGACGGCAAGATCGACATTCCCATTAAGCAATTCGGTTTCGATTTCTTTTGTAAAAAAACCTTTCCCTTCCAATTTATCGAAGCTAAGGTCTTGGATGCGGTCTCCTTGGGTTTGAATGATCTTAATTACAACCGAACACCCCAATGCCTCTAACCTCGATTTAACATGGTAGGCTTGCCATAACGCCAAGTCACTTCCGCGGGTTCCAATGCGAATGACGGTAGGATTATCCATTTTTGATCAAGATTTCTTTCGCCATTTTCATGGGGCCGGCGATGTATTTTTTTTCCATGTACCCAAGGATTTTTTCCAAGACCTCCTTGGAATGGTCATCTAGGTCGTTGATGTCTTCTTTGAAAACCTCATTAAGCGCGATGGATTTTATTTTTTTTACTTCTTCAGGAATCTCCTTCATGGCCAATTCAACTTGCCTTTCATGAAGCAATTTTTCAAAATTTACTTTTGCTTTGCCTAAAATACGTTCCACATGGGCCAATTCCTTGGATCGTTCCTTTAAATTTTGGTTGGAGATTTTTTGCAACATGCTTACAGAGATGTGTTTAACGGCATGCATCTGTGGTATCATTGGGTCTAAATCTTGTGGTATAGCAATGTCAATGATTGTTTTTGGATTTGAATCCCCATTGAGAATGGCTTCATAAATTTCCGGTGTAACAATGTGTTGTTCAGCGCCTGTACAGGTAATAATGACATCAAATCCGCCTCGGTAGTTCTTCAATTCGGTTAGGGGGAAAGCTACACCACGCAAGTCGTTGGCAAGCGTTTCTGCTTTTTCAATGGAGCGATTAAAGACCACAAATTTTTTAAAACCATGTTTCATTAAAAACCTGCTCATGGTGGTATTTGTAACCCCTGCACCAATGATAAGAATGGTTGCGTCTAATGGAATGTTGATGTTTCGTAATTGTTGGTACGCTAAGGATACTACGGAAACAGGTTTGGTAGCAATGGACGTTTTGGTGTAAACTTCTTTTGCTGTTTCAATCACATGGCGGTTTAGAATGCGGAAGAGGTCGCCCGTTAACCCCCAAGTAAAACACTGTTCATAGGCAAGTCGCACTTGGGTAATAATTTCTCGTTCGCCGATGATCATGGAATCGATAGAAGAGGCCACAGACATCGCATGTTCAATGGCTTTCATTCCGCTGAATTTCTCAAGATTGATTACACAATTGGTTAACGCATCGGCGCTCATAGCGGGACTCAATTCCTTTAAAAGGTTGTATAGCAACGTGTTGTCAACGGTTTCTGGTGTAACAAATGAAAACTCTACACGGTTGCACGTTGTAAGGTAAAGCAATTCTTGAAAACCAAATTTGCTTTTGATGTGGTTTAACCGCAGGTCTTGTTGGTCTACAGGAATGTGGAACAAGCCGATTTTTTCGACTTCAAATTGACGATGAGTTATCGCCAGTGTATGTAGATTATTCAACACCAATCACCCTTTTGAGGTACAAATTTCTATATTCACCACTTTGAAAGTGTCATAGAATTGTCATAAGGCTTTATTTAGAAGCAGAATAAATTAAAACGTTGTTTCGGTGGGGATTTCTTGACAAAGTTCAACCAGTAATTTTTCGGTCGTGTTCGGATGAAGAAAGGCAATTCTCTTGTTGTCGGCACCTTTTTTTGGACGTAAGTGGATCAATTCAAATCCTTCTGAAATTAGGCGTTGAATTTCTTGTTCGATGTCATCCGTTTCGAAGGCAACATGATGAAAACCTTTGCCTTTTTTCGCTAAAAATTTTGCAATGGGGGAATCCTCATGGGTGGCTTGGAGCAATTCGATTTTATTCATTCCAACGGTAAAGAATGCGGTCATTACCCCCTCTGAATCCACCCGTTCGGTTTTGTAACAAGGGGAATTGAGTAGTTTTTCGTAAATCGGAATGCTCTGTTCAAGGTCATCTACCGCAATACCCAAATGTTCGATTTTTAGCAGCATCAGTATTTTATAATTTTTTCTGTTTTGTTGTCGTAGTTGATGAAATAAATCCCATTCAACAATTCTGTACAATCCACCGATTGGTCAAACCCTTTCTTGAGCAAGTTGCCATACGCATCGTAGATTTCGTATTTTGTTTTGGCGGCTTTTCCGGAGGATTTAAAATAAAGCTGGGTCTTTACTTTGGATGGAGATTTTGTTACCGAAGCAATTTTTGAGGTAAATCCAACGCTTTTTGAATTTCTACTTTGTCCGGTATTGTCAATCTGAGAAACACGAATTTTATTGTATCCACTGGTGGGTACAATTTCAATTACGTAATGGTTTTCGGATTTGTATCCTGTTCCCTGAACTTCCGCCGCGGTTACCCATCGATTCCATTTGTATTGTTCAACATAATAGGGGAGTCGTCCAGATTCGTTTTTTGTTGACCATTTAACTTTCCCATCGGTACTTGCGGTGAGAGAGGTGATTTCAAAAGTGCTAAAAGGCAGTAATACTTCTGGATTTACGAACCTTGGGGTACAGCCTTCGGCATGATCCAATTCAATGAATACTTCGTCTCCTTTTTTAAAATTGAACAAGGATAAATCAATTTCAAAATGCTCGGTTTGAATGGAGGCAGGGAGTACATTTCCGTTGACCAAGACCTTGTTTATACAATATCCATAGCCATCACTTTTGATGGGATTGTTGACAAAGACATTCATGCCCTCGAAATAACCCCCAATAGACAAAAGTTGATCCTGGGCAGAAATGCCGGTAGAAAAAGCGATAAAAAGAAAGGAAGCAACAAATCGTTTCATGGTATACAATATTAAAACCTATAAGTTGATTTTACAACGGCACTGCGAAAGAAAATGTAATTTTGTGGAATGGAAGATTTTCAATCCTATTTTACTGTTTACAAATCCCTTCATATCATTTTTATGGTAAGTTGGTTTGCAGGTCTTTTTTATATGGTACGACTTTTCATATACCATGTGGAAGCCAACGCAAAGCCAGAACCTGAAAAAAGCATTTTAATTCAGCAATTTGCCATTATGCAAAAACGCCTTTGGTGGATCATAACGACACCGGCGATGGTGTTAACAGTGGTGTTTGGCGTCTTTATGCTCGTTGCAAACCCAACTTTTTTACTGGCCCCTTACATGCGTCTGAAATTGGGGTTTGTAGCCTTGCTCATTATCTATCATTTCATCAGTCAAAAAATATATTTTGACCTCAAAGCAAAAACCTTCTTTTGGTCGTCGGGCATGTTGCGGATTTGGAACGAAGTCGCTACGCTTATGTTGGTGATTATTGTTTTTATTGTCGTTTTAAAAGAGACCATGAATTGGATTTATGCGACCATCGGCTTTTTTTCAGTGGCACTTTTATTAATGTTTGCGATTAAAATGTATAAATCATTTCGTCGAAATAAAGAAAAAGAATAGAAATTATCATTTTGACCAGAAAGATTTGTTACATTTGCGCCAAATTTTCAGTGCAAGCAACGGTATTAAAATGAGAAACTTGACCCCTTTTTTGAAACTTGTTTTTTTGATTTTCTTTTCGATTTTCACTACGTTTTCAATGAAAGGAAATACGAAGGACGAACCCTTTAACGTCAGTGAATTTATCATGCATCACATCCAAGACGC
>CAMCWF010000027.1 GCA_945882095.1 Chryseobacterium gleum
GAACACCCTCAACGCTGCGAAAAACACATTTCAAACCCATTGAAAAATGCTTCATGTAAGCGCCTCAATATGTATCTCCGTTGGATGGTGAGGTCTGCAGCAAAAGGGGTGGATTTCGGTATTTGGAAAAGCATTTCTCCGGCTGAACTTTACATTCCATTGGATGTTCACACAGGGAATGTGGCGCGCAAACTTGGGATTTTAGAGAGAACACAAAACGACTGGAAGTCCAATGAAATGCTTATTGAATACTTCAAAACATTGGACCCGCTTGACCCCGCTAAATTTGATTTCGCACTCTTTGGATTGGGTGCCATGGAAAAATTCTAAAATACCAAGTTCTCTTCCAATAAGATCTTTTCTACTTCACGAGATACAGAGTCAATCATTTCCTTTCTGACCTTTCCTTTGTTATAATAGGTAAACAACTCTTCACAATATGAAAACTGGTATTTTCCATTCTTCCATGTATAAACCACATGATAGGCTTCGTCATATTCATCCAATCGAAAGCGCATTACGATGTCGTCATAATCAGAATTTGGAACATCCCTCCGTCCAATGATGTACCCCTTAAATTTATTTACACTCACCCATTTTCCTCCCTCTTTCTCAAATACCAAGGTTCTCCGAATTGGAAATTTTGCACCCGGATCCGTGTAGGCAATGCCATTGACCAGGATCATACAGCTTTCGGATAATTTCTTACTATGGTTAAGTGGAAAGAACCTAAAATACTTTGGTGAACATGCTCCCATCTCATCGCCCACGCGTGTTGTATCGCAAATACCCAATTCAGCCAAAATTTTATATTCCTGTCCCTCTGTAAATTTATTGGTTCTGAAATTCGTTGAAATTTCCTCAGTTACAACTTTTTTAACGGTGTCATCCTTCTTTTTTACGGTTGACTTTCTGAACATCAGAATTGCCATAATCCCGAAACACAGTAAACCAAATACCATGAAAAGAAAGCTTTTTCTTTGGTAGAATTTTTTCTCGGGTGTATTTATATTATTCTCCATGGTCAATGGTATTTGTTAAAGATTTGTGATGCCATTTCTGTAGCGATATTGAAAGCGTCTAAATCAATTCCCGTTACGAGTTCCTGTTCTTTTGCAACCTGCAGTACGTTCTCTGTAGCCATGTTTCCTGTCAATGCATTTGTTGCCATAGGACACCCCCCAATTCCTAGGATGGCTGAGTCAAAATTGCGACAACCTGCACGGTACGCCGCATCAAAAATATCGGTTGATTTTTCAGGCAAAACATGTAAATGTGCAGAAATTTCTACGTTGGGTAATGCATTGCTTAGGGCGCCAAACAAATCAAAAACCAAAGCGGGCTCGGCGCATCCTATGGTGTCTGAAAGTGCAAAATGCCTAATCCCTAAAGTCTCAAACAAGGATTTCGCATGATCAACCACCAATGAAGGAGACCAAGGTTCCCCATACGGATTCCCAAAACCCATGGAGAGGTACAGCATCATTTCGCGTTTTTCTTGATGTATCAGGTCTACCATCGTTCGCAATTTTTTCTTTGCTTCAGCAATGGTCGCATTGGTATTTCTTCGTTGAAATTCTTCAGAAATCGAAAAAGGAAAGCCCAAGAAAGCAATTTGGTTAAACGCCAAAGCGGTCTCAACCCCTCGCTCGTTGGCAACTATCGCCAATAATTTAGTTTTTCCATCCAAATGAAGGTGAGGTAGCACTTCAGAAGTGTCTGCCAATTGTGGAATTGCTTTAGGAGAAACAAAACTACCGAAATCCAACTTATCGAATCCACAGGCAAGCAATGCGTTCAAGTAATCAACTTTTAATTCTGTTGGAATGAAATCATGAATGCCTTGCATAGCATCACGTGGACATTCTGTAATAAACACTTTGTTACTTAGCATGATTAATCAATGCTTTTTTAATGTTTCTAATAAGGTTGGGGCCTTCATAGACAAAACCGGTGTAAAGCTGAACCAACGATGCGCCTGCCTCTAGTTTCTCCATAGCGTCTTTCGCACTGTGGATCCCTCCTACGCCGATTATCGGAAGTTTTCCTTGGGTTTTTGAATGAATGTATCGAATCACTTCGGTGGATCTTTCTGAAACAGGTTTCCCCGACAAGCCACCAGAACCTATCTCTGCAACTACACTTGGATCCGTTTTCAGTCCACTCCTCGAAAGGGTGGTATTGGTGGCAATGATTCCATCGAGTTTGGTTTCAATGGACATCGCTATGATATCATCTAACTGGGAATTGCTTAAATCAGGTGCGATTTTCAATAGAATGGGCTTCGGATTTTCATAACCATGATTGAGTGCTTGAAGCGCCAAAATCAATTTTGTAAGCGGCTCCTTGTCTTGAAGTTCTCGCAAGTTGGCAGTGTTTGGGGAAGAAACATTTATGGCGAAATAATCAACATAAGGAAAAAGTTCCGCAAAACAATAGAGGTAGTCTTCGGTCGCACTTTCATTCGGCGTCCACTTATTTTTACCTATGTTCCCACCGATAATCACCTTGAAATCCTTACGTTTTTTTAGCCTTTCAACAGCATTAAATACGCCCTTATTGTTAAATCCCATGCGGTTGACAATGGCCTCGTCCTTTTTCAACCGAAACAACCGAGGTTTGTCATTCCCATCCTGGGGTTTTGGGGTAACGGTACCAATTTCAATGAAACCAAAACCCAGCCTCCCCATTTCCTGAAAACAAAAGGCATCTTTATCAAAACCCGCAGCCAACCCTATTGGATTTGAAAATTTCAACCCAAAAAGCTCGCGTTCCAACAAGGGATTTTCAAAGGCAAAATGGCTTTTCACCCAACCATTTAACAACGGGGTTTTAAATACCAATTTAAGGGAGAATACAACTAAGTGGTGCGCTTTTTCAGCTGAAAATAGAAAGAGAATTTTTCTTAGTAAGGAATACATTGAATTTTTTAACGTATTCTTACTCCTTTTGCACCGCCGACACTCTTAATACGTTGACGGCCATAGTCCTTGTAAGTCAAGTTTTTGATTAAAACGATGTTCAAGTGGTAATACGCGTCTGTTTGCTTTTTGTCGCCACGTTGGTACCCAGCCCCAAACCAATTAAAACCAGGTCCTACGGTCACCGATTGGTCAGAAGGATTGGATAAGTATTGGGCCATTGGACCATCCAAGGAGGCAGGATCGGCATAAACGGTAGAGACATCGTCAAGGTAATCCGTAAAGGCAATCACATAACTCGCTTCAATGCCCATTCTCCAGGAGGTACCTAAGCCAAAACGAAGACCAAACCCGAGAGGAGCTGACAATGCAATCGGGAAATAAGGTTTCGCCTGTCCTTCCGTTTTAAGTGGGCGTAGGCTAACCCAATCTCCTTGGTATTTTCCTTTTGGATTAAAGTAGGTTCCACCAATGCCTCCAAAGACATAATATTGCTGATTTCGAACCTTTCCATGACGTTCGCCAGGACGGCTAAAACTTGGGGAAAAGCGCTCTACAGAGAAAAGAATGTATTCGATTCGCTGGTGCAATTCAAACATGTTGCTTTTGAAATTTAAATTTCTTGCTTTACGAATGGGTTCTTCAGAAAGTGCGTCGTCACCTTTAACATTTACAAAATTCAAAGTAGTGGTAGTGGCAAATTTTGGGTGAAAACGATAACGGTAACCAACGCCGACTGTATAGCTTACTGAAGGCCAATCCCAGTCATAAAGACTATAATCATGACCATACGAATCAGCGCCTCCTAAGTCTCCTGTGAACTGGGTAGCACCCACCGTGAAAATCAACTCTTTCTTATTCAAAGACCAATTTTTTTGTGAGTTGAAATTGATGTTTTGAGCTACCAGGGTGTAGACGTTTACTGACATCAATGCAAACAAGAAGAAAAATTTCAGTTTATTCCTTGACATGTTGCTAAATTAAGTAAAAAATTTCTAACACCCTTAATTTTAAGGTAATATTCTATGAATAGGCGGCTATTAAATAAAAAAGCCCTGCCAAACTTGAAAAACCCATAGCCCCATAAAACCAGGGGCTATAAAGTAAATTCTTTTTCGGCAAAGCTGAAAGTATGTAATTAAAATCTTGTCTTTTTGCGATTTCCGCTTTGGTGGGTTGCGTACGATTTACTAGAATTTTTATCATAGCTTTTATTTTAGAGGGTTGTGTTGTGCATATAATGCTTTTAATTTTATCAGTGCTCTGAAGGTTTTAACCTTCGCATTGTTTTCTGTTAGTTCCAAAATCTCGCCCATTTCACGAAAGGATCTTTTTTCAAAAAACCGCATTTCGATCAGCTGAAGTTGTTTGTCCTTTAGCAAGGGAAGAACTTTTAGAAGGATCTCACGCTTGTGCTCGTTTTCATCAATGCTAAACTCCTCCATGACCCTCCCGATTTGTACGGAATCGATGCTAATGGTTCGTTTTGCTTTTTTATCGCGAAAGGACTGGTATAACTCGCTTTTCGCAATCCTAAACAACCAAGAAGAAAAAGGTACACCTCGATACTCATATTTCGGTAAATTGATGATCGCCTTCACAAAAACACATGAAGTGATGTCATAAGCGGCTTCTTCCTCATCCACCCTTTTGAAAACATACCTGAATATTGCATCGTGGTATTTTTTATACAAAGGGGCAAAGTGAGCTGGGTTTTGCTTTGCACGTTCGATGAGTAGCATATCATCTTCTGGCTTCGACGAAAATTGGAAATTCGAGAGATTCGGAGTCATAACAAATAGATTTAAGGGGTGAAACAATCAGGCTTGCAGTCCTGTTATTTTCCCAAACGCCTTTATGCTATTTTGGTAACAAAAAACTTTTAAAAAATTAAAAAGTAATTCTCAACTGTACGACTAGGTCGGATTTTCTGCTGCCATTGATTTGTTCGGCTCCAGAACTGATAACGGATCTATTATTGTATAAAAATACGCCATACCTTACCCAAAGATCACAGTGACGGAGGAAGGAATACCTCACGAGCAGGTATGCCCTACTTCCTTGATAATAATAGGCTGGAACAGCAAAAACGTACAAGGCATTGTTCTCGAAGGAATACAACCTTGTGTCGTAACTGTCGGTATCAAAAAGTGCATAGCGAAGCGCCAAATCGATGGGTGAACTTTTTGGCTTCCACAACAAATCTTGCGTAAAAATCATTCCTTTTTGGAAACCTTTGCTATCACTTTGAATGGTTACTATTTCAAATCTACTTTTAAAAGTAAAAGCTTCATTGATTACATAAGACAAGTTGAAACGATAATTTCGCTGCAAGTTCGGTTCAATCGGCGTAACCGCTCCTGCATAATTTGAGGCATTGTTTTCGCGTACTTGTTGACGGAATCGAAAATAGATTTCAAATATTTTGTTTGGTTTATAGATGGGTTGAATTAAAAATTCATGGCCTTGGCTCGGTGCATCCACTCCGTATTTTAACCACGGAAACTTAAACAAATCAACATAACCGTTCATACTCCAGGCCGTACTGAATTTCATTTTAAACCCTGCGTACAAACCGCGTTCATTTTGGGTATTACTGCCTTCCGAAAATCCTGCATTGTAAAACGAATAATAATCCCTTTGATAATCTCGATAGACCAATCCAAAGCTCATTCTCGAATCCAATGAAATCAGGGCACCGTGCATCATCGCCCAACCCGAATTCATCCCACTTAAATTGTCGTTATACGCTTTAGAAACTTCACCAAAAATGGCCACATTCTTATAGTTGTAGGAATAATCCATGCCAAAATTCAAATGATGCTGTCCCCTAAAATCATACTGGTTGTAGATTTTCACATCTTTCAAATACGGCTTATCATACCCTTGGTAAACGCCTGACAGACCTACTTTAAACAGTCCTTGGTGGTACGTTAAGTTTGCGCCAGCGATGTTCTCACGTAAGCCATTCATTTTGGAAATCTCGCGGTTGGTTCGGTGAAGCCCTGACAAATCGAGTGTGGAAATGAATTCCAAATCATTGTAAATTGAATCTGCCACGGTTGACGCATCTACTTTTTTTGACGAAGCAAACAACAAGGCACCAAAGCGTTTGTATGCCAAATCAACAGCAACCCCTCGCATAAAACGACTTTCGTCAACAGAGGTATAGGCTTTTAACGGAATGGCTGTTCTTTTAGCGGTAGCTATGTCTTGGGTTTTACCAAAAGCATAACTTGACCAAAAGGTTATCCCTTGACCAATCTGAACTTGATAATCTCCCAGAGCCACACTGCGAATGTACTTTCCCCCTTTAAAAAAAACATGAGCAGAGTAAAAATCAAACCCTTTTTTTTGGGCTCCTTTGAAAAATTGTTCCCCTGCGTCTTTCTCAGCGGTAACGCCTACGCTAATGTTGGTTTTGTACGTGTACCTAAACCTAGAATAGTAGCGATCGCCATTTCCGTAGTAATAATTATTGCTGATTGCTTGCACAGAATCAGGCACATTGTCATACGCCTGTTTATGCTCCATCATGGGTTGATACCTTAAAAAAGTCTCAAATTTACCCTGCTCCAATGCTTCTTTGAAAGTGATGTGAATGTTGTCTAATTTATCGTCAACCTTCACAAAGGGTCTTACGAGTTCTATGGTTTCAAGATCCCAATAGGACAAAGATTGAAGCTCATAAATGGTGATGTATTTTCCAAATAGCTTTCGATGCAGTACAAGGTCACTGATTTGAATACTGGTTAAAAGCCCAAGCTCTTCCAATTCAGTTCCTTCTGTAAAATTTAAGTTAATGGG
Source organism: Chryseobacterium gleum (assembly GCA_945882095.1). Classification (GTDB taxonomy): domain Bacteria; phylum Bacteroidota; class Bacteroidia; order Flavobacteriales_D; family Crocinitomicaceae; genus UBA952. The sequence continues at coordinate 6,729 of CAMCWF010000027.1, forward strand.
ATGCTCATAATAATAACTCAGCTGCTCAAGAAATGTGGTCAAATCAATTTCCTCAGATTGATACAATTCGGAAATAAACTCGATTCTTTGTTGAATAATCTCGGATTTATCTTGTGCAAACGATTGAAAGGTCCAACCCAATAGAAAAATGATTACAACGGCTGCCCTGGTCATTTTTTCAATTGATAGGTAAAGGAAACATTGGGTGACCACCCTAACTTTTGGTTATAGGCAGTACCGAAATCCAAGAGAAATTGATTCTTGAAAGCATAACCAAAGCCTACATTCATTTCGATTGGACTTGTCGCAAAACCTGTACGAATCGCAAATTTATCGGCGGGTAGGTATTCTATCCCTGCTTTTGCTCGAATGGGATAGTCAATGTTTTTCTCTGCTTCTCCTGCCACCAATAATTTTTTAGAAAAACGATACGAAGTACCCAACCTCATAACCGTAGTCAAACGATCTTCTTGATAGTCACTTAATTTTGTTCGGGTGAAATTGACGACTGCGAATCCAACATTCCAAACCGGTGTGATTTGCGCCAACAATCCCGCTTCTCCCGTCGCATTCCAAGAAACACCATAGCCTTGAGGCAAACGCAATTGATGCATGTTCATTTGTACACCAAGACAAAACAGTTCGGAAAGTTTCAAACTGTATCCCATCCCCACTTTCATAGACCTAAATTGTGTATATCCAAAACTTTGCATCCCTGCGGAAACCACCCCTTTTTTCAATGGAACGGCTACAGAAAATGATTGTGATTGTAGTTCTTTCAGTAAAAATCTGTTTTCATAGGCGATTCCAATTCCCCATTTTTCCATTTTTGCCAAGGCCGCTGGATTGTGGTGAAAAGACCATACATCGGTCAAGGTCACAGAGGCATCTGCCATGGAGCGCGAACGACTTCCTACCGGTTGCCATCCTTGTCCAAACACGAAAGAGGAAGAGAACAAACCTACAATTGAAACCAACAACCTAATTTTCATCTTACCAAGTTTTTTATACGATTACAATGAACCAACGACTTGAATTTTTTCTCATAAAAAAACCAATTTAGGCCATTGTTAAAACTGCGTGCATAGATAGTTTTTTTATTTGAATTTGGAGACAAATGCAAAGAATCATAATCAAAACTTAACGCGATTGTCATGGTGTCTCCGTTGGAATCGATCTTCCCAATTCGATAATTGGTCAATTCACAATTGTCATGTTGGAAGTGGTTTTTAAACACGGAATCCCCAGAGGAAAGCATATGGTCAACCACACAAGGATGGGTAAGTGAAGTCTCCAACAACCTGAGATGCTTGTTGTAAGCATTAACATATTGCACAATGTCTCGGTTTAATGACTTTTCTTGGTTCGCATTTAAGCCACACGCTCCCATAAGAAGCAGTAAAATTACAATCCAAATAAAATGAAGTTTGGCCATAGTCGCGACAAATTTACATTTTTTATTAGCGCAGTGCCCCATCCGATTTCAGCAATGAAATGGTTATATTTGAGCCTAAGATTATGAAAAAATGATACGTGAAGTTTGGGAAAATAAGGTTCAAAAGGAGTTAAAAACGACCGAATCAAAAATTTTTACAGATCCCATTGAAGGCATTTCCTGGGAATACAAAAACAACAACCCAACCGAACATTTTGTAGATTTTAAACGCTTTGGCTCGACGAGAGACCCATGGAAATTGGCAAGTTACCATGTCGTTGAAAATGCAAAAAAGAGCAACAACGAAATCCTAAAAGACTTAAATTTCGGCGCAGAGGTACTCATGGTAAGATGGGGGAATAGCCAAACCGATTTAGACGTTTTGTTTGAAGGCGTTGCATTCGAATACATCCAAACATTTGTTGAAGTTGACTCTGAAGAAGCGCAAAAGTCCTTAAAACAATGGATTGAAAAAAGGAACCCATCCAATTTTAAAATCTTAATCACCCCCAAAGCACACTCAACAGAATCCATGTCCTCAACTTTAAAATTAGATGGCTTCGATTGTTATTCAGCGGGTGCAAATGGACAAACAGAAATAAGTTGGATGTTGCATCAATTTGAGGTTTTGCTTCGACAAGATTCAACGGACTCCGTTCTCTTCGAAATTGGAATTGGAGAAAACACCTTCATGGAAATCGCTAAATTCAAATCCTTACAAGTCCTAATTGAATGTTTAAAGGTAAAATACGATAAACCTAATTTCAACACCCTTCTCTGTGCAAAAACAGGCTGGAGGAACAAATCACTGAAGGATGTCAATACCAATCAATTGCGACATACCAACGAAGCATTGGTTGCCATCCTCTCCGGTGTGGATGTGCTTTGCATTACCCCATATGATTTTCAAAACATGACAGGTCCATCCGAATTCTCTCGACGTATGGCCATGAATGTTTCAAACCTATTAAAGGAAGAAGCACACCTGGATCTGTATGACCAAATAACTGAGGGGAGTTACATCATTGATTACCTTACCCAACAAATGTGCGACCTTGTTTGGAATAAATTAGAACGCTTGGCATCGCTTGAAAAACCTGAAGACCAAGTGGTCGAATGGATTCAAGAAACCGTAACAAAACGAACACTTGGCCTTGACAACAAGGATACAAAAATGATTGGCATCAATTGCTTCTTTAGTGATTCGAACGATGTTCCATCGAGAAAGTCGCCCATTTCCAAACTAGGGATTCCATATTACTTCTACGAAAACATTGCCTTATGAACAAAGCACATTGGAGTGATTTTGTAAAATCAGTCCCGAAAAGTGAATTTAAACAAAGTGAGATTGATGGGATTCAAATTCCTTTTTATCCACCAACGCTTGCGATTGACGATTGTTTTTCTGGGGTTGAACCCTTTCGCCGAGGACCCTATGCCTCAATGTATACGTCAAAACCATGGACCATTCGACAATATGCAGGATTTTCTACAGCCAAGGAATCCAATGCTTTTTACAAAAGAAATTTATTAAATGGACAAAAAGGACTTTCGGTCGCTTTTGATTTACCAACCCATCGGGGTTACGATTCAGACCATCCCAGGGTAAAAGGAGATGTCGGAAAAGCAGGTGTTGCCATTGATTCCATTGAGGATATGAAAATGTTGTTCGATGGAATTCCACTTAATGAAATGTCAGTTTCCATGACCATGAACGGTGCGGTTATCCCAATCTTGGCTTTCTACATTGCTACGGCATTGGAACAAGGTGCAGATTTGACTTCCTTAACCGGCACGATTCAAAATGACATCCTTAAAGAGTTCATGGTACGCAATACCTACATCTACCCTCCTGCTCCGTCGATGCGCATCATTGCTGATATCTTCGGATATACGTCGCGTTTTATGCCAAAATTTAACAGCATCTCCATTTCGGGTTACCACATGCACGAAGCTGGCGCGAACGCAGCACAAGAACTTGCCTATACCCTATCCGATGGAATGGCTTATTTGCAAACTGGGATTGCTTCTGGATTAAGCGTTGATGATTTTGCGCCAAGGTTGAGTTTCTTTTGGGCGATTGGAATGAACTTCCCTATCGAAATTGCAAAGTTACGCGCCGCCAGGGAGCTTTGGTCGGAGATTGTTTCTAAATTCAATCCTCAAAATACGAAATCAAAAATTCTGCGAGCCCATTGTCAAACATCTGGATGGTCGCTCACAGAACAAGACCCATTCAACAACATTACCCGAACTTGTCTTGAGGCATTGGCTGCCGTTTTGGGAGGTACCCAATCCTTACACACCAATTCACTGGATGAAGCCATCGCTCTTCCCACGGATTTTTCCGCAAGAATTGCCAGAAACACCCAGTTATTCATTCAACTCGAAACAGGAATCACACAGTTTATCGATCCATTTGGCGGCAGTAAGCACATTGAACACCTAACGCAGGAACTGGTTCATGAATCGAAAAAATTGATGGCTGAAATAGAAGAAATGGGTGGGATGACACAAGCCATTTCAACCGGACTGCCCAAATTAAGGATCGAAGAAACCTCGGCGAAAAAACAAGCAAGAATAGATGCGGAAATGGAGGTCATTGTTGGCGTGAATCGGTTCGTAACAGAACAAACTTCAGAAATGGATCTCCTTGAAGTTGATAACGACATGGTAAGGCTTGAACAGACTGAAAAATTAGAGCGCATTAAAAACGAGCGAGATTCCCAAAAGGCAGAAAATCTTTTAAACAAACTGGAAGCGGCAGCGAGAAATTCGGATAATTTACTCGAAATCGCCGTTGAATGCGCATTGGCAAGATGTACATTGGGTGAAATTTCTTTTGCCATGGAGAAGGTTTTTGGAAGGTATGAAGCCAACATTAAGACCATCTCAGGGGTTTATAAAACACACGCCATGCTAGATAAAGATTTTAATAAAGCCAGAAAATTATGTTCGGAGTTTGCAACATTGGAAGGACGTCAACCTAGAATTTTGATTGCAAAAATGGGACAAGACGGCCACGACCGAGGTGCCAAAATCATTGCAACCGCGTTTGCAGACATTGGTTTTGATGTGGACATGGGGCCCTTGTTTCAAACCCCAGAAGAAGTTGTAAAACAAGCCATTGAAAATGATGTTCACATCGTTGGGGTATCTTCCCTAGCAGCCGGACATAAAACGTTGGTTCCAGAACTCATCCAACTTTTAAAACAACAGAATCGGGGTGACATTCTGGTTGTAGTTGGTGGAGTGATCCCTAAAAATGACTACGATTTCTTATACAAAACCGGTGTTTTTGGCATTTATGGTCCTGGGTCCAAACTGTCCGTTGCAGCCTGTGAAATATTGACACTGCTCATAAAAAGTCACAATTAAATTGTAACTTCGGCATAAAATTTGAAAAAAGCGGGCAAAATTTATATAAAATGAAGCATTCCTTAATCCTTTTCTGCTTAACAGTTACCAGTTTCTTCTTCGCGCAAAACGTAACTTTTACAGCGAGCAAACGCCTGGTTGTACCCGTATTAAACAATGAGGTGAAACCAGAAAACATTGTTGAGCTCGTAAACACCTCTAAACTTACTTCGAAAGGAGCAAAAACATATACATGGACCGTAAACGGAAGCGTTGAACCAGGAAAAGGTTGGGACTTCGTCAAAGGAACCAATAAAAACGCTGAAAAAATTAAAATTACTTTCAACAAACTGGGTAATTATACCATTGGATTAAACATCATTGAGAAAAACGGTGAAGAAGAAAATGAGTACTCTGCTGAAATGGAAGATTTAATTTCTGTTCGAAGCGTATTCCCTGAACTGGCTGCTTTGTATGCTCAAAAACCAAAACCCAACTATGTAAAATTGGTTGAAAAAGCCTCTGAGTATGTTGCAAAACCAAAGTTTGCAAATGACCCCACTCCAAATTTATTTTTATCCAAAGGATTTTTAGGATTGGTAAAAACAGGCAATTCTGACCCTCGGTTTGAGTCTGCTTTCGAGGATGCCGTTGCAAGTTTTGCTGCTGCAAAAGAATTGGACAAAAACGGCGTAATCTATGACGATGAACATCAAAAATACCTAAGTGAGTTAGAAACGTATTTGCTCACTGAAAACATTGAAGTTTTTGTAGACGAGGACAGTAAAAACTCAGATGCCATGGACCAACTGGCCGAAGCCGTTGATTTTTACAGTCAAGTTACTTTGGCACCCATCTCTAGTAAGTTTTTAGAAGCTTATTTGAAATTCAATATGAAGGACACAAAAGGTGCGAACTTAATTTTCACTACGGAAATCCCAAAATTGAAAAAGTATAAAAAACTAGACGAAGAAACTCCCTACGGAGAAAAATTTACCGATGAAAACGGAACGGAGTTCATTATGTCTACGGTTGATTTAAAAGTGCTTAAAATGGGGGTGAAAAAAGTTGCATTATTGATGAAAACAAGGGATGGTGGCAAACCATTTAAAGCATGTGAATTGTTAGAGGCCGTTGAACCATGGCTCATCGACGATAAGGATTTTGCAAATTTCTATTCCACAGAGTTTAAAAGCTGTACGGAAAAGTGATTTCAACAATGACCTATGCATAAGAAAACCATCGATTAATCGATGGTTTTTTGCTTTTTACCTACTTTCGTTTCATGAAAATTCCTAGAATACTAAAAAACAAGTTTACCATCACAGGAATCATTTTCATGGTTTACATGTTCTTCTTAGACGACAGCGACATCTTTACCATTGTAACCAACCTTAACAAGCGAAAGGCACTGGTTTCGCAGAACGTTGAAATGAAGCAAAAATTAACCGAAACCCAATCCATTTTGAAGGACCTCTATAAAATGGATTATTTGGAATCCTACGCCAGAACGAATAAATTTTTCAAAAAACAGGACGAGGAAATATTTGTGATCATCCCAAAGAACATTCCTTAGTTTCGAATTTTCACTTGGTAACTGGGGAAGTAATACCCTAAAATCTGAAGATAAGAATATCCCAACTTTGACATTCGCATTGCGCCCTCTTGACACAATCCAACACCGTGTCCGTATCCCCTTCCTTCCAAAACTACCTCATCTCCACTTTGATCAACGTTAAAGTATGACGATTTTAACCCAAAATGCTCTCGTATGTCACGCATAGGCATTCCATAACCCGGGTGTATTAGAAATGCGGTACGGACATCGCTCGACCAATCATACAACCTGGTTTGACTTAAAGAATCGTCAATTGGGTAATTATATTTACCCAATAAGAATTGCGTCCATTCGGACTTCGTGATTTTTTTTGTCCACTTTGCTTGTTGTGAATAAATACAGAAGGTATCTTTAAAAGATTCCAATCCCGGAATTTCTTCATTCCAAACCTGAATTGGATTGCAAGTTTGTCCACCGCAATTTGCGCTGAAAAATGTGGGGGCGAACAATGTGTCGTTGTGGGTTAAAATGATGTTTTTTGTCAACGCAACCGCAGAATCAATTAGGTTACTTCCATTCCGTTTATGCAAATATGCTTGACAATGTACTTGATTACAGAGGTTATACCCATCCTTCGCATGCTTATTCCATGCCTTTAGGGCAAAGGTTCGGCTGATGATGGATTGAACCTTGTAGTATTCTAGTTTTTGCGCCGTACCGGACTCCGATTCCACAACACCTTCCAAATAGGTATCTAGGTTAATGGCGTTTACGATTTTAAGGTAGTTGCCGGCATTGGAAACCTCAAAGTCTCCTTCAAAAGCCCTCGACTTAAGTACCGGTGAAATCCCTGTAAACTCAATGGATTTATTATATTCAGTGGCCACCAATTGAATCCTTTCGTAACCAGAATAGCGTTGACCTTGAAAAATCACTTCCACTTTTTTTGAGGGCAAAGCAATCGCTTCAAAGAATCCGAAATGATCAATCGTTCCTATGTAGGTGGAATCGCCAATAAGATGGTAAGAAGTGGTTGCATTCGCAAATTTGACACGTTTCAACTTATTGTTGGGAAACATCCCCACATGAATATCCTGTGAAAAAGATTGAAAAGCGATGCAAAAAAACCAGGTAATGACAAATAAGTAGCGGAACATAGGAACCTTTACTGATGGCCGTAATAAAAGGTTTCAATCATTTTGGCAGCAATCCGTTTACTTGCTCCAGAATTTCCCAATGCGGAAATGAGCGCTTTGTAACCAGACGCTACTTTTTCGCGTCCCTTTTCACCGCGCTTCAAAGCATTCAGTTCAAATGCCATCCGTGATTCATTGCATTCCTCTTGAATAAGTTCACATACCAATGCTTGATTCATAATTAAGTTCACCAAAGAAATGTATTTCACTTTGATTAATCTTTTCGCAATTTGGTAGGAAAAGTTACTGCTTTTGTAACAAACTACTTGTGGCACTTCAAACAATGCTGTCTCCAGGGTAGCGGTGCCGCTCGTAACCAAAGCCAATTCCGAGATGTTTAGGATGTCGTAGGTTTTATGATAGATAAATGCTATGCTTTCATCTTGAAATTTCTCAAAGAATTCGAGGTCTATTTGACTCGAACATGCCACCACTATTTGGTATTCAGGAAAATGCTTTGCAGCTGCAAGCATCACAGGCAGTTTTCGCTTTACTTCTTGCATTCTGCTTCCGGGCAAAATGGCCAAAACGGGTTTGTCAAATTGCAAAGGGGTGCAATTTTGAGTCCTGAAATTCACAATTTCATCCAACAGGGGGTGCCCTTCGTAATGCACCAACATGCCGTGTTTAGCATAAAACTCAGATTCAAAAGGGAGTATACAAAACATATGGTCTACGCATTCCTTAATCTTTTTAACCCTTCCCTCCTTCCACGCCCAAATCTGTGGTGAGATGTAATAAATTACTTTGATATGGTTCGCTTTTGCCCATTTTGCAATCCGTAAATTAAATCCAGGAAAATCGACCAAAACGACCGCATCGGCTCGAAATTCGGTTATTTGTTGCTTACACAACTTGATGTTTCTTAGGATGGTCCGAAGGTTCATGATTACTTCGAGAAATCCCATAAAAGAGAGCGATTTGATGTCTTTTAAGATTGGGACGCCCAAGGCTTCTAACTTGTTTCCACCCCATGCACAGAATTCAAAATCATTGTTCTGCGCGCGCCATTGAGTCACGAGGTTAGCTGCATGTAAATCCCCAGAAGCTTCCCCACAAATAATAAAAACCCTTTTCGGTTCCATTAAAAAATATTCACATAAATGGCGTAGGGAACCATCGATAAAGTTGCTAAAATGATCCCTCTAGTTACTTCATATTGCTCACGGTTGAGGAAAAAATAAAACCAGAAAAGGTTGGGAATGAAGGACAAAGAAAGGTATTTACTAGTGTACCTCGCATCGCTGATGAACTGTTCCCAGAAAAATTCAAAATCATATGAAAAAGACATCGCCATAATCCACAATACCAATGGCAAACAAACTGCGGGAGTTAAAATACCGATTACGAAGCCTAAAAAATGTTCTTTCGTCAATGTCATAAATTCCAAGATTTAATTTGTTCCAAAGCATTGTAATTTGTAAGGTCAAAATGGGTGGGGACAATGCTAATGTATCCATCCTGTAACGCATGTAAGTCTGAATTGGGTACAGGGTTTACCTCATCAAACGCGCCCGTTAACCAAAAATAAGGCCTTCCAAACTGATCTTCCCTGCGGTCAAAGCGATCCGCCCAAAAAGCATGTGCCTGAACGCAAACTTTTACCCCTTTGATGTTGTGTTTAAGCCCATCAGGGATGTTTACATTTAAACAGGTATTCTTCGGAAGTCCCTCTTGGAGAACCTTTTCAATGATGTTATTAATGAAAGGAAAACCATGTGAAAAATCTGCTTCAGGATCAAAATTCGAAAGAGAAAATCCAATGGATGGCAAACCTTCCATAGCCCCCTCTATCGCAGCCGACATCGTGCCAGAGTAAAGTACGTTGGTTGAAGAATTCTCACCATGATTGATGCCTGACAAGACAACATCCGGTTTCCGTTTAAGGATTTCATAGATGGCAATTTTCACACAATCCACTGGGGTACCCGAACAAGAATATGCCTCAACGCCAGGGAAAATATCTATTTTGTTGATTCTGATTGGGTCACTCAAGGTAATGGCATGTCCCATCCCTGATTGCGGTTTGTCGGGAGCCACGACGATTACCCTACCCAACTGTTTTGCTACCGAAACCAAAGCGTGAATGCCTTTGGCGCTTACACTGTCGTCGTTCGTTACAAGTATTAATTTCTCTTCATTTGCCATTGGAACAAAAATAATCATATTTGGGTGTCCTTCATTACTTTTGTAGATAAAGAAATCGCAATGAAATTGTTACAGCCCCATCAAACTTTAGCTTTTTGTCACGCACCTGTATGCGCCATGCGCAAGGAAACGACCGACCAATCAGAAATGATTTCACAACTTACCTTTGGGGAAACCGTTAGCGTCTTAGGCCAAGAAGCGCATTGGATTCACGTTCAAAGCTTTACAGATGGCTATGTTGGATTTGTTGACCGAAGGCATTTACTCGGATTAACCCAAAAGGAAATTCAAAAGTGGCACGATGAACGCGTTGTTTCAACCGCTTTTCTCTCGAAACTTTCAACGCCTTGGGGCATTGAAAACATTCCTTCCGGTTCGTATATTACCGATTCACAGGAATTTGCAATTGGAAGCCATTCATTCCAACAGTCGTCCATTTTTCCAAATAAACAAGGATTGGAACTCGCATATGAACTTGTGAATGTACCTTATTTGTGGGGAGGAAAAACCTCGTTTGGCATGGATTGTTCGGGACTGACACAACTGTTTTATCATTCGCTTGAATATAAACTTCCACGCGATTCCGCAGACCAAATGGATGCGGGGACCCAAATCTCTTGGGAGGATCGCAGGGAAGGTGACCTGGTTTTTTTCCTAAATACGTTGGGAAAAATCATTCATGTGGGCATTTTTTTAAAGGATGATAAAATTCTTCATGCTTCCGGAAGGGTGAGAATCGACTCACTTGTTGATAAAAACATTTGGAATGAGGAACTCAGCGAAATCACCCATACCTTCCATTCTATTCAACGTTACCTTACTTTCTGAGGAAAATTTAAGATATTTGTAAAAAATCATTCAATGCGAATATTGGTCACGGGAGGTGCAGGTTTCATTGGCAGTCATTTGGTTGAACGTTTGGTCAAGGAAGGCTATGATGTAATCGTTCTCGACAATTTACTGAATGGCAACAAAATTCCAGCATTTCTTCAAAGCAAAATAACCTTCATCGAAGGAGATGTCCGAAACCGAGATTTGGTCATGGAATGTGCTAAGAACGTTTCGGTTGTGTATCATTTTGCAGCCGTTTTAGGCGTTGATGTCGTTGCGGATCATCCGGTTGAAACCATGGACGTAGAAGTCATCGGCACAAGAAACGTAATTGAAGCGGTGCACAAGCATCAGGTTAAGCAATTGTTTTATGCCTCCACGAGTGGTATTTACAGCCACAGCGCAATTGTTCAAACGGCATTGACAGAAGATGTCTTGGTAGACCCAAGAACCTCCTACGCCATGGCAAAAAGGTATAATGAAATTTTTCTGGCCAGTCATTTTGAAGAAAAGGGAGTAAATACCATTGCCTTAAGATTTTTCAACGTGTATGGGGGACATCAAGACAACCGAATGGTCATTCCAAGGTTTTTTGAACAAGCAATGTCCAACCAACCCATTACGGTTTTCGGAAATGGAAACCAGACCCGGGATTTCACCTACATTGATGATGTAATTGAAGCCTGCATTCGTTTGATGAAAATTGATGGGTTTCACATTGTAAACATTGCCAACGAAACGGAGTGGACAGTGAATGAATTGGCACATCAGATTGTGGCATTAACGGATTCAAAATCTGAAATAAAATACATCGATGCCCCTAAAAAAAGATATGATTATGAAGTAGAGCGTAGAATTGGTAATTCTGAAAAACTATTCAAACTCATCGACTTCAAACCACAAACTACGCTGGAATCAGGTCTTAACGAAATCAACAAAACAATCCATGCATAACATGAAAAATGACCAAGTACTATTTGATTTAATCAACGAAGAAAAACACCGTCAAACTTTTGGAATCGAATTGATTGCCTCTGAAAACTACGTTAGCAATGAGGTTATGGAAGCGATGGGAAGTATTCTCACCAACAAATACGCTGAAGGATTGCCAGGAAAAAGATATTACGGAGGTTGCGAAGTAGTGGATAAAATTGAACAATTAGCCATTGACAGACTTTGCAAAGTATTTGGAGCTACCTGGGCAAATGTACAACCCCACTCTGGAGCCCAAGCGAATGCAGCTGTGTTTCTTGCATGCCTAAAACCCGGAGATAAAATCCTCGGTTTTGACTTAGCTCACGGAGGGCATCTCACACACGGTTCTCCGGTTAATTTTTCGGGTAAACTTTATCAGCCTTTTTTCTATGGGGTATCCAAAGAAACCGGGTTAATCGATTACCAATCGTTAGAGGAAACTGCCGTGCGGGAACGCCCTAAAATGATTATCTGCGGTGCAAGTGCCTACACCCGTGATTGGGATTACCAAAGAATTAGAAACATAGCCGACCAAATTGGTGCATTGGTGTTGGCAGACATCTCCCATCCTGCAGGATTAATCGCCACAAAATTGCTAAACGATCCCTTGGAACATTGCCATATTATTACAACGACTACACATAAAACCCTTCGTGGACCAAGAGGTGGAGTAATCATGTTGCGGAACAATTTCGAGAATCCTTTTGGCTTACGTTGGAACAATGGAAATTTAAAATCCATGACTGCATTGTTAGATGCCGCTGTATTCCCAGGCATTCAAGGAGGACCCTTGGAACATGTCATTGCCGCGAAAGCTGTCGCATTTGGGGAGGCCTTAAAACCTGAATTCACTACCTACATGAAACAAGTGAAAGAAAATGCCCGTGTAATGGCCAATGAATTCATGAAACTTGGATACAACATTGTTTCTGGAGGAACGGATAACCACAGCATGTTGATTGATTTACGGAACAAAGGAATCACGGGGAAAGATGCAGAAAATGCCTTGGTAAAAGCAGATATCACGGTTAATAAAAACATGGTCCCATACGATACCGAATCTCCTTTTGTAACCTCAGGTATTCGAATTGGTACGCCTGCCATTACATCAAGGGGAGTAAAAGAAAATGAAATCCTTACCATGGTTGCGTTGATTGATCGCGCCCTGATGGCAAAAAGCAGGGAGGAGGAAATTTTAGAAATCCGCACAACAGTAAATGCCCTGATGTCTGAAAAGCCTTTGTTTACTTGGTAAGCGCCCTATGATTTTGATGGCAAGGGCTTAAACCCATGTTTTACGATGGATACACTCTCTTTTCCAATTCCAATTATGGAAACGATGTTCAATGGAAATTCCAACAGTACGTGTGTGAAGCTCAAGAAAAACAATACACTTAGTCCTAGGCTATAATCGTATGTATAGAATCCACAAGCGGCCAACCACAAGACTATTACCAAAATAAAACGCACTTTAGAAACCTTGTGCCATCGAATCACTTCGGTTTTACTGAACCAATTCAAGTAGTGATAGAGGTATGCAAAAGCAATGAAACGCATCAACATTATACCTGTGGTCGAATTAAAAATCAGGTTCCAAAACACATTCTTCTTAAACCCTGCAATTTTACTCACCTCGAGTTCCTTCATGTAATAAGGATTCTGCGTATCACGAATTAAAAAAGGTTTATTCATCATGGTTTTAACCGAATCTTTAAAAGCCTTTTTTTGAAGAGGACTTGCATTTACATCTTTACTGAGCACGTCATTGATGTACATTTTATTGGTGTAAATAGGCTGTTCACCTATGTTAAAATGGTCCATGATGCTTGCATTCGTATTGAAAAACCCATTTCCTTTGGCATAGTAAGCGTCCTCGCCATATTTAGTCAAATGTGTATTTTTCGTGTCGACGGGAAGGTAAAACACCAATATGATGGGAAATACCACAAAACCAACCATTTGCCAAAGTCCTGATTTACTTCTTGCTTTGAGCGCCCCAAAGAGCATGAACAAACCTGTAAAAACGTAGACATGTATGAGGGTTGGAACCAAGGACGTAAGCGCAAAAACAGTGGTACTCGCTTGGTTTTCAGTTGCATTTTCAGGACTCAACCAGCCGTTGATGAAAACATAAATCAATAAGATCGAAACGATTTTTACAAAGAGGTTTTTCACCAAAGCAAAAAGAATCGAAGAGATCAATGCAAAAACCAGCAACTTGTCAAACAGGTTCAATTCAACAAACTTCGTATACATTTCAGATTCATAACCAAAATCCCCAGAGAAGGCAGCAAAGGACAAGGCAATGCCAATGATCAGTAACACCAAAAAGTCATACTTACCTTTGGCAAAATAATTCCGGTCGTGTAACCAGCTTATTTCCGTAAGGTAATGTAAGGGTCCTAAAAAAGCATAGGCAAAAAGGAAGGTTTCGAAGGGCATCACAAAAGCCAATACTGCCGTAATGAACATCAACCCAAGGTTCAAATAACTTATCTTATCTTCTTTTAAAAGCTGCATACCGTCAATTTCTTCAAAAATATAAAAATATCAACTCATTTAGGCAGAAATGTTTCATTCAAATCCATTCTTTACCGCGACTTTTTTTATACTTTTCGAGATTGCAATTCCTAAATCATCCTCCTTTGAAGTATTGTTTTTCCGTTTTTCCGTTTCAATGTATTTTTCTCTTTCCACTGAAAGTTTGGTGATTTCAGCCTGGATATTGCTTCTTTCAAGTTTTTTATCATTCACGTACTTCTGTATTTCTTCTTTTGATTTGCCTTTTAGCTCTGCAGGTAACTCTTCGGGTTCCAATTTAAATATTCGGGTTGAATCCGCATTTACAGCATCTACCAAATCCCAATCTGTATTCTTGTAATTCGCACTCGACTTTGCTTTTGTTCGTTCAATTAAAACCACTTCATTGAGTGAGGAAGCGTTCTCGTCTTGGTTTTTTTGTTCCAATTTCTTTGCAAAACCTTTTTCACCAAAGGAAACATAGGTCCCGTTTAACTTTGTATTGTACTCTTGGATTTGCTGGTCGTATGGCGTTGAAATGTATTGAATGGCTTTGTCGCTGTTAATGTTAAAATAATCACCTCCCGAACAGGTTGCTCCGTCTTTCCAGAATGTGTTCACGCCTTCGGTATAATCTCCACAAAAAATGGTGCTTACAATAACCCCCTTGTTTTTTGCCGCGGCACATGCTTCAGTGTAGGAAATCGGTCCTTGGTTAAAGGGTTCATTTCCCGCGATAAAAATCATTTTTAAATCTTTGTTGTCTTTTGACCATTGAAGATCCGAAAGTGATTTTTGTATTACCGCCCCACAAAATTCATCCCCCCCATTGGTTGACAATCCAAATAACTTAGCTGAAACCAAATCCAAATCTTGTGTGAAGTCCATTTGCTTTCGAATCCAATAATCTTTGGCATTTAAAGATTGGTTTCCGTAATCATACATCGCAATTTCAAGCTGCGGCTGTATACCTTGGTAGGTCAATTTTGAAGTTTCGTTCACTATAGACCAAATCTTTGACTTGGCTTGATTAATCAATCCATCCATGCTGTTGGAAGTATCGAAAAGGATGACCAGTTGAATTTTACGTTTTGGCGCGATTTGCGCGTTTGATAAGAAGATTGAAAAAGTAAAAAAGGCGAAGAAAATTTTTTTCATGGTAATTTTTTTCTTGCCTTACATACCTTACCCTTTTTGGTTCATCTTGGAAGAGAAATAATGCAAAGCCAATTCATATCCTCTGAGTCCGAAACCGAAAATCGTACCTACACAAACAGGTGAAAGCAGGGATTCGTGGCGAAAACTTTCCCGAGCAGAAACATTAGAAATGTGTACTTCCACTACCGGAATGGAGATTGCAGAAATGCAATCACGCAGCGCAACGCTGGTATGTGTATACCCACCCGCATTGAAAACAATGCCATCTGCATCGCTTTTTTGCAAAAAATCTATCAATTCCCCTTCAATGTTTGATTGAAAATCTCTCAACACACAATCTGACGTGGATTTCAATTTTTGAAAGTAGACATTCCAAGTTTCAAAACCGTATATATTTGTCTCACGTTGTCCGAGCAAGTTTAGGTTTGGACCGTTAACAATGTCAATTTTCATAACGCATGGATTGGGACCGCTATATTAGGGAATTTGTTTCATACCTTAAAATTGAAAAAGGTTTGGCGGAAAACTCATGGATGGCATATGAACAAGACATTCAGAAGTTAAAATCGTATGCATTGGAGCAAGAGAAATCTCCAATAGAAATTACCTATTCCGACTTAAAATCTTTCATTGCTTTGTTATTTGACCTAGGTTTAAGTGCCAGAAGCCAAGCCAGAATCATCTCTGGCATCAAACAATTTTATCACTTTTTACGCATAGAAATCGCTTTAAAAGTTGACCCAAGCGAATTGTTGGAGCAACCCAAAATAGGCAGAAAACTCCCTGAAGTCTTAACGGTTGCTGAAATTGATGCACTCATCGACTCCATTGACGTATCGAAACCCGAAGGACATCGCAACCGCGCAATCATCGAAACTTTGTACAGTTGTGGTTTACGGGTAAGTGAATTGGTTGAACTACGCATTTCGGAACTGTTTTTTGAGGAAGGATTCATTCGGGTGATTGGAAAGGGAAATAAACAACGGTTGGTGCCTGTCAGTAAGAGCGTTGAAACGGCTGTTTCGTGGTACATGGAGCATCAACGTAAAAAGTTGGACATCAAAAAAGGGGAGGAAAACATTGTGTTTTTAAACCGACGAGGAAGCCGGCTCACCCGAGAAATGATATTCACCATTATCAAACAAGCAGCCATTTCCACAGGTTTGATGCGAAAAATATCCCCACACACTTTTAGACATTCCTTTGCTACACATCTTTTGGAGGGAGGCGCAAATTTAAGGGCAATTCAAGAAATGTTGGGACATGCGTCTATAACGACAACAGAAATATACACCCATCTCGACCAGAGATTTCTTCGTGAGGCCATTTTGACCCATCACCCCCGAAATTATTAATAGGAGAATAGTTTACCAAGGGTTTCTTTAAACCTCGTTTGAGGTAAAAACTGTTCCTCCAATTGGGCTGCAAAGGGAACAGGCGTGTCCAGTGAACCTACGCGCATGACGGGCGCATCCAAACTTTCAAAACAATGTTCATTGATAAGCGAGGCAATTTCACCCCCTAAACCACCGAACAGGCAATCTTCATGAAGTATCAATGCTTTACCGGTTTTCCGAACGGAAGTGTAAATTGTTTCTGTGTCTAAAGGCAACAAGGTACATAAATCGATGATTTCCAAATCCATTCCCGATGTTTCCTTCTCATCCAAGGCCCAATGAACGCCTAAGCCGTAAGTCACAATGGTTAACGCATTTCCATTTGAAGCCACTTTCGCCTTTCCAATTTCCATATTGAAATACCCTTCTGGCACGATGGATTTTACGCTTCGGTACATTCCCTTATGCTCAAAAAACAAAACTGGATTTGGATCATCTATGGCTGCAATTAGCAAGGCTTTTGCGTCGCTTGGATTGGAAGGGTAAACGACTTTCAACCCTGGCGTGTGTGTAAACCATGCTTCATTGCTTTGGGAATGGAAAGGTCCAGCTGCTGTACCTGCGCCTGTTGGCATTCTAACAACAACGTCCGCATTTTGTCCCCATCGCCAGTGAATCTTTGCGAGGTTGTTAACTATTTGATTGAAACCACAAGTAACGAAATCGGCAAATTGCATCTCCATAACAGCCTTCATACCTGAAATGGAAAGTCCCAAAGCAGCACCAACAATGGCAGACTCACAAAGCGGTGTATTTCTCACCCTGTCTTTTCCAAAACGATCCACAAAACCTTCAGTGACCTTAAAGGCGCCTCCATATTCCGCGATGTCCTGTCCCATCAAAACCAGGTTGGGATGTTTTTCCATTCCAAGAATCAACGCCTCTTGAATGGCGTCTATGAATCTTAATTCTTTGGTTGGACCCGTAGGCTGGCAAGGAATAAATTCAGAGGGTGCAAAGAGGTCAGAAACTTCCGATTGTATGTTAGGCACGATGTCGGGCTCAGCATTTGCTTCATCAAATGAAACTTTAATGTGTTCCTTAAATTCTGCTTTAATGGCATCCATTTGTTCGATCGAAAGGATTTTTTCCGCCGCTAAAAACTGGGCGAAGTTTTCCACGGGATCCCTCTCCTCCCAAATTTCCTGCAGCCCATCAGGGTAGTATTTTGTTCCTGAAGCTTCCTCATGTCCTCGCATGCGAAAAGACATCAATTCTACAAGGTAAGGCTTTGGATTTTCGCGAATTTCAACTGCAATTTTACGGATAACACGTATTACGTCAAGAATATTGTTTCCATCCACTTGAACGGCTTCCATTCCATAACCAATACCTTTATCCACAAATTGTTTGCACCTAAACTGTTCAGCTGACGGAGTAGAGAGCCCCCATGCATTGTTTTCTACACAAAAAATAACAGGAAGGTCCCAAACGGCAGCGACATTCAGTGCTTCATGGAAATCTCCTTCTGACGCACCTCCATCACCAGAAAAAACCAAGGTAGCTTTTTGTGACGCTTTGAGTTTTTGCGCCAAAGCGATGCCATCCGCTATACCTAATTGAGGCCCCAGGTGGGAGATCATACCTACCAAATGATGTTCGATAGATCCAAAGTGAAAAGAACGGTCTCTTCCTTTCGTAAACCCATTCATTTTACCTTGGAATTGGGAGAACAAACGATTCAGGGGAATTTGACGAGTGGTAAAAACACCGAGATTTCTGTGCATTGGAAGAATAAACTCATCTTTTTCCAAAGCGTAGGCACAACCGACAGAAATTCCTTCTTGTCCCCAACCAGAAAACCATTTTGTGATTTTCCCTTGACGCAACAATATGAGCATTTTTTCTTCAATCAATCTAGGCAGAAGGATTGCTTTGTAGATAACCAACAATTCAGCATCGGAAAAACCTGTCTTGTCAAATGCTATGGTATATTTTTTATCGCGAACCAAAGGATATAAATTAAATAAATACAATAAAAAAAACCCACCGAAGTGGGTTCAAAAATCATGTGCTTAGACCAAACCTTGGTCAATCATTGCGTCTGCAACTTTCACAAAACCGGCAATGTTGGCACCTTTAACGTAATCGATGTATCCATCCTCTTGTTTTCCATATTTCGAACAAGCCTCATGAATTGAAACCATAATTCCATGAAGTTTTTGATCAACTTCTTCAGCAGACCAAGACATTCTTAATGAATTTTGCGACATTTCCAATCCGGAAGTTGCAACACCACCTGCGTTGGATGCTTTACCTGGAGCGAAGAGCACCTTTGCTTTTTGGAATTCTGTAATGGCTTCAGGTGTAGAAGGCATGTTTGCTCCTTCAGCGATGCAAATCACACCGTTGTTAACCAAATGTTTTGCTTCTTCACCATTCAATTCATTTTGTGTTGCACAAGGCAAAGCGATGTCAACTTTAACCTCCCAAGGTCTTTTTCCTGCAATAAATTTAGCACTTGAAAATTTGTCTGCATACTCAGCTATACGACCCCTGCGTACATTTTTCAAGTCCATAATGAAGGCTAATTTCTCCGCATCAATTCCGTCAGTATCCACGATGTATCCTGAAGAATCTGACATTGTGAGTACTTTTGCTCCCAACTCTGTTGCTTTCTCACAAGCGTATTGCGCTACATTTCCAGAACCAGAGATGGCTACCATTTTACCTTTAAAAGAATCGTTTTTTGTAGCAAGCATTTCTTGAGCGAAATATACCGTTCCGTATCCTGTTGCTTCTGGTCTAATTAATGATCCTCCCCAGTTGCGAGCTTTTCCTGTCAAAACACCTGTAAATTCGTTGCGAATACGTTTGTATTGACCAAACATGTAACCAATTTCTCTTCCACCTACACCGATGTCACCTGCTGGTACATCTGTATCTGCTCCGATGTGGCGACACAATTCCGTCATAAACGATTGACAAAATTTCATTACTTCATTGTCTGATTTCCCTTTAGGATCAAAATCAGAACCCCCTTTACCACCACCCATTGGCAATGTGGTTAACGAGTTCTTGAAAATTTGTTCAAAACCTAAAAACTTCAAAATGGACAAATTTACCGAAGGGTGAAAACGCAAACCACCTTTGTAAGGTCCAATCGCCGAGTTGAATTCAACACGGTACCCACGGTTAACCTGAACATTCCCTTGGTCATCTAGCCAAGGCACACGAAACAAAATGGTTCTTTCAGGCTCAATAATTCGCTCCAAAATTTTATGGGTTTTGTATTTCGGATGTGCCTCCGTAAATGGAATAATGGCTTCCGCTACTTCGTGAACTGCTTGAAGAAATTCAGGCTCGTGCCCGTTTTTTGCCTTTACAGAATCCATGAAGGCATCGATTTGACTTTGATAATTACTAGACATAAAAGAAATTTTAATTCGACAAATGTAGCTAAGTTTTTGAGTTGACGCTTGTTTTTTTT
>CAMCWF010000028.1 GCA_945882095.1 Chryseobacterium gleum
GGATTGACAATACCTGCGACAGATCCATAGTTATCAATGATGAAATCATCCACATAGGGACGAATGTAGTCCATCCATAATTTTTGACCTGGAGACTCAAAACCCGTTGGACTTGCATTGTTAAGGTATTTTTCTAAGAATTTCTCTGACTTCGCAGTGATGATTTTTTTCATGTTATTTCATTAATGTAATGTTCCCTTTTGTTATTTTCTCCAACCCTCCGTAGCAAACTACTTTCAAATAATAATCATATACATCTGGATCCAGTTTTTTCCCTTGGTAGATGCCATCCCAACCTTTGTTCACATCTTCAGTCTCAAAAACCATTTCGCCCCATCGATCAAAAACCCTAAAAATCAATTTCTCTACAAACAAGCCCCGAACATATAAGATATCGTTGTTTTGGTCTCCATTTGGCGAGAATGCGTTGGGGACATACACATAGGGAAGATCGCAAATAATCTCGTACACCTTCACTTCCACTGTATCGCTTACTGTACAAATCCCATCTGAAACATAGACCGTAAAAATGGTTGTGTTTTGTAAAGTAGCGGTTGTTTGTTGGCTGGTCGGGTTCGCACAAGGCGCTGCGGGTACCCATGCATAGCTTGGATATCCTCCCGGTTGAACGCTTAAGCTGACTTGTGCGTTTGGCTCAATCAATATGGGATTGGCACTTGCATCCACCAAAGCAGGATTGATGTAGGAAACCATAACATACGATGAATCTTCAATCACACAACCATTGGAAGAAGTTGCTTCCAGGTAAATGTACTGAGATTGAGGGGGTGTAACGGTAACCGAAGATTGTATGGACGAACCTTGGATGACATTTGAGGGCGACCATTGATAGGTAAATGGATCTTGGCTCGCATTGACGGCATTGAATACAACGGGGACATTCAAACAAACGGAGTCAGGCCCGTTGATGCTGATTACATCCGTAAATACAGTCAACGAAACTGAATCCTGAAAACTACAGGGTCCATTGTTTACTTGGAGGTAATAGGTTCCGGTACTTGGCAACAAGAAATACAAACTTGAATCTTGCGTACTCGCATTTAAGGTGTCTGTAAAATTTGGATTGCTTGACCAAACAAACGAATTCACCCCACCAGTGATTCCACTTGGCGCAAGGGTAAATGAGCTATCTGAGCAAAGCGTTATCGCATTCGGCAAGGTAAAACCCACTGAAGCACTCACGGTAATGGTTACCCCAAAGGTATCAGCGGCATTGCATACAGAATCGAAAACAATCAATTGCGTTTGGTATTGTCCTGGCTGGGAATAAGTAACAGATGGTTCAAAATTCACCGAATCTATTTGTCCATTTCCAAGGTTCCAATAAAAATTTGAGGTCAAGGTCGACGAATTGTTAAATTGCACGGTAAGTGGCGCGCATCCTTGGTTTGGACTGGGCTGGTAATTCGATACTATGGGGACGTCAAATTGCACAAAAACACTGTCCTTTCGATAGCAATATCCGTTGGTCACGGAGACATAATACCATCCTGGATTTGCACTGTTTAACAAAAGCGTTGAATCGTTTGGATTGGCATTGATGGGATTGGAAAGGTTTGCATTTTGGGACCAAATAAATCCTGTTCCCGTACCATAGGTTTGCAAGGTCAATAGGTACGGAGCGTTAGAGCATAGGCTTAAGGTGTCAAACAAGTTGAACTGAATGGAATCATATACGGTAATGGTTGTAAATGCACTATCGGTTAGGGCGCATACACTGTCCGTAACAAACAAATAAACATTGTAAACGCCAGGTTCAGTATAGGTAATGGTTGGACTGAAAACTGTGGTTGAGGTAACATTGTTGCCAAAATCCCACAAAAAGCTATCGTTTTGGGATGAAAAATTGTTAAACGTAACTTCCAAATCTTCGCAACCCACCGATTGGCTATTGAAAAATTGAGCGGTAGGGATCAACTGGAAATCAAATTTGAATAACAAATTATTACAATTGCTGCTGTTATTCGAACTGGACCACGCACCTGGGGTGGTTGGGAAATCACTGTTACCCCCACATCCCCCACAAACCGACTGGTAAACGACACCGTTTTTGTCAAAGCGACTTGTGCCTCCGTCAACATGTTCAGTTGAAACAGGTCCGCCCATATAGGTTGCATACAGTAAACTGTTAAAGTCATGTTCAATAACCATCAAGTAGAAATCGAATCCCGTACTGTTGGGTTGAAAGGCATTTGCGCTGATTGGCATGCCTGAAATGGGCACATTTTGAAGGATGTTCGCGCCCCATCCCGAAACGTAGATGTTTCCACAGATGTCAACTAAAAAAGCCGAAGGGGAAATGTTTATTTGAGAGCTGCCGTTTCCAATGGTTCCGGAAGCTTGATTCACGCTTAGGTTATTGGTTAATTTAATAACAAACTGACTGGAATTTGGATTGTAATAAGGTGCATTCCAAATCGGAAAAATCCCTCCTACAGATTGTCCCAGGACAAATACGTTGTTGGTTCTGTCTACTTCTACAAAGAAGGCTTGATCATAGTTTTGTCTCCCTAAATACGTCCCAGCGGTAATGGCATTTCCGGATGGATTCAATCGAATCACAAAACCATCGGATTTCCCGCCTTGGTAACTGCCCATCAATCCACCCACGGTACCGGATAAATTCGAGGATGACGTTCCTCCGCAAAAGAAGATGTTGGCATTGGTATCCACTTTCACGGAATAGCAAGCATCGTTTTGTGAGCCTCCGTAATACGATGAAAATTGCAACGCCGTAAAATTGGGATTCATGCGAAAAACCACCCCATCTTGTCCACCTGCATTGTTGTTTTGAAAAGAATTCATCGTCGGAAAATTGGCAGATCGGGTACATGAAGCAATCAAAACATTGCCAAATTTATCCAACATGATTTCACCCCGAAACTGGTCGCCATAGTTTGAAGTCAAGGAATCATATAACAGTGAATTGTTATAGGGCAGGGATGTAATTTTGTAATTCACACCATCGTTTGCGCTTCCGCCAACATACGTAGAAGCCAATAAATTTTGTCCATTTGCACTGACTTTAGAGACATACAAATCTGTGCCTTGTGCGGTAAAATAAACCCCATTGAACAAAAAGTCTGCACCACTGACACCTCCCGCATGGTTGGGTTGAATGGCACCTGCCGTCGTGGGGAAATCGATGCTCGAGGTAGCTCCAAAAACACAGATGTTGTCCGCAGAATCGCAAATTAAACTGTGTGCCGTTTCCGTTCCTTGCACCATGTTTCCACCCCCAAGGAAGGTGCTCCAAAGCATGTTGGTGCCCGTTGGATTGTATTTCGTGATAAAGACATCGGTAATCCCATAATTACCTTGCAGGGCCACAAAATTGGAATTCGGGTCATAGGTTCCGGCCGCAGGCATTGGAAAATTATTGCCATACACCACCCCCGCAGAAAATGCACTTCCATTGCTGGAATAGGTGGCGGTCATTCCGAAATTGTCAGAAAAAGCTCCATTGTAGGTAGCAAACACCAAAACAGGATCAATGATAAGTTCAAGGAAGGGATTGTATGAGCCTATTTCAAAAAACACTTTGTTGTCTTTCAAAATAAACTTTGACTGAACCTTTGTCTTTACACCCTCAACGATTTGATATGCATAGGGCGCGTTTTCTGTAATGTGACCCAAACTCGTGGTGATTTTAAGATTCCCATTCCTCAAAATGGTTATCTTCTGCTGACCTGCATACTCCATTGCTATGTCAGAAACCATCCCATTGGGCCGCACAATAAATTCATATTTATGGGGTCCTTTCCGTTTCTCAAAAGCAAGGTCAACAGAAGGATACATATTTTTTAACACAACCCTTTCGTAGCCATGGGATTCCTTACCCCATTTGGTAGAATCTTTTCCCAATAGATAATTGTGGTAAAAGGAGGTTTTGTTTTCAGTTAGAATTTCACTCGGACCGTTTGCATTTACAAAATTCACATGGACCAAGGATTCCTTCAATTTCAAATTTTCCGGCTTCTCCTCATGACCATGGGAATGATTCATCGCGCTAAGGTCTTGTTGATGGTAAATCAATTTGTGCTTTAACACCCAAATTTTCCCGCCTTCTGTTTCGGATTTAAAAAGAACCTCTTCTGGCCATTGCCCTTTGTTTTCAAAGAAAACCTGAGAAGTAGGGTTCGGCATTTGTGTCAATTTCCCTTTTTTTTGGGCATAAAACCCACCCACGAGGAGGGTAAAAAGAAGAAATAATACGTGCTTCATCGTCTTAAAATTACACAAAATCCTATATTTTTTGATTCTCTCGATAAGATAAACATTGCCTTTAATCATTTTCGTAATTTTACCCTGTCCATTTTCAATACATAATGAATAGAATCACAGCACTTTTCGGAATTAAGTACCCCATTGTTCAAGGAGGAATGATTTGGTGCTCAGGATGGGAATTAGCCTCTGCTGTATCCAATGCTGGAGGCCTTGGTTTGATTGGATCTGGATCCATGTATCCAAATGAGTTATTGCATCAGATTCAACAATGCAAAGCGAATACATCGCTTCCTTTCGGAGTGAACCTTCCATTGCTGTATCCCAACATTGAGGAACACATCAACACCATCATTGAACAGAAGGTACCCATTGTATTTACCTCCGCTGGAAATCCTAAAACGCATACAGCGAAATTAAAATCCCATGGAATCACGGTAGTACATGTAGTTTCCTCCTCGAAGTTCGCATTAAAAGCCCAAGATGCAGGTGTAGATGCAATAGTAGCCGAGGGATTTGAAGCCGGCGGGCACAATGGAAGAGAAGAAACCACGACAATGTGTTTAATTCCTTCAGTCGTTAAAGCCGTAGAAATTCCCGTCATCGCCGCAGGAGGCATCGCCAGTGGTAAAGCCATGTTGGCTGCTATGGTCCTCGGTGCCGAAGGCGTGCAAATTGGAAGCAGGTTCATTGCTACCCCCGAATCCTCCGCCCATATCGCTTTCAAAAACAAAATACTAAGCGCCCAAGAAGGTGACACCAAATTGACCTTAAAGGAGTTAACCCCGGTAAGGCTTCTGAACAATCCGTTTTCTGAGGAAATAGAATCCTTATATAAAAACCATGGAACTGTGGACGAATTGACCCAACTGCTCGGGCGAGGACGTGCGAAAAAAGGGATGTTCGAAGGAGATTTGGTGCAGGGAGAATTGGAGGTGGGACAAGTTTCTGCAGAAATCGAAGAAATTAAGCCTGCAGCAGAAATTCTTCAGGAAATCATCCGAGAATACAAAGACATTTTGGCAAACATCGGCCACCTAACATTTTAAAAAATTATGATACATTTTCATCGCTTCCAATTGGAGAATGGGTTAAAAGTAATCTTCCACCAGGACAAAACAACGCCCATGGCCGTTGTGAATACCTTGTTCGATGTGGGCGCAAGAGATGAATCTCCCAGTCAAACAGGTTTCGCTCACCTATTTGAGCACCTAATGTTTGGTGGTTCGGTCAACATACCTGATTTTGACGGCCCATTGCAACGTGCAGGTGGAAACAGCAATGCATTTACCAGCAACGACATCACCAATTATTTCGATGTGCTTCCTGCAAAAAATTTGGAGACTGCTTTGTGGTTGGAAAGTGACCGAATGTTGTCCCTTGCGTTTTCAGATAAAAGCCTTGAAACCCAAAGAAGTGTTGTAATTGAAGAATTTAAACAACGGTACCTAAACCAACCTTACGGAGATGTTTGGTT
Organism: Chryseobacterium gleum; assembly: GCA_945882095.1. GTDB lineage: Bacteria > Bacteroidota > Bacteroidia > Flavobacteriales_D > Crocinitomicaceae > UBA952. The sequence continues at coordinate 5,723 of CAMCWF010000028.1, forward strand.
AGAATTAAGGCCTTTGGCCTACAAAGTTCATCCTTACCAATGGGCGACGATTGGAAAGGATATTTCTCACATCGAAAACGCCAAGATGGAAGAGGTTCGAAGCTTTTTTGAGAAACACTACCACCCTGGCAATGCGATACTTACCATCGCAGGGAATTTTGAAAACCAAGAGATTGAAGACCTTGTTCAAAAGTGGTATGGTGATATTCCCGGCAAGGTAAAGGCGGCGCGTTTGTTACCCCAAGAACCCAAACAAGAAGAATTCCGCACACTTACCTTGGAACGAGATGTACCTGTAGAAGCCTTTTACTATGCTTTCAAAATGGAAGAAAGAAAATCGGAAGGCTATTATTTCGCCGACATGCTCTCAGACGAGGTGGGCAAAGACAAAACAGGAAAGCTTTACCTAAAACTGAAAAAAGAACTACGCTTGGTGCATGAAATCAATGCGTATATCCTCGGGTCTATGGACCACGGTCTTTTTGTGATTTCGGGTAAATTACTTCCCGGGACTTCATTTGAATCCATGGAAAACGCACTGTGGGAAGTACTCGAAGAATTTAAGACACAACGCATTCACAACGACGATTTGATACGGTTGAAAATGAAAATGAAAACTTCGAGGGCATTCCAAGAACAAGGACTACTGAACCGTGCCATGAACCTTTCCTTTTTCGAATTATTAGGGGATGCCAATGGGATAAACGAAGAAAGTGAAATCTACAATGCCATTGATTCTGAACATTTACGAAACACTGCCCAGCAAATCTTTAGACGCGAAAACTGTACGAGAATGTTTATTAAACCCCTTGTGAAATAATGGAAAGAAGCCACGCCCCAGAAGTTCAGGTAACTGAAAAAATTGAGTTTATTTCCCCAGCGAAGTTAACCACCAAATCAGGGATTCCATTTTACGCAATGCAAAACCCCACAAGTGAAGCGGTGCGGTTGGAATTGCTTTTCCACGCAGGCGCCATTTACCATAACCCAGTCATCGCGTCGGTAACCGCAGGCTTGATGTTGGCAGGAACTTCCGAACATACCATGGCAGAAATTCATGATAAAATGGACGATTTAGGTGGATTCTTCGATTCAAATTTGAACGCAGAATTTTCTGTTCTAAACATCTACGGACTGAATGAATCCATCTGCGAACTTGTGACCCTCATAGAAAATTGCCTGTACAACGCATCCTTTCCAGCTTCCGAATTAACACATTTACTCAAAGATCGGAAAGAAAAATTAAAAGTGAGGATGGAAAAAGTGAGTGTGCTTTCCCAACGTGCTTTTCAAGAAAACCTGTTTGCTGGCACTCCCTACGGTGTGATTTCATTCCCAGAAGACTATGACCATATTGAGCGACAAGACATTGTTGACTTTTATGAAAATCATTACAAAATTGGACTGCGAAGGATTACGTTTGTAGGTAACCTAACGGATGACGAACGATCCAAAATGGTTGGCATCTTCGACAGATGGGAAAACAAAGTGGATACAAATCTGCCAAGTTTCCCCGATCCGAAATCAGGATCCATTCACATTGAGAAAAACGGAGCCGTACAAGTGGGTCTGCGCATCGGAAAAATGTTGTTTGATCGAACGCATCCTGATTACCATAAAATGATGGTGGTAAATACCATCCTTGGAGATTATTTTGGAAGTCGCTTAATGAGTAACATTCGGGAAGACAAAGGCTATACCTACGGAATTGGGAGCTATGTTTCCGAAAATTTACCTGGGGTACATTTCGTCATTGCAACCGAGGTGGGAAAAGAGTTTATGGAGGACACTTTGGTACAAACCCGCCTTGAAATTGAAAAGTTGCAATCGGAACCCATTTCTGACGCAGAGTTATCCTTGGTAAAAAATTACCTTTTGGGACAAATACTTCAATCCGCAGACGGTCCTTTCGCCATGATGGGATTGTTCTCATCTGTGGAAATCAACGACCTCGACTATGCCTTTCTTGATACTTCCTTACAAACGATACTTACCATTTCCCCTGAAGAAATTTTGGAAACGGCAAAACAACATTTGGATTGGAATCAAATGCTTATAGTTACCGCAGGATAGCAACTTAATTTGAGGAGGGGCGTTACAATTTTTTATACTTTACAACGTTCGCGCACGTGATGTTTCGAAAAATCTTATTTACCATTTGTTTTCTTGCGGCTTTTCAGGCGCACGCTTCTCACGTGATGGGTGGTGAAATCACCTGGAAATGCGGTGGAAACGGTGGATACATCTTTGAGCTCGTTTTTTATCGCGATTGCAACGGTGCAGAAATCAATACGGTATCTGAAAACCTAAGGGTTTGGAACCATCCTACCCTTACCAACATTGTCGTTAATTTCATCAGCCGAACAGACATCTCTCCAACTTGTACAACCGTTGCAGGCGCCCCTCAACCTTTGGATTGTGGATCAGGATCGAATGGTGGAAATGGCATAGGCGCCAACGAAAAAGTCCTATACCGCTCCAATGAAATACAATTGGCAGGCACGCCACCGACACAAGGATGGATTTTTACCTACGAAAACTACGCAAGATCCAACGCAATAACCAATCTCAACAATCCTTCTACGTACGGTATGACCTTGGCTGCAACGATGTATTTTGCAAATCAAAATGCCGGATGCGTTGACAATTCCCCGCAATTTTTACAAGCCCCCTATTTCACAAGCTGTGTTGGCGATCCTTTTGTCTATAACATGAATGCAGTCGACCCAGATTTAGATTCTTTGTTCATCGAATTTGTTACCCCCATGAATAACTTTCCAGCAGGAAGCTACAATCCCCCAATCAACCCTGCACCCGTTCCCTTTGACCCTGGTTTTTCCTACCTTTCTCCTACCCCTACAGCCGCCATAAGTCCCGGTAGCATCCCCGCCCAATTAAATGCACAAAACGGAGAACTCACCTTCACTTCTACCCTTCAAGGAAATTATGTCGTGAAAATTCAAGTATCTTCCTTTCGTCAAGGCGTATTGATAGCCAAGGTTGAACGAGAAATGCAATTGGCCATCGTTTCCTGCCAACCAAACAACGCGCCTCAATTTACCGCACCGTTTGCAGGTGGGTCTTTTACGACAACAATCGATGCGGGGGATTTAATCAATTTCAATGTTTTGGCCACCGACAATGGTTTTCTACAAAATGGCAATCCACAATCGGTTACCTTGACGGCATCCGGACCCATGTTCGGTACGAATTTCACGGCAAGCACGGGTTGCGACATCGCTCCATGTGCCTTTACGTCTGGACTGCCATCCACTGGAATTAACCAAGCCAACGTTCCTTTTACCTGGCAAACCACCTGTGACCACGTGTTAAATCCCTTTGGCATCGCCTCGGAAATCACCCCCTATTTCTTTGTTTTCAAGGCTCAAGACAACATGTGTCAAGTACCCAAGGTTTCCTATGCGACCATACAAATCAATGTAAAAACCCCTGGCATCATCCAAGCAACAGAATTAGAATGCATCACATTTTCCAATGGGAATTATTCCCTAAACTGGAACCAAGTTGCAAATCCATTGAGTACATTTCTATCGTACAACCTTTATTCACTCGAAAACGGATTGATAACATCCATTAACAACATTGCCACAACGTCTTACACCCTTCCCCAAGCGCAAGCCAATCAACATTTTTACATCGGCGTAGTTTCTGGATGCAATGGTAACATTATAAAATTCAGTGATACCCTTAGACCTATCATCCTACAACTCACCAACCCAAACAACGGAACTGCGGTACTTCAATGGAATTCACCCCTAGTCAATGGCACCCTTAGCAATACCTATTTCCAAATCTTCAGACAATACAACGGTGGTGCATTGCAATGGATTGACAGTGTACCTTATACAACCAGTCAATACAAAGACACGGTTCGTATTTGCAATGGAATGATAGGGTATCAAATTCAATTTCCGTGGAATGGCTGTGTGTTTACGTCTAATGTCCCAACCGATCAATTTGACGACATGTTAACCCCTGTTATCCCAACGATTCTGGGCGTAGGATTCGATCCTTTCAATGGGAACGCGGTAACCCTCACTTGGAACCAAAACAGCCAATCAGATACGTATGGGTATGTCGTCTACACGTTCGATGCAAACAACCTTTTGTATGAACTAGATACGGTTTGGGGCATTGCCAACACCACCTATGTTTACAACCCACAAGGACCTGGTCCATTCACCTATTCTGTCGCTGCCTTTGATTCTTGTTTTACCACTTCCGTTCCCGTTACCTATCAAACTTCTGGTAAGGCACCTTTGAACAAAACCGTCTTGCTGAATGGAGGATTGAATCCATGTGACCAGAGCATCGACTTACAATGGACTTCCTATGGGGGGCATACGGTAACAAATTACATCGTTTATTCCTTTGAAAACAACCAGATGATTTCCATGGGAAGCAGTCCATCCTTATCGACTTCGGTGAATGTATTAGGGGGGAACAATTATACTTTTTACATCCAAGCGCAACTGAGCAATGGAAACTCCGTGTATTCCAATCCCTTTGTTTTTACGGTTCCATTACCCGGAAATCCCAACTTTCATTACTTGAGCGTGGCTACTGTAAACAATGATAAGATTGATTTAAAAGTGTATGTTGACGAAAATGCCGGAATCAGTCAAGTTCAAATTGAACGTAAAATAACCGCTGGAAATTTTGCAAACATCGGTACCGCGATGGTAACGAATAACTTCGCGTATTTCACCGATTCAGATGTACAGGTGCAAGACCAAACCTACACCTATCGTTCAAAATTCATTGACACATGCGGAAATGTTGGCGCGCCTTCCAATGAAGCCACCACCATGCTTGTATCAGGTATAGCTGATGAAGAAATCCAAATCAACTACATTACATGGACACCTTATTCAGGATATGAAAATGGCGTAGATCATTATGAAATATATCGCTTGGAACCCAGTGGGCTTTCCGTTTTGGTTGGGATTGCGCCACCTGCTCAATTGGGAATTCAAGACAGTGTGGACACTGGGAGTTTTCCTGGAGAAATCTGTTACTATGTAGAAGCCCACGAAATTCTGAATCTATATGGCTTTCAAGAAATCAGCAAGTCGAATGAAATATGTTTGGTATATGAACCCATCATTTACGTTCCCAATGCTTTTTACCCTGAAGGCATCAACAATGTGTTTAGACCTGTGGCCACGAACATTGATCCCAATGACTTCAAAATGACCATAATGAACCGTTGGAGCAATGTGATATACGAAACGACAGATTACAATGCTGGATGGGATGGGCGTTTTGGTCCGAAGAGCGAATGGGTACCTAACGACATCTACATCTATATCTTGGAATTTCATGATGCCAGTGGAAAAGAAATCATAAAGCGAGGCAATGTCACAGTTATTCGATAACCATTCAAAAATCCTCGTCATTCAGACGGCCTACATTGGCGACGTTATTTTGGCTACCCCTATGGCCATTGCCATCCAGAAAAAATTTCCCTCTTGTACGATTGACTATTTGGTAAAAAAGGGAAATGAGGGTTTGCTGGTAAACCATCCAAATATTCGAAAAGTATTTGCATTCGACAAAAAACACAAACGCAAATCCATCAAACAAGTCGTTTCGGAAATCCGAAAAGAGAAATATGACGTCGTGATTAACCTCCATCGATTTTTATCCTCCGGTATCATCACTGCAATGAGCGGTGCAAAATGCAAGATTGGTTTCAAAAAAAACCCCTTGTCTTGGAACTATCATTTTGCATTTCCTCATCACATTGGTTACGGAATCCATGAGGTCGACCGCAACCTATCCTTACTCACCCATTTTGACATACACGAAAAGGCAAAACCACTGGTGGTTCCTACACCGGAAGATTTCAAGGCCATAAAGAAGTATGCCGACAAACCTTATGATTGTCTCGCACCCGCATCGATATGGGCCACCAAACAACTCCCCGTAAAGAAGTGGGTTAAGCTGATTGGGAAATTAGACGGGTATGTATATTTGATTGGGGGACCAAACGACCATGACTTGTGTGAAGAAATCCGTAAGAAAAGTAAAAACCCCAAAGTGCTTAACGTTGCCGGAAAATTGAAAATCATGGAGTCCATAGCGCTAATGAAACTTGCCAAAAGAAACTATGTCAATGATTCAGGTCCCATGCACTTTGCCTCCGCGGTAAATGCGCCTGTGACTGTTTTTTACTGTTCTACCCTTCCCGAATTCGGCTTTGGTCCTCTTTCTGACGACTCAGTGATTAAAGAAGTACCAGACCTTCCTTGTCGCCCTTGTGGATTGCATGGGAAAAAGTCATGTCCTGAAATTCATTTCAGGTGCGGAAATGACATGGTTATTTAAGGCAAATTTGCTGTCAAAAATGGGAATCACAAGGATTCCATTCCACGATTTTCACCCCCCATTCGTAACAATTATCGTTAAACGTGGTTGCATTTTTATACGTTGCGAACGTCTTTAATTCCTTTCTTGAGCACTTGATTTTTGTTTCAACTTGTACTTTTTCTCCTTGTTTATTTTTGCACTCATCCCACAGGATTAATTGCAATGATTTCGCTTCGGGATGGGCTTGGGTAAACCGCCAAACTTCTTCCCCTATTTCTTTAACCTGAGCCTCATAGGACTTACTTTTGTCAGAAAAATGGGTAAGGGTTCCAATGCCATTTACATAGTCGGGTTTATGTTGACAATTGCACAACAACAGCAAACTGATACAAATTAAAATCCACTTACTTTTAGGTAAGTCTTTCTTTGGTGACATATAAAAACCTAGGTACTAAAGCTATTTCAAATAAAAGGTTTGTTCACCTGGCTCTCCTCTACCCACAATGAGCTTTCCTTTGTACAATCTAAATCCGAAATTCGATCCTGTCTCGGGACTCATTCCGTATAGGTCTGCAAACGAACCATAGGTTGATACGTCCACATTGATAAAATCAAAAGTTGCCCCACTCGCGTTTTTAACATGGATACCATAGGTGTTGTAGTTGGAAAGATATTGGTAGCTGATTAACATTTCATTTTCAGCATTGTAGAATTTTTTTCCATCCATGTAAGAAATGACATCGGACATATCGTCGAATGATTGGGTTTGGGCGACGCTCAGGTAACAAGGAAATAAAAACAAAATGAACAGTAAATTTTTCATAGATGGTGTATTGTTTTGCAAAAGTAACCAAGTGGTTGAATCAAGCGCAATAATTTAGGGTATTTAGGAGAACTCCCCTTTATCTACCATTATTTTAACCACTGGATTAAGGATTATGACCTTCATTCTCTTGTCATTTACATGTTGGGTTGTTGTAAAAACATCATTAGGTGCCAAATTACATTTTAATGAGATTTCAGCTTTAAACAAATCCAAAAGGTTTTCTCTTCGCTTCTTAATTGCATCCACACTTGGACTGTCCTCATTCACTAAGTCATTGAGCTGAGAATATTCCAAACTTAAATCATCCTTAGTTAACCAGAGCGTCAAAAGTTTTTGAGTTGATTTAGATATTTTGCCATTCGTTTGAACCATTTTTACTTTGCAGAAACGCCTTCTTCGGTATTCAAGGAATACAACCAAAAGGGTCCCTAAAATCAACATTGACATCAGCAACAACAATTTGAAATTTGGATCAGGCGCTATGATTGCCTTCTTTGAGATCAGGTATTTGGATTTGAATACTCCCAGTGGCATACTTGAAATAAGGGTTTCATATTGTACAACACGTGTAATGGAACGTTTCATAATGACCCGTCCATTTTCGATGTACACATCCTTTAGCGATTGTATGTTTTTTAAATCAAAAATCTCCACTTCGTTTTTCTGGAAATCATAGAGGTACAGCTTATGTAGCGATACCAAAAGGTTCTTGTGTGCGATTTCAATCTTTTCCTTTTTTGGAAAAGCACTGGGTTCAATTTCGCCAAGGTTTTTCCACTTTTGCGTTGAAAAATTATAGCAAATTAAGTTTTCGAAAAAGTAATTGGATTCGCCATCGGTCTCAATTTTTCCAGAAACACCGTAGTATTTGTTTTTACAAACCATGTAAGGATTCCGATCAGAACAGGAATAACCTGTAAAGCGGGTTTGCAGGAACCATTGACACAAGTTACGATCGTACTTCAACATATAATCTTTGAAATTAAAAAAACCATACCCCCCAAATGCATGAGGTGAATTTTTATACAAGAAATAAGAAGCGTTGTATTGGTTTTGGTGATGAAAAGACTTATCAATTCGTACGATGGAATCGTTTCTCAACATCAATAAATAACCGCAGCCTTTGTCCACGAAGTAGACATCCGCACCTTTTTCTGTCAACACCCTGTAATAAGAAAGCAAATCAGTAAAATGAATTTGAGAATCCAGATGCAATGGCCTTTTCTCCATGCGGTTGGTAGTCAAATCAATCAATATGCGATAGGTACTGTCTTCAATGATGCAAAACTTTGAAGCCTGATGGTCATAAAACATCAACTGACCCTTGCTTTTGAACGTATAATTTTGGGAAAAAAGAGAAGATAGGAACAAAAAGACAACAATCGTAAAAACAACTTTCATATAAACACAAATATCAAATAAGCGCACTGACCAATAAAACAATAAGCCACACCCCTCTTATTACTTTAACTTCCATTTTTTCACTAAAACTAAAAGATAAAGAAGCAGAAATGGTCACCAAATAACTAAATATTTGTAAACTTGAGGACCTAGTTAATACGTCTTTTATGTCACAAAATTCAACTGCTAAGATATTTATTAGCAAAATAATAACCTACTAAAAATCAAATTATATCGGGTTTTTTGTCGAAAAATAGTACAAATACTAATTTTTCGTAAAGATGACTTAAGCTTTCTGTTACAAACGATTTAGAACTCAACGAATCAAATTCACGTGTCCCACAATCTCTTTATCTTCTTGAGATTGAAGAACTTGAAAATTAAGCACCCATGTATAGGTACCTATTTCACAGTTGATGCTGTTCGGACCATAGGAACCATCCCAACCAACCTCTTGGTCTTTGGATTCAAAAATCAATTCGCCCCAGCGATTAAAGATTCTTAAACGATAACTTCCTTGTTTGTACCCTTGTGACAAAATGGGCTTAAACACCTGATTTTCTTCATCGTCATTCGGGGTGAATGAATTAGGTACATAAAAAATTAAATCTTCCGTAACATTGATTCGAATCCAAGCGGTATCTGAACACCCCACTTGATTGAATGCTGTCAAAGCCACCAAATAATCCCCTGCATAGGGTGGGAACATATGGGTTTGGTCCTCAGAAAAACCGTAGGTACCATCACCGAAATCCCATTCATAAGAGGATGCGAATTGCGAATTATTGGTGAATTCCACCAAAGGATTCAGTGAACTCACAACCGTTGGATCGGCTGTGAAAAGGGCGATTGGGGTTTCATAGACACAAGCCACATTAAAATAGGTCTCTGTCACCGCACACCCCTGTGGATTGGTAACTGTCAAAGAGATGTCGTAACACCCTTGCTCACTAAACTGGTAACCCACTTGACCGACTTGGGTTGCGCTTTGACCATTCCCAAAATTCCAAAGGTAATTCCAAGAAGCATTATAGGTCTGTGCCGTGTAAATTACATTTAATAGACCACAGCCAATGGAATCCGAGTAACTGAAAGCTGCATTGGGCGATGGAGCTATGTAAATGGGTTGCATGATGCTGTCTACACAACCAGTTACTGGATTCGTCGCTGTTAATGTTACATTATAGGTTCCAACCGCCGGGAATTGGTGCGTAGGATTGTCCAAATAGGATGTCAATCCATCCCCAAAATCCCAAACGTAATCTAAAATACCTACTGAATTATTTTGAAATGAAATCGGTGTCAAGTCACAATACGGAGGATTCATTCCTGCAAAAGCTACGACTGGCCATGGATTTACGGTGACATTGATAATAGAGTCTGGACCACTACAACCAAATTGTGTTGAAATAGGAATCACATGGTATTGTACCACTTGTGCTACCGTTCCTGTTTGAACCAAATTGTCCTGAATGCTATTGCTTGTTTGCAACGGATTGGAAGTTTCATTGTACACAAAAGCATTGGGCGTAGCATACCAATTAAATGTACTCGGCAAATCTGAGGTAAGATTGATGTTGGTATTTTCTCCCGGACAGATTTGGATGTCTTGGTTCAATACATTTGGTGCTGGATTGACCACAATGGTAAAGTTTTGGGTTTGACCAAAGCAAGTCGCATTTCCATTCACAAATGCAGGGGTTACGACGACATTGGATTGTATGGGATTGGGTGTATTGTTTGTCCCTGTAAACGAAGGGATATCACCCGTTCCTACTGACCCTAAACCAATGGAAGCATTTGAATTTGACCAATTAAAGGTGGTTCCTCCAATGGGACCGCTGAAGGCGATGATACCCGATTGTGCACCTTCACAAAACGTTAGGTTATTTATGGCAAAAACAGAAGGTTCTGGATTTACGGTTATGGTGAATTGATCTTGTATACCTGTACAGGTAACATTGTTATTGGTAAAAGTTGGAATGACATTCACCGTGGACATAACCGGCGCAAATCCATTGTTCGTCGCTAAGAAAGCGTACAATGAGTCGATTCCATTTGAAGAAGGTAAACCAACATTGCTTCCAACCGCGTTCCAACTGTATACTGTACCGGGTGAATTCCCTGTAAATAAGACCTGTGGACTCCAAATATTTCTACAAAGATTCAAATCTTGAAACGGAGTAATGACTGGAATTGGATTAACAAATACAGTAATGGGAATCACAGGACTTGAGCAACCATTGGCAATAGAAGTACCGATGACGTGGTAATCAACCGTTTGCACTGTCCCTGTAGTATTCACCAATTGGTCATTAATGAGGCCCGAGGTCGTAATGTTGGTGGTTTCATTCAATACAGTAGCCGTTGGGTCTGCATACCAGTTAAAGGTCACATTTGTATTCGCTACAAGTGTTAAATTCACGAAATCGTTGCTACAAATGGTCAATGTGTCTTGGTTCAATAAGGCCAAAGGAGGTTTAACAATCACGGTGACGGTTTGGGTTGTACCTGTACATCCGCCTTGTATTGAAACGGGAGTAACTGCGTACACCACCACTTGATTTACGTTAGAGGTGTTCACCAAAATATCATTGATGACCGCACCATTGTTCGTTAACAAGGATTCTCCTGTCACATTTGGATTGTTTACCGTCACAAACCATTGGAAATTGGAAGGAATGTTTGCGCCTAGTATTGAATTCACTCCAGAGCCACTGCAAATCTCCAAATTCGTTGGCATGGTCAACACCACATCAGGCTGTATTTGAACATTTAAGATGGAATCAGGTCCAACACATCCGTTTAAGGAGGTAGGTGTAATCGTATAGGTAACCGTTTGTGGCGTATTTGATATATTCGTTAATGAATCGTTTATGAAATTTGAGGTTTGTGTGGTCGTTAACTCCCCGTTTACGTTAAGGTTTTGTGTTGCATACCAACTTATGGTAGATGGGATGTTGGTCCCGATGTTCGTTGCCATCACGCCATGGTTACAAATGACCGTGTCAAACATTGCATTTACATGAGGAAGTGGATTCACAGTGATGCTGTACGTCGAAACAGGTCCATTGCAACTTTGACCTTGAAAGGTATAGATAGGTGTAATTGCTATGTTACCAATTAAAGGGTTTGCGCCAGGTATCATGGATGGATTTGTTGCATTGAAACCATTAATTGTGTTGGCGCCATTGGCCACAAGTCCAATGTTTGGATTGCTATTGGTCCAATTGTAAGAAGTACCAGTACCATTAATCACCGCCGCCGGAACTGCCGTTTGGTGACAATAACTTTGATTATTTATTGGAGCAACCGAAGGAATCGGAATTACATAAAAGTTGAAGGTTTGAATCGCGCCTGGACATGATATTCCTTGCGAAAAAATTGGGGTTACCGACACCAAGGAAGAAATCGGCGCATTGGTATTGTTCTGTGATAAAAAAGGCGCAATGACATTGTTTCCATTAGGTGGAATCCCTGTAGCGGTGCTTGCCGCTGTCCACTGGTAGGTAGTCGCTGTTCCAGTTAGTACAATGTTGTTGCTATTGCTACCCGCACAGACATATTGACTGCCTGGATTGTTTGCCGTGGGCGTAGGATTAACTTGAATGGTAAAGCTTTGCGGAATGCCTCCACAACTTACGGAATTCAAAATAAACTGAGGGGTGATCGTGACCTGCGCGAAAATGGGTGCGTTCGAATTGTTTACCGCTGCAAACGGGGCGATGTTTCCAGAACCTGTTGCGTTGATACCCACCGTTGGTATGCTATTCGTCCAATTGTAAATGGTATTCGGCACCGTTCCAGCGAAAGTCACCTGTGATGTTTGTGAACCATTACATACAGTTTGATTGTTCGGTGCGGACACATTCGGTGTTGGATTCACCGTCAATGTAAATGTGGTATTCGTTCCTTGACATGTTATGCCATTCGCCGTGAATTGTGGGGTTACGGTTATGGTGGCATTTACGGGTTGCACACTTGGATTCACGGCTGGGAAAGATGCCAATGCATTCGCTGTTCCCGAAGGTGGCAATCCTATGTTTGGGTTGCTATTGGTCCAATCGTAGGAAGTTCCTGTACCTGCAAAATTCACGACAGGTGTATTCGAACCATTACAAACCGTAAGATTGGAAATGGCATTAACGATTGGGGTTGGATTGACGGTAAAAGTCATTTGGGTTGTTGCACCTGCACAGGTCAACCCTGCATTTACATATTGTGGTGTGACGGTTAAGGTTGCTACCAATGGTGCCGCATTGCTCGCGTTAAGCGCTGTAAAAGCCGCTATGTTTCCTGATCCCGAAGCCAACAAACCTATGGCCGCGGTGTTGTTTGCCCAACTGTAATTACTTGCCGTACCTGAAAATACAATGGGTTGAGTGGATGTATTGTTACAAAGTATTTGGCTATTTAACGGATTGACAACCGGTGTCGGATTTACTGTAATCGTAAAGTTTTGAGCCACTCCCGGACAACTGGCATTACCCCCTGCATAGTTAGGCATTACACTGATCGTGGCTGTCACAGGTACTTGGGAAGCGTTGGTGGCACTGAATGCAGCGATGTTCCCCGTGCTGGTTGTCGCCAATCCAATCGATGGTGTGTTATTCGTCCAAGTGTAAGAGGTTCCATTCCCAGAGAAATTAACTGGATTTGTTAATTGCGTATTACAGACAACCTGGTTGGGTGGGAGAATAACCGTAGGCGTAGGATTTATCGTAATACCAAAATTCTGCGCAATCCCAGCACATGCAACCCCATTCCCCGTAAAGATTGGTGTCACCGCAAGCTGAGCCGTTATTGGATTAATTGCGTTGTTGATCGCTACAAAAGAATTAATATTCCCAGTTCCCGTAGCCCCAATGCCTATGGTCGCAATGCTGTTTGTCCAATTGTAAGAAGTGCCTGTGCCCGTAAATGTGACCTGACTCGTACTTGTGCCATTGCAAAGTGTTTGACTTGCAGGTGCATTGGCAACAGGAATTGGGTTGATGGTAATGGTGAAATTCCCTGATGCCCCTGGACAGGTAACTGCGTTGTTGGTAAACTCCGGGGTGACTGTTATGGTTGCAATCACAGGAGTTTGGTTGCTATTGTTAATCCCCGTAAAGGATGGGATGTTACCCGAACCATTTCCTAAAATGCCTATACCCAATGTATTGTTCGTCCAATTGTAGGCCGTTCCCGTACCACTAAATACGATAGCACTCGTGTTTGTATTGTGACAAATCACCTGCGGATTTACATTGTTAACGGTCGGCGTTGGATTTACCGTTATCGTAAAGTTTGCATTCGACCCAGCGCAGGTAACCCCTGCATTTGTGAAGGATGGAATGATTCCAATGGTGGCATTCAAAGGCGTTGAAGTGGCATTCGTCGCTGGGAACGGCGCGATGTTTCCAGATCCAGAACTCGCCAATCCAATTGCCTGGTTATTGTTCGTCCACGCATAACTTGTACCGGTGCCATTAATGGTCACCAATGTCGTATTTACCCCGTTACAGAAAGTAGAATTGGAGATGGAGCTTACCGTAGGTATTGGATTTATCGTAATGGTAAAACTTTGCACTTGTCCCGTACAATTTACCGCATTGTTTACAAATTGTGGGGTTACGGTTACCGTGGCCGTTGAGATCACCGAACTTGAAGGATTTGTTGCCACAAACGATGCAATATTCCCATTGCCCGATAAGCCCAAACCAATGGCTGCATTGCTATTTGCCCACTGGTAAGAAGTTCCCGTTCCAGTAAAATTAACTGCTGCGGTATTGGCATTGTGACACACTACTTGGTTTCCAGGTAAAGTAGCAACAGGCGTTGGATTCACAGTGATTGTATAAGCTGTCCCTCCTCCTGGACATGCCACATTTCCTGGAGTCGTTGCACTGGCTAAAATCTGAATGGTTTGAGGTACCGCGCTACTGTTTGTCAAGGTGAAAGCAGGAATGGTTGATCCGCCACTGTTGGCATTAAATCCAGTAATCGTCGCAGGAACATTTGGGGCTGACCAAGTGATGTTGGCGCCATTGGTTGGCGAAGTAATGGTTACCGTACTTGAAATGTTTTGCGAACAAATGGTTTGATTTAGTATGCTAAAATTAACCGTTGGTGTTGGGTTTACGGTGATTGTGAAATTCTGAGCGGTCCCTAAACAAGTTACATTGTTGTTGCTGTAGGAAGGAACTACATTGACTTGCGCGATGACCGGATTCGCTGAATTGTTGATGGCGTTAAAAGCTGGAATATTGGCATTCCCACTTGCGCCCAAACCGATGGAAGTTGTATTGTTTGTCCAATTGTAAACCGTACCAGCCACTGCACCCGTAAAGTTCACATTCGAAGTAGCACTTCCATTACACAAAACCTGATTGGCCAGTGGATTTAAGGTAGGGGTTGGATTTACGTTAATTACAAAAACATCGTTTACGCCAGCACAACTTACCCCATTTGCGGTAAAAGTTGGTGTTACCGTGATGGTTGCACTTACGGGCTGAATGCCGCCATTTCCTGCCACAAAAGATCCGAGATTTCCATTCCCATTGGCGGAGGAGCCTATACCTGGATTGTTAGATACCCATCCATAATTCGTAGCAGTTCCTGTGAATGAAACCGTTGTGGTCGATGCCCCATTGCAGAAAGTAAGGTCTTGGGTTGGCGTTACAATCGGTGTAGGGTTCACTGTGATGGTCATCACTTGCGTAGCACCGGCGCAGGTAATTCCTGCATTGACAAATTGTGGGGTTATGGTAATGCTTCCAACGAGGGCTGCTGCATTGCTTGCATTGGTTGCCGAAAAAGCTGCAATGTCACCGTTGCCATTCGCTGCCAATCCTATTCCTGGTGTATTATTCACCCACGCATAATTTGATGCTGTTCCTGTAAAATTGATGGGATTTGTAGAAGTTCCATTACAGACTACTTGGTTTCCAATGGCTCCCATGGCCGGTGTAGGATTGACGGTAATTGTAAACGTCTGCGCCACACCTGGGCAATTCAAATTCGCTCCGTTAAAAATAGGCTGAACAGTAATGGTAGCGGTAATTGGATTGCTTGTATTGTTCACCGCGTTAAAGGCTGCAATGTTACCACTTCCTGTAGTGGCCAATCCAATTCCAGGTGTATTATTGGTCCAATCATATGAGGTTGCCGTACCTGTAAAATTAATGGCCGCGACCGAAGCCCCGTTACACACCACTTGATTTTGTGGCTGGACCGCTGACGGAGACGGATTTACTGTAATGGTGAAATTCTGAGGGTTACCCGCACACAACACGTTGCCCCCACTGAATACGGGTATCACAGACACTTGTGCGACCACCGCATTCACCGTAGCATTGGCCGCCGTAAAACTGTTAATGGTACCACTAGCCGAGGCTGCCAAACCAATGCTGGTTGTATTATTCGTCCAATTGTATTGTGTTCCTGTTCCTGAAAAAACCACTTGAGTTGTCGATGCGCCATTACATACCACTTGGTTTTGAGGCGCCGCTAAGGTTGGGGTAGGATTTACGGTAATGGTGAAATTCTGTGGCGACCCTTGACAAGCGACTCCGTTGTTTGTAAATACAGGCGTTACCGTAACGGTTCCACTTAAAGGATTCGCATTGCTTGCATTGACTGCGGTAAACGAGGCAATATTCCCCACCGCGGACGCCCCTAACCCGATGTTGGTTTGTGTATTCGACCAATTGTAGGAGGTTCCAGATCCTGCAAACTGGACAGCAGCTGTTGGCGCATTGTTACACACCACCTGGTTTTGAATTGGATTCACGGTAGGCGTTGGATTGACCGTGATGGTAAATGGCGTCGCAGCACCCACACAAGAAACCCCAGCATTCGTGAAGGTCGGAGTAACGGAAATGTTTCCGATGATTGGAACCGCACCAAGGTTTTGTGCTGGAAAAACAGCGATGTTCCCAGTACCCAAAGCACCAAGGCCGATACTTTGATTGCTGTTCGTCCAAGCGTAGGTGCTACCATTTCCGCTCAATGTAACCAAACTTGAATTCGTGCCATTGCAAAAAGTAAGATTCGAGAGTGGATTGGTTGTTGGAATCGGATTGACGGTTAGGGTAAATACCACTGGGCTACCATTGCAACCAACATTGTTATTCAAAAACTGCGGTGTAACGGTAACGGTAGCGGTAACGGGCGCAATGCCATTGTTTAGGGCGTTAAATGAGGCTATGTTCCCAGATGCTGAGGCAGCCAAACCAATAGAGGTTGTATTATTTGACCAATTGAAGACGTTGGAATTTCCCGTAAAGTTAACGGCCGTAGTCGGTGACCCTGCGCATAGAACCTGGTTGTTTGGCGTAGCGACCGCTGGGGTCGGATTCACGGTGATGGTATACGCTACCCCACCGCCAGGACAACTCAAGGCTCCTGCCGTATTTGCATTTCCTAAAAACTGAATCACCTGAGCTGTCGCACTGTTGTTTATCAATGTAAATGTGGGGATTGTCGCATTTCCAGCAACTGAATTTACCCCAGAAATGGAAACAGGTACGGTGGTGGCATTCCATGTAATGACCGCATTTGGGGTGGGAGAAGTAATGGTAACAGCCGTTGTACTCGCACCTGAACAAATCGTTTGGTCAGGGATACTGAAGTTTACAGCTGGCGCAGGATTCACAGTTATGGTAAAGGATTGTACCGTTCCCGGACAGGTTACATTGTTATTAATAAAGTTAGGGGTCACATTCAACGTAGCCACAATGGGATTTGGTGTTGCGTTGACAGCGGTGAAACTCGGGGTATTTCCTGTACCTGAAGCTACCAAACCTATACCTGGTATTGAGTTGGTCCAATTGTATTGTGTTGCTGTTCCTACAAAAGGAATGGAATTTACGGTAGCTCCATTACAAATCACCACATTGGTAGGCGGGGTGACGGTCGGGGTTGGATTGATCGTGATGGTAAAATTCGTCGCTGCCCCATTACATGTAATTCCTCCACCCGTAAATTGGGAAGTAACCGTCACGGTTCCTGTAATTGCTACATTTCCGGCATTCGTCGCATTAAAACTGGCAACATTGGTGCTGCCACTTGCACCTAAACCTATTCCTGTATTTGAATTTGTCCATGCATAAGCGTTCCCTGAACCTCCAAAAGATATCAGCGAACTGCTGGCGCCATTGCACAAGGTCACATTGGCTACTGGATTGATCGTCGTATTTGGGTTAACATTTATGTTAAAGTTTATAGGGGTCCCAATACAGGTTACGCCATTCACCACCACAGTAGCTGTTACAGATACAACCGATGAAAGAACATTAACACTGCTTGCATTCGTTGCTGTAAAGATTGGAATCGAACCATTTCCACTCACCGCCAATCCAACGTTTGCATTGGCATTTGTCCAAGAGAATGTAGTATTTGCAACAGGGCTGGTAAAAGAAACTACATTGGATTGACTTCCGTTACACAAGGTAAGGTTTTGTACAGCATCTACCGTTGGAGAAGGAATGACTTGGATGGTGAACGTTTGTACGATTCCTGTACAACTTACGCCATTTGAAAGGTAGGTTGGCGTTACCGTTATGGTACCCGTAAGGGAATTGCTCGTTCCATTTTGCGCCACAAAAGCGATGTTACCGTTACCAGAAGCGGCCAATCCAATGGAGGGATTGCTATTCGTCCATGCGTAGGTTACACCATTTGCGATGTTGGAATTGAACGAAAAACTCACATTTGAACCTTGACAATACGATTGCGAAACCGGAGCTGTCATGACCGGATTTGGATTCACTGTAATGTTGGTGGCTACACTCGCACCCGGACATGCCTGGGCATTCGTAGTCAAGGATGGGGTTACGGTTAAGAGACTCGTTATTGGTGCATTCGTAGCGTTTACCCCCTGAAACGCGGCAATGTTCCCAGAACCATTTGCCGCCAAACCGATGGTTGCATTCGAATTCGTCCAATTAAACACCGTTCCTACTTGGTTTGAACCAAAGGTAAAAGGCAAAGAATTGGTACCATCACAAAAGGTTTGACTTTGAAGTGGATTCGCTACGGGCGTAGGAAGTACCGTAATTGTGAAATTTCCAACCGGCCCCGGACAGGAAACCCCTGCATTGGCATAACTTGGCGTAACCACCAGATTCCCAACAATTGCTGCATTGGTGTTGTTGGTAGCGTTAAAAGCGATGTTCCCAAGACCTTGTCCACCCAATCCGATGCTCGCATTGGAATTGGTCCAATTGTAAACCGTTCCTGCGATGTTGGAGACTGAACCAAAATTAACCGCCACTGCATTTCCATCACAAACTTGTTGGTTTTGAACCGCATTCACTACCGGTACAGGATTCACTGTAATGTTAAAAGTGCCATTTACCCCAATACAAGCTACACCATTGTTTGTAAAGGTCGGTGTCACCGTTACAACGCTCTGGGTAGGCGCGTTGGTTGCATTCGCCGCCACAAAGGATTGAACGACATTGTTTCCGGTTGCACTGAGTCCAGTATTTGTATTGTTGTTGGTCCAACCATAAACGGTTCCTGCCACATTCCCTGAAAGATTTACCGCTGTACTTGAATTTCCAGCGCAAAGCACCTGGTTTTGCATGGCGCTAATGTTTGGAATGGGGTTTACGGTAACCGTATAAGTTACCGAAGCTCCTTGACAACTGGTCCCCCCGGTGGTTGCTGAAGGAATTACCGTCACCGTCGAGGTTATGGGAACATTACCTGCAATGGATGCGTTGTATCCAGGAATGGTTGAAGATGTGTTATTAGGTGGTGTCAATCCAATGCCGGGAGCCATGTTCCAGCTAAAAGTCGTATTCGGGACATTGGACGTTAAGTTGGTTTGCGGTACGGCTATCCCGTTACAATACGTTGCGCTGTTAATTGGATTTGCGACTGGAATGGGAATGACAGAGATGGTATAATTGGCTGCAGGACCCATGCAAACGGTTCCTGTAGTTGAAGCGGTCGCCGTAAACTGAATGGTCTGAATGGTATTTGCAGCATTGGTAACATTTGTAAAGGACGGTATGTTTCCACTTCCACTCGCCGGATTCACATTGCCAATGGGATTAGGGATTACGGATTGCCAAGAAAAAGTAACGTTCGGTGTGGTTGAACTTAAAGTAACCAAAGCAGAATTGGTTCCACTACAAATGGATTGGTTTGCCGGCGAGAAGGTAACGACAGGGGCTGGGTTAACGGTGATTACTACTTGAAAACTTGTGCCCGGACAGTTTCCTGAATTTGGAGTTACGGTATAGGTTAAGGTGGCGGGTGAAACCGTTAAATTCGTCAACGATTGTGAAATATTTACTTGATTGTTTGCAGCTGAACCTCCTGTCACCGCGTTCAACGGACTGCTTACGGGAACACCCCAAGAATAGGTTGTTCCGGCAGGGACAATAACTTGCGGTGGCGCATTCACAGGGACAATGGAAAATGCTGTTCCACTGCAAATGGTAGCGGTTTGTGCAGGAACCAACGCAGCTGGGTTAACAGTTACATTGATCGTAAACGGAATTCCTTGACATACACCCGCCAAAGGGGTTACGGTATAGACCAAGGTTTGCGTTTGTAAGGTCGTATTGATCAGTGTTTGTGTGATGCTGTTTTGTCCAACATTCTGATTCGACTGCCCTGTTAGGTTAGGGTTATTGCTAACGGTCCAAGTATAGGTTGTAGCTGCGGGAACAATGTTACCCGCACCATTGGCAGGAACCACATTTAATATTCCTCCGCTGCAAAGGGTTGAGTTGACATTTTGAATACTAGGCGCGGCGGTTACCGTTACCGTCAATGGATTCGATGTGGAAGTACACGTCACCCCATTCAAAACACTGCTTGTAATCACTTGGTAATAGCTAGTGGTATTCAATCCCGCTGGGACATCATAGGTTGGATTTGTTTCCCCAGCGATGTTGGTGTAACCAGCCGCTAAGCCCGTGGTGGATACTTGCCATTGGTACGACAAAGTGCCTGCTCCCACTGAAGGGGTTGTTACCGTAAAAGCAACCGGATCGCCATTCGAACATATCGTTTGATTTGAAGCAACCGTTTGAGCCGCGACTGAATTCACGTTTACCGTAACCGGATTAGAGAT
>CAMCWF010000029.1 GCA_945882095.1 Chryseobacterium gleum
ATCACCGGACTTAATGCACTGTGTGCTGGCGCGACCTTACAACTAACAGGCAGCGGTACGGCAGCGGCAAATAATGCGTGGGTTTCAGGGACACCTGCAAATGGAACGGTATCCAATGCAGGATTAGTAACGGCTGTCAATGCAGGAAGCACGGTAATCACCTACACCAATGTTAATGGATGTACTGCCACACAAGCTGTAACAATAAATGCAAACCCAACCATAAGCGGAAACATTGTGATTTGTCCGAACACAACTTCACAATTAACAGCGAATGCTAACCCTGCTGTTTCTAACGCGTGGATATCAAGCAACACCGGAGTAGCAACCATCTCAAATACAGGACTTGTAAACGCCGTAAGTTTTGGAACCAGTACAATTACGTTTACCAACACCAACGGCTGTTCAGCAACCGCTACTGTTAACGTAACGACCCCGGTAGCGCCTACCTTCAACCCTATTGCAGCTATTTGTTCAGGTGGAATTATTACCTTATCATCGGCTTCTACCAACAACATTCAAGGATCTTGGTCGCCAGCAGTGAACAACACCCAAACCACCACGTATACCTTTACGCCATTCGCCGGGCAATGTGCTACAACAGCACAACAAACACTAACCGTAAATCCAAACCCAACGATTTCAGGAGGCGGAAGCGTTTGTGTTGGAAGCACCTTACAATTAACGGGTAGCGCTACCCCAGCAGTGAACACGCCTTGGGCTTCTGGGACAGCAGCCATAGGGTCAGTGTCCAACAATGGTTTATTCACCGCGCTTTCCCCTGGAACGAGTGTACTGACTTACACGAATTCAAATGGGTGTTTCGCAACCACGACCGTTTCCGTGCAAGGGCCTGTAATTGCATCGCCGCAGCAGGTTACCGCATGCCTTTCGTATCTGTGGAATGGGCAAACGTACGCGCAAAGTGGTACATACTCAGATACCTTACAAACCGTGGTCGGTTGCGATTCCATTGTTTCCTTGAATTTAACAATCACAGATAGCATCACAGGGCCCACAACACAACAGAACGCTTGTGGTCCATATACGTGGAACGGTCAAACCTATACGCAAAGTGGAACGTACACATACAATGGAACGACTCAAAACGGTTGCGACTCCAGCGCTACCTTGGTGTTAACCATCGATCTTGCGCCTAGCAATGCCACGTTAAGTTTGAACGCAGGTACGTTTACCGCAACGGCTCAAAATGCAAACAGCTACTTGTGGTTGGATTGTGCTACCAATACACCCATACCAGGGGCAACCACAGCAACTTTTACACCCGCAATTTCTGGGTCGTATGCCGCCGTGGCTATGAATGCCTGTGGATCTGACACGACAACCTGCGAACCCCTCGAAGTACAAGGGTTAAATGAATTCGGAAACAGTACCCTCGTGGTCTATCCAAATCCTACAAATGCGTTGATTACGGTGAAATCTACCCAGTTGCCGATAGAATCCATTGAATGGTTGGATTTAAATGGAAAAGTCATGGAAACTTTCCCCGTTAACAATTTTGAAACGACCTTAAATGTCGCAGCCTATGCTACCGGAATTTATTTCATAAAAGTAACCAACACAGGAGGTATTTCCTTACTCCGTATCGTTAAGCAATAAGTTTAGGTTAACATTTTTATTTAAAAGGGGCTTCGGCCCCTATTTTTGGCTACAAACAGATTTCATGCTTCATTGATGCTCAACAAATTGCGCACAATGTTAAATCTATGTTTTGATTAATTCAATTATTTATTATATTTGGCTCCGAAACTCAACTTTTAATTAAAGTACATATTATGAAAAAAATACTACCTGCAATCACCCGATTTATTGTTTTAGCATGTGTGATGGTAATGTCAACATCAGCGTTTGCAACGATTTGTCCTAACGCATCTGTTATTTCACCCGCATCGTTACCTATTGTGGGGCAAAATGTAGTTTGTGGCGGGACAGATGACATAAACACAGCGTCTATTGCCGCTTCCATTTTAACGGGCGGATGTAACAGCACGTTCTATTATGGAGGTCTAGAGGCCCTATACAGCTTCACGCCTTCGGCGTCTGGTTTGTACGATGTAGGGTACAATGGACAGACTTACACCAGTATTTTTGTTTTCAATGGTTGTCCAACTACCGGAGGAACCACTTGTGTTGGGGGTGTTTCAAGCTCAACGGCTTCTAAATCCCTTTCTGTTACTTTAACCGCAGGCGTTACCTATTACATTATGTTTGATACCTGGCCGAGTCCGGCCAGCCCATGCCCTGGAACTTTTTCATTAACACAAATATTACCAAATACTGCAACTGCGACAATTAATGGTGGTTTGTGGTCGAGTCCACAAACATGGGTTTCTGGCACCGTTCCTAACGCTGCAAGTACGGTTGTGATTCCGGCCGGTAGCATTGTTGTGGTAGATCAAGTTACGAGCGTTGTTGCCCTTGACCTTTCAGGGAACTTGCAATGGAATGGTACAGCCAATGCCATGACTGTGTTTGGGAATATTACCGTCAATCCAGGGGGAAAGTTTTTGCCTTACACCACAACTGCTGGAGGCGCCACATCCGTCACCATTAATGTCGGTGGAGACTTTACAAACAATGGGTATTGCAACTTTGCTGCAGGTACGACAACAGCTGGGTTCTTATCATTTAACGGCAGCCAGCAAGGGTCGAGTGTAACCCAAACCTTAGGCGGGAATGGCGTTTTTGAAGGAAATGGGGTAAAAGGAATTATACGTGCCTTACAATTTGCGACCACAGGGAGTTCATCCATTACAACCACTCAAGATTTAATTACAACAAACCTCGCGCACACGGCGGGTACATTGAATACCAATGGAAAGTTAACCATTGATAACACGGCTCAGTGTCATGGTCAAGCCATCAATACGCAAGTTGCCAGCGTTAGTGTAACAAACATGGGCTCTTTGTACAGTGTTTCACCTGTAGTTTGCGGTGTTGCTGTGACGCCTTACGCAAATGCCGCATTGGCTACCCTAGGAACACGTTATTTCTTTGGGAACAATGTATATTTATGTACAACCGGGGGGACATTTAATGCCACTCCTCCAACCTCGAACGCACCAAATACATTGTTCAATACAAGTGGACCTACTTTGCTTTATGTAGGAACCTTAGGGACCCTTGGTGCCAATGTTCCCTACAATGGCGCATTAAGTCTAGCGACTCCCTATTTTTATGGTGATAACTGGTACCAAGCGGTTGTTGCTACAGCAACTACTACAATGCCCACACACGTGGCTGGAACCGTAGGTAATTTCAGATATCTAGGTCCTGCAGCCAAAGTTAGTGTGAATTATGATGCGGCCACGCAAACCGTTAGAAGTTTGACGATTACCAATGCGGGAAGTGGATGGAGTAGTGCAACTGCGCCTACTTTAGTTTTTAGCGGCGGTGCCGTTGGTGCTACCGGATCTGGAGCATTGGCTACAGCATCTGTTTTATACAACCTCCAAGGCCCCGTAAACAGTTTGATTCAAAAATCTGGTGTTTCCACTTTCAACGGAGGGTTGACGATAAACTCAGATCAAGGAGCAAGTATAGCTAGCGCCGACCCTCAGGCATCTTCTGGGTTAGGTGCAATCTATTGTACAAACGGAGGTCTTAATTATACCGTCACACCAACTGTTGGTGTTGCCGGCCCAACTGCATTAAACCTTGTTACCAATGTTGGGTCTGGATATACCACAGCACCTACAGTAGTAGTAGCCGGTGGCACATTAATTTCAGGAGTTGCATTAGCTGCTGCGAATTTCACAGTTACAGTAAACCAAGGCAAAGTGGTTTCAGTGTATTTAAACGGTTTTACAACCGCAACGTATTCGGTACCTCCAACGATTACACTTTCTGGTGGTAATGCTACGATTGCTTGGCCTTCAAACTGCTGGCCTACAGCAACTGCCAGTATTGGTTCCAACGGACAAATTTTAAGCTTTACGGTTACCAACCCAGGCTTTGGGTATGTTGCAGCACCTACCATTGGTGTTGGTACTACTTCAGGCACTGCAGCCGGTGGCGTATTTACCACTGCCGCTTCAGGATTGACAGGTCGCGTTGCACTATACAACCTTACATTAAATTATTTTACCCCTGCCGCTAGTGCAGTTATTCAAAATGATGTTGACGTAATTCCTGCGAACCGTAAAATCAATAATCTTTCATTGGCAGGAAACGGAAATGGCTTAAGCTTGGCGAATAACCTTACGCTCTATGGTTCAAGCCCATTGTTCTTAACAGCAAGTTTATCTGTACCAGGTAACCTTCTTAACCTTAACGGAAATACCCTAACATGTACATGGAATGGATACGCCGGAGCTGCAAGTACATTTGGTGCCTCCAACGTATACTTGCAAGGTGGGTCTATGGCCATTTACGGAAAAGGGGGCGGTGCCTTTGGTAGCACCTACAACTTTCCTTTTAGCGCAACATTTACTGCATTCACAGGAAATGCTTCTTTAGGTGTCACAGGGGGTTCTGACATTACCCGAATAATGGTAACCGATAACGCTGCACCGACAAACATTACGCCCGGCGGAACCGCCATTGCTTTTGGTAACAGGTCATTTAGACTTCAAGGATTCTCTTCCTTAGCCTTACCAGGTATTTCTGGGATAAATCCTACCGTCACTTTACGATACAATTCACAAGACGGACTCATTTCTACTCAGGATCAAACGTACGTAGCTCAGGCTGCAACGAATGGTGGTCAGTGGAATATAGTGAGTAATGCATATGGCGTTGCAGGTGCTTTGCCTGCTGCAGGATTAATTACCACGCCAACCTTAGCGCCTGGACCCATTTTATTGGATGGCGATGATTTCTTTGCATGGTCCTCAAACGCTCCGTCAATAACAAATGTCAATCCAACTAACATTTGTGCGAATTCAGGACAATTCACCATCACCGGAACAAATTTAACAGGGATTACCGCAGTACAAATTGGTGGTACGCCTGTTGCTTCTTTTACAATCGTTTCGCCAACGCAAATAGACGCAGTTGCAGGAAATGGAACCAATGGAGTGGTCACTGTTGTTAAAAACAACACCTCTTTCTCCGGCGTTCAAGTAATCACCTTGAATGCATCACCGACCGCACCAACATTATCTCCGAACGTAACCGTTTCATTGGGAAGCACTACAACCCTAACGGCTTCGGGAACGGGTGGTACGTTCAATTGGTATACATCGCCATTTGGGGGGGTAGCAATCGCTACGGGATCTTCATTTACAACACAACCTGCATGTGCGACAACATCGTATTATGTTTCCGAAGGAAATGGTACTTGTGAAGGACCCAGAACACAAGTAACGGTGACCGTTACGCCAATTTCGTTTACTTCTTCGGTACCAAACTTGTGCGGTAATGGGGGGAATATTACGTTAACAGCAACTCCGAATGATCCTACGTTTACTTACAATTGGACCTCAAACCAACCTACCGCTGTTATCGCGCCGGGAACCACATCAACTACCACTGCTGCGATTTCTCAAACATCCGATTTCTTCCTTACCGTGAACGTAAACGGTTGTGCATACAACGCTCAACCACTATCCATCGGCGTATACGGTTTCCCAAACATATCGCCAACAGCCACACCAAATGTACTTTGTGATAGTGGCAATGTTGTTCTATCAACCAACCTAAATCCAGGTAACTTTACGGCAATTTGTATTAATCCAACGCCTCAAGTCGCGGCTGCAAATGCCATAAACCTTGTGACAAATGGTGTTGCTAGTGTTCCGCTAAACTCAGGCTCATTAGATGATGGGGGTTGGGGTGCTATTCCAATTGGATTTACCTTTAACTATTTCGGAAATAATTATACAACCCTTAATGCAGGGACAAACGGTGTGCTTCAATTTGGAGCATACAATGGTCTGGCATTACAAGATTTTACAATCGGTGCTCTACCTAATGCCGTGGATCCTACGAACGCAATCTTTGGATGTGCCCATGACTTAAATTGTGGAACAGTTGGTTCGAACGTTCGTTATTGGACCTCAGGAATTGCTCCTAATAGAAAGTTCGTTATTGATTATCAAGTGTTTCAATATGGTAATCCCGCGAATAATGTGAACTTTCAAATTATCCTATTAGAAACTACCGGACAAGTTGAAATTGTAGCAACTAACATTTTATCACCGGCAGGAAAAACCATCGGTGTAAATAACCCATCGGGTACCATTGGTGCAGCCGCTCCTAATTGTAACATTGTTCCAAATGCTGCGAATTATTGGCAAGCACAAACTGCGACCATTCCTGCAGCTAATCCACAAGCATGGAGATTTAATCCCCCTGTTAATTATGTTGTTAACTGGTCAACCAATGGTGTTGCAAATCCAGCAAATGCTCAATTGAATGGCGTAACTGTGAACACCAACATTGCTAACCAAATGACCAATGCTACTACGCCTTACCAAGTATATATTCAAGACCCAATCACGAACTGTTCACAGGTGTATCAAACCCCTGTCACGGTGAATGTTTCTCCTAACCCTCCAAGTGCGACTAACAGTACACAATGCGGATTGGGTGTTCCAACCGCTTCGATTGTTTCCACTGCAGGGGCTTCAGGAAATGGACAATTCTACTGGTTTAATGCTTTAAACAACGGCACATTGGTTCAAACGCCTCCTACCGGTGCTTTTACAACATTCTACACAGAAAACTTCGCTGGTCCTGCTATCGCTGCAGGTGCAACCTTGTCAGGAAGTGCCAATTTAATTAACAACCCTGGAGAATTACAACTTTTCAATAACGCGGTAAATCAAATCGGAGGCATCACGGTTAATGCTGGGGTAAATGCCAACGCATATATGGTTGATTTCGATTTAATTACCTCAACAGGCGCAGACGGTCTATCCTATAGCTTTGGAGATGATGTGGATGCTGCGGCCATTGTTCCATCTCAAGAAAAGGGTTCAGGTTCTAAACTGAAAATTAGTTTCGATTCGTATGGTGCAATGCCAAATGGATCAGGGGTATATTTGCTTTACAACAATACCTTGGCCTCTTTCAATGCAGTCAGTCCGGGAGTTCTCGGTTATTCCAGTGACATCACTTGGGTTAATGACACTTCCCACGTAACCATTTCAATTGACAACTATGGCAAGTTATTTTTGACTATTGGTGCAACCACTATTTTCAACGGCGTACAATTACCAGCAGCTTATTTGGCAGCTAACAAATCCACATGGAAACACGTTATAGCTGGAAGAACAGGTGGAATTACCATGCTTGCTACCATTGATAATTTACTTATCCAAACCGCAACAAACGTTGTTGGTAATACTACCATTCAAACCCCGGTTAATGCAACCACTACCTATTATGTCTCTGAGCAAGGAACCAATGGTTGTTACAGTGCTCCTACACCTATAACGGTAACCGTTGTAAATCCAGACCCAATCATTGTGACGCCTGGTGCTACAGCCGCAATTTGTCTTGGACAATCTGTGGCTGTGAATGCTACATCGATAGCCTCACCTGCTTATACCTATTCATGGGACTCAAATAATTATAATGGCTCCGGACTAAATGGCCCGTTAAGTGGCGCACAACAAACCTTTACTCCGTACATAGATGGCGCCTATACTTATACCATCACCGGTACAAACGGGGTCTGTACAGCAACCTCTTCTATTGTAGTTACCTCCAACCCACTCCCAACGATTACCACAGTAACGGGTTCTCCTAATGGAGTTTGTAACAACAGCAGTATTGCCTTAGCTGCTTCAAGTTTTGTTTCTGGTCCACAAATTCTACCTGCAGGCTATTGTGTTGTTTCTAATTCCGGTGGATCAGGAAGTCTCATTCATAATGTTGTATTCAATACCATTAGTAATAATACTGCGGCCAGCCCAGCTGTTCCGCCATATTATACCACATACAACCAAACAACCACAGTGAACATAGGGCAAACATATCCATTATCCATAGGAATATCTCCAATTGGAGTTTACACCGGTGCGATTGCCTCTGTTTGGATTGACTTCAACCGCGACGGGGTTTATGCTGCAAGTGAATGGCAACAAATTGGGGTGAATGTAGCCAGTGGAACCACTGCTACTATTAACGTAACCATTCCTGCGAACGCATTGCCAGGTTTAACCAGTATGCGAATCAGAACACGTGGAGCATTTAATACAAATGGTGCAACAAGTGCATGTATATTTATGGGGTCTGGTGAGACTGAAGATTATCAAGTAAACATTCAGGCTGCTCCAGCAAACCCGTATACGTATACGTGGAATACAGTTCCTGCTTCAACGGGTGCTTCTACCACAACACCGGCTATCAATAACACAGCCGCAAACTTAGTGGTATCATATATCGTAACCGCTACAGACAATGTAACAGGTTGTACCAGTCAAGATACTACCAACAACATTACCATTTACCCAGCTATTTTACCTCCAACGGTGGTAAACAGTGCACATTGCGGTATCCAAATACCTACGGCAACAGCCAATGATGTTAATGGTTTTGTAGGCCCTAACTATAATTGGTATGCCACGGCAGTAAATTCGAACGCGTTGCAAACATCAGCGGCAAATTCGTATAACACCTTGGTTGGAAATACGACGACCTTGTATGTTTCAGTAGAAGACACCTTAACAGGATGTGAGACTTCGAGTACGCCTGTTACCATTACGGTATCAGCTGGACCTGCATTAACTTTGGCCAATACGCAACAAACCATTTGTGTAGGAACTACGTCTTCAGCGATTGGTTTGGCAGCTGGAGGAGGTACTTACAACACATTCAGCTGGTCACCTGCAGCAGGTGTTTCAGGAAATGAAGTTGCCGGATGGACATTTAATCCTGTGGTATCAACAGTTTATACCTTGCAAGCGAGTCAATCCAGTGCACCTAACTGTAGCAATCAAGACACCATCTCTATACAAGTAGACCAAGTAATTCCGGCTACACCGACCATTCCTCAAAACGTGTTTAATGTATGTTCGGGAACCAACAGCGTATTCATGGCCGCAAACTCTCCTGCAGTTAACAACTCATACACCTATACCTTAAACGTGATTGATTCTTGGGGTGATGGATGGAATGGAAATACCATTAATGTCAATGTCAACGGAAATCCTGTCCTGAATGGCGTCACCTTAGCCACTGGATTCACAGGTTCATTCACCTTCACCGTGTCAAACGGTAATTCAATTACAGCGCAATTTAATGCCATCGGGTTTTTTGTGAATGAATGTACATATACGATTGTGGATAACAATGGAGTTGTAATTTTCTCTGGTACCCCTGCAAGCTTTGTTGGACCTCCAAATCTAACCATTCCGTACATCGTTCCGGGCTTAGTCGCACCGAATTACATAGTAAATTGGTACAATGCCAGTGTTAATGGTTCAAACATCGGAACAGGTACCCCTTTACAAGCAATAGGAACCAGCGTTATGCCAACTGCGGTTAATGGTACTTACGTATTCTATGCAGGAATATCTTTAGGCGCATGTAACAGTGCTACACTTCCCATTACGGTTAATGTTGCAGATGTTGTTGCAACGATCACAACGTCAAACACGTGTATTGGCCAAGCGAACGGTTCCTTTACTGCAAGCAACTTCTCTTGTGGTACTGCTCCTTATACTTATTCTGTTGACAACAGCGCTTTCGGTGCTATTCCAACCAATTTGGCCGCTGGCGCACATACCGTTGTTATTAGGGATGCGAATTTGTTATTGTCTTCTACTTACAACATAAACGTAGCGGTTGACAGTACCATTCCTCCTGCACCGATTGTGCCACAGGCAATATACAGCGCCTGTTCAGGATCTAATAGCATACCCGTACTTGCCAATGCACCAATTAATCAAGGTAATCAAACGTACACGTTAAACATGATTGATTCTTGGGGTGATGGATGGAATGGTAATACAATCACTGTACTCGTTAACGGTACGCCAGTGTTAGTAAATGCTACTTTCAACAGTGGATTTACCAGTTCTCAACCATTTACTGTTAGTGGTGGAAATGCAGTAACGACCCAATGGAACGGAGGCGGATTGTTCGTTGGCGAATGTACCTACACGATTACAAATGCTGCTGGCGTTATTATATTCTCTGGAACACCTGCAAGTTTTGTAGGCCCACCGAACTTAAATCCGGCACATATTGTTCCAACTCCAGTTCAACCAAACTACGTGATCAATTGGTATAATGCAAGTGCAAATGGTACTTATGTAGGAACAGGGTCTCCTTTTGAAACTGTAGGATCCTCAGTTATGCCTGTTGCCAATAACGGTACTTATATGTTCTATGCTGGAGTTTCACTTGGTGCTTGTAACAGTGCAACCACAGTTCCAGTAACGGTTAATGTGTCAGATGTTGCCGGTACAATCACTGCTATAAACGCTACCTGTAACGGAGTTGCAAACGGATCTTTTACCGCGACAAACTTTACTTGCGGAACTGCACCATTTGTTTACTCAGTTAACAACGGACCTTTTGGTGCAATACCAACAAACCTACCAGTAGGTAACCATACGGTAGTAATTCGTGATGCAAATAACTTGTTGTCTTCGATTTATAACATTACCATAACTCAACCAGCCTGGTCAATCAATGCGCCAATAGTTAGTGCTAATGATTCTATATGTGTTAATGATTTATCGGAAATTGTAAATGCCTCTGCGATTGTAAATGGTCAAACACAAACAGTGACCAATACCTACAACTTAGCAAGTAATGTATTCTTTGCTCAAAACGCTGGTGGTACACAAACCTTTACACAAAATGTTGTAATCCCTGCCGGAGCTACTATCACGGGTACAATACTAAGTGTAAACAATGTTACTACTGCCACAGGTGGTTGGCCATCTGACTACGACATTTCACTTTCAGGTGCATCAACGTTAGCGACAACAACCCTTGCCAACGTAAACCTACAAGTCACGAATGCCGGGCCGTACAATCAAAACCCAACCTTAATTTCCAATAACGGAGGTAATGTAACTGTCAACTTAACGAATACCTTCGCATTTGGAACAGGATTCTTTGGTACAATCGATTTGATTGTGACTTACACCATACCGTCTAACGCTTCTAACATCACTTGGTGGAATAGCGCAAACGGTGGAAACCAGGTGGGGAATGGATTTAATTTAGAAACAGTGGGAACTACAGTTTTACCAAATACGCTAACGCCAGGTGTATACAGCTTCTATGCCCAAGGTGAAGACAACGGATGTGTTTCTGCAGTTAGATCTTTGGTAACCGTTACGGTCAATGCACTTCCAAACGTCAATGCTGGAAACAACGCATCGATATGTATTGGTCAATCTACAACCTTAACAGCAACTGGCGCTGCCACATACACTTGGGATAATGGGGTGACAAATGGTGTGAGTTTCACTCCAAATGCAACGAATACTTACACTGTTATTGGTGTAGACGCCAACGGATGTATTAACAACGACAATGTACTTGTTACAGTTAATGCCTTACCAAACGTATCAGCAGGAAACAACCAAACGGTATGTCTAAACACACCTGTAGTCCTTTCAGGCTCGGGTGCCTCAACCTACACTTGGAACAACAATGTCTTAAACAATACACCTTTCACGCCAATCACAACCAATAACTACATCGTAACCGGTGTGGATGGAAATGGCTGTATCAATGTTGATACCGTGGCCGTGAACGTATTGCCATTGCCAAATGTTAATGCGGGACAAGACATCGCCATTTGTATCGGTTCAGGTGCCTCTGTTTCAGGTAGTGGTGCAACAACCTACTTATGGAACAATGGTGTTTCCAACGGAGTAAATTTCTTCCCGAATACTACACAAACCTATACTGTGATCGGTACAGGAGCAAATGGTTGTTCTGCGCAAGACTCTGTGGTTGTGACTGTTAACACAGTGCCTACCCTTTCCTTAACGAACGGTGGAACCGCGTGTGCGAACGGTACAGTTTCATTGAATGCTACCACAACCAATGCATTCGGTGGCTTCTGGTCTGCGACGAATGGAAACGGTATTATTTCACCAAATGTCTCTAACAACAGCGTTGTATACGAAGCTGGTGCGAATGATCCAGCAAGTGTTACCATGACCTATGTTGCTTTCAACCAATGTGGATCTTCAACATCTACAACAAGCATCGGTATCTTGCCATTGCCATCGGTAAATGCAGGACTTGACCAAAATGCTTGTACAGGAGTAAATACAACCTTGGTAGCCACGGGTTCTGGGTCTGTTGTTTGGAACAATGGTGTACTTAACAATGTGCCGTTTGCAACGATCGGTGGTGTTTCAACTTATGTAGCAACTGCAACAGGAGCCAATGGGTGTACAAACACAGACACGGTTATTGTAACTGGACTTGCTTTACCACAAGTGAATGCCGGACAAGATCAAACCATTTGTAGCGGTGAATTTGTAACCTTGACTGCAACAGGAGCCATAACGTATACTTGGAACAACAACATCATTGATGGCGTTCCATTTGCTCCGGCTTCAACGACCAGTTATACCGTGACTGGCATCGGCCAAAACGGATGTTCTAACCAAGACAACGTGACGATCAACGTAAATGCGATACCAAATGCAAATGCCATTTCAACGGATCCTGTTACCATCGTAGCAAGTCCAGCTGGAATGTCTTACCAATGGTATAATTGTGCAACCAACCAAAACATCATTGGAGCGGACAACGATAGCTTAGTTGCGACAGCCAACGGAAGTTATGCGGTGATTGTAACCAATGCAAATGGTTGTTCTGACACTTCAAACTGCATCGTTGTAGATCAAGTTGGATTGTTCTTCCCAAGCTCAGCAGTGATTTCATTGTATCCTAATCCAACCGATGGAATGGTTACTTTAGCATTGCCAGCACAAGAGGGAGCCGTAGCTATGATTTACGATGCACAAGGGAAGTTAATCTTCACATCAAACAATGCTAAAAACGGTGAAGAATTTGACTTAAGTAAATTGACAACTGGGGTATATACCTTCAAAATTCAATTGAACAACTTAATTCACATTGAGAAAATCGTTAAAAACTAATCAAGTTCATACTGATAGAGAAGGCCTCCAATTGGGGGCCTTTTTTGTTGAAAGACAAATCAGTGGTAAAAGGTTAGCATGAATATGCTATTTAAAACATACAATCGGCGTGAATCATCGCCAAGTTCTTATTTTTGTAGAAAATGTTACCATGGATCACGCAAGAAAGGATTGGAATGAAATAAAAAGCAATGACAGTTGGTCGATCTTTAAGATCATGTCTGAATTTGTGGATGCATACGACCGAATGTCTAAAATTGGCCCCTGTGTTTCCATATTTGGTTCTGCAAGAACAAAGGAAGAAAACCCTTATTTTCAGACTTCGATGGCATTGGCTCAGAGACTAGCCGAAAAAGGCTACGGTGTCATCACAGGTGGTGGGCCGGGGATCATGGAGGCTGCCAACAAAGGTGCGCAAGAAGGGAAAGGTCCATCCGTCGGATTAAACATAGATTTGCCCTTCGAACAAAACCACAATCCCTACATCGACAGAGAACACAATTTAGAATTTGATTATTTCTTTGTTCGCAAAGTCGTTTTTGTTAAATACTCCCAAGCCTTCGTGATTATGCCGGGTGGATTTGGAACTTTAGACGAATTTTTTGAAGCCTTAACATTAATACAAACACGTAAAATAAGCAAAAGACCCATTGTAATTTTCGGCACTGAGTATTGGAAGGGATTGCTTGACTGGGTTGAAGGCACCATGTTGTACAAAGAACATAACATATCTGAAGATGATTTGAAATTGTACAAATTGGTAGATACCGTCGAGGATGCAGTTCAATACATCGATGACTTCTTCCAATCGCATCCTTTAGCGCCAAATTTTTAATCGTTATATTTGTTTTGATGATGCCATTACTGCAAAATATAAAGTCCTTTGTGCTCACCAAGTATTTTTTAAAACAACTTGGATTGGTCGTCTTATTTTATGTCTCTCTTGTTTTCATCATGATGGTCTACCTGCGCTTTTCAACCCATCACGGAGAGAAGATTGAAGTACCCAACCTGGTAGGAAAAAATGCGGAGGAAGCTAAAATTATCTTGGAAGACCTAGGATTAGAATACCAGATTTTAGATTCTGTTTACGACCCTTCAAAACCAACAGGAACCATCGTTTCGCAAAACCCTATGCCTACGTATTCCTCACTCCTCTTTGTAAAATCTGGGCGTTCAATTGCCTTGCGGGTGACTAAAAAAACAGACATGGTGGAGATGCCAAGCCTCATTCACAAACAATTGAAATTTGCGGAGAACATTTTGCAAAGCAGGGGACTGAAATACATCATTCGCTACCAACCCTCTGATGAGGCCAATGGTTCTGTTATTGAACAATTGTACAAAGGAAATAAAATCAAGGAAGGTGTTCGCATTCCTGTCGGCGCTACGATCATTTTAATAGTGGGCGAAAATGACGAAGGAGAACCCATTCAAATCCCGGATTTCTTTGGAATGACCATGTCCGATGCCAATTATATTTTAGACACGATGGGCGTTTCTTATACATTCATCTGCAGTGATTGCATCACTCAAGAAGATTCCTTGGCATCCAAGGTGATCATTCAAAGTCCAGAATTTTTGGACGGACAAACCGTTCCTAAATCCACTCCGTTTACCCTTCAGTTTAGAAAGGATTTCGAGGGGTATATTGAAAATGAAAACCAATGATGAGAATATTCTATTTTCTGCTCTTTGTTTTATTAGGTTCTCCGTTATTCAGCCAAGAAACAACCGAAGGAACAAAAGGCATCAGTATGGGTCCAATCATGGGGATCAAAAATCCATCAGCCAATTCGTTGCAAAAATCGCTCGGATTTGACAGCACCTTTATCTTTACTTCGGACACCATTCAACTCCCTTTCTTTGATGATTTTTCAACCCATAAATTTCAAACCTTTGTGGATGATTTTAACAATCCATTAACCACGAAGCAAACGTATTACCGATTGTTAGACGCCACGACGAATCAACCGATTAGCAGCCAACTTACCTATACCAACCAGGTTACTTTTCGCAGAACCTATGACATCAATACTGGATTGGTAAACGATGTCAATTTTACAACTACCCCCATCAAGGAAAACAATTTAATGACCTATCCCCCGGTATACAACCTTGTTTCTCTCTACCCTCCCTACTACATCTACGATACTGTTGGCGTTCCCGATGTCAGCGATACCCTTTGGATCAGCAACCCTTCATTTTATCAGGATTCTGCGAGTATTTTCTTTCTTCACGTTCAAGACACTGCCAACATTTGGATAGACAAAATGGCCTATCACAATTATCGATATGGGGTGAATCCAAGGTCGTTGGGTGTGGCTACGTTTGATGGATTAGACCAAAATGGGTATCCATATCAATTTGGAACCAATGTCACCAACTACGGGGATTTTCTCACCTCCAAAGCGATAGACTTATCCAACAACGTCGCAGGAGATTCGTTGTATTTCAGCTTTCTTTATCAACCCGAAGGTCTGGGCGATGAACCTGAAGCCACTGACTCATTGGTTTTAGATTTTTACGCACCTAATTTGGACCAATGGTATCATATGTGGAGTGTCTCCGGAAGTTCTGTTCATCCTTTTAAAGCGGTGCATTTTCCGGTTTTGGATGCAAAATTTTTGAAAAACGGTTTCAAGTTTCGGTTCAAAAACTATGGAGCACTCAGTGGATCTCTAGACCATTTTCACATAGATTATGTACATCTGCGGGCCCTTTCATCGTACAACGATACCTTATTCAAAGATTTTGCATTGTCCTATCCAATCAGCAGTTTAATAGACAACTATACCTCCGTTCCATGGGATCATTACAAGGCGACCCCAGACAATAAAATGAACACGGATTTACAAATCAAAGTGTATAACGGAAGTAACTCTGCAGAAAATTACCAAAATGGACAAATTAACATAGCACAAAATGGTGTCAATCTCGGGAATTTTACCTTGCCAGGAATTGTTTTAGCAGAAGGTCAAATTAACTACCTTCCTTCTATGCTTTTTACCTCCCAACATGATTTAAGCACAGGATTTGAATACCCAAAAAACGGTTTGGGAACGAGTCAAACCTTTGAGGTTAGCACCACGGTATCCGCCCAATTCCCAAACTTGATCAGCAATGATTCTTGTGTCTTTACCCAAGGGTTTTACAACTATTACAGCTATGATGATGGTTCAGCCGAAGCGGCCTTTGGTCCAACGGGTGCACAATCTATGCTTGCCATTCACTACAATTCATATGAAGCGGACTCGCTGTTGGGCGTGGCGATGCATTTTGTTCCTTCCGTAACCGATGTTTCAAACAAACTCTTTTACCTTACGGTGTGGTCCGAAAGCAATGGAAAGCCAGATGTGGTACTGTACGAGGATGATGCTTTTACCCCGAGACAACCTACCTATAACAATGGCTTGAACAATTGCAACATCTACTATTTCGCAAATGGATTAAAAGTTCCGGTGGGGACCTCTTTTTTCGTTGGATGGCGTCAAGTGGATGCGATTCGTTACAATTTAGGCCTAGATCGCAACCTAGACCACTCAGACGAGATTTTTTACAGCGTTGACTTTGGAGCCACATGGGCCACTCCACCCTTTCCTGGTTCAGCGATGATGCGCCCTGTTTTTTCTACCCAACTTGATGGAGAATTAGGGATAACTGAAACGACTGCAGTAGCCTTGAGGTATGAAATCTATCCCAATCCCAGCAACGGGATTGTGCATGTTGTAAGTCCTTTTGAACAAGAAAACGGATTTATGGTTTTTGACTTACAAGGAAGATTGCAGAAGGAAAATGATTCCAAGGACATTGATTTAACAAATCTTCCTTCAGGAACTTACATCATACAATCTGCTCTGCATCCATCTCATAAAATTAAAGTCATCAAGTGTGATTGATCCCAACGATGCGTTTGAAGAAGCGCAAGACGAAGAGGAATTATTTGAGCACCATCGTTTTATCATTGACCCAGGCCAGTCATTGCTTCGAATAGACAAATTCCTGATTGACCGGTTACCAAACACGTCGAGAAATCGGATACAGATTTCTGCTAAAAACGGCAATGTACTCGTCAATAAAATACCGGTAAAGTCAAGCTATCGGGTAAAACCATTGGACGAGATTTCCATTGTAATGCCTTATCCAGTAAGGGAAATAACATTAATTCCTCAAGACTTACCCATTGAAATCGTCTACGAGGATGACGAATTATTGGTGGTCAACAAAGACGTCGGTATGGTCGTGCATCCCGGATATGGAAACTATTCAGGGACTTTAATCAACGCCTTGGTTTTTCATTTGGAAAATTTACCTGAAGTAACCAATGACAACCATGGCCGTCCGGGTTTGGTTCACAGAATAGATAAAAACACCTCTGGATTGTTGGTGGTTGCAAAAACCGAAAATGCACTAACGCACTTAGCGAAGCAATTTTATGACAAGACTACAGAAAGAGTGTATTGGGCTTTGGTTTGGGGAGACCTTGAAAATGGTGGCACCGTACATAAGAACGTTGGGCGCTCCCCAAAAAATCGAAAAGTGATGACTACCTTTCCCGGTGAAGAAGAAGGAAAAGTCGCCATTACCCATTACAAGCCGATTAAAAGATTTGGATTGGTAACGTTGATTGAATGCCGACTCGAAACGGGACGAACCCATCAAATTCGTGTACATATGCAATCCCTTGGCCATCCTATTTTCAATGATTTCGAATATGGCGGTGATAAAATTCGCGTTGGACCCAATACACAACATTATAAATCATTTGTTGAAAAAGGCTTTGCATTCCTTCCTGGGCAAGCGTTACATGCGAAAACACTTGGGTTTATTCACCCAGAGAAGAAGACCAAATATGATTTTGATTCAGAGTTGAATGAAGGGTTCAAAAACCTACTTATTCATTGGGAAAGTTATAGTATTGTATATTAATTATATTTTCATAATTTTGCTTGCATTCCGTTATTTTACCTAAAAAAGCAACATGAGAAACTTTTTACTTATTACGATTCTGAATATTTGGGTATTTACATCCTTCGCCCAAACCAGTACACCCAAATACATTGCTGAAGCGAGAAAATCTTTTGAAGCTGGAAAACATTTTGAAGCGCTGCCGAAATTGGAAGCTGCGTATAATAAAATGACCAACAAGGGCAAATCCATTGTTGAAAAAGGCGAAATGGCTTTTATGGTAGCGGAATGCTATCGAAAAATGGAAAAATATGACAAAGCAGGCCAATGGTATGGTTCTTCAATTGAGCTGAAATACTATGACATCAACCCAAAAGTATATTACTACCATGGTGAAATGCAACGTATGACGGGTGAATTGGCGAATGCAAAAATTAGCTACCAAGAATACAAAAAGCGCAGAGGCGCCGAAAAAGCAATCAACATTGAAGGTTTGATTGAAGCTTGTGACATTACTTCTGATTTTCATATGGAAGAATCTAAATATGTCGTCAAAGCAGAGGAAAAAATGAATGCCAAAGAATTTGACATGTCTCCATTCTTGTCAGACAAAAAAGAAACGCAAGTTTATTTTGGTACCCAAAGAGAATCTGTTGTGAATCCAACCAGAGACCCTATCACCGGAGAAAAATTTATGGACATCTGGGTGGCTGAATTTGATGTTAAAGGTGATTTTATCAGTGCAAAAAGCATCGATGATAAAAATGTGGTCAACACGAAAGACAACGAAGGTACCGCAGTGATGGACAGAAAAGGTAAAACACTTTATTTCACAAGATGTCCCGCTTTGCCTAAACAAAATTTAGGTTGCGACATTTGGATGGCTGACAAAAATGGTGAAGAATTGGAAAATGTTCAAGAGATTGACATTAAAAAGGGCGGAGATTCCATTTCAGTTGGACATCCGTGTATCACCGCAGATGGTACCATGCTCATTTTTGCCTCAAACATGCTAGGAGGCATGGGAGGAAAAGACCTTTGGTACTTATTGTATGATAAAAAAGCAAAAGCATGGAGCACAACACCTATCAACATGGGGCCGGCCATTAACACTGCAGGAAATGAGTTGTTCCCATCCTTAAATGCCAATGACAGTTTGTTTTTCTTTGCGAGTGACGGTCACCCAGGAATTGGTGGTTTGGACATTTTCAAGGCTCATTTACAAACGCCTAAAGAAGGTGCTACGGCCAAAACATGGGCGAATGTGAAAAACATGCTTAAGCCGATCAACTCACCTGCAAATGATTATGCGTTGACCATCCGCAAAGACCTTCGATCCGGATTATTTACTTCAGAAAGGTCTACCAGCAAGAACAGAACCTACGCCCCTGACATTTACTCTTTTACCACGCCTCCAGTAGCCTATGAATTACAGGTTATTGTTTATGAGCTCGGAAATAAATCCAAAAAGTTAGAAGGTGCCAAAGTTACCGTTAACGAGGTAAGTGGAGAGCAGTGGGAAGATTTAACCAACAAGAATGGTAAAACACCAAAATGGTCCGATCGCAAAGGAAACAAAGCACATCCACGCTATATCAACGGTGGCTTTGACTACCAAATTAAAGCATCCTTGAAACGCTATTTCCCTATGTCACGTCCAACCGTGATTACCACGAAAGGCGAAAATGGACAAGGCGTATTGGATCAAAACCAAAGCTTCGTTGTTGAAATTCCATTGATTCCCATCGAACTTAGAACACCTGAGATTCGTTACTACTTAGACCAATGGACCTTTGTGAATGACAACACCATTAAATCAAATGACTCTATTCAATTCCTTGTTAATTTATTGAAAGACAATCCTGAAATCATCATTGAGCTTTATTCTCATACAGATAGCCGTGATACTGAAATTCACAACCAAGCCCTTTCTCAAAACCGTGCAAAAGCCGTGTACAACTACTTGGTGGATGTTGATCCAAACAATGCGTGTCGTGTCATTCCTTTTGGTAGAGGTGAAAGTGAACCAGCTAAATACACCGATGAAAATGGTAAAGAACAATTGTTGACAGAAGACTACATCAATCAATTCAAAGGCACACCTAAATTTGAAGCCTTGCATCAAATGAACCGTAGAACAACGGTAAAAATTGTGATGGAGGAAGGCACAGAGGACCCAAAAATGTTCGATGCATCTCAACCTTGTACACCAGATCCAAATAACTTCAAATACACCGTCCCTCTTCCGAGATAATTCGATTTTAATGTTGATATTTTAAAAGCCGGTTTCCCCGGCTTTTTTTTGTATCTTTAATACGTGAGGGAAGCGGTTCTCCATTGGGCGTGGAAAAACAAAATTATTCAAGGATTAGAGCACTATTCAAAAAGTGAAGTAACCATCCACCATACAGGTCGGTTTAACGAAAACCGATCTGGCCCAGACTTTTTCAATGCCCACGTATCCTTTGATGACCTTCAATGGCATGGTTCTATAGAAATTCATAACAAATCTTCTGACTGGTATGCGCACAAGCATCAAAACGACGCTAGGTATGAAAATGTAGTCCTTCATGTGGTTGCCATTCATGACAAAATGGTTCACGTCCATAAAAAACCATTGCCTACGCTCGTGGTCTCTCCAAACATGATCGATTTACTCAAGGATTCTCAGAAATTAAACATCTCCAAACCCCTTCTTTGTAAAAATGTTTCAAAAGGAACCGCTTCCTTCTCAGAAGCACACCTCATTCAAACTTTTCAGAGCAGAATCCGTCGTAAATTCGAAAAACATCGTTTTTTAGGATTTCCTGAATTCCTTGCATTGGGTTTTGGAGGCATGCGAAATGGACTTCTTTTGTTAGAAGCAGTGCAAAAAAAGAACCCGTCGTTGCTATCTCAACAGGATCAAATGGGAAGACAGCGTTCAATACACAAGCAATGGATCAGTTACCAAAGGTTCTTAAAAGCAATAGGACTGGAAATGGAATTCATACGGCAACGACCCAAGAACCTAAAAAATCATTTGATTCGCATGATTGAGTATCTTAAAGAAGTGGGTTGCACCCCCTTTGAAATTGGATACATCCTTAACAATGCCATTCTCCCCTACTTTTATTTACATCATACCGATGCGAATACCCAACAGGAATTAATAGCCTTTCAAAAATGGATGCCTTCAGAAAAAAACAAAACCCTAACCCAATTTAAAAACGCAGGTTTTCCGATGTCAAATGCTTTGCAAGGACAAGCCTATTTAGAAATTTATACCGAACTTTGTACACAAAATAAGTGTCTGCAATGTCCAATAGGCAAAAGACTTTTGTGTAAATGAAACGACAACTTCAAAAAATTATCTTTTTTTTCGAACTGCAATCCTACGGCGTTTGTGTTTGGTGGGCAAGAAAATTAGGCATTAACCTATACAAAGTCCGTTTGGGTTTTATCTATTTAACCTTTATCGGTTTAGGATCCCCAATTCTACTCTATCTGGTAATGGCTTGGATCCTTGAGCATAAACACTATTTTAAAATGCAGGCTAAATCAAAAACTTCGATTTGGGAATTATGAAAGTATTGATCACAGGTTCTAATGGTTTGTTGGGACAAAAGCTTGTTGCTTTTTGCACGGAGAATCACATTGACTTTTTAGCGGTTTCCAAGGGGCCAAATAGAAATCCCGAATGTCCCGAAACATTGTACACCTCTCTAGATTTAACAGACGAAGTAAATGCGATTGACTTCTTTACCAAACATACCTTTTCCCATTGCATTCATACAGCTGCCATGACCAATGTGGATGCTTGTGAGCAAGATCCTGCAAACTGCATGGAAGTTAACCAACATGCCTCCAATCGCCTTTTTGACCTTTCCATGCAAAAGGAGGTTTTCTTTCTGCTTTTGTCGACCGATTTTGTTTTTGATGGTGCAACAGGAAATTATACAGAAGAAGACCTTCCGAATCCGTTAAGCGTATATGGCAATTCAAAATTTCTCTCTGAACAACATATGTTGCATTCAGGATATAGCAATTGGGCCATTGCAAGAACCATCATTGTCTATGGCAAAGGTTATGCGCTGAACAAATCCAACATCTTCACTTGGTTGCTTACAGAATTAAAATCCAAGAAAACGGTTAACCTGCTTACCGATCAATTCCGAGCACCGACCTGGGCAGACGACCTCGCTTGGGGATGCATGCAAATTTTACAGTTAGGTGAAAAAGGGATTTTTCACTTGTGTGGACCCGAAACCCTTTCGATTTATGAAATTGGAATTCGCGTTGCGAAACACATTGGAGCAGATGTGAATTTGGTGCAAAAGTCTGACACAACCACCTTAAACCAAGCCGCTA
The DNA here is from genome assembly GCA_945882095.1 of Chryseobacterium gleum. GTDB lineage: Bacteria > Bacteroidota > Bacteroidia > Flavobacteriales_D > Crocinitomicaceae > UBA952. The sequence goes on from CAMCWF010000029.1 coordinate 22,311, forward strand.
AAAGACCTCCACACACCGGCTTTGATTTGTCGAAGTCATGTAAAATTCTCAAGTATACACCCAAACGAATCGAAGAAACTTTGGATTCTTTAATGGAATTAGGACAATTTTCTTAAAAAGAATATCTTTATCCTCTTTCAAATTAAAAAATATGTCAAAAAGTCCTTGGAGAAAAAAATCATTGGTTGATTTATTAGCGCAAGCTGAAAACAGTGAAATGAAACGCACCCTTGGTGCTGGAAGTCTCATCGCCTTGGGCATTGGCGCCATCATTGGTGCAGGTCTATTTGTACGCACGGCAGCAGCAGCCTCGGAAGCAGCTGGTTCTGGCGTTACCATTTCTTTTGTCATTGCAGCCATTGGTTGTGCTTTAGCCGGGTTGTGTTACGCCGAATTCGCATCCATGATTCCAATTTCTGGAAGTGCCTACGCGTATTCATTTGTTACGATGGGTGAATTGGTTGCTTGGATCATCGGGTGGTCATTGATCATGGAATACGCCCTTGGTGCCGCAACGGTATCGATTGCATGGAGTGAATACCTCAACAACCTCCTGGGGAACGCCATACCCTATGAATGGTGTCACTCTCCATTTGAAAGCATGTATCATGTTTCTCATCAAACGATGTTACAAATAAAGGATTTACCCGGTCATTGGGAAGGCATTGAGAAAGGATTTCTGAGTGCGGCTCAATATGATAAATTACCTGCAGCACTTGTTAGCAAAGTAAGTGTAACATCCGGAATCATTAATGCGCCCGCCTTGTTCATTTTATTGGCCTTAACCTTATTGTTGATTAGAGGTACCAAAGAATCTGCATTGGTCAATTCAATCATTGTCTTTGTTAAAGTAGCTATTGTTCTCGTGTTTATCGTTATAGGCTGGCAGTTTATCAAACCTTCTAACCATACCCCATACCTGATACCAGAAGGCGTTTTTGGCCATGAAGGATTCTTTAAATGGGGCTGGGGCGGTGTCCTTGGCGGTGCAGGAATTGTTTTCTTTGCCTTTATTGGTTTTGATGCCGTAAGTACCACAGCCCAAGAGGCAAAAAATCCGAAAAGAGACATGCCGATTGGAATCTTGGGATCGCTTGCCATTTGTACGGTCTTGTATATTTTATTCGGACATGTTCTCACAGGGGTTGCACATTGGAGTGAATTTGCAACTGCAGGAAAGGAGGCCTCTGTATCTTATGCCATTAAAACGTATATGGCTGGTTACGAATGGCTTGGAACAGGTGTTACCCTAGCTATTTTGGCTGGTTTTTCCTCTGTAATCTTGGTAATGTTAATGGGCCAAAGTCGTGTGTTCTTTTCGATGAGCAAGGACGGCTTGATCCCTGCTGCATTTGGCAAATTACATCCTAAATTTCAAACCCCACACATTGCCAATTGGATGCTGTTTATTTTTGTAGGTGCATTTGCCGCTTTTGTCCCTGGAAGTGTAGCTGGAGATTTAACTTCTTTCGGAACCTTGTTTGCATTCATTTTGGTTTGTTTAGGAATCTTAATCATGCGTAAAAGCAACCCTGAGATCAAAAGACCTTTTAAAACCCCTTTGGTACCTTTTGTACCTGTACTGGGAATCCTTGTTTGTACAGCCATGATTGTTTCTTTAGACCTTCAAACGTTAAAAGCTGCTGGAATGTGGATGGCCATTGGTTTGGTGATCTATTTTGCTTACAGCCGTAAAAACTCTCACCTACATCCTAAGAAAGATTAAAAGCAAAACAAACATTTGCGCAAATAATTCCGAAAGTTAACACATGAAGGAAACGAAATTAAAAAAATCCTTAGGGCTTTTAGATGCAACGCTTTTGGTTGCAGGCTCTATGATTGGATCAGGGATTTTTATTGTTTCTACCATCATGTTACGTGACATAGGATCGCCTGCTTGGCTATTGGTTTTGTGGGTGCTCACTGGAATCATTACCATTTTTGCGGCATTGAGTTATGGTGAATTGGCAGGAATGATGCCAAATGCCGGCGGACAATACATCTACATTCAAAGGGCTTATGGAAGGCTAACTTCGTTTTTATATGGCTGGACCGTATTTTCAGTCATCCAGACCGGAGTTATTGCTGCAGTGGCGGTTGCTTTTGCTAAATATTCCTCTATATTTTTCCCCGTATTAAACCAAAACCTCCTACAAACAAGCTTTCTAGATGTAAGCATAGCCCAAGTTGTCGCCATTGGATCCATTGTTTTTTTAACCGCTATGAATACTTTTGGACTTCAGAATGGAAAATGGGTACAACTCATCTTTACCTTCGCTAAGATTTTTGCGCTGGTAGGTTTAATAGGCTTGGGATTCTGGTTTGGGTCTAGGATGAATTTTTTTACGCTCAACTTTAAAGATGCTTGGTCTGCCTTTCGCATGGTTAAAACAGGTAATGTGTTTCATAGAGAGAATTTGACAGGACTTTCGCTGTTGAGTGCTTTGGGAGCTACGCTGATTTTTTCTTTGTTTTCATCCGATGCTTGGAACAATGTTACTTTCATCGCAGGCGAGATAAAAAATCCCAAAAAGAACATTCCTCGAAGTTTGTTTTTAGGCACCCTTATCGTTACGATCATTTACATCTTGGCAAATGTTGCTTACCTAATGCTCTTGCCCATTCAAGGAAATCCAAATGCAACCAATCCAATTGCACAAGGGATTATGTTTGCATCAAATGACCGCGTGGGAACCTCCGCTGCCTTCAGTATGTTTGGAAATGTTGGTATTTGGCTCATGGCTGGTCTGATCATGATTTCCACCTTTGGGTGTAACAACGGGCTGATTTTGGCAGGGTCTAGGTTATACTATGCCATGTCTAAAGATGGGTTATTTTTCAAAAAAGCCGGACAACTTAACAAACATTCAGTGCCGTCAAATGCTTTATGGATTCAATGCTTGTGGGCCTCATTGCTTTGTCTTTCTGGGAAATACAGCGACCTCTTGACTTACAGCACCTTTGCCAGTTTGTTGTTTTACATTTTGACAATTTCAGGATTATTTAGACTCCGGAGGACAGAACCCCTTACGGAACGTCCCTACAAAGCCTTTGGATACCCCTTGGTTCCTGCCTTGTACATTGTGATTGCAACTGCCATTTGCATCAATTTGTTTATTTGTGATTTCAGAAATTCAGGCGCGGGGCTTCTGCTCGTCTTGGTGGGAATCCCTTTTTATTTCTTCACACGCGCTCGCAATAGTTGATTTTTGGTGACGTTTAACGCACCATATGAAATGGAAAAACTTAAAATTCTCGAGCAGAAGTAACCTTAGTTTGTTATTGTGGTCTGTCATTGCAC
>CAMCWF010000030.1 GCA_945882095.1 Chryseobacterium gleum
GGCTGGTTGGGAAATGGTAATGGTGGAAGGGGTTGCGAGTGTCGCGAAACGAAAAACAATCGGGCGATCCCCATGACTTTGAGCCACTTCTGGCGCAACAAACCAAAATAAGGTGTCCAATTGCGCAAAAGAAATGCCACTTTGCAACAAGAATAATAGGATGAATAGGTTTTTTTTCACGACCCTAATTTACTAAAAAAAAATAGCTCGTCTAAGAACATCCACGTTAAATGATTATTACATAAATGCCATTCAGGACAAGGGCCAAAATAATTTGTACTGTAGCGCGCTTGCTTGAAATCCAAGGAACAAGAAAAATAGGAGTAGATAGAATGATTTAATCAAATCAATCAAAAATTAATTCATCTAAAAAGAGCCAAGTAGGGTTCCCTGCACCCAAATGCCAATCAGGACAAGCCCCTTGATTTCGTATGGTATATCGAATGGATTTTACCTTATCTATCACAACCGATTTAGCAACGCTCCCTAACCCTTTTTCTTCCGTTTCTTTCGTTGCCGTTCGAATTACATATTCTGCTGCTTGCTGGTAACTTATCCCGTCTTCAGAGGTTTCAATAACGATCTGGCTTGGTTCAAAAATCCATGAATTAAGGTCTTTAAGCCAAGAAACGCCAATTGTATTTAGGGTTCGGGCCTCATTAAATGAAACGATCGCAATCACGTCCTTTCCTTGGAATCCTTGCCAATCTCCTGTTCGGAAGTCATTGCTTCCTTTGATTTTGTCAATTAAAGTATTGGGTCCCGCCGCAGCATAGGCTGGTTCGTAAGTGGACTTCAATTCAAGCTGGCAATTCTTTTCCTTTTGTTGAAATACTGAGGTTAGCGTAGCGGAGTGCGTTTTTTGACCTGAAATGTCTTTTGTGCCGCGTGAATGAATTTTACACGAAGAATGAATGGTAAATGGCTTGGTGTAGGTTTTCCATTCGCCAATCACTTGGTTTTCTTCAATGGCATATTCTGTGAATTCCGGTCCGTTGTTTAGGTTGACCATTCCCATCTCAATACGTAAACTATCGGTAAACACTCTGTTCTCAGTGCTGATAAAAGGAACAGGGATTAGGTTTTGCAATCCACTGATTTCATATAAATCCTCGTTCAGGTATGTTTGAATCGGTGTTGAGCTCATTTCAAACTCTAGGACTCCACCCTGCATCAATTGTGAATGATCTAAAGTGTTGATTTCAATTCCATTCAGTCGAACTGCACGAATGTACTTTCCAGTCATGCCATTACGCTTTATCTCTATTGATTTTCCATTCTCAAGTTTGATCGCTGCTTTTTCGAATATCGGATGACCAAGTTCATAATGCGGATTTCCTGGGGCAAGGGGGTAAAAACCGAGTGCAGACAGTACGTACCAAGCGCTCATCTGTCCGCAATCTTCATTTCCGGATAAACCATCGGGCGCATTGTGGTACATTGAACGCTGGATCGAATCAACATAAATCTGCGTTTTCCAAGGGGTAGCAGAATAATTGTACATGTATGCCATGTGATGCGATGGCTCATTTCCATGCGCATATTGTCCGATTAATCCAGTGATGTCGGCTTGTTCTCTGCCTGACAAACTGCTCGAGGTACTGAATAATTGATCTAGCCACGCAGATAGCGCTTTTTTTCCGCCAATTAAATTGGTTAAAAGGTAGGGTTGCTGTGGCGCGTAGAGTGAATATTGCCAACTGTTGGCTTCGGTATAATTGAAATTCACCTCCGTTGGATTAAATGGGTATACCCATTGCGCGCCTCGTCGGGCCCGCATAAACTTGCTGTTTGGGTCGAAATGATTGATAAAATTCAAACCAAGTCGATCGTGGTTTGCAGCGATTTCCGTTTTACCTAATCCCCTTGCCATTTGAGCTATACACCAATGGTCATAGGCATATTCAAGTGACTTAGAAACCGATTCCGATTCCCAATCGGATGAAATTAAACCGTAATCCCGAAAAAGCGTTTTCCCGTATTCATTGATGTTCGAAGTGAAAACCATGGCATTTAATGCTTCTTCGGCGGGAAAGTTATTTATTCCTTTGACATAGGCATCTGCAATAACGGATGCGCTGTGAAACCCAATCATACACTCGGTTTCATTTCCTGCCAATTCCCAAACGGGTAGGTCTTTGCCTTGCTGGTATTGTCGTAAGAAAGTATGAATGAATGCGTTGGTTCGTTTTTGGTCGATGATTGTGAATAGGGGATGCGTGGCGCGATAGGTATCCCACAAAGAAAACACGGTGTATTGTGGGATTTTTTGTTCTATGGTATGAATCTGAAAATCCCGGCCTCGGTAGCGACCGTCCACATCAGAAAAGATGTTTGGCGCCATCATCGTGTGGTAAAGCGCGGTATAGAATATCGTCTTTTGAGTGAGGTTATTCGATTCGACTTGAATTTTAGACAACTCGATTTGCCAAGAATTCTTAGCATTGTCAGTGAGTTTGTCAAATCCCAACCCTTCGGTTTCATGTAGGAGATTTTTTCTTGCACCTGCTTCGTCAACAGCCGAGATACCCACACGTAATTCGATTTGCGTTACTTTTTTGTCGAAGTGAAGAACCATGCGATGTTTTCCTTCTGATGTAATTTGCTCAGCCTTGATAAAAGGGACTGAAGAATTGAGCGCGAAATAGAAGTGCTGTAGTTTTGCCCAACCTTCAGAATTACGGTAACCAGTAATCTCTTGCTTTCCGTTGATTGTAAATCCTGCATCAAGTACCCTATCGCGATAATCTAAGTCCAATACGATGTAGCGCTTGCCTTTCCCTTTAAAGGTATATTTGTGAATACCTGCACGTTGCGTAGCGGTTAGGATCACATCAATGTTTCCATCAATCAAATGCACCTCGTAGCGCCCAGGACTTGCCCTTTCTGTTTTATGATCGAATCTTGATCCATAGGTCGCTCCGGAAAGATAGGAAGGAACAGATGGGTAGGTCCCGCAAACGGGGGTAATTAATAAATCTGCATAGTCAGGGACGCCGGTTCCGCTTAAATGGGTGTGACTAAATCCGTGGATAATTGAATCGGAATAATGATAGCCGCCGCATCCATCCCATCCTTCCATGCGGCTATCTGGACTCAGTTGCACCATCCCGAAAGGCACGGTTGCCCCAGGAAAAGTATGACCGTGCCCACCCGTTCCAATAAACGGATTGACGTAACTAAGCAAATTAGGGTCAATGTTCCGTGGGGGATTTATCAATGAATGTGCGCGATCGCTGGCCTTCTTTAATTCATTGACTTGAGCGCTGAGTACAATTGGAATAAAAAATAGAAATGCTAATATATTGTTTTTCATAGATTAAGGTCAGAATACTTATTCTTTTTCTTTAAGAAATAATCAATCACAATGTTGCCTTCGTACATCCCGAAAACCGGATGTTTTGTTTTTGTACGTTTGCCAATCAAATAGGGAAGTGCACCATAAAAAGCCATGTGGGCTAGAAAGACTTTCCAAAAAAGCAAGGGTTTTCCCGTGACAAGGAATTGTAGGGCGGCAAGGCCATCCAAAGCCATTCGAATAAAGAGTTTTCCAGGCCAAAAACCTTCCACATTTTTTGCCAACATAAAGAGGTTGTTCCTGAAATTCAGAAAAACTTTCTTTGGGGAGTCATAGGCTAAGGTTCCCCCACCCAAGTGATAGACTACTGAGCTGGGGGCTACCCAAATTTCATATCCTGCCTTTTGCATCCGCCAACATAAGTCAATTTCTTCCATATGGGCATAAAATGTGTTGTCAAATCCTTCCATGGTATGGTAAAGATTGGCTTTGACCATTATACATGCCCCTGAAGCCCAAAAAACTTGCGCTGCATCATTGTATTGTCCTTGGTCTTTTTCACATTCACCGAAAATACGACCCCGACAAAAGGGAAATCCGTTCCGGTCGATGTATCCACCAGCTGCGCCTGCGTGCTCGAAGTATGTTTTGCGGGAATGGCTCAGAATTTTTGGTTGAACTGCCGCGACCTTATCCTTGTTTATTTGTAACAGCAGCGGCGTTAAAAAGCCTTCGGTAGGCTCAACGTCAGAATTTAGCAATAGGTAATTTCTAAATTCTCCTTGAATGTGCTTCAGGCCTTCGTTGTAGCCCTTGGCGAAACCATGGTTTGTTTCAAGCTTGATGAGTTGAATGTCAAAAAAATGGTTGAGAATGAATTGACAGGAGTCGTCTTTGGATGCGTTGTCTATAACCACTATGGTGTGAGCATCGGCATGTTCAACGACGGCAGGGAGATAGGTTTCCAGGTGCTTGCGACCGTTGTAATTAAGAATTACGATTGCCAGTTCTTTCATCTTAATATTGCCGGAATAAATCATTGCTGTCTTGTCCCCAATGTCTTTGGTTAAACAAATTCGGGTCGTCGACCGTTCCGTTGTTTGTATTTCGTTTGGACAATACTTGCGACCAACCTTGGTTTTTAACTTCTCCGATTAAGTCGCTGTGCAGCAATCGATATGAATTATTGGTGAGGTCAGGGTTATAAAATATAAATCGTTTGTTGCTGAAATTATCAATTTTGTTGTAAAACCAAATTTCGTAAGGATATTCTGTAGGCGATGTTTCACGTTCATTCACCGTACTCGGTGCGCCGTATCTTAGGTAAACCCTTCCACGATCGGTTTCATAACCATGTTGATAGTTTGTTTTGTAAAGTTGCTGGACATAAAGCACTTGTTCCTTATACCTTATCCACGCTTCGTATGCGGCGCCCGGTTTTGTATTGTTCCAAAAGGCTTGGATGTATTTTCGCATCGCAGAAGCATTTTTCCCCTTTAATAAGGTGCGAATGTTTTTGTTTTCCGCAGCTCTTGCAATGGGTAACAAGCTGCCAAGGAAGTAGTGCAAACTGTCGTCGCTGATCGATTTTTGAAATGCAGGGTCTAAAACGACCTCATTTGACCGAATGGTGTCCGTTAATTCAAACCCACCCCTTTCGAAGGTATAGTTCTGTGAAGAAACCAACTTTTTACTGCGGTCTGTTAGCATGAATTTCAGCATGTACTCACCCGTTGGTAAATTTCGAATGTTGACATTTCTTAGGAAAGGCAGTACCGCTCCTTTCTCTATCACCGGTGTGGAGAGTGAATATTCGGAAATGATTTCTTGTGTTGCTATGTTGAGAAGGGATTGTTCCAAAAAGTAGGCGGAATCGCTATTGGAATTAAATCCATTCAATTCAAAGTAGATAGGAAGGTTGTTTAATCCCGTACCATAATAATTCGTGAGTTTTGGAAGAATGTAATACCCATTTTTTTGATAAAGACCGCTGCTTGTATCGGCATAGGCAAAGTCGATGGCTTCAATTTGGGAAAGGTTGGGTTGTTTTGTGAGATCCTCAACCACAATCAATTGGCTGCCTTTGATTTCTGAGCTTTTTACATTGAGGTCACCCATTTTTAAGTTGATTTGATACTTCCCTGTTTGTAAAGGAATTCGCCGCAATTCGTAAAAATCTTCTGCAATGCTGTCGCTGAACAGGGGGGAATTCAAAGCGTATTCATCCCTAAAATGAATTTTCTGTAAACTGTCTTTGATTTCAATGGATAGGTAAATCTTAGATTGAATTCCCTTTGGGCTGGTTTCGAATTTTAGAGATTTCGCATCGAACTGAAAATGCAATTCCAGGTAATTTCCAATTTCCGGGGCGTAAAATTGTACCGTATTAAAGTAAACCCTCAGTTTGTTTTTTTGTCCAAACGATGGTATGGCCAAGCAAACAGTGAACAATACGAAAACAATAAAACGCTTCATTTGAACTAAGGTAGGAATTATCTTTTAATCATCGAGGTTGAGTCGGAGCTTTTGTGTCAGCTGTCGATTGTAGGTCTCCATGAGGTATTTCAAATAGTTGTCGGTAGATTTTGAAATGCACCGGGTATAATTCTTCAATCTGTGTTCAATGTGGTCCTGCAGTAAAGCCTGGGCTTTGATTCCTTCGTCGAGGTTAGGCGCTTTGAGAGAAATGGCTTCAAAATGATTGTTTAAGGAGTTTTCTACAGCGAGTTTCCCTTTGATTCCGGCGTCCAAACATTCATAATAATTCTCTTTGATGTTGAAAGCTTCCAATGTTACCAGGTCAAAATACGCATCCAATCCCCTTGGGAATTCATATTCAACTTCAAACTCCATGTCCTCCATTTCTGAAATGCGAGACTCCAAGAATCGGTCTGGAAAACGAAAAGCGTCATGCCAATTGACATGGTCTTGCCAATAGCCGAAACGCCGTACATTGTTACCTAAATCAATTACTTGAAATTTGTCCTTTCCTAGGATTCTCCGAGAACCACGTCCAATCATTTGGTGGTAGAGCGTTAACGACCTCGTTGCGCGATTCAAAATAACCGTTTTGACGCTGGGTTCATCAAATCCTGTTGTCAAAATGCCTACGGAAGTTAAAATTGCGTCTGGGGTATTTCGGAACCATTTTAGGGTTTCCTTTCGGTCTTTGTCGCTGAATGTGGAATCGAGGTGTTTTACCTTGTATTTGTTTTTCTTGAAAAGTTCGTACACGTGCAATGAAGTTTCAATCCCCGCATTAAAAATTAAGGTTTTTGTACCGACAGAAATTTCCTCGTAGGCAAAAAGCAATTTCTCCTGCATAAAATAGTTGCTGAAAACAATGTCAGAACTGCCTATCGTAAAATCCCCATTGTTTCCGATTTTCAAGCCATGCAAATTTACATCGTAAGAAAAGGTCTCTGCATCGGATAGATACCCCATTTGAATCAAATTGGAGATGCTTTCTCCCGTGATGAGTTTGTTGTAATGGTCTTTTAATGGAAGTGAGCGATTGCTGCTCAGAGGCGTCGCGGTAACCCCGAGGATATTGACGCCTTGAAAATACTGAAATATTTTTCTGAAACTGTTGTAATGTGCTTCGTCGACTATGACCAATCCTACGTCCTCAATAAATTCCTTGTTGTCCTGCAATCGGTTGTTTAAGGTCTCAACCATGGCAATGTAACAATCATATTCTGTTTGATCTTCTATGGTTTTTACTTCGGAACTGATGACTTTATTGTTCACGCCAATGGCTTGCAACTGCTTCGATGTTTGTATTGAAAGCTCAATGCGATGGGTTAAAATCAATACCCTTTTTTTCCATTCCTTGATGTACTGTTTCGCAATGGCCGAGAAAATCACGGTTTTACCACCACCGGTGGGAAGTTGGTACAATAAATTAAACTGTGAACCTTGGGTTCGGAGCTCGTCCAAAACTTGGTTTACGGTATTTTCCTGAAAGGGATATAATTTCTTCGCCTTATAAAGGTCGGTGTCGATCATTGGCTATGACTAAAACGCAAAGGTACATTGCTTTTCTGTAATAGGTGCCGAATTGAAATTATTTTATTGACCAATGCGCACAAAGGATGCCACACGCTACAGCGGCGTTCAACGATTCTGCTTTTCCAATGCGCGGAATGCCAACACTATGGGTGATTATTTCTGAAATTTCAGGGGATATACCGTTCCCTTCATTTCCTATCAACAGAAGACCCTTGTTTTCAAATTTGAAGTGATGATAGGGTTCTCCGTCCATGGTTGCGGCGTAAATTGGCAACTTACTATTCTTTAGGAATTCAGTTAAATTCAAGTAATGAACCCGCACCCGAAAGATGCTCCCCATGCTCGCTTGGATGGTTTTCGGGTTAAAAACGTCGACGGTGTCGTTGGAAGCAACAAGATCTGTGATGCCAAACCAATCAGCAATCCGTATAATCGTACCCATATTCCCTGGGTCTTGAAGTTTATCCAAACAAATGGCCCGACTTAATTTTGGGTTTTTGACTTCGGGGATTTCAACAACGGCCAAAACGTTTGCATGGTTCTTTAGGCAGCTAATTCGCTGCATTTCCTTTTCTGAGGCGTACGAAACTTGGGTTTCCTCCTCGAGGTGCAATTCTTGGTCATAAGCGGTGCAAATGATCACCATCTTAAAGCGGATGTTTGCCGTCATGATGGCCTCATCTAACAATTTTCTGCCCTCAATCAGAAAACAATTTTCTGCAACTCGGTTTTTTTTGTCTTGTAAGGATTTCAGCCATTTAATGTCGGCAATCGTTATCTTTTCCATTTCTTGTTTTTCTTACCTTTGCGATGAAAATATGAAGCAATCAACTCTTTTTCTTTTTGTTCTATTAATGCTCACGCTTGGCGCTTGTCGAATCACCAAAAGTGTAAACAAAGGACAAAGCTTGCTCTATAAAAACGCTGTGAATTTACAACTTTCAGAAGGAAAGCTGAGTGTTTCAGAAATTCAGGATGTAATTCGTCAACAGCCAAACCATACCGTAATAGGAATTCCGTTTCGTTTGATGCTCTATAATTCAGTGGATTCTGCCAAAGTAGCAGACAAGCGATTTCGTAAAAACCAGAAACTGAAAGCAAAGGAAATCCATCGTACAAAGAAAATCGAACGAGTGAATGCCCAACGAATCGAAAAGGCAAGAAGAAAGCACAGGGAATATTACACAGAAAAGCTGATTCCCGTCGACAATGGCTCGCATCATAGGTCCTTTTTTAGGGAATGGCTTAAGTATAAATATGGAGAAAAACCTGTGTTGTTTGACACCATTTTGTTCCAAAAGTCCATTGACCAAATCGGCATATTTTTGAAGAAAAAAGGATATTATGGCGCTCAAGTTTCTGCCCGAATTTCAACCCAAGACCAAAAGACGACTGTATATTATGATGTAAAAACGGGTTTGCCCTATGTAATTGATTCTGTATATTTTACGGGTGCTCAAAACATAATTGATAATTATGTCAAATGGAATGGGAAAGAGGAGCGAAAAACAGGAGAGAAATCTTTACTCAATCGAAATTTGGACATGGACTACTTGTCTTCCTACAGAGAAAAGATTGCCAGGGCCATGCGAGATCAAGCCTATTTTGGTTTCGTAGCGTCCAGTGTTGTTTATGTCGCTGATACAAGTGGTCGTAACATGAAGGTAAAGTTGGGACTGGAATTTCAGCCAAGGACGGTATCTCATCCTGTAATTAAAGACAGTTTGATAAACATCCCGTATTCCATTTTTCGCGTTAGAAATGTCATTTTTCATTTGAGTGATACGACCAATGTTAAGGAGCCCTTCAAAAATTACTTGGAAAAAAACAACATCTCGTCCCTAAATGATCCCTTGGAAACCTCGTTTCTGGCCACGGTGAATTCCCTTGGTTATGACGAGATTCTTTGCGACAAGAAGGAAGCGAAAAAATTTAACCTCCCACTGCATACACCTCATCCCTTTCGTAAGATTGATTTGAAATTCAATGGAAGTAAGCCAACCGTCAAAGCTAAATTGCTTGAATTGCAAAATTACCTCGAGCCCACGAATTACTACAAAGAATATTACATCGAAAGAAGTTACCAATTTCTAAATCAGTTAAACCTTTTTTCGAGTATCAAACCTAAATTGGTCGAAGTTCCCAACCAAAATCTTTTGGATGTACATTATTTCTTGAAGCCTTCAGAAAAACAATCCTTTTCCTTCGAGCCAAAATTCACCTCTTCTTTCGGTTTACTCGGGGTCAATGCGTCCATTGATTATGCAAATAAGAATCTATTTCGCGGTGGCGAAAAGTTGATGGTTACCCTAGGAGGTGGATTCGAATCCCAACCGATTGTATTTGAAGGAGGAGGGAAAGGAGGAAGGGTTTTTAATACAATAGAGTTTGGTCCCAGTATAAAGCTTGAAGTTCCTGGACTTTTTCCTGTCCCTGTTCAGTTCATCTCAAAACGCCAAAAACCAAAGACGCAATTTGCAGTGGGACTGAATTTCGAAAAACGGGACATCTTCACCCGAAGGGTTTTTCAGATGAACTATACATGGAAGTTCTTGGTGGATAAAACACAGTTGTTCACCATCGGTTTGCCTTTTGCTTCCATCGTTAAATTTGTTAAAATTGACAAGTCAACCGATTTTGATGCCCAAATTAATTCCTTAAATGACCTCTTTCTTAAAAATACATACAGCAACCAACTCATTTGGGAAGATTTCAAATTGCAATTGGAATTTTCAAATGCGAAACGCGAGTACCCAACATCAAAAGGCAAGAACCACAGTTTCCTTAATTCCATCATCCTCTTCAATAGCTCGGTTTCTTTTGCAGGAAATACGCTGTCTTTTTTAACAAAAGGTCAAGATACCATGGCCAATGGACAAAAAGCGTTTCTTGGAAATGGCTTTGCACAATTTTTTCGAAACGACAATCAATTTATTCTGACTCGAAATTTTAAATCGAAACTTCAATTGGCTACACGTCTTTTGGCTGGAGCGGGTGTTCCTTACGGTAATTCTAAAACGTCCATGCCTTATGATTACAGCTTTTTCGCAGGCGGGTCTAATGATAACAGAGGGTGGAAGGCGCGCAGCCTAGGTCCTGGGAAATACAAATACTACAGAGATTCGTCAGGAACGGCGACTCAAATTGGAGACATCCGATTGGGTGGGTCTGTAGAATTGCGCATTCCATTAGGCTCAACCTTAAAAACAGCCGTCTTTGCCGATTTTGGCAACATTTGGACCTTTAAAAAAGACATCAATCGTCCCGGTTCAGAGTTTTCTTCTGATTGGTACAAACAGTTGGCCTTGACTTTGGGTACTGGAATTCGCTTGGATTTGGGGTATTTCTTAGTGCGTTTGGATGTTGGTTTTCCTTTCTGTAATCCTTCTCTTCCGGATAACGCTCGTTGGGTGTTTCAAAAACGAGATGCCTATTATTTAGACGGTGCTGAATATTATGGAATTACGACGGGGACAGATGCCGAGAAAATCACCCAGGCAAAACCATTGATGGCTAAGCCTTTTTTACCTTCATTGAATTTTGGCATTGGCCTTCCATTTTAATTCCTATGTATAAATTTCTATTTTTTCTTAGCGTGTTCCTTCTTTCTACGTCATGTATGAAAGGTAAAAAAGTGGACCTTATTGTTCACAATGCGCGCATCCACGTGATGGACGATTTGAATACCATCGATCAAGCAATGGCGATAAAAGACGGTAAAATTGTGGAGGTAGGTCCCGAACGTCAAATTCTGAACAAATACCGAGCGGATGAGGAAGTTGATTGCAAAGGCAAGGATGTATATCCAGGATTTACTGACGCACACGGTCACCTCTTTTCCTACGCAAAACAAAAATTGGGAATTAACTTGACAGATGTAAAATCATGGGGGGCTTTACTTGTTCTGGTTGAAAAGTACCAAGAATCGCGAAATGCAGAGTTTGTCATTGGAAGTGGGTGGGACCAATCCCTTTGGGCTTCGGATGTTATGCCAACAAACACCGACTTGAACAAGCTTTTTCCAAACATACCCGTAGCGCTTTACAGGGTGGATGGACACGCCGTTTTGGTGAATGATTTTCTTCTAAAAAAAGCAGGGATCAATCAAACTACAAAAGTTCAAGGAGGACAAATCCTCTTGGAAAATGGGGTTTGTACCGGATTGTTGGTTGACAAAGCCATGAACCTGGTGAAATCATATCTTCCAGATTACAAAGAAGTTGACTATCAAAAAACCATCTTAGAAATACAAGAAGAGTTGTTTCAATATGGAATAACAGGAGTGCATGAGGCGGGAATTACCCAAAAGGAACGTGTGATTCTAGAACGAATGGTCCGTGCAAACCAACTTAAGTTGAACGTTTACGCAATGCTTTTGGCAAACGAGGAAAATTTTCTTTTTGCACAAAAAAAGGGTGTGTATGAATACAAGAACTTAAGCATTCGAAGTTTTAAAATGTTTGCCGATGGTGCGTTGGGTTCAAGAGGCGCCTTGTTGAAACAACCCTATGCAGACCACGCAGAGGATCACGGATTGTTGTTGGCGCCTCCGGCTGAAATAGCCGAATGGGTGCGTAAGGCAATCAAGGTCGGGTACCAATTGAATACACATGCCATTGGTGATTCAGCCAATTCATTGGTGTTAAAAGCCTACAAAGCGGCTTACGATGCAAATAAGGACCATCGCTGGCGGATTGAACATGCCCAAATTGTGGATCCATTGGATTTTCATTATTTCGGAGATTATGCGATTTTTCCTTCGGTGCAACCTACACACGCAACCACAGACCAGCGATGGGCTTTGCAAAGGTTAGGGCAGGGGAGGATGAAAGGCGCGTATTCGTATTTTTCGCTGTATGAACAGTTTGGAATGATTGCGTTAGGTACAGATTTCCCTGTTGAAGGAACCAATCCATTTATGACATTGCGCGCTGCTGTTTTGCGTCAAAATGCGGAAGGATTTCCCGAAGCCGGATTCAGAAAGGAGGATGCTTTACCACTTGACATTGCTTTAAAAGGAATGACCCTTTGGCCTCAATATGCATCTTTTTCCGAACAAAAGAGGGGCAGTTTGAAAAAAGGGATGGAAGCCACGTTTATGATATTGCTTAAACCTTTAACGGAAAGCAACATTCCAATCGACAACTACGCAATCAAAACGATTGTTAAAGGTAAGGTGGTTTACGATTCCGAGAGCCTAGATTAGAAGGACGGACATGAAATTTTACGGAAGTTTTTAGGTTTACGCTTGCATGCAAAATTGAAACCTAATGAAACTTCATGTGAACCTCCAGAAACGCCATTTCCAAGCTTAGAAACAGTGATGTCATAAGAGTAGCCCACTTTGAATTTTGGAGTGGTTATGCCTAAGCAAAGAATGAAGGCATCTCTGTTTCTGAACCATGCACCCGCAGTAAAGTTTTCATACTTGATGTAAGTACCTACGCTTAATTCTTGAAAACCATTTTGGTTTTGGTAAATCACATTTGGCATGATGGAAGTAGAATTTGAAAATCTTCCACGCCCAAGCTTAATGTTAGCCCCTGCGTGTGCAGTATATCTAATGGGTAATTTACTGGTTCCAAGTATCATGGATTCATCTGGACGGTTCAAGTGATGCGCAGCGAAACCAAAATAAAACTTATCTGTGTATCCTACAAGTCCGGCAGATGCATCAAAAAAACCTCTTCTTCCATTTCCGCGAGGAACATCTCCTGTTTGGTAAATGAAACCTCTTCGCGGGTCAATCATGTCACCAAAAGTTAATTTATTCCAATCCAAGAATTTTTGATAATAGGCAGCGCGTGCACCAAACATCATCGAAAATTTACGGTTAACTTTCAAGTTGTATGAGTAGATTGCGCCAACCATAGTAGTTGAAATCGTACCCCTTCCTTGTTGGTCATGCGTTGCAATGAAACCCAATCCTCCAGAAATGCTTTTTACATAGCTGTCATAAGCCAAGCTGTAGGTAACATAATTCCCTGTCAACGAAGGCCATTCATTTCTATAGTTCATCGAAACCCTCGGGCAACCGGTTGATCCAGCCAAGGCAGGATTCAAATAAATCGGATTTGCATAGAACTGCGTGAACGTAGGGTCTTGTGCACTTACCTGGATTCCTAAGGCGATAAATACCGCTAAAAAGATTGAATTTTTAATTTTCATGGTTACAAATATAAATAACGTCTTGTTTTTCGACTAATATTAGAATTAATTCTTAAGGTTAACTGGTGTGTATAACTGTTTGGCTGAGACAATACATTTCGCATTTTTGTAGACTGCATCAACAATGCAAACCGCTCGGAGGTAAATCCAACCATGCAAGAAATATTTTTATTGGAACCGTAATTACCTCCAATTACCCAATGGTTTAGCTGCAAAGTTGCACTGTATTGCGTAATTGCATACGCTGCGTTGCGCTCATGATAAACCGTTGGAGAAAAAACAATCAATCCTTTTTTAGCTTTGAAATCCGTTCCGAAAAGAATGCCATACGTTCTGTTCGCGCGGTTGACAGTGTCAAAATCATTTGTATTGATGTTGTCTTGGTGTCTTAGTACATTCGTTACCTGTCCACCCACATAGATCGGCCCTGCATTCATAAGCATACCCGCACTAAGGTCTCTGTACCAAAGCTTTTGTCCTACTGGCAAACTCATGTCGTAATTGAATTGCTGAACTTGGTTTGAATTGAAAGCAAAGTTTTGAAGGTTATTTATCTTATTGATGTTCATGGTTTTACGCCCAAGTTGGTAGCCGATGGAAGGGGAAAGCGATACATATTGACCGATGGCTATTTTCGGAGAATAAAGTACATTGACATTCCAATCTTGAATGGCGCCTGTGCCAAAGTGACTATAGTTAGCGGTTACGCCAAGACCACTTTTGACATTGCGAAGGTAGGTGTCAAAACTAAGTTGTTGCGTGAGTTTCTTGTTGGGGGTTTGGTTGAACCAACGCACAACGCTGGTGGATTGAAATCTGTTTTGAGACATGTCTCCAGCCAATCCCATGTTTAAGTCAAGGTGAGATTTCTCAGGTACCAAATAGATTCTGTCTTTTTGAGAGGAGGCAACAACATCTTTCATCAGGTATTTCGCAATCCGACTGGTTTTTGAGATCTTTAAGGTTGGAAGATGGAACTGGTTTTTGCTTTTTTCGATGGCGATTT
This sequence comes from Chryseobacterium gleum, assembly GCA_945882095.1. Lineage (GTDB taxonomy): Bacteria > Bacteroidota > Bacteroidia > Flavobacteriales_D > Crocinitomicaceae > UBA952. The sequence goes on from CAMCWF010000030.1 coordinate 14,484, forward strand.
CTTCAACCTTTGAAGTACTTTCCGAGGCGATGTCTTGTTCGGCAATATCTGAATGCAGTTCTTTGATTGTGTTTGCATCGCTTAAGGTTATTTTTTCCATTTGAATGGGTGCTTCTAAAATGGATGGTTGGTTTTGAATGTTCGCTTCGATGGTCGAATTTTTATCGATGGCTAACGCGTCATTCGTCTGCGGATTGTTAAAATTGTTTTGAATTTTATTAACAGTGTTAGCGAAAGCCCTTGAAATCATTGGTTTTGTTTGCGTTGAATGGGCGTACGCTATTGAATGGGTTAAGTTACGGTTGGGTTTATTTAGTAAAATGCGAGATGAATTTGTGTTGGCAATTCGTTGTGTTGACTTCGGAGTACTTGTGGCCTTTTGCTGTGCTGAATTCGTTGCGAAGTAAGGAATTAAGAAAAGAAACGGAAGAAGGAGCATTGGGAGCATCCAAAGTACAGCGCGGCGTTTTTTTGATTTTTCCTCGGGGATTTTAATTTCAACTTGTTCAGTAAATTCCGGAAAACTAAGATTGGCTTGCTGCCATAAATCGGCATCGATTTGATGTTCGGGATGTACCAAGAGAAATTCCTCCAACATAAATACCTGATCCGAACTTAAGTTTCCTTCAGTCCAATCAAATAGCCAACGATCTATATTTTCTTGGTTTGGGTAATTCACACGAACGCTTGAATGGTTTTTAACTGATTCTTTATTTTAAGCCTGGCGCGGAAAAGATAAACCTTCACTTGTGATGGACTTAAAGAAAGCATGGTCCCTATTTCTTCGTAGGAATACCCTTCTAAATCTCTCATAAGTAAAATACTTTTCTGAACCGGGGGGAGAATGCTCACCGTTCTTTCAATCACCTCTTTAGATTCGTAACGATGAAATTCATTCGTTACAGTGTCTTGTTTCAATTCAATTGAATGCATGTAGTTCATACGGGAATGTTTCTTAATAAAATTCAACATTGCGTTGTGCGTACATGTATACAACCAATTTTTAACTTTTTCTTCCTCAACACGGTCAATATTCAACCACAGTTTCTCGAAAACATCTTGTACAATGTCCTTGGCATCTTCCTTGGAGCCAAGAAAATTCAACGCATACCGGAGTATGCTTGCATTGTGCTGTTGAACGACCATTGTAAATTCAGATTTTCTCAAAACGGTTTCAGTTAAAAACAATTCATTACCTTGGAAAGTTACAGCTTTGGCAACTTACTTTAAGCAAATGCCGATTTAAATGTATGATTTACCCTTTTCATCGAATATAAGTAAGTTTTCAACGAGGATTCATTTTTTGCCCCTGGTCATTTATTTTTCGAAAAAGCGGTGTTTTTCTGCAAAAACCTTGAGATTTTCGCACCTTTTTTCTTTGTGTTAGTCCCGATAAATGGAGAGACTATCTATCTTTGATTTTAACAACGTGCGTTTTACGCAATGTAAAATAAACTTAAACTATGATCTTTATTGTCGAAAGTGGTTCTACAAAAAGCGATTGGGTCCTTGTGAATGCGCATGAGAAACGCAAGTATTTCACCACCATGGGCTTCAATCCTTTCTTTCATTCATCTGCTTTTATTTCGGATGAAATTCTTAAAAACGACGCCATTCATGGGCTGGCTGATGAAGTGAACGAAATTTATTTCTACGGAGCGGGTTGTTCCAGTCCTGCGAAAAACCATGTGATTTTGGTTGGATTGTCAACGGTTTTTAAAAATGCAAAGATTCATGTGGATCATGATTTGGTCGCATGTGCTTATGCAACGTATCAAGGGAAAAATTGCATTTCATGCATCATTGGAACAGGGTCAAATTCATGTTATTTTGATGGCAAGACTGTATCAGATGTGATTCCAGCTTTGGGTTATGTTCTTGGAGATGAGGGAAGTGGAAGTTACTTTGGAAAAAAACTACTTGCGGCTTATTTGTACGGGCATTTAACGGTTGAGCTGAGTGCGGATTTTGAGCAAACATTTGGGTTGGATAAAGAACAGATTTTAGATAAGGTATACAAAGAATCCAATGCGAACGTCTTTATTGCTTCGTTCATGCCATTTGTTGCAAAGTACAAAGAAAATCCGTTTTTTCAGCAAATGATTGAAGAAGGTTTTTATGAATTCATGCGTGTACACGTAGGATGTTATCCAGATTTTACCTCGGTAGACGTTCATTTCGTGGGGAGTCTTGCGGCTATTTTTGAAGATTCACTCATGAAAGCAGCCAACCGCTTGTCCATTCATGTGGCGAGCATCATTCAAAAGCCCGTCGATGGTTTGGTGGATTATCACTTGAATTATCTGCTAGACAAGAAGTATGTAAATGCTTAAAATTTTGGTAGGTTAATCACAAATTCTTCCAAAATTCTTGTCGTTGTGAAAGTGCGCGTCCAACTCTTTCATTTCCTTGAGTAGTTCAGCGGAAGGTTTTTGGTTTTGTAAGGTGGTGAGGTCAGGTTGTCCTGCGTCGACCCAAGCAGTATACCAAATGCTTCCAACGGCAATGATGGATGTTTTAAGTCTTCGCTCGACCATGCCATTTAACATTTGGTGATACGACGAACAGAATTCCCTTGAGTACGTTGAAATGGTTGTGTTTCCTCGTTGCTCATAACTGTATTTTCGATCGGAAGGAAAGGTTTTCGTCAATTCCTTTTCCATGGATAGCACAGAATCTAAGGCTTCGTGAGACCCACGAACTGCATTCCAAGCAAAATCTTGTACATTCTTTTTATAGGATGCTTTACCTACGAAATAATCGTAATCTTCCGCATTGATTTCTACCAATCGACTTTCCCAAAGTCCATGAATGCCTTTTTGTCCTGTCTTTTGTCCATTGTAGTTTTCGGTCGTATGCAAGGGGACATGGGAATCCCCAATATAATGACCGATTTCTGAAGAATACTTCAATATCAAATCGATGTTCTTGGTTTCAAATGCCTTCTGAAGTTTGTATTTCATATGCAAGACGTGCCAAGGAACAATGCCATAGCTTCGCAAGGAGTCTTCGGAATATTTTTGTACCGCTTCCTTCCAATATTTCGGTACAATTTCAAAGGGGTCTTCACCCGGTTTGTAGTAGTGGTCTAAATCAATGTAGTGACATTCGGCTTCACCAGTGACGGCATACCTTCTTTTGTCAGGGTCTACGGCGTGGTCTGTTAAAAATTCTATGTTTTCTTTGTAAAAGCCAAAGATTTCAGGCGGGAGCGTAAATACAGCCATACGGTTGATTCGCTTGTGTCCAAAGAATCCCCATTGTGGCCTTGAAGTCTCCCAAGGTTTGTAAGAAAACAAAAATGGAATGCTGGAAATTCCTAGAACGACCAAGCTATATTTTAACCAATTTGCCATTTTTTAATTGGGGTATTACGTCCGTCTGATTCGGGGTTAAACAATACTTAATATCTTCATTCAAATTTAGGTTTTTCAATCGACGTCTATGTGAACTGGATTTTAAATAACCTAAATAATTGTCTTTTGCTGATAGGTATAAATATTTTGCGGCAATCGAGGAGTCTTCGGTGGAAACAAAATTCCCTGTAGAGACCAGGTAATCTGAAATGGCTCCTGCGCAAATGGTGTCTTCTAGGTTAAATTTGTCTTGCCATCCCGAACATAGACACAGAATGTTTTTATCTTGCTTTTCAAGCCAAAGGGAAAGGGCATTCAAATTTAAAAAGGACCCTACGACAACGGTGTCGGCATCCTTCGCAACATCAAGGGATTTTGTCCCATTTGTGGTGGTGAGTACGATGTCCTTACCCCTGAATTCCTCTTTCATGTAACTGAAAGGTGAGTTTCCAAAGTCAAATCCTTCCACGATTTTACCCTTGCGTTCTGCGCCCGCTAAAAAGCCCTTTTTCTTGTATTCTATTGCTTCTTCAACAGTGGGTACAGGAATAATCGAAGAAATCCCGTATTCGAAAGCCGTGCAAATCGCAGAGGTTGCTCTGAGGACATCAATGACTACGACAATTTCAAATTCTCCCTTGAAATAGGTATACTCTCCCGGTGTGAAGCAGACTTCGACCCTTTTTCTTGTATCATCCATAAGGCAAAGTTAGTTTATTTTGTAGGACAAGATTCAAGGGCCTCGTAATTGTGTAATTTTGAATTAAAAAAATGTACAATAAAGAATTTCAAGAAATCATTGAATTTAGGAGGTCTAATCGAAAGTTTAACCCAGAAATTGAGGTCCCAGAAGAAGTGATGACAAGAAGCTTGGAACGTACCATCCTTTCTCCAAACAGCAGCAATATGCAATTGTGGGAATTTCATTGGATCCATGATGAAAAATTGAAATCTGAATTTGTTCCCTTGTGTTTAGGTCAAAATGCGGCCAAAACGGCAAAAGAATTGGTGGTTTTTGTAACACGGAGAGACCTTTTTAGGAAACGTGCGAGATGGAATAAAGAACAAATCCTCAAAGCCATAGAAGGGAGAGAGCCAAATAAAATGGAGAAACAAGGTCTGGATTACTACGGAAAATTAATGCCTTTACTTTATGGTCGTGATCCTTTCGGTTTGCTTACCACCATTCGATTTTCTGTTGGTTTTTTTGGCGGATTTTTTAAGCCTTCCATGCGTTTTTGTGGTAAAACAGACCAACGGATTATGGTTCATAAATCCTGTGCTTTGGCTGCACAAACATTCATGCTTTCCATAGCGGCCGAAGGATTTCACAGCTGTCCAATGGAAGGTTTCGATAAATTCAGGGTTCGTAGAAAATTAGGATTGCCTTGGGGCGCTGAAATTAATATGATTATTGCGGTAGGACAGGGAACGGAAGCGGGCATCTGGGGACCTCGGTTTCGGGTTGACCAAAGTGAAGTAATTGTTAAACATTAGTTTGATTTAAAATTAGCTTTACCTTTGTTAACCATTTGGTTAAACTATGAGGTTAAAAGATGTTCGTACCGAACAAGTGATTCAAGACGCAGCCAAGAGTGTTTTCCTCGAATATGGACTTTATGGGGCCAGAATGCAAGTGATTGCAGACCGGGCAGGAATCAACAAAGCGCTTTTACATTACTATTTCAGAAACAAGGAAAGGTTGTTCGATAAGGTGTTTGGGAATGCGTTGGAAAGGTACTTCGAAAACATGGAGGTGATTTCCGATCAGTCGTTAAGCATTCATGAGCGTGTCCATATTTTTGCCGATCGATTCATTGATTTCCTTGAAGATTATCCACAAATGTCCATATTTCTCATTAAAGAAATCAGCAGCAACCAAGTGCTTTTTCATGAGAAGGTAATGACGTACAAAAAAGACAATCTTTCACTTATTCGTTTGGTAGAATCGGGTAGGAAGGAAGGTGTTTTGAATGAAGTTAATCCAGTTTTGTTTTTTGTCAACCTGATGTCACTTTGTGCTTATCCTTTTTTAGCGATGCCAATGATCAAGGTGATTTTGTCTCACAATCATGTAGCTGACTCTGAATATTCTACGGAAAAATTAAAGGCATCGGTACATGAATTTATTTATTTGAATCTAAAATAACGGCAATGAAATTTTTGTTTTACATATCCTTTTTCTTAGGAATTTCAACAGTATCCTTCGCTCAGCAAAGTCCTGTATCATTGGACAGTTGTATTCGCTGGGCGAAATTAAATTACCCGCTCTACAAACAAAATGAATTGTACAAAGCGCAATCCAATGTGAATTTGAAAGCCATCCAAGAAGCCTGGTTGCCTAAGTTGAATTTTAACCTTCAAGCGGTATATCAAAGCGAAGTGGTTCAGTTCAACATCCCTGGATTCAACACCAATTTCCCACACGACTCCTACCTTGGTGCATTGTCTGTAGAGCAAACCGTATTCGACGGAGGAATGAGCAGAAACCTCAAGGAAATCGAGAAAATTTCTGCTGAAATCGAAATCCAAAAAAATGAAGTGGAATTGTACAAGTTGGTGGACAAGGTGAATCAATTGTACATGGGAATTTTACTGGTCAAGGAAAGCATAAAAATGTTTGAGTTGCTTCAAGATAATTTGAACAAACGTTCGGTCAATGTCGCTGTGGCGGTAAGCAATGGAATGGTCTTGGCCAATGCTTTGGATGAAATTGAAGTCGAACTGTTAATCGCGCAACAAAACACCATTGAAGCAAAGGAAAACCTCAATGCGATGTATGAAAACCTTTCGATTGTTACGGGGAAAAAGTTGGATCAATCTGTTGAGCTTCTCATGGTTCCAGCCGGTGGTAATCAGATGTTTATGAGTGTAATGCGTCCTGAGAATACTTTGTTGGTCATGCAAGAAAAATTATTGGATGAGCGCTACCAATTGGCTTTTAACTACGCTTTGCCAAAAATAACGGTCGGTGCAAATGGGAATTATGGTCGCCCTGGCCCCAATTTCATCAACCAAAACCTTAGGTTTTTTGGAAGTGCGAACATCGGGTTGAAATGGAATGTGTCAACACTCTACGGGTTAAACCGAGATAAACAGAAGTTTGATTTAAGTAAGAAAATGATAGAAATCCAACGCGAAAATCTAAATCGAAACATCGAAACAACGGTCGTTACATTTACTTCGCAAATTGCCGCTTTGGATCAAATGATGAAGCTAGATGCCACCATCTTGGAAAAGAAAACCGCCATTTCTGCCATTGCCGCTTCTCAATTTGAAAATGGTAAAATCACATCGACGGTATATTTACTTCAATTAAACGACGAATTGTCCGCAAGGATGAAAATGAAAATACACGAAATCAAACGTTTGAATGCATGGTCTAACTACAACGCAACCATGGGTTTGATAAATTTTTAAAATGAGATTATGAAAAAGGAAAAAGAAAAGAAAGACAAAAAAGGAACGGGAGGACACGTTGAAGAATCAGCCAATGTTGTAAATCAAGCGGGATCATCTGAAGAAACCACCGAAGAAACCAGCGCAAAAAAACCGAAAAAAGGAAAGAAAAGGATTTTTATCATTCTCGGTATTGCCATTGCGGTCCTTGTGATTGGGTTGATTTATCGATGGATTTCTCTTGGTTATGAAACCACCGACAATGCGCAAATTGATTCCGACATCATTCCGGTACGTTCCAGTGTTTCTGGGTATGTTCAGGAGGTGCTTTTTCTAGACAATCAATGGGTTGAGAAAGGGGACGTTCTTGTCCTTATCAACGACCAAGAATTTGTGGCCCGGGTAGCCCAAGCAGAGGCCGCCTTGGAAAACGCAAAAGCAAATTTAATTGCCGTTAGGAACAATTCAAATGCGAGTGATTTAAATGCGAATGCTGCCTTTTTATCGAGTGAAACAACGGCGCAAAACATCGACGTCGCTTCTGCAAGGTTGTCCAAGGTACAAGAGGACTTCAGTAGGATTAAAAACATGTATGCTTCCAAAGCAGCGACCAAGTCTGAGTTCGATGCAGTACAGGCTGAATTGGCCGTAGCCCAAGCGCAGTACAAAGCAGCCAAGAACCAATACAAGGCTTCTTCAGCGCAATCGGATGGGGTGAAATCCCAAGCAGTTGGACAAAAATCGTTAATCGCCTTGGCGGAAGCACTGGTAAAACAGCGAAATGCTGAATTAACCTTGGCAAAAACCCAGTTAGGGTATACCGTTGTGAAAGCGCCCTGCAGTGGCATTGTTTCCCGAAGAAGTGTAGACAATGGTCAGTTCATCACCACGGGAACGCCCATTTGTTCTGCCATTGACAATACATCCCTTTGGGTAACGGCCAATTTTAAGGAAACCCAAATTGAAAACATGAAACCAGGTCAAAAGGTGAAGGTTGAGATTGATGCGTATCCAGATATGGACTTGGAAGGTGTACTCGATTCTTACATTGGTGCTACGGGCTCAAAGTTTTCTTTGCTCCCTCCGGACAATTCAACAGGGAATTTTGTCAAAATAGTTCAACGTGTTCCGGTAAAAATCAAGTTCAAAAAGTTGACCAAGCAACAGCAAATGATTTTGTTCCCAGGATTGAGCGTGTATGTTTCTGTAAAAACAAAATAAATGTCTCATACCCAAGCATTAACACCCCAATATCCAACAGGTACCACGCGTATCATTTTGGTTCTCACGGCGATTTCTTGCGCGTTGCTTGAGTTGATCGATGCCACGGTTGTAAACGTTTCTCTGCGGGAAATCAGTGGGAGTATTGGTGCGACGACGACGGAAATTGCCTGGGTGGTAACCGCTTATGCCATTTCCAATGTGATCATTATACCGTTGACTGGGATGTTTTCGAGTTATTTTGGACGCAAAAACTATTTTACGGCTTCTGTCATCATTTTTACCTTTGCCTCCCTAATGTGCGGACTTTCCACCAGTTTGTGGACCTTGGTTTTTTGGCGATTTGTACAAGGATTAGGTGGGGGAGGGCTCCTTTCAACGGCGCAAACCATCATCATTGGGGCTTTTCCTCCAGAGAAAATAGGAATGGCAAGTGCGATTTTTGGGATGGGGATCATTCTAGGACCCACCTTTGGACCCACGATTGGAGGTTTGATTACCGATAATTTTTCTTGGCATTGGATATTTTTCGTGAATGTTCCCATTGGAATCGTAGCCGCTTTTCTCGCCTATAAATTTGTAGGCAATGATCCTTTTTCGGTTAAGCCCAAGCGTATAGACTATTGGGGCATCTTGTTTTTAGTCGTTGCTGTAGGAAGCATTCAGTATGTTTTGGAAGAAGGAACTTCAAAAGATTGGTTTGACAGTAAGGAAATTATTTTGTTTACCTTCTTGGCTGTGGCAGGCATTGTGAGTTTGATTTGGCGAGAATTAACCATTGATTATCCTGCAGTAAACCTTCGGTTGTATAAAAATTACAATTTGGTTTTGGGTAGTATTTTGAATTTTCTTCTTGGATTAATTCTCTTTGGTTCTGTCTTTATATTCCCCTTGTTTGTACAAATTTCATTGGGTTGGACAGCGACCAAAACAGGGTTGTTTATGATTCCAGGGGCATTGTGTTCTGCTTTTACCATGCCTATCGTCGGTAAAATGTTAGGCAAGGGAGTTAATCCAAAGAAGATCATCATTTTTGGCGCAATCTCGACGGTTATTTTCTTGATGATGTTGTCCTTCTCTTCACCAGGGTCATCGCAAGGGGATTTCTACTTACCGTTTGTCCTACGAGGCATCGGAATGGCTTGCATGATGTCGCCCATTATTTCTTTGGCAGTAGTGGGATTGAAAGGCAAGGACATCGGCCAAGCAGTAGGGTTGTCGAACATGGTTCGCCAATTAGGGGGTTCTGTTGGAATCGCATTGATCAACCTCTTTCTGATTCAAAAAAATGCGCAGGTGAGGGGTTCCATGTTGGGTTATGTGAATGACTACTCACAACAAAGTGTTGAGCGAATGGCCGCAATTAAACAAAATTTTTTATCCAAAGGATTTTCGTTGGAGGAGGCAGAAGCAATGGCCTTAAGGTCTTTGGAAGGCGCGGTTGGGAGGCAACAAGCGCTGGTAAGTTATGACCAGGGGTTTTTCGCGGTAGGATTGATGGTGTTAATAGTTTTTCCTGTGGTATTGATGGTTCGCTACAAGAAAACCAAGAAAGCAAAAGTAATTTCCGACGCGCATTAGCAGCGATGAGGGATGCTAACTTACAATCAACAGCCGTATTCGATGGGTTCTAAGTCGTGAAGGTCAAGCCAACCGGCTGTATATTTATCGTTGTTTTCATTGTAATATTCGACATAGCCAAAACCATTTCTTACCCGAAGCACCTGGATTTCATTCCCCCGTATCAAAAATTTACGGTTGTTAATGGTTTCAGCCCTTGGTTCGCTGTGAAAATACGCCCTTGATTTGTTAACCATGGCCAAATCCGATTGGCTAAATTGGTCTTCCAACCTTGCGTTTTCCGCGTCCTTTTCTTTTTGATTTTTCGCAGCTTCACGCTCTGCTTTTAATGCCAATCGCTCTTCTTCCAATCGATTACGTTCCGCCTCGAGCTTATCAGATGCAGCAGCAGCTTCACGTTTTAATTTTGCTTGTAATTCCGCTTCGGATTTTTGATCCTCAGTACAGGCAAAACACAATCCTAGCGCAATAAGGAATAGAAAAATATTTTTCATCGGTTTTAATTTGATATAGACGAAGATAATAAAAGTACCCAAGCGATATGCTCGTGCCCTAAAGTTTAGGTTTCACTCCGGATTTAATAATCCTTCCCCATTTCTTGCAACAAAACAAAGGCGTTTTCCCAGGTTGGAATTACGTCGGATTCGAAACCGTAGGTTTTACCGGTTGCAATGCGATGAAAAGCTTTCATGGCTTTAAGGTGTGTACCTTCGTGTAAAAACACAAGCATGCTTTCGCGGTCCTTCCAAGCGGTCAAAGTGCATTGATATCCTTCAATTCGTTTGACTTGGCAGTACTTGTTTCCCTTTGCCGTCGATGCTTGCTTAAAGGTAGGGATTGCCAAGGTCCAAAATTTTAGGGTGGACCAAAACCCCTTTGGTTTTAAACCTGTGATGGAGATATACATGTTTTAAAGCTACAAAGTTTTTGAGGTAAATCTATAAAAAATGACGTGTTGTAGCCTTACACTTTAACAAACAACGCATAAAAATAAAAATTTCAAACTTATTTTAGTTTTTCGTTGTTGGGTAAATGCTAACGTTTTGCGTGCAGGCGCTGTTAGCGGTGTGTACATTTAGGAATCTAAGTTCAATTTTTCAATGTTAAATTCTAGGCTGTAATCTTCATCAAGATTTTCAACATCTTGTAATTCTAATTTCAGTGTCTGATAAAACTTTTTCTCCGGATTTATACCCAAAGTGAAAGTTTCGTTTTTTATTAATTGGTTCAATTGAAAAACCGGTTGAACTTGGTGAGGGTCAACCACTAAATGTATAGGGAACTGATGGTTTCTTTGATCAATGAAGCATCCTTGTTGGTCGTCAAAAACAACATATTTCAGCTCAGCGGTTAGCTTAACCTGTGATTTGAAATGAGTCCATCCATTTTTTAAATTCTTTGGAGATTTTACAACTACACTATGGATCAGTAAATAGCTATC
>CAMCWF010000031.1 GCA_945882095.1 Chryseobacterium gleum
CTTCAAGTTGGAGATGGAATTGCACGTATTTTTGGATTGAATGGCGTACAATATGGCGAATTAATTGAATTCAACGGGGGGATGCAAGGAATCGCATTAAACCTTGAAGAAGACAATGTTGGTGCTGTATTGTTGGGTCGTTCTTCAGGTGTAAAAGAAGGAGATACCGTAAAAAGATTAGGAAGAATTGCTTCTGTTTTGGTTGGAGATGGGATGGTAGGTCGCGTAGTTGATACCCTAGGAAATCCGATTGATGGAAAAGGACCCATTGAAGGCGAATTGTATGAAATGCCCATCGAAAGAAAAGCACCTGGTGTAATTTTCCGTCAACCGGTGAACGAACCTTTGCAAACGGGAATTAAAGCCGTGGATGCAATGATCCCAATTGGAAGAGGTCAACGTGAGCTTATCATTGGTGACCGTCAAACAGGAAAAACTACCGTTGCGATCGATACCATCATAAACCAAAGAGAATTTTATGACAGAGGTGAACCTGTATTTTGTATTTATGTGGCCATTGGTCAAAAAGGATCCACCGTCGCTGGAATTGTTAAAAAATTAGAGGACGCAGGGGCAATGGCTTATACAGTTATCGTTGCTTCTAATGCTTCTGACCCAGCACCGATGCAGTTTTATGCACCAATGACCGGAGCAGCGATTGGAGAGTATTTCAGAGATTGTGGTAACCCTGCATTGATCGTTTACGATGACCTTTCAAAACAAGCCGTAGCGTATCGTGAAGTTTCCTTGTTGCTAAGACGTCCACCGGGCCGTGAAGCATATCCTGGAGATGTATTCTACCTTCACTCAAGGTTGCTAGAACGTGCTGCGAAAATCATTGCTGATGACAACATTGCTTCGCAAATGAATGATTTACCTGAATCTTTGAAGTCAAAAATCAAAGGGGGAGGTTCACTTACCGCATTGCCTATCATCGAAACACAAGCAGGTGACGTTTCTGCATACATTCCTACCAATGTGATTTCCATTACCGATGGACAAATATTCTTGGAGTCTGATTTATTTAACTCAGGTGTTCGTCCTGCAATTAACGTAGGAATATCGGTTTCGCGCGTTGGAGGTTCCGCTCAAATTAAATCCATGAAAAAGGTAGCCGGTACTTTAAAATTAGACCAAGCACAATACCGCGAATTGGAAGCTTTTGCGAAATTTGGTTCCGACTTAGACAATGCTACCAAAGCAGTTTTGGACAAAGGTTCCCGGAATGTGGAAATCTTGAAACAACGTGAAGGAGACCCGTATCCAGTGGAAAAACAAATTGCAATCATCTATGTAGGAACCAAAGGTTTGATCCAAAAAGTTCCTGTAAATAAAGTTAAAGCGTTCGAAAAAGAATTTTTGAATTATGTTGAAAATCAACATGCAGATGTACTTGCAGCATTGAAAGCAGGTAAATTTTCAGATGAATTGACGGATGTGTTGGCAAAATGTGCCAAAGAAATTGCAGATAAGTATTAATTTTTTTAAAACGCTAAATGGCTAACCTTAAAGAAATACGAAATCGGATAAGCTCAGTGAAGTCTACCATGCAGATTACCTCTGCTATGAAAATGGTTTCTGCTGCCAAGCTTAAAAGAGCCCAAGACGCCATCATTCGACTTCGTCCTTTTGCTTCCAAACTTCGAGACATCCTAGAAAATGTAAGCGGTACATTGGATCTTTCGGAAAACAAGTATGCAATGAAAAGGGAGGAAAACCGCGTGTTGATCATCGCCATTACCTCTAACCGAGGACTTTGTGGTGGATTCAACAACAACGTCATCAAAAAAGTGCAGTTCTTGATGAAAGATACCTATGCTCAAAGTGACGTAAAAGTCCTTTGTCTTGGTAAAAAAATAAAAGATGTTATCAAGAAAACAGATCACTACTACATCAATGAGCAATTAACACCCCTCGAAGATGTCTTGTTGGATTTGACTTTCGAAAAAACAGGGTTGATTGTTGACCAGGTAATGCAATTGTTTTTCGATAAAGAGTTTGATAAAATTGTTGTGGTTTACAACCGTTTCCTTAATACGGCCAACCAAATCGTTGAAGTTGAACCCTTTCTTCCCATTGAACCGAGTTTCGGAACCGAAAATACCGCAACGGATTATATTTTTGAACCTGGAAAAGAAGAAATTGTTTCTGAGTTGATTCCTAAATCACTTAAAACACAATTGTTTAAATCACTGCTTGATTCCACCGCTTCAGAACACGGCGCACGTATGACGGCAATGCATAAGGCAACCGACAACGCTTCGGAAATCAAGAAAAGTTTGACCTTATCATACAACAAAGCACGTCAGGCAGCCATAACCAACGAAATTCTCGAAATTGTGGGCGGTGCAGAAGCCTTAAATGCTTAACTTGGCATTAAACGGCAGTAAATGAGTGAACTAATAAAGATTCTTATCGTTGACGACCACAAGCTCATAAGCGAAGCATGGTCGAGTTTATTAAAGGATGCTCCGCAAATTCATGTGTGTGGAACTGCAGATTCCGAAGAAACAGCTTTTGATCAAAGCATCGTATATAAACCAGACATTGTGTTGATGGACATCAACCTAGGGAAAGGTTCAGGCTTAAACGTTTCTAAGCGCATCTTTGACAGCCTTCCTAAAACAAGAATCATTGGACTTTCTTTGCATGATGACATTACCTATGTCAAGAAATTTCTTTCCTTGGGGGCTAAAGGTTATTTGACCAAAAACACCACAAAAAGTGAATTAATCAGCGCAATTCATGCTGTGTATAAAGGAGAGGTCTACATTGCAAACGAGATTAAAGACCGCTATTTTGCATCTTTGCTCAATGTGGATGACAGTGAAAAGAAGGATCTTACCATGAAAGAGATTGAAATTGTAAAACTCATCGCTCAAGGAAATACTTCAAAGGAAATTGCGGATGCATTGTTTGTTTCTCCGCGAACCATTGAAACCCACCGACATAACATCCTAAAAAAATTAGAATTACCCAATGCAGCACAATTAAGCAGCTGGGCAAAAGACAAAGGATATGTTTAAGAGATGGTCGGACCGGCGCCAAAATCAAGGTCGTCGGTAATTGCACTTAATGAACCTGTATGGTTTTCTGCCATCAACAACATCCCCTCTGAAACCACTCCGCGTATTTCCCTTGGGGGAAGATTCATGAGCACAACAACGGTTTTTCCTAAGATTTCTTCAGGTGTATAATGCGCAGCAATGCCAGAAACAATGGTGCGTTCGTCAATGCCTGTGTCAACCGTTAAAACCAATAACTTATTTGCTTTTTCCATCTTTTTTGCTGACGTTACCTTCCCCAATCTGAAGTCCATTTTTTGGAATTCTTCAAAGGAAACGTTCGGTTTAACAGCTGCGTAGGTCACTTTTTCTTCCATTGGAATCAGTTTAGATTTTTCTATTTCAATCCACTCATCGGTGATTTTTTCAAACAAGATGAAGGGGGCCCCGATTTGGTTTCCTGGAATGATTGACGTTTCATGACTTCCCCATTCTTTCGCGTCAAGGTTTAGCAATGAGATAAGTTTCTGTGCAGTTTGAGGTAAAAACAAGCGCGCAGTCAAGGCCAATTGCTCTGTGATTTTTAAGGCAACAAATAGGATGTTTTTTACCCCGTCCGGATGGGTTTTAATTAATTTCCAAGGTTCCTTCTCTGCTAGGTATTTGTTACCAATTCGGGCAATCGACATCATTTCTTGTTGCGCTTCCCTGATTTTATATTGATACATTAAGGTCGAAATTCGCTCTGAAACCTCATGGATTTCTTGAATAATCGCGGTTTCTTCTTCGTTTAATGTCTCCGGTGAAGGGATGACACCCTCGTAGTATTTGTGCGTTAGAACCACGGTTCGGTTTACAAAATTCCCTAAAATGTCTGCCAATTCCGAATTGATACGGGTTTGGAAATCCAACCATGTGAATTCAGAATCTTTGTTTTCTGGTGCAATGGAAGTAAGTACATATTTTAGTTCATCAACCTTTTGAGGATAATTTTGGAGGTATGAATGCAGCCAAACGGCCCAGTTTCGAGAAGTTGAGAATTTGTTGCCTTCTAAATTTAGAAATTCGTAGGCAGGTACATTTTCTGGCAAAATAAAATCGCCGTGAGATTTTAACAGGATGGGGAAGATAATTGCGTGGAAAACAATGTTATCCTTGCCAATGAAATGAATGAGTTTTCGGTCCTTTGCCTCTTCTTTACACCAATAGTCCCTCCAGTTTTTACCATGGTCTTGGGCCCATTGTTGGGTCGCAGAAATATAGCCAATGGGAGCATCCAACCAAACATACAAAACTTTTCCTTCAGAATCAGGCAATGGCAGGGGAACCCCCCAATCCAAATCGCGTGTCATGGCCCTGGGTTTCAACCCTGAATTAATCCAAGACATACATTGTCCAATGACTTGGTTTTTCCATTTCTTGGGATCATGTTGAGAGATTCCATCCAACATTCCATTTTGAATCCAATCCGTAAGCCACGCTTCGTGGAGGTTCATAGGTAAATACCAGTGCGATGTTTCTTTAAGAATGGGTGAATGCCCCGATAATGTCGATTTTGGATTGATAAGTTCCGTTGGACTTAAATCTGAGCCACATTTCTCACATTGGTCACCGTAAGCGCTATCGTAAGCGCATTTAGGACAAGTTCCCGATATATAGCGGTCAGCTAAGAATTGATGAAAGGATTCATCGTAGTATTGCATGGAACGATGCTCCTCAAAAACGCCCTTGTTGTGCAAGGTTGTAAAGAAATCAGAAGCTACTTCATGGTGTAACGCTGAAGAGGTTCTGTGAAAAACATCGAAGTTAATTTCGAACTTATTAAAGGTATCCTTAATGAGATGATGGTATTTGTCTACGATTTCCTGTGGGCTGATTCCTTCTTTCTTTGCCCTTAGGGTGATGGCAGCGCCATGTTCATCGCTTCCACAAATAAACAGCGCATCGTGTTGGTTCAGTTTTAAAAATCGCACAAAAATATCTGCAGGAAGGTAAACCCCTGCGATATGGCCGAGGTGAAGCGGACCATTCGCATAAGGAAGTGCAGCAGTAACGGTAAAGGCTGTTTTTGACATGTTCGCAAAGATAATTCAAGTTCTTCGTATACAAAGCGGTAAAACAAAAAAAGGGGCCGAAGCCCCTTTTCAATGTGTAGGAAATGAATTATTTTTTCACAACGTTGAACTGAGCGGTCTTACCATTTTCAAGTGTTACATTGAAAAGATAGAGTCCATTGTTCAATTCTTCCATTCCGAAGTTTGCAGTTCCTTGGTTCAAGGTAATGTTTTTGTTTGAAACCACTTTTCCTGTGATGTCTGTTACAACTACATTAGCTGTTCCTTCAGCGTCGATTTTGATGGTTACATTGTCAGCTGTTGGATTTGGGTAAGCATTGCCATTCACCTCTGTTCCTTCATTTAATCCGATGTTGTTTGCATCAATTACGCGAAGCGCCAATGAATTTGGGGTATCCGTACCGAAACCAGCTGCAAAATACGCAAGGTCATTTTCAACAGGCGACAATGGTTGTGCGTAGAAGTTATAATTCCATGTATAGTCTCTTGCTCCTTCAAATCCGAAGTAAAGGTTAAGGTTAACCGTTTGGGCACAAGCTAGGTAACGCACGTCATCTTGCAATACGACCGCTTGGTCAAAAGCGCCATAAACCAAATCACCTTGAAGATCACTTGGATATTGGTAGAATCCACCCGCTATTTGCGTTAAGGTGTTAAAACCAAAATTAGCATCGTTTAAATCGGTGAAAACATCTTCCCATTTGTATAAATTCAATACGATTTCTTCTCCTTCCAAAGACACAGCAGGGTTTGCGCTAGTGGTTGCTGCGAAATGAAGACCAACCGCTGCGATTCTGCTCGCATTTGGGTCTTTCAATACGGTACAGATTGAATAGGTGGAGTTGTTTGTGCTTGGTCTAAAGAATTGTGTTGGATTTGCATTTCCTGTGGTAGTATCCATGTTTGCAAAACTGTACAATGAATCTTGAATCACGAAATCGTAACTTAAGGAATTGTCGGCAACATAATCATCAGAGGTGCCTCCCGCTAAGGTAACGGTATAGGTTAAAGTGTAACGTCCTACAGGGTAGTTAGCCAATGAAAACTGTGGTAGGTTTTGCGCTTGTGTAGGGTCTACATCTAAGCTGTCACCTGAAGCCAAGTTGATGTTGTTGATGGAGTTGTTATACACAACACTTCCTGCTGGATTGGTAACGGTTGCCGTTAAAGTCATTCCGTTTTGCGCTTGGTTACCGAAGTTATAAACCCTGGTACCTAAATCGAAATTGAATTCAGTTCCGTTTTGTGCAAGGAAAGAAACCACAGCTCCTTGTTTAGGGATCAAGGTCGTAGAAGCAGTTAATCCTGCATCGTTAGGATACAATCCTGTTTTGTTTCCCATGAAAACAACGACTGCGCCACTCGCCATTTGGTTAACCAATGTAGCACCTGCTGCATTGTCAATCATCACAACTGGAATGGTAACATTTCCACCATCTACACCTGGTCCCATTGAAATTACTCCTGGATCACGGTTCACAATGATCACTCCAACCGCACCTGCATTTTGTGCATTGAACGCTTTGGCACCAAACTCACATGTGTTTCTGTAAATCACAGCGATTTTACCTGCCAGGTTGTTTGTTAATGGATTACATCCTTCTTGTGAAATGGGATGTCCTTGAGCGTTTGTGCCTGGCGTACCATCTTCAACCAACATTAGGGTATCTTCCACAAACGTGTTTGGAATGGTAAAATCTGGGGTTCCCCAACCACCCGATGGCGCGGCCCAAGAAAAAGGATAATTGCCAACGATAGGCGCAGGAGAAATTCCAGCGACAATAACTTGGGCAGATGCATACGCTGTAAACAACAGCGCGCTTAAAGAAAGTAGTAATTTTTTCATTCGTTGATTTTTTTAAAATTTAACTCGGTCGAAATTAATGATAAAATCTTTAATTAACAAAAAATTAACCTTAGAGATTATTTACAAAAATAAAGAATGATGTAAATGAGTCCTGCAAGGGCTGCACTCACTGGAATGGTAAGAATCCAAGCCCACAATAAATTGATGGTAACCCCCCAGCGTACGGCACTCAAACGTTTAGTTGCGCCAACACCTATGATGGATCCCGTAATGGTGTGCGTTGTTGAAACAGGGATTCCAAAATTAGAAACGGTAAACAAGGTCAACGCACCAGCGGTTTCGGCGCAAACCCCTTCCAATGGCGTCACCTTGGTGATTTTGGTTCCCATTGTCTTAACAATTTTCCAACCGCCAAACAAGGTTCCTAAACCAATCATAAGGTAGCATCCGAAAGCAATCCAGTTGGGCATGGTTTCAGAATGAACTTTGGTCTTTAATTTATAATCAGACAAAAGGTGAAATTTTGAATCTACCATGGAGGCAAACACCCCATTTTTAGGATAATCACGCATCAACGTTTTTCCTTTGAAAATCACTTCTTTCGTGGAGGCATCGTAAATTGAATCTCCGAAAGAGTATACTTGCAGACTTTCCAATCCTTTTTCAATTACTTTTTTTGAAGGGTAGTTGGGGTTCCATTGGGAGGTTTTATTACCTTTTTCCGTATAAATCTCACAATTTCGTTTGGCATCAAACACCCTGTCGTGGTCGGCGTAATATAGGTTGTTGTCAATTACCGCAACTTCCGGTTTGAATTTTTTTAATTTCCCTTCAGGGTTTTTATATTCGACTTGAAGGATTTCCGTAATCTGAAAATCTTTAGAGATTTCATTTTCCTTCCCTTCTTTTCTGGCAGTGTTGCCATAAACCAATAATGCAGCGCAAATAATCCCCATAACTTTTTGGGAATCTGCTCCTCCATGACCCAAGGAAAACGCAGCAGAGGAAAGCAATTGAAGTCGCTTGTGCATGTGTGATTCTCTTAAAGCGGAAGGTTTGTTTCTAAAACGAATGTAGTGGTAAGAATACACGGCAATAAAGGTTGAAATCATACCTATTAATATGTATTTCATTATTGGTTTCATGTCTACATATTCCATCATGTAGTTCATAACAACAATGGTTATGGTAGAAAGAATGAGAATAACCAACATTTTTTTCCAAAAATTTCGAGAGATGGTGACTACGGTTATCAAGTAGGATATTACGCCACCAATCAAAGGCGCTAAGAAAATGAAAAGGATGATTACTAAAATTTCCCTTCCTTGAATTACACTAAACCCTTCGGCTAAAGATCCTTTCGCTATGGTAACATGGGTAATGGCAGCGCCAGCGAATCCTCCAATCAAGGTGTGTGAGGAAGAAGAAGGGATTCCCAATCTCCAAGTTAATAGGTTCCAGATCGTTGCTGCGAGCATTCCTGCAAGAATAACCCACAAATCGATGGCTCCGTTGTCTACGGTTTTTGCTACCGTATTTCCAACGCTCATGTCGAAAACCCAAAAAGCCAAGACATTGAAAAAAGCAGCCCAAACTACGGCTTGAAGAGGGGTTAAAACTTTGGTAGATACTACCGTTGCGATTGAATTAGCAGCGTCGTGAAACCCATTGACCAAGTCGAACAATAACGCAATTACAATGACAATGATGAGTACAATAAACATGATGGCCTAAAGTTAAAATAAATTAGGCATACTTGACCACAATTGACTCGATAACATTGCCTGCATCTTCACATTTGTCGGTAGCAGCTTCGAGTACCATGTATAATTCCCTTCTTTTGATTAATTCTTTGGCGTCAACATCAGAATCGAAGAGTTTTTCGATGCTCATGTCAAAAATCTCATCGGCACTGTTTTCGAATTTGTTGATACGGATAACGTATTCAATGATTTTCTCAGTGTCTTTAAGGTTTCTTAGACTTGTTACAGCTGAGCATACGGCAGAAACAGATTCCTTAATCGCAATGGTAGATTTTTGAATTCCATCATCTGATATTGGATCAATTTTATAAAAATTGATTTTTTTACCAGCTGCATAAACGAAATCAGCGATGTCGTCCAAAGAAGTGGCTAAACTGTGAATGTCTTCTCTGTCAAAAGGGGTGATAAAATTCCTTCCCAATTCGATAAAAATCTTGTGGGTTGTATCGTCGTTTCGATGCTCTAAATCTTGCATTTCTTGAATAATCGAAGCGCGAACATTAAAATCTGGTTCATGCACCAATTGCACCAATTTCCCAGAGATTTCGCTCAAATTGTTGCTTGCTTCTTCAAACAAGGTGTAAAACACTTTGTCTTTAGGTAAAAAATAACTTAAAATTCCTGCCATTTTAAAAAAGGTTTGACGGCAAATGTAGGTGCTAGTTCTTTACTTTCAAACGCTGTGAAAAGGTTTAACCTAAATATAACATTTATCAACAAAAAAAGGAGCCGTCAGCCCCTTTTGTTAATAAAATAGTAAAATAACTACTTGGCAGCGAGGTATTTGTCCAATACAACCTCCCAATTTACAACGTTAAAAAATCCGTTGATATAGTCTGGTCTTCTGTTTTGATAATGAAGGTAATAGGCATGTTCCCAGACGTCTAAAGCCAATATAGGCGTGCCATTACATCCTTCTCCCATCAATGGATTGTCTTGGTTTGCTGTAGAACAAATTTCAAGTTTCCCTTCCTTAACACACAACCAAGCCCAACCCGATCCAAACCTTGAAATGGCTGCTGCTGAAAACAATTCCTTAAAGTGTTCAAAGGAACCAAAACTGCTTTCGATTGCTGATTCAAGTTCGCCGGAAGGTTGTCCACCATGCACAGGACTTAAGATTTCCCAAAAGAAATTATGGTTCCAAAATCCACCACCATTGTTACGAATCGCTGGAAGTTCTTTACAGTTCAGCAAGATTTCTTCGATGGACATGGATTCCATTTCCGTCCCTGCGATTGCATTGTTAAGGTTGTTGATGTATGCTTGATGGTGCTTGCTGTGATGTATTTCCATCGTTCTAGCATCAATGTGGGGCTCTAATGCATCATATGCATAAGCCAATTTAGGTAGTTCAAAAGCCATAATTATTGTTTTTTACAAAGGTAAAAATTTGTAGCTGAATCCGCTTTATTATAAAACACCTTTTGCTTTTAAGGCTAGGTATTTATTTATCACATTGGCAGATAATTCTGAAGGGTGGGTCAAGATCGTTTGTATGCCCATCGCGTTAAGTTGTTTGGCCATTTTTTGCTTGTCGGTAATCATCTTTCCTGCAACCAGTCCTTTGTAAAAGGAATCTGCATTTTTTGGGGGGAGGTTGGCAAAATGCTGAAGGTCTTCATTGATGAACATGACGAGCACAAGAAGATTCTTTTTCTTCATTTGAAGTAAATAGGGCAGCGCCCGTTTCAAGGTAAAGTGATTTTCAAAATTGGTAAATAGCAATAAAAGTGAACGATTTTTCACTTTGTCATTTACATGCTGCTGAAGCAGTTCATAATTGGAATCACGGAAAAAAGTTTGTTGGTTATACAGCAAATCCATGATTTTTTTCAGTTGCGTCTTTTTATTTTCCGCGACCAAGGACGCACCTAATTTGTGCGAGAAGGTAAACAACCCAACCTTGTCACTTTTGATCAAGCAGATGTTTGCCAATACCAATGCCGAATTAATTGAATAATCCAGCATGGTTAGTCCATCGCTTTGCATTTGCATGACTCGGCCTTTGTCTACGATGCAATAAATATTTTGCGCTTTTTCTTCCTGGTACTGATTCACCATGAGTTCGTTTTTACGACTCGTAGCTTTCCAATTGATGGATTTTATTTCATCCCCTTGAACGTAGTTTCGGATTTGTTCAAATTCTTTGGTCATCCCAATGCGCCTAATGCGTTTGATTCCAGATTGCACCTTGCTCTGCTGAAACAACATTAATTCATACTTCTTCATTTGGATGACAGATGGGTAGACATGAATCGGGTTGGCATGGTCATATATAAAACGTCGCTCAATGAATCCAAAAAGTGAATGTACCAATAGGTAAGTGTCCCCGAAAGTAAACACCCCTCGTTTTTTTGGCGTATACATATAGGTATGTGTTACCGATTCTAGGGGTTTTATTTTGTCGGCGAAAAACAGCTTTCTTTCAGCCATTTCCGTTGGAAAACCTTCGTAAAGAACATATTTAAAGGTAAATCCACTGGTGTTGGTCAAGGTAGCCGATAGGGTATTCTCATCCCCTAAGCTCAGGCGTTCTTGGTATTTTTTCTCATACGTAGGCTTTTTGATGAATAAAAAGACCATCAGTACATCGGCGAGACTCAATATTCCCATCCCCCAAAAAACGAATTCGGACAACCAAACCAAGTCTTTGCGGACAAACCCACCCGCTGTCACGAGAATGGCACAGGCGTAACAGATAAAAAAACGTCTAGTAATCCGAATTTCCTTGAACATTGATTACCTAGGGATTTCTATGGTTGCAAGAATTTCTTTAATGATTTCCTCGGGGGTAATTCCTTCCATTTCTGCTTCTGGCGTTAAAATGATCCGATGGTTCAATACCGGTGCAGCGATGTATTGGATGTCCTCAGGCGTTACAAAATCTCTTCCCCGCAAGGCTGCAATCGCTTTGCTTGCGCGCATCATGGAGAGCGAAGCCCTTGGGGACGCGCCCAAATAAATTTTTGCATGGCTCCTTGTCCGATGGGTTATTGCTGCAATGTATTTCAGTAAATTCTCCTCAACCGTTAAATCTGAAATGACTTGGTGAATTTTTTGGATGTCCTCATGGCTAAAAATGGGTTGAATGGACGAGACATCTACTGGACCGTTATGGGATTTGTATCGAATCAGAATTTGTTCTTCTTCCGCTAAAGTCGGGTAACCGATTTTTATTTTAAAGATAAAACGATCCAATTGGGCTTCAGGTAAACTGTACGTTCCTTCTTGTTCGATGGGGTTTTGGGTGGCAATGACCAGAAAAGGAAAATCCATTTTGTATTGGATTCCGTCGTAGGTAATTTGACGTTCTTCCATCACCTCAAACAACGCCGCTTGTGTTTTGGCAGGGGCACGGTTAACCTCGTCAATCAGGACAATGTTAGAGAAAATCGGACCTTTTTTGAACACAAATTGAGAATCTTTCATGTTAAAAACACTGGTTCCAAGAACATCCGAAGGCATTAAATCGGGTGTAAATTGAATCCTCGAAAAATCAACTTTGAGCATTTGCGCGAGCAGCTTAGCGCTGAAGGTTTTTGCCACCCCGGGGACACCTTCCAAAAGCATGTGACCGTTAGAGAATACACCGGCAAGTAGCATTTCTACCAACTCATCTTGACCGATGATGTACTTGCCAATTTCCATCCGGATGTCGTTTACCTTTTGGGCAATCCAGATTAAATTTGAATCGTTTCTTTCAAAATTCAATTTTTCGTTTTCTTGTAATTCACTCATGGTTTCGTTTTATGTTTATAAAGGTAAAGGATCAGTTCATCCCAATCTTGAGGTTGGAGGTCAATTTTAGTCTTTGTAAAGATCTTAGTTTTGGTTTGTATCTCGATCAAATCGCCTTCGTTAATGTATTTCAATCCTACTTCTTGTGAGGTGCCAAGCAACGAGAAGCATTGGATGCGGTCGGGAGACACGATTAAATAAGGTATTTGCAGCCTTAATATCGCGAGTCCTATGGCCAATCCTCCAAAAGCCATTAGAAATGGTCCCGCTTCATTCGATTTACTGGAAAGGTAAAACCCAATGACCAAAGTAAATGTGGCTAGGAAAAACACAACAGAGGTGATCCAAAGGTTTCGGCGAACCGTCAGTGGAAATTGAAGTGGATTCTGTTTCGTTTGAAGTAATCCCGCCTCGTGATAAAAGGCATGGCAAGAATCCGCTGTTTGGTAAACAAAGGGCATTTCAACTTCAAAGTCATAGTGATTTAATTCATGCACCAATTTCTCAATCTTGGAGCGGTGCACGTTCGACTTGGTCAACAAATAATCAATTTGTGTTTCTGTATCCAACTTGCTGATGTCAAAGTAATAACTCCGTTGGATGGTGTGGTAAAAGTTTTGTTTCAACAAGGAAAAAGCGACATCTGGTGACTCATGTGACCTGTAAATTGAACTGAGTGTGGTAACATAATTTCGGGTCACATTAATGGGTTTTTCTTGAAGAGGAACCACCGTACGGGTTCTCCTTCCGAAAAACACCACAAACAAGAACAAGCCAAAAAGAGCTGCCCACATTGCATTTTTTAACGGTGGATTTTCATTAATGAGCCTTAGAGGACTGTTTTTGTCGCCGTTTTGGTTGCTTTCGCTTGGGAAGTAAGGACTCCACTGAAGGTTCGCAAACGAAACAAAGTAAATGGATTTGGCTTGAGGTATGTGTGCAACAAGGTATTGTGCGTGTGCCAACCCATCGGGATTGAGAAATTGATAATTCACCAAGGCTCGTGGTACTGCGCTAAGGATGATTTTCCCCTTTCCATATTTGCAAAATCCTTCCGTGGTTAAACCATGAATGGTGCCCAGGGGATTCAGTACCTTCTTGGGATCCCTGAATGCATGCCATTTTCCATAAAGGGTGTCCGCTTGAAATAAACCATATAAGTTGAAGGTACGGGTTTCGATTTTTTGTTGCCAAGCCGGTGATTGTGTTTTAATGTCCAGTTTTCGTTGGTAGAAATAAGGGGTTTCATGGTCTGAAAGTACAAGGTCCAAAAGCCAAGAATAGGTTTTTTCGCTGGAAAGGAATAGGGTAGCCCCAGAAATTTCCACCTCCTTAAGCAAACTTTTGAATTGTGCTTCCTCCAAGGTAATGGTGTCACCTATCAGGACATACACATTGGGTTCGTGCTTGGTAATGGCAGAATCTAAATACCTTTTGCTTTCAATGTTTAACAAATTACAATGTGGCGAATGTGTTTGCAACACGGTATTAAAATAGTAAAGTCCCAAAGGATCTTTGCTGTCAAACCCATATTTTACATCCCAATTGGAACTTTTGATGTAGGTGACAGGTTCATTTTCCCCCGATGACCGAAGGAAATACAACACCAATCCCACAAGGACAATGAAGCAAGCCACCCATATAATTAAAGAGGATCGTTTCATGGGTTTTGCGCGCGTAATTTTGTTAAAAATGCCGTGAGCTTGGGCCCAACTTCGTTAAACTTTTCTTGGTCGATTTCATATTCACCGTACCAAACGACATCAAATACATGGATGCACGCTGCGAATTCCTTTTGCAAGCCCTTGTTTTTCAGTGTGTTTAAGTATTCGTGGTTTGTTTTTTCTTTCGCCCATCTGATTTGATTTAAGCGAATGAGTTCTTTTAAGATTAAGGTGAAATAGATGCGGACGGCTTCACGAAATTTTTCTTTTTTCAGAGCCTTTGACAATCGATTTTCTAGGTCTGATTGGCTCACCACCTCAGGATTCCAATAATTGTCTTGTTTTGAACCCCGCTTATGCCATCGAATTCCCTTTTTAAAACGCTGGTAAAAAATCAAAATAAGGAGCGCAACGACAAAGAATACCAAAATAACTTTTAACAATCCGGTTGGGATTTTACCCAATTTGCCAATGTTTGGCTCATCAACATCGGGGCTTTCAAATTTCGGGACTTCCAAAAGTTCTGGTTCCTTCAGGACATTTTGCTTTTTTGCCTTTGCTTTTTTTAGGTACGCTTGATATTGACCATGTTTCCTTTCTAAAGATTTGTCTTCTTGTTGTTTTTGCTCTTGGGTTAAAAGCTCATTACCCGGGCTGTCCGAGCTGGAAACAGACAAGGGCAGCTCTGAGCTAATCCAATTGTCATTTTCTTTGTAGGCCCCACTTCTCGGGTAGCTCGTGTTTTTGATGGTTTTTTCAATATTGCTTTTTTGTCCAAACAATACGTTGAAAGGGAAAGCAAAGCAAAGCAACAGGTATATAAAATTTCTATGCATCTGTTTCCATGTTTTCCTTCATGCGGTTTCGGTTTCCAAATTTTGGCAGTTCGCGCTGAAGCTGTATCGCTTCGTGTTTCTCCAAGGTTGAAAAATAAGCCACACATACATAAACACTCCAAAATACCACTGCAAAAAACACCAATAAACAATACACGAATTGGCGTAAAACATTGCCCCAAAAGACAGTGTCTTCGCCCGTTTTTTCAATGAATACAGAGAGAATTCGCACCATGTGGTCAAGTAAATCAGGGACACGATCGTTGATGCTAAAAACAAACGCAAAGGGTTGGACCAAAACCGCCACGGCAAAGGTGCTTAGGAAAACGCCCATGAGAATAAAAAGATAGGAGCGAAATCCCAGGTTAAACCCTTTTTTACGAGCCTCCTTAAAAGTAATTGTGGGATTGGCCGCCGCAGGTGGCAAATAACAAAAGAAGGGCAAGATGAACAAATAGGGTAGGATCACATACCAAGGAAAGGCAAATACGGGGAGTAACAAAAGGCAAACGGCAAGAAAGGTTCTAAAAAACACCTTCTTCAAATACGCCTTAAATGGAGGAGGCGCCATCTCCCCTTTGGTGAGAAATTGATGGTTGATAAAAAGAAACGTGATGCTAATCGCGAACATCCAAAAGAAGATAAGCAATGGGTCCAAGGCATTGTGAAGGCTATAGCCTAACATAAATGACAATTGGCTTGACCAATCAAAAAAGTAAACATAATTCATGTCTTCTGGGAAAAGATAGGCACGCAGATAAATGAACCCCAAAGCCGTAGGGAACAGCCAATTGAAAACTTTTTGAAGATAGGTACCTAAAAGGGAAAAGAAAAACACAAACGATTCACGGAAAACGACGCCAACATTCCTGATTTTTAAAAGTATAATTTTGGATTCGTTGGGTTGGGGTATTAAATCTTCTTCTGCTAATTTCTCCGGGTGTCTCCTGGCTTGAATCTGAGGAAGAAGGACAAACAAAAACAAAACAATCGCGAAGGAAAAGCAGATGATCAGCAGTTTACTAATGTCGGGAAGCGTGTCGTTATGACGGGTAACATAGCTTTCCAAATAACCGGCTAAGACAATGAATGGTAGTAAACTCAACATGATTTTTGCCCCCCTTGTGAAGGCTGCGCGAAACGCTTGGCCACGGGTATAACCCCCTGGAAAAATCCAACCTGATCCCGCCGTGATGCCAGCCCCTCCCGCAAGGACAATACAAGATATTTCAAAGGCACCATGGATCCATATCCCCAAAAAACTCGTGATAAACAGGCCTTTTTGGTAGAACATGTTTTGAAAGGCACCGAGCATAATGCCATTTTGAAGCAAGAAATACTGCGTGAAAACCGTCATGAAGATGCCAGAGGCAAAGAGCAAAATGGAAATCATGAGGTTGTTGGTGGTAATGGTTAAAAACATTTGCATTTGCGTCGACCCTTCGTAAATGGCCAAGGGATTTCCTTTTTCAATGTTTTTCACCGTTAGGTCTACGTAATCTTGGCCAAGAATGGAGGCAATAAATTCAGGGTAGATTTCACTGGAAATCCATCCAAGCACTGCATAACCCAAAAAGCACAAAAAGGCAAAACGCAAGGACCTCCGTGCTTTGTAAATTTCAATAGGTAAGTCTACGGTCCAGAAATTTAGAAAGGTTTTAAAGGATTGTTTTTGGTATCGGTTTACCCCAATTAAGACTTTTTGGGCCAATTGGTTTAAGTAAATCCGAATGCTTCTGCGTTGATAATAGGTTTGCGCAAAGCCTAAATCATCCGTGATGTCTAAATATAAATTGCTTAACTCCTCAGGATCGCTGTTGTTGGATCCTTGCATGGCCTCAAAGCGTTCCCATTTCTCTTTATTTGAACGGACAAAATGGCTTTCTTTCATGGAGGAATAAAAGTACTTATTTCAATCGAAAATTTGATTTAACTTCAAAAGTATCATGGTTTTTTTTAAGATTATGCCTTGAACTTCAAAATCTTTGCGTTCCCCGATGGAATTTTCCTAATTTGGTGCGGGCTTTTTCAATCGAGGGTATGGGGGATTTTTTAAGATGCGTTTTGTTTTTCTTTGCAAGTAACCTCGTGGTTGCCCAAATTCAGTTTACGCCCACTTTTTTACGTTCAAATTTTCAATTAGACCAATGGTATTCGCTTGGGGGGAATGATTCAGTTCAGGTGACCACCTTCAAATTCTATCTCTCCAACGTGCAATGCCAAGGCAGGTCGATTTCAGTGAATGCGCTTGACAATGTTTTTCTCCTGGATGCGGCGGATTCAAACTCCTTAACGATTCCTACTTCACGTATTGAAAAGGAAGAGGATTTTACCTTCAATTTGGGAATGGACAGCAGTTTGAATGCCTGTGGGTTTTTAGAAGGTCCCTTTGACCCCTTGTTGGGAATGTATTGGGCTTGGAATACCGGATACATTCACTTAAAGATTGTAGGCAGTGGACGTTTCGCAGGGGTACTAATTCCTTTTGAATACCACATCGGCGGCTATCAGCATCCCAACGCTGCCTGCGAAAAAGTTGGCGTTGAAGTTGGAAATGAACCGATACAAATAGACATGCATCGATTTTTAAAATCCCTTCCCTATTCATCGGAACCAAGAATTATGCATCCTTGTGCTACAGCAAAGCGTATTCATCAAAATTTCGCGACGTGTTTTCATTGAAAAAAGCAATCTTGCCCTTGTTTGTTGTGATATGCGTTTTGCTGTTAAGTTCAGCATGGGAAGATGAAAGTGGTCTTTTTTACCAGCCAGCGCATTGGCCAAAACCAACCTACGATTTCAAAAACAACCCTCTTACGGATGAGAAGTTCAGCCTAGGCAAAGCGCTTTTCTACGACCCTGTTTTGTCCGCCGATTCCACCGTTTCCTGTGCCAGCTGTCACCTGCAATACACTGCTTTTGCACATGTGGACCACGCCTTGAGTCATGGCATTCAAAGCCGGGTGGGTAAACGCAATGCGCCTGGGTTGATGAATTTGGCCTGGATGCCTATTTTTCATTGGGATGGCGGTGTACTTAACCTCAATGCGCAACCGGTTAATCCCATCACCCACCCCGATGAGATGGGAAGCTCGCTTAAGGTTGTTTTGGCAAAATTAAATGGCAACCCGGTATATCAAAAAGCCTTTAAAGAAGTCTTCGAAACTGAGAAAATTGAAACCCATCATTTGATGAAGGCGCTTGCACAATTTACGGTGTCCTTGGTTTCTGCAAACAGTAAATACGACAAGGTTATGCGGAAGGAGAAAGGGATTCACTTTACCGAACAAGAGGAAGCAGGCCATCGATTGTTTCAAAAGCATTGCAACGAATGCCACAAGGCCCCTTTATTTACCACCCACGAATTTAAGGCGAATGGCATTGGACTCGATCCGGCCTTGGCTGATTTTGGAAGAATGTCCATTACCCAGAAAAGCAAAGATTCCCTCTTGTTTAAAATCCCAACCTTGCGGAACATCGCCTATTCCTTTCCCTACATGCACGATGGTAGGTTTGCGAAATTGAAAGACGTGATTCATCACTATGCGACGCTTTCTGCTTCAAATGGCTTGAAAAGCAAAGAATTTTCAAAGCGTCCCATCGCATTGAACGACAACCAACAGAAGGATTTGTTGGCATTCTTAAAAACGCTTTCAGACACGGAATTTCTATTCAATAAAAAGTATTCGTTTTATTCGCTGAAAAGTAAATAAGCATTTTCTATCTTTAGGGACGAAATTAAAAAACCTCCTATGAAAAGTACATTTACCTTACTACTTATTACCTTCGGAAACCTTTTCGTTGCTTTTGGGCAATTGAACCCAGGGATTACATCATGGATTTTAAACACCAATGGAACCACGGGAAGCCACTACGTACAAGGGAACGCAACCCCAATTGTAGACGCTACCCTTGCGAATGTTCAAATGGTACAATATTCAACGAATTGGGTATATGTGACCACCACAGGGGTACCTTCTTACATTACCGGACCCTTTTTAGATGGAAATCCGTCCTTGGCATCCAATCAAAATGCAATATTTAAAATTTCCCTAAATCCAAGTGTGAATGCGGGTGCAGGTACCGCCACTTCTGGAGGAAACATTGGTATTTTCATAAATGGTGTTGCCATGTTTGATTACCGTGATGGTGTGGCTTGGAATACAGCAACCAACGCTTTGTGTGGTGGATTGCCAGGAATGTCTCCTTGTCCGGGCGCGCCAGGAACTTCCCAATCTTGGAACAGAGATGCAATCCTTGCAGAAAAAGGAGGATTTGATTGTTCTAAAGGACATCCAGCGAACGGGAATTATCACCACCACCAAAATCCGAGTGCTTTTGATTTAGACCTAACGGTAATCTCAAATGTGTGCAGCCTTTACGATGCGGACGGATTGTATGCCATTGATTCCAATACCCATTCTCCGTTGATTGGTTTCGCTTACGATGGTTACCCTGTTTATGGTGCGTATGGATTTAAAAACGCAGATGGTACGGGAGGGATTACACGAATCAAATCGGGATACCAATTGAGAAACATCGCAACCCGAACGGTTTGGGCAGATGGAACAGACGTTCCTGATGGGCCTGCTGTAAGTGTAACCTATCCATTGGGTTATTTTCGTGAAGATTATGAATTTGTAAGTCATCCAGGGGCTGCGGATTATTTAGATGTACACAATGGAAGATTTTGCATTACCCCTGAGTATCCAAATGGAATGTATTGCTACTTTGCAACCGTAGATGCAGAATGGAATTCAGCGTACCCGTATTTGGTAGGACCTACCTACTACGGCGTGAAAACAGGCGCTAAAGTGAATTCTGTTACCGAAGCAACGACGACGTACAACCCAGGCGTTGGTGTTGACGAATTGGGATTCACAGAAGTAAAAATTTTCCCGAATCCTACCAATGACATCCTAATCCTTCAAGCGGTTGGATTGTTAAAAGGAGATGTTTCTTTTACGTTAACGGACATTCAAGGGAAGGAAATCGCGACACAAACAATCGAAGCAGGTTCTACCATTGCCTTCTTCGACGTGGGTACGTTATACGCAGGGACCTATTTCGTATCTTACTCAGATGCCAATGGAAAAAAAACAGTTCCAGTTCTTGTACATTAAGTTTTCCTACCAAGGTTGCTTTTCGTAATTTTGGTGCATGCTATTACCTGAAAGACCCATTACCGATTGGCTTCCCTTAACCTTAAAGGAAGCTGAAAAGAGAGGTTGGTCGGAATTTGATGTAATTCTTATTTCCGGTGACTCCTATGTTGACCATCCGTCCTTCGGTACTGCGGTTATCGGAAGAATCATTGAAGATGAAGGATTTCGAATTGGAATTGTTTCACAGCCGAATTGGCGCGATGACTTACGCGATTTCAAGAAGTTGGGAAAACCCAAGTATTTCTTTGGGGTAACCTCAGGGTGCATGGATTCCATGGTCAACCATTACACAGCGAATAAACGGTTACGCTCTACAGATGCCTACACCGCAGGTGGAGAAGCCGGTTTTCGTCCGGATTATGCTTCAATTGTCTACGCCAAAATACTAAAATCCATTTACCCAGATGTTCCAATATTGCTGGGAGGAATCGAAGCCTCATTGCGAAGGGTGACCCATTATGATTATTGGAAGGATGAATTGATGCCTTCCATTTTGGTAGATGCTGAAGCAGATGCCTTGGTGTATGGAATGGGAGAACAGCCCCTACGAGAATTTTTACGGTTGTTGAAAAAAGGCGTTCCCTTTCGACAAATCCAAACCCTTCCTCAAATTGCGTTCTTGCAAGACCTAAGCGAACCTTTGCCAAAAAACAAAAACTGGGAAACCGTTTCCTTGTCTAGCCATGAAGTATGTTTGAATGACAAAATGGCCTATGCAGCGAATTTTAAAATCGTTGAAGTTGAGTCGAATAAATGGAGTGCGAATCGAATTACACAGGATGTAGGAAATCAACGTTTGGTGATCAATCCTCCCTACCAAACCATGAGCTCAGGCGAATTGGATGCTTCCTTTGAACTTCCTTACACCCGCTTGCCTCATCCGAAGTATAAAAAACGGGGAACCATTCCCGCGTTTGAAATGATTAAATTCTCCATTAACATGCACCGTGGGTGTTTTGGGGGTTGTAGTTTTTGTACCATTTCGGCCCATCAAGGGAAATTCATCGCCTCACGAAGCGAAAAATCCATCCTGAAAGAATTAGATGAGCTCACCAAACATCCAGATTTCAAGGGATACATTTCTGACATCGGTGGACCTTCCGCGAACATGTACAACATGAAAGGCAAAGACGAGTCCATTTGTGCCAAGTGTGTAGCGCCAAGTTGTATTCACCCTGTGATTTGCAGCAACCTAAATACCTCCCATGCGGCAATGACTACGTTGTACCAAAAAATTGATGCCCATCCCAAGGTGAAAAAAGCGTTCATCGGTTCTGGAATCCGCTATGATTTATTGGTGGATGATTTTAACAAGAACAATGAAGATGGAAACCATGATGCGTACATCGAACAAGTGGTTACAAGGCACATAAGTGGGCGATTGAAAGTTGCCCCCGAGCACACGGCGGATGCTACCTTGCGGGTGATGCGTAAACCGTCATTTAAGTATTTCCATAAATTCAAAGAAAAATACGACCTCATTTCAGAGAGAAACGGATTGAACCAGCCTTTGATACCCTATTTTATTTCTTCGCATCCAGGTTGTGATGAGGTGGACATGGCAGAGCTTGCAGCGGAGACCAAAGACATGGGCTTTCAGTTGGAACAGGTACAAGATTTTACCCCTACCCCGATGACCGTTGCCGAAGTAATTTACTACACGGGTGTTCATCCCTACACGCTTAAGCCCATTCGAACTGCGAAAACGAAGGAAGAGAAACAAAACCAAAACCGATTTTTCTTCTGGTACAAGAAAGAAAACAAGGCATGGATTTCAGAACGCCTGAATAAAGCCAACCGTTTGGATTTGAAAGAAAAATTAGTTGAGAATTTCGACAAAAGCACCAACCTGCCACCTTGGTTGGCCAAAAAACGAGGGAAATAAATTAATTTAACCC
>CAMCWF010000032.1 GCA_945882095.1 Chryseobacterium gleum
TCAGAGAAATTCTTAGAAAAATACCTTAACAATGCAAGTCCAACGGGTTTTGAGTCTCCAGGTCAAAAATTATGGATGGACTACATTCGTCCCTATGTGGATGATTTCATCATTGATAACTATGGATCTGTCGCAGGTATTGTCAATCCAGGGAAATCGTATAAAGTAGTGATTGAGGCCCATGCCGATGAAATCTCCTGGTTTGTGCATTACATTACGAAAGATGGATTTATCTATTTGAGAAGAAACGGAGGGTCAGACCACATGATTGCTCCGTCAAAGCGTGTGAATATCCATACCGATAAAGGCGTTGTAAGGGCAGTATTTGGTTGGCCAGCCATCCACATGCGCCATACGAAAGAGGAAACGCCAAGCATGAAGAATATTTTTCTGGATTGCGGATGTGCAAGTAAAGAGGAAGTTGAAGCTTTGGGCATTCATGTTGGGTGTGTGGCGACCTTTGAAGATGAGTTTATGGTATTGAATAAAAATCGTTACATCGGACGTGCATTGGACAATCGTGTGGGTGGATTTATGATTGCGGAAGTTGCTCGTTTACTCCATGAAAACAAAGTGGCGTTGCCATTTAGCCTATACATCGTAAACGCTGTACAAGAAGAGGTGGGGTTAAGGGGAGCCGAAATGATCGCCAACCGCATTAAGCCCAATGTTGCTTTGGTTACAGATGTTTGTCACGATACAGGTACGCCAATGGTTGATAAAATTGAGAATGGTGACCAAAAATCCGGCGAGGGACCCGTGTTAACGTACGGACCTGCAGTACAAAACAATTTCTTACGACAAATCATTGCAACGGCCAATGAAAACAAGATTCCTTTCCAACGTGCTGCGGTTTCACGCGCCACAGGAACCGATACGGATGCCTTTGCTTATTCCAATGAAGGGGTTACCAGTGCATTGATTTCATTACCACTCCGCTACATGCATACAACGGTCGAAATGGTTCGAAAAGAAGACGTAGAATCGTGCATTGCCTTAATCTTTGAAACGGTGAAATCCATCAAGGAAGACCAAGATTTCAGGTATTTGAAGTGAGAGAAAGGAACAGATTGATTTTTATTGAGTACAATTTCTGCGAGAAAACGGAAATGATTGTCAAACTTTCTATGTACTTTGTCTTTGGTTCATAAGGATATATCTTAAGATCATCCTCATCGTTGGTTAGGTATACTTTTGTCTTCGGTCCTTTCCAATGTTGGGTGTAAAAACCATCGTTTAGTTCCTCGCTGTTTGTATTTTTTAAAACATTACAGCTAGACCCAACAAAGGCTAACGACAGAAAGTATAAAATGTACGTTTTGAATGTTTTCATTTCAGGTCACAAAGTTAAAAAATCAATGTTAATCCGTTTCATTGAGATTTTCTCTGTCTTTACCTCTTAAAATGAAAGGCGATTCCCAACTGCGCATGTAACATGGCTGTCCAAGGTTTGCCGGCGAGTGATTTTGTTTGATTGATAACGGTTTCTGTGTTGGGTGAAAAAAAGAATGGGGTATAACCGATTTCTAAGAAAGGCGAAATTTGGAAGCGCTCGGTTGGTTTTATCCGATACCCCAATTTTAATCCAAGTTCCCCCCCAATTCCAAAAGCTTTAGACCATGCCTCGTCGTAGATGAAAGGCGTTCCGTCCTGTTTTCGCATGAGAAAACTTGAGCTTGCGCAAAGACTTAAATCAACATAAAGAGGTAGGCTACTTTCTGTATTTTCGTAATGTAAAACATAACCCATTTTCAAGAAATGTAGGTTCAATTTTAAGGCCGCATTGTCATTTTTTGCCAAGCTTCCAAAATATGCATAAGAAAGGGAAAAGCTATGACTAAACGGTGTTGAGGATCCGTACGTTTTTGTAGCAGAAACCTTAAGTCCATTCGTGAACAAAGGTTGTTTTTCTGCCAGCCAAGGCCTGCTGAAATTATAGGTTTGAATCGCTTTGTCCCATTGGTTTGCAAAGAGATAGGTGTAGGAAACCTCTGCTTTTATTTCTTGTGCTGCTGCTACATTCACAAAGAAAAGCATGGCAAGGAAGATGGTGAACTTTCTCATAAATCAAGGTCGTTTAGTAAGTTGATCACCTCTCTGTAGCCTGTTTCGATGGCTCCTTGAACGGTTTGGTGGTGACCACTTACGTTCATTGCCTCCCCTGCGAAATATAACTTTTTGTCCAATGATTTCGCTGCGACATTTCTTGCGTCTCCCATACCCAATGTACTGTAAGAATAAGCTCCCCTGATGAAAGGATGTGTGGTCCAATTTTGTACGTGGGAAGAAACAAAGGATGCGGTTGCTGCACCATTGTACATCAAGTCCAATTCTTGAAGCAAGGCATTGGTGATTGCCACATCACTGCCGAGTGACGTTAAGTACGTGGCTTGGTCTCCCATGACAAAGGCCAATAGCACATTGTCGTTTTGAATTTTTCCAATGCTGTCGTCGGCATATGCGGCACAAATGCTTCCTCCTATGAGGTTCTCATCGTAAAATTTCTGGTTGAATTTTAGAAACACTTTCATTCCAGCGTCCATTCCTATTTTCGAAAAAGCTTGCGTTTTTTCGGTAGGTAGGGTCGGAACAAACTGTATGTCGTTGGATTTAAGAATGGTGATAGGAACCGTGACAATGATTTTATTCGCTGTATAGGTGTTGTTATTGCTGTCCTTGGCGACAAGGGTATTTTGAGAATAATCGATCTGGGTGATGGCGGTATTCAACAAGATTTTGTCGCTTACTTGACTTGCGATTTGCGTGTCTATTAAATCAAAGTAAGTTTCTTGAAATTTAAAATCATCGTCTCCAGAATTCCAGTTTTCTTCTTCTTGAATTTTCCAATAGGCAGAAAGATTCCCCGCAGCGGCCCCAGAGTCTCCAGCAATACCCTCAACAATGTATTTGTATTCATCGCCAAAACCTTCTTGTGTGGCAAAGTCCTTAAATGAAACATCAGGGACATTGTCCTCTCTTTCAAACAAAGCGGCTACATCATTCGGCAAGTCATCAACCCTTTGTCCATTGAACCAAAATTTTTCAGCGCTGTCGTCTAAGGTGATCTTTGTATTTGATTTTTTTGCGAGGTCGCCCAGTACATTGTTCTTTCCATGAAGCCATTGCGCGCCGAGGTCTATTGGGAAATTGGCAAATCCATTGAGTTTTAACAGTCGTCCTCCGTAGGTCGAACTTGCTTCTACGATTTGAAAATCTATGCCTTTGGATTTCAAAATGTATCCTGCATACAATCCCGCTGCGCCCGCACCAATGATGAGTACTTTTCCATCGTATTGAACATCCTCAAAAAGAACTTCTTTTCTGCAAGCTGAGGAAATCGCTGAGGGAATTAACAATCCACCGATGGAAATCCATGTGGCTTGTCTTAAAAAATGTCGTCTTTCCATGTCTGTGTTTCTTAGTTTCGCAAAGGATTGGCTTTCAATGCTATTCTATAACAGAAAAACGTGGGGAAAATCCCAAAAATAGGTCTCGAAAATCCGAGGACTAAATTACTGAAAAATGTGGGTGATTCTTGCGTGAAATTAAACTTTCAAACGGGAAATACCACCGTCTACATGGATGATTTGTGCGGTAATCCAACTGGCTTTATTAGAAAGTAAGAAGGTTGCCATGTTTGCAATGTCTTCAGCTTCTCCAATTCTTTTGAGTGGGTGACGTTGTGCGTTTGCCTCTTTTTTAGCCTCTGTATTTAACAAAGTTGCGGCTAGAGGTGTGTCCGTAAGGGAGGGCGCAATGCCATTTACCCTGATTTTCGGGGCGTATTCAGCAGCCAAGGATTTTACCAATCCTTCAATCGCACCTTTAGATGTGGATATTTGGGTGTGAAAGGTAAATCCAGTTTGTACAGCCACACTTGAAAACAACACGATGGATGCCGATTCACTTTTCTTCAACCTTGAAGCACATGCTTGAATGGTTTTTATCGCACCCAGCACCTGCAAGTTGAAATCATTTACAAAATCTTCCGGCTTGATGCGTTCAAAAGGTCGCAATTGTATGGCTCCTGGACAATAGACCAGTCCATCCAAAGTCTCTGGTAAGAAGTCTAAAGTAGAAAAGGGCTCCAATACATTTAAGGGGTGATACGCAATGTTTGGATTTAACGATTGCACCTCATTTTTATGGTAGGTACCCATTACATGGTGACCTTCTGACGCGAGTTGTTCCGTAATTTCTTTCCCTATTCCAGTGGATGCGCCTACGACGAGATAATTTGCCATGGTAAATGTTTTATTTACCAAACAACCTGCTTCGTATTTTGTTTTTAGAAAACCTGTTTTGCAATTTCTGCAATCGCTTTGACCTTTCCAATGGTGTAGTAATGCAAACAAGGAACACCAGCGTCTTTTAATTCCTTGGATTGGGCGACACACCAGTCGATGCCAATGGACTCAATTTCTTCTTTACTTTTGGCACGCAATACCTGTTCAGTTAAGGCTTGTGGGATGTCGATGTGAAAATAGTGAGGTAAAATATTCAGTTGTGCTTTCGTGCTTAAGGGCTTTAAGCCTGGAATGATGGGTACGTTGATGCCCGCAGCTCGGCAATTTTCGACAAAGGAAAAATACTTCTGGTTGTCAAAAAACATTTGGGTGACAATGTAGTCTGCGCCAGCGTCTACCTTTCTTTTCACATTTTGAATGTCCATCTCGTTGTTGGGTGATTCAAAGTGTTTTTCGGGGTAACCTGCTACGCCAATGCAAAAATCTGTGTGTTGGACGTCGCTTAAATCAGGATCCAGGTATTTCCCATGGTTCATGTTCACCACTTGTTGTACCAATTCTTTCGCATACGGATTCCCGTCGGGTTCGGCGACAAACCTTCCTTCACTTTTGATGGCGTCTCCTCGCAATAATAACACGTTGTCGATGCCTAAAAAATGAAGGTCTATCAATGCATCTTCTGTTTCTTGTTTCGTAAATCCACCACAAATGATGTGCGGGATCGTATCGATTTGGTATTTGTTTAGCAAGGCCGCGCAGATGCCAACCGTACCTGGACGCTTTCGGACGGTGTGTTTTTTTAACAAACCATTACCCGCGTCTCTGAATACATATTCTTCCCTGTGGTAGGTGACGTCAATAAAGGAAGGTTCGTAAGCAATGATAGCATTCATAGTGGCATAAATTTCTTGGATGTTCTCCCCTTTGAGTGGGGGAAGAATTTCAATGCTAAACAAGGTTCTTTTTGCTTCTTGGAGGTGTTGGGTGACTTTCATGTTAAAACAATAAAGGAGATAATAATTTTTTCGCTGCTTCAAGAGACACCCCTCGACGTTCCGCGTAATCTGCTACTTGATCCATTTCGATTTTTCCCAATCCGAAATACGTGCTTTCTGGATGTCCGAAAAAATACCCGCTTACCGATGCAGACGGATACATGGCCAAGGATTCCGTTAGGGTTATGCCAATTTCTTTGTCCACCGCCAAAAGTTTCCAAATTGTGCGTTTCTCTTCGTGGTCAGGACATGCGGGGTAGCCTGGGGCAGGACGTATGCCGGTGTACGATTCTGCAATTAATTCGCTGTTGGTAAGTGCTTCATTGCTTGCGTATCCCCAGAATTCTTTTCGGACCTTTTCATGCAACAATTCCGCTGTGGCTTCTGCCAAACGATCGGCGATGGCTTTCGAAAGAATGGCTTGAAAATCATCCTGATCCGTTTGGTGTTGTTTGGCAATTTCTTCCGCCCAGTTTCCAGTGGTTACAGCAAAACAGCCAATGTAATCCATCTCTTCTGAAGATATAAAATCCGCAAGGGCATAGTTAACCGCGCCCTTCGCTTTTTCAGTTTGTTGACGTAAGGTTAAAAAGCAAACATCTTCGTTGCAAGGGGATAGTTCTTTGGATAAAACCTGTATGTCGTCTGCTTGTTTACGCATGGCTGGAAACAATCCAAAAACACCTTCCGTATGGTAATCTTCCTTTGTCCACGCTGACAAACATTTCAAAGCATCTTGGTAAAGTAAAGTGGCTTGTTCTCCCACGACTTCATCGGTGAGTAGGTTTGGGAATTTTCCTGCCAATTGCCACGCTTGAAAAAAAGGCGTCCAATCGATGTATTGTGCAACTTCTGCTATGCTAAATTTTATCTTTTGAACCCCCAACTGTTTGGGTCGGACCGGGGTGAAAGGTTGCTTGGGTATAAAGGTGTTTTTACGTGCTGCTTCAAGAGGGATGCGTCGTTTTTCTCTTTGGTGTGTTTCGTAGTGTGACCTAACTTTTTCGTACTCCATTTTAATGCCTTGGAGATACCCTTCGCTTTCGGTTGGGTTGAATAGGCTTCTTACGGCAGGAACGACCTTGCTTGCGTCATTCACGTGAATCACAGGAATGTGGGTTCGGGGAACAATTTTCACGGCTGTATGTACGCGCGAAGTGGTTGCCCCACCGATGAGCAAAGGGAAGTACAATTTCCTCCTTGAAAGGTCCTCCGCAAGGTCACACATCACCTCTAAAGAGGGGGTTATGAGTCCACTTAAGCCAATGGCATCGGCTTTTTCACGAATGGCTGTTTCTATGATCACTTCGTTGGGAACCATTACACCCAGGTCTACGATGTCATATCCGTTGCAAGCCAAGACAATGCTCACAATGTTTTTTCCAATGTCGTGAACATCACCTTTTACCGTTGCCAAAACGATTTTTTTCTTCGCCACCTGTTGGGAAGGAAAGCGTGCTTTTTCTTCCAGGATTCGAGGTTCTAACACGGCGACAGCGGCCTTCATGACACGTGCGCTCTTAACCACTTGGGGCAAGAACATTTTTCCACTTCCGAAATAATCTCCAACGATGTTCATTCCATCCATCAATGGTCCTTCAATGATGGCGAGTGGAGAAGGGTAGTGGTTGAGCGCTTCGAGTACGTCCACCTCAATGAAATCGGTAACGCCATGGACCAAAGCGTGGGACAACCGTTTTGCTAAGGGTTCACTTCGCCAAGCCGCAACGGTTTCTATTTTATTTTTGGGGGCACTGTAGGCCTGTGCGATTTCCAACAATGCTTCCGTGGCTTGCTCGTTGCGATTGAAAATGACATCCTCGACTTTTTGCATGAGTTCCGTGTCCACTTCGTCGTACACAGCGAGTTGTGACGTGTTGACTATGCCCATGTCCATTCCAGCTTTAACGCCATGGTAGAGAAAAGAGGCGTGCATGGCTTCGCGTACCACATTGTTCCCTCGAAAGGAAAAAGATACATTGGATACCCCACCACTTACCTTGGCGTGCGGGAGGTTTGCCTTGATCCATTCGGTTGCCGCGAAGAAATCAATCGCATAGCGCTTGTGCTCCTCCAATCCTGTGCCGATGGGAAAAATGTTCGGGTCAAAAATAATGTTCTCCGGAGGGAAGTTTACTTTTTGGGTAAGTACGTTGTAGGCCCTTTCACAAATGGAAATCCTTTTTTCGTAGGTATCTGCCTGTCCGTGTTCATCGAAGGCCATGACCACGACCGCGGCACCGTATTTTCTTGTCAATTTTGCACGTTCGATGAAAAGTGTTTCCCCGTCCTTAAGGCTAATGGAATTTACGATGCATTTTCCTTGTGCGCACTGCAAACCAGCTTCAATGATTTCCCATTTCGAGGAATCAATCATGAGCGGTACGCGCGAGATGTCGGGTTCAGCGGCCAATAAATTGAGAAAGATTCGCATGGCTTCGATGCCGTCGATGAGCGCATCGTCCATGTTGATGTCCAAAATCACCGATCCACTTTCTACCTGTTCCCTTGCAATGGCAATGGCACGTCCGTAGTTTTTTTCTTGTATGGCCCGTTTAAATTGAATGGATCCTGCCACGTTGGTTCGTTCGCCAATGTTGATGAAGTTCGATTGGGATTCAATGCGTACCACTTCAAGTCCTGAAAGATAAAGTGGGTTATTCATTGGGAATCGTTTCATTTATTAGCGTAAAAAGGGATTGGATATGGGCAGGAGAGGTACCACAACAACCACCAATGATTCTTAACGCTGGATGTTTGAGGAAGGGCTCGATTTTATCTCTGAAGGTTTCTGGACTTTCATCGTAGGTTCCCATGGCGTTGGGCATTCCCGCATTCGGATAAGCACTGAGGTGTGCGTTGGTAAAACTTTTGAGCGCCAATACCTGTGGCAGTAATTGTTCAGCGCCTAAAGCACAGTTGAATCCCAGGCTGAAAAGCGGCACATGTTCCAAGGATACAGCAAAAGCGGCCGCGGTTTGACCACTTAAGGTTCTTCCCGCCAAATCGGTAATGGTGCCACTGGCCATGATTGCGATGTCTCCCTCTGGATTTTCCTTCGTAATTGCACTGAGGTTTCGGTCTTCCAAAACGTCTAAAACGGCATGAAAGGCAGCTTTTGCATTGAGGGTGTCAAAGATGGTTTCTACCAATAGTGCATCTACGCCGCCATCGAGGAGACCTTCTATTTGTTCGCGGTACGCTTCTTTTAACGTGTTGTAAGTTACCGCCCGAAATTCTGGGCGTTCTACGTCTGGCGAGAGGGAGCAGGTTTTTGAAGTAGGGCCGATGGCACCTGCAACATAAGCCGGAGCTGCCTTTGGGTGATTTTTATGGAATTCATTTCGCGTAGAAACTGCGATTTTCGCGGCAGCGAGGTTCAATTCATATGCGATGTCAGCCAATCCGTAATCTTCAAGTGAAATGCGTTGCGCATTGAAGGTATTTGTTTCAATGATGTTGGCGCCCGATTCGAGGTAATTTTGATGAATACGCGCGATGTACGATGGCCGGGTGAGGCAAAGCAAATCATTGTTTCCTTTCAAAGATGTGGGATGGTCCATAAACCGATCGCCGCGGTAATCTTCTTCGGTAAGATCAAGCAACTGAATTTGGGTACCCATGGCACCGTCAAGCAGTAAAAGATGTTTTGATATTTCGTCTTGTATTCCCATAAGCGTGCGCACTGCCCAAAGGGACGGAAGAGATGCTTCCTTGCTTATCTCCCCTCGAATGGTTTCGAGGTAGGAATTGGCACCCTGCCTTACCGGGTTGCCAAGACATCAAAGGGCCTAATCCCTCCGTCTTTCTGAATAAGTGCGGTGCAAATATAGTAAGAAATTGGAAAAAGCTCAAAATGGGTTTACATTCTTTCTGCGAGAAAGATTCCCAAAAAGGTGGCTGTCATACAAAGTAAAACGCTTCCCAAAACATAGAGGGTCAAACTAGGGTTTTGGCCTTGTTGAAGCAGGGTGAGGGATTCGCTGCTGAAAGCGGAGAAGGTACTAAAGCCACCACATACCCCAATGGTCCAAAAAAGCCTTGAAGTAGGAGAAAGCCATTGTTTGTGTTCTGCGAGGCCAATGATGAAACCCATCAATAGGCATGCGACAAGGTTGACGATGAAGGTTCCCAAGGGAAAAGTGAAAGAATGCAACCCATTCACCCATTTACCTAGGAAGAATCTGACAAGGCTGCCGAGGCCTCCTCCGAGAAATATGGCAAAAACTGCTTTCATGCGTGTGTGGTTAGGTGATTATGGAGGATTTCTTCAAAGCTTTCTACGGGTAAAATTTTCATGTGTGGGTCTTTGGCCATTTCATCTATTTTTCTGACTTGAATGTTTTCGATAAAAAAAGGATGGTTTTCAAAATCTAAAAGCTCCGCTTCGGTCATCAAGCCCCCTTGAAATTTTAGGGTTTCCAGGCTGGCTTCAGACAGCTGATTGTAATAATCTTTGTCTGTGGTACACAAATACCTTTTCGCATCTACGTGATTTTCTACGGCGGAGATTACCAAATCCGAAAATCCGAATGTACGTAAAAAAGCTGCCCCCACCTTGTCGTGGTCTTTAACGCCAAAGCCATCCATGTCATTTTCCGGCGTCAATTCAACGCATACGTGACCAATGTCGTGTAAGAGGGCTGCGATGACCAACTCATCTGAGTAGCCAAGGTTTTGCGCGATGCAGGCGCTTTGCACCATGTGTTCGTACTTGGTAACCGGTTCACCGATGTACATATCTCCTCCTTGCTTATTGAAAAGTTCGAAGATGGAGGTTATGGTTTGGTTTATATTTCCCATGGGTTCACTGCATTGTAGGGCTGTTCTAAGGTGGGTAAGGCTTTAGAATGTACGAACCGCACGAACACTCATGGCATTCGTTTTTACAGCGAAAGAGGAACTTGCATCCGTAAATCCAAACATCCAAGCGTACATATAGTTCCATTCTGTGCTGCTCCAAATTGTACCTGTAATGGGTAAGGGCGTAGAACCACCCACCGAAGAAAGTGATTTGTTTACGATGAAACGGTTCTGCCACAAGACGGATAACTCATCAATGGAAGGCAGGTACCAATCGGTTTGACCTCCGTTGGTTGAATTTAAGCACAGAGAGGCTGCGCTGCTCACATGCCCGGGCTGGGCTACGATGGCATTGCTATTTCCCAATCCGTTCCAAGTGCTTTGGGCTGAACCAACTTGGTTTCCGGTAATGTTGCTCCAGGTTTCATTTAAGCTTAAATCGGTTATGTCTACAATCAACCCATGTTCTTGTCCCAGATTGTCTTTCCATAAATGATAAATCACTCCGCCACCAAATGCTTCTCCGAGGTAATGTGTAAAACTTCCTACACCTGCTGGTCCGGTTGCACCTGTTGGTCCTTGAGCACCGGTTGCACCTGTTGGTCCCGCAACTCCTTGAGGTCCGGCTGCACCAGCTGGACCGGTTGCGCCTGCTGGTCCTTGAGCACCTGTTGGCCCCGCAACCCCTTGAGGTCCGGTTGCTCCGGTTGGGCCAGTTAATCCCGTCGGTCCCGCTACTCCTTGTGGTCCGGTTGCTCCGGTTGGGCCTTTAATGTTTCCTGTTAGTGCCCAGGTGGTGGTTGCAGATTTATAATAGACATTCCCAGTGGCTGTATCCAAATAAAAATCTCCAACATTCCCAAGTGCAGCTGCAGGGACTACCGCGCCATACCGCCATTGGTTGAGTTGCACGCCTGCTGTTTTAGCATACAAAGCATAAGGTGTACTCATGAGGCGTTGGGATCCATAATCTAAATAGTTGGTACCATTGGAAAAATCGACCGCTAAACTCACCCAGTAATTTCCAGTTGCCCAGTTAATAGATGAAAACGAACCTGACAATACCGTTCCCGATCCAATAACAAAATTCACCAAACCATATGGGTTGGTAGCGACAGATTGTCTTTCCGAATAAACAACGGTGCCCGTAGATGAAGTTTGTTTGATTTGCACGCGAATGGCCACACTTGAATTGGCCACCAAGGTTCCAGAGGTGGTTCGAATGACTGCTTGGTAGTTGATGCCTTCTGGAGTTTGGGCTAAACCAAAGATTGAAAATAAGGTAAAACAAATTGACGTAAGGAATAATTTCATCGAGATAGGGTTTTATCCAAAGATACAACTATTGTGTTTTGTGTCGGGTTGGTTTCAACGTTTCGCAGCTACCCGAAGGGCGGGACTTTTACCACAAAACTTGATTTGAAAAACTAATGTTTGATCAACCACAAAACTGTCTTTGGAACACGAACCCCCGCCTTTTGGGTAGGTGCTGTTAGCTGTAGGGCATATTTCATCGTTTTCGTTTTACTTTTTATTTATGGCACTAAATATATTATATTGAAAATTTATAATTATTCCGTTTGGTTGTGTTCTATATATAGTGCTGAATAATTGTCGTCTGTATGCAATGTCTAGCCTTGCTTTACTTTTAATTATAAATTGCAATACTGGAGCAATGTCTAAAAATGATTCTCCATTTTCCAAATGAGTCTGCCCCAAAATTTCTACCATTAAGTTCACATTTGTTTGATTAAAATC
This sequence comes from Chryseobacterium gleum, assembly GCA_945882095.1. Classification (GTDB taxonomy): domain Bacteria; phylum Bacteroidota; class Bacteroidia; order Flavobacteriales_D; family Crocinitomicaceae; genus UBA952. The sequence continues at coordinate 11,804 of CAMCWF010000032.1, forward strand.
TTTGTATTGTTTAGGCAACATTAATTGTCCAATAGAAAATGTATAATCTAATGCCTCGGTTGAATAATTCTGTGGAAATTCGTTACTAAAGTTACTATGTGCTTTCTGATACGATACTGTACTACTCAATGCTGTTTTATGCAAAAGTTGCGTTCCCGTAAGCCCTAATCTTACGCCGGAATTATGTCCATTTAATTCTATTTCTTCTTGGTGAATTTCGGCATTGTTTACTGCTATTCTACTCCAAATGGCCATTCTAAAATGTCTTTTTGCTTCATCGTTTGAATAAAAACGGTATTGACCTAAAACACTTGCCCCTTCAAAATTTAATTTATTATTTTCGTTACTTATGAATCCATTGGTCACTATCATAAAATTTTTATTTATACCAAACATTACTTCTGGCATAAAATGATAGCTAATTGAATTGTCATTAATACGCTCAAAAAAGGAATGCATACCTCTTACTACAATAGCATTTTTCGGAACATTGCTTGCTGGATAAGTCAATAAAAACAATTCCTGTGATTTTGCTTTAAACAGACAAAAAAATAAAACAATTAACCTGAAAATTTTTTTCATATTTTTAGATTACCTTCAAATGATAAAGAACTTTTATATTTTCCATTTTCCCTGCTTTGTAGCAATGATATTTTGAAGCTAATTTTAAATATTTTTTATATTCCCTGTCGCTTACAAATCCCTTGTCTATTAATTTCACTTGGTTAATATTGTTGATTGTTTGTTTTTTTGTGTCCATAAAATGATAAGTAATGTCGCCTACATTATAATGAAAATCATTTTCTACTGCCACATTATCAAACTTCATAAAAAGCACTAATGACCCAACCGAAAACCCCGCATCTTCTACTTTTGATTTTATCAGTTTCAAATCGAAAGTCATTTGAGGATTAAAATAAAGTATGAATTTCGTGTGTTCTACATCGGTATATATACTATCTAAAAATGAAATAGTTTTCAACTGATTATAAGTTGCCTTGCTGCACATTGAACATGTTAACCCGTTAGCAATAAGTTCGGCTTTGGATATTTGCGCATTTGCATTTGCCAAAAACACAATGCTAAAAAACAAAATAATTATTTTTTTCATTTTACTTATTTTTTCTTTCGTATTGGCAACAACCGTGAAGATTATTATACACTTCATCATTTGCAGTTTCTAATTCTGTATCGTAACCGACACTTGCAATTTTTTTGTGAATGGTAGTTAAGTTAATTATTTTAGGATTAAAAACTACAGTTATAATTTTTGAGTCTTTGTTCCAGTCCGCGCTTTTAATGCCTTTTACTTTTAAGGACTGTTCTATGGTTTTTTCACACATACCACAATTGCCCCAAACTTTAAATGATTCGGTTTGTTTTTTTTTGCTTTGCGCATTTACAGTTGTGGTTGTAAATATTGCGAAGAATAGCATTAGGGCTATTAAAATTTTTGAATTACTCATTTTTATTAATTTTAAATTATTAATGAATCATGGTTTTATGTTATGTTCCCTGTTAGAAGTATTAAGTTCATATAATTCTAATTCGGTCTCGATTTCCATTTTGCAAAGGTAACATACCATGATTACTTAAGCAATGTTTCTTTGTCTATCGTGTCTTTGTGCCTTACAGCTAACGTTTTTGGGCTTGGCGAAGGTGGCGATTTTCACCACAAATGTTGATGCGGAGAACCAAACTTTGATTAACCACAAATGTGTCTGCGCAGCACTTAACCGCCACTTTTGCCAAACCCGTGTTCTGTGCAGTTAATTATATGTTATTGGGTATTATTTACCTCATAATCAATACCCGTTTATTGATTTTTTCACTGCCAGCTAGATTGATTTGAAGTATATATACCCCTGCATTTAAGGTAGAGATATCTATGCTACTGCTATTTTTTTGATATTGCCTGAATATCTGACCATTTATCGAAATTATTTGTAAACTCTCTATTTGTTTGCTTGTTCCTGTCAGGTCAATATAGATTTCAGTAGAAGCAGGATTGGGGAAAATCCTTACTTCTTCTATATTTTCCTCGGACAGACTACTGAGTGTGTATTGAGTGGTAGATTCACATCCATCAAAATCAATTACGACCACAGTCTGAACATTTCCAGTTGTGTCAATAGAAATATTATAGGGTTCTACCCCTCCCGTTACTGATACCGCTCCACTGATCATGTTGACGTTCATGGTGTCCAGCAAGCAGCATACTTCCGGGCTTCCACTGCCCGCAGGCTGACCATTGGGATAATAAAGACTTATAATAGATTGCAAGGTGTTCGTCCGCTGCTGAGCCTCGGCTCCATTGTAAGACAGTGATTTCAGATAATGCCATCCTACACCGTAGTTAGGGTCTTCATTAGGACCATCGACATAAAGATTCGGATACACAGACAACGCGTAACTGACAAAGGCTGCGTTGTCTTGCGGAATCAGGGTTAAATAGTCCTGTACGCGATTGTAAACCTCAAGCGAAGGCTGAATACTTAATAAATTCAAAGTATCCTGTACCGTATTGGGATCCTGCGGAATAACGCCAAAAATATGGAATAATGGACGCAGGTCTGCCTGTGCAGCACGACACATTCTGAGGATTCTGCCATCATGGTCCTGGTCATTGATACCATGATTTATCCCGTTCTCAAAATCAATTAACTCCTGTCTCCAGAAATTTCTGAGTGGACACCATCCAAGTATCTTCACTATCTCAAAATAATAACCGTAACCCCTGTGCTGATAACGCACTTCATCTGTTACCGTATTGGAAATATCTCTGTCTGTACCAAAGGTATTAGACACCATTCTATGCGTAGCAGTTTTGTCAATATCAAAAGTGTTCGGGACAAAGCTGTATTTTACTGCTTCATCCAAATTTTCGTTCAACCCATAATTCATCGCCATGATATATGGAAAATTAACGAGTGCTTCCTCTTCACCCGATAATTTTGAAATCGCTAGTGCATGACCTCCTTCATGAAAGTTTACTTCATCGTCAGGCCCTGGACCATTAATAAAATAAGCTGGGCCTGGCACATCTGTGTAGTTAAGCGGTGTGTTGGACATCGGATATCCGATTGAATATACTCCTGTCCTAATATCAAGATCCGCAATCATATACATATTGTGTTTGTCAGGGATAATCTGTCTGGCTAAAATTGAATTCACGCCCTTATAAGCCGTTTCCCAGTCTTCCAGCGTTTGTCTGAGATCATATTGACCGGGTACAATGGAGTGCTTGGGGATAGTGTACATAACATTATCCGATTCAAAAACAGCCCATGGTCCAGGTTTACTTAGTTCTGCATTGAAGTCGGGTGTTTCATAAAACGACTTCAGCGAAAAGAAAGGAGCTTCCACTCCGTTTTTCAGGCTAACCTGTACAATCCCATCATCGGCTCCGTAGGGAACAAGTATTGAAATAGCTCCTCCAAGCGGATTAAAAACCTCTGTAGTAGTTGAATCTATGGAGAACTTCTGTGAAATTCTGTCTAAGCGGTAAAATTGGGGTCTTTCAGTCAAATCCCAATCATGTGAACCCACTCTAATATAATAGTCTTTGCCCACTAGGCTATCAGGTACCGTAACGCTGACTACACTTCCGGGAGCCAGGTACAAACCAGTTGGCCGAAGGGCGTGCTCCATTCCTTCAAAATTAATACCGTAGTAGGGATTCATCCCATCCGGGTCTTCAAAATTAGCACGGATGAGTACAGATTTGCTAAGGGTTGAATCAATCGGGGAGGCAACATAGCCAGGAAAATTATAGCACGAGTTGAACTTCCATCCATGAATATGCTGCGGATATAATTCATAAACTTCCGGTGTAAATACTACATCAAATATTCCCTGCTCAAGGGCAATCATTGCCCGTTCTGCATCAAGGCCGGGAGCAGATAAAGGATCCTTTGAAAATCCGCCCTGAGTGTTGGGAGTCGTAAAAAGTGCTCCAAATTGAGTATCAAAATCCAACACTACACTTTTTCCCAGAGATATAATCGAATCACTTTCAGCCAAACATTGCGGGAATTGAACGAAGGTATTTTTAATCTGTGTCAAATCAATCGAGGAAAGTGTAATTGTTCCATTGATATGCCCTTTAAGATCAATTAGGGCATCAAGCGTAAGTACACAAGAATCCGGGCAACTAACTGTTGCAGACGCCTGGGATGTAAAGTTAGTGCCACCGCTGGAAACCAGAATCTCATTTACATATACCTCATATCCGCCAGGAACAAAAATACCGTCTCCGTAGGTATCATAGATATCAAAAAAATAGCAACTATTCGAAAGAAGGCAAATGCTGTCCGAGTAGTTTGTATTGCCTAAGTAAACCCCTCCCTGACCTCCTTGCATAACTACTGCTCCCATTAAATTCTTAACGGTCCAGTAAGTTTCAGAGCCATAAGGATCGGTAGTAATATTTACTTTTACTTCTACTTCATTGGCCCCGCATTGAGCAAAGCCGTAGTTGGCAAAAAGCGATAAAAAGAAACTGATTAATAAAGAATTTTTCATTTAATTTAGTGTTAATTGCATAGAACGGTTTGCGGCTTGGCGTAGTGGCGGATTTTACCGCTGAACTTGATACGAAGCACACACTTCAAATTTACGAAAAACTGTCATACGAAGCACTAAACCGCCACTTTTGCCAAACCGCTGTTATAGCCAGTGGCTTTGCAACTATAAGAATCATTTATAAATTAGAGTATAATTATTTTTCCAAATTTAACTTCTTAATATCTAAATATTCTTTAAGGGTTTCTACATAATCCTCAAATGCGAGAATTCCTTTTTTAGTTATCCGACATTTAGTAACTGGATACTTATTTTTAAAGTATTTTTGAATAGTAATATATTCATTTTCTTTTAGCTTATCCAATTGTAAACTTAAATTACCTGCTGAAACTTTTGTGATTTCTTTTAATGCAGTAAACTCTGCTTCTTCTACCCCCATTAATATTGATATAATGGCAAGTCGAGTTTGTGAATGCAAAATTGAATCTAAATTATTAAACATTGGCTCGGGTGTATTTCATCATCAAACCTGGTATTAGACAATTAAATAAGATTCCAATTGCAGTGATTAGAAACTTGTAATCAATAGTGCTTAAAGGAATTAAAATAATTAAAAGCATAGATAAAACCCCACCAATTATAAGAGGTTTGAAATTAGTAACTCCTCCGATAATAAAATTGATTAAACCAAAAATGAGTAAAATGATTATGCAAAATAACTCAATAAAATTATTCGAATAACCTTGACTAATACTCATTACTCCTATACCTATACT
>CAMCWF010000033.1 GCA_945882095.1 Chryseobacterium gleum
TTTCTAATCGATTTTTATCTTCCTTTTGAAGTTTTTTAGCTAAATTCCTTGAACTAATTGAAGTTTTTTAGCTAAATTTCTTCAATTGAGAATAACGTAAGGTTGGTCATCCCTACTCCACCATCTGGTTACAGCCGCGGATATCGGCATCCGCAATTCTTCCTTCCAATTGAAAGCCTTCGCCTGAAAGTCTACCTACATCTTGCGTGGCAATAAAACAGCAACTGTTGAAGTTGGCCAAGTCAATCACATTCACCCCGCCTCGCTGGCCATGCTGTACGTAGGAAAAGGGATCGGATAAGTCCCTGATTTTTACTTTCATCCATGGAGGGGTAAAAAAAACGAGGTCTTCTGAATGACAATAAGCCTGAGACAGCAATTCCGTCATTCCATATTCAGAATAAATGCGGTTCAAATTTAAACCTTCATTAAGCTGCTGGTGAAGTTCCAACTTCGTTAATTCCGCTCGCCTTCCTTTCATCCCTCCGGTTTCTATAACCGTGGCGCCTGAAAAATCCAAGTGTAAAGCCGCCAAATCCAACAGTGCATAGGATACGCCAAAAATCATACATTTTTTTCCCTCTTTGGCAGCATCAAGGTAGCGATTGTGTACTTCCTCAAGTTGACCCAGTAGAAATCCAGAACGAGCGGAAGCGGACCTTTGGATGAGCCCCTCCACCATGTGTATTAAACTGGAATTTCCTTGTTCAAGGTAATTGGGAAGCAACGCAAGAATCACCCACTCCGATGGGTCTCCAAATTGCAAGCGAAAAGAATGAAGGTAGGATTTCTCATACAATGACATGTCCGAAACGTAGTGCTTACTTCGAATTGAAGATTCGGTACCACTGCTCAAAAACAGGTTGCAATCCTCTTGTACCCCTTTCGAAAGCACAACATTAGACTTAAAAAATGAAATCGGTAAAAAAGGAATTTCATCATAACGGGTAATTTCCATACACCCCAAGAGGTGACAAAATTCTCTATAAACCTCGCAATGCTGCAATTGAAAGTTGGCGATTTCAATGGCGACTTTTTCGAAATCTACATCCGATTGAATTGAAAAAATTTGTTCGGAAAAATCCATTGAACAAAGGTAAAAAAAGAAGCCAACTTCAATGAAATACATACCTTTGAACTTTACTGAATTTGATTTGTTTAGTGAAGTATGAATAAAACCTGCGTCTTATTGATTCAATTGGGTACGCCTGACAGTCCTAGGACTTCAGATGTGAGAAGGTATTTGTCAGAGTTTTTGAATGACCCTCGCGTGATTGACATCCCATGGTTGTTGCGAAAAATTTTAGTGAATGGCGTCATCGTTCCTTTCCGAGCACCGAAATCGGCAAAAATTTACAAGTCACTTTGGAAACTAGGAAATGGAGAATCTCCATTGTTAACCCATACCAAAACAGTAACCAAACTTTTACAAGAATCTTACAAAGATGGAGAGGTGGACATTGAATTCGCCATGCGATACCAAAACCCATCCCTAGATGTAGTGCTGGAGAAAATCCGACTGAAAAACTACAATACCATCATCTTACTTCCTCTTTTCCCGCAATACGCAAGTGCATCAACCGGTTCTGCCTTAGAAAAGGCAATGCGGATTATTTCCAAATGGTGGGTAATCCCAGAAGTAAAAATCATCAATCAATTTTACAACGACCCTTCGTACATTGCCTCTGTGGTTTCACGCGCAAGGGAACACAACATGGAGGATTACGATCACATCTTGTTCTCTTACCATGGTTTGCCAGAGCGCCAAGTGGATAAGGTATATGAGGGGACTGATTTGTGTGGAGACCAACCCTGTGAAAGCGAAATCAACGAAAGCAACAAATTTTGTTACAAAGCCGCCTGTTATGCAACCACAAGGTTAATTGCTGAAGGATTAAACCTAAAACCTGAACAATACACCGTTTGTTTTCAGTCGCGTTTGGACAAGAAATGGTTGGAGCCTTTTTCCGACAAGGTCGTCTCTGAATGGGGAAAGAAGGGTGCTAAGAAATTATTGGTCTTCAGTCCTGCATTTGTCTCTGATTGTTTAGAAACTTTAATAGAAATCGGTGAAGAGTACCAAGAAATTTTTGAAGAACACGGTGGGGAAAAAATTCAATTGGTGGAAAGCAACAACAACCACCCACTGTTTATTGAAGCATTAAGAAACCAAATTAAACACATTTAACGATACTTTGAAATGGATTAAGGTATCCTTATTTTTGCAATGAAAATTACACTATGAAAAATCAAACCATGAATAATACATCAGAAAAGTTAAGCTACAAAGTAAAAGACATTTCCTTAGCGGAATATGGAAGAAAAGAAATGAGATTGGCCGAAGCCGAAATGCCAGGACTTATGGCCCTTCGCGAGGAATATGCCGCATCAAAACCTTTGGCTGGCGCACGCGTCGCAGGTTGTTTACACATGACCATTCAAACTGCGGTATTGATTGAAACTTTGGTGGAATTAGGCGCGCAAGTTTCTTGGTCTTCTTGCAACATTTTCTCAACGCAAGACCACGCAGCAGCGGCAATCGCAGCGGCAGGGATTCCAGTTTTTGCTTGGAAAGGGATGGACGAAGAAGAATTTAACTGGTGCATCGAGCAAACCATTTTTGCTTTTGAAGACGGACAACCTTTAAACATGATCTTAGACGATGGTGGTGACTTAACCAACATGGTGTTCGATCATTTCCCTGAATTGGCTTCAGGCATCAAAGGTTTATCAGAAGAAACCACTACAGGCGTATTAAGATTGTACGAAAGAATGAAAAATGGCACCTTATTGATGCCAGCAATCAATGTAAACGACTCGGTGACGAAATCAAAATTTGACAACAAATACGGATGTAAGGAGTCATTGGTAGATGCCATTCGACGTGCTACCGATGTAATGATGGCAGGTAAAGTTGCGGTTGTTTGTGGATATGGAGATGTTGGAAAAGGATCAGCGGCTTCCTTACAAGGTGCTGGTGCACGTGTTCTTGTTACAGAAATCGACCCGATTTGTGCCTTACAAGCGGCTATGGATGGTTTCGAAGTGAAAAAATTAGACACTTTGATTCCTTTGGCTGACATCATTGTTACCGCAACAGGAAACAAAAACATCGTGGTAGGAAAGCATTTCGAAGCGATGAAAGACAAAGCGATTGTTTGTAACATTGGACATTTTGACAATGAAATCGACATGGCTTGGTTGAATGCACATCATGGAGATTCCAAAATCGAAATCAAACCACAGGTAGACGTTTACAATGTAAATGGTAAAGACATTATCGTGTTGGCAGAAGGACGTTTGGTAAATCTTGGTTGCGCAACAGGTCACCCATCTTTTGTGATGTCAAATTCGTTTACCAACCAAGTGATTGCACAAATTGAGTTATGGCAAAATGCTGCCAACTACAACAATGATGTTTACACCTTGCCGAAGCATTTAGACGAGAAAGTTGCAAGACTTCACCTTGCTAAAATCGGAGTAGAATTGGAAGAACTTTCCAACGATCAAGCAGAATACATCGGAGTTCCCGTAGCAGGTCCATTCAAATCAGATCTATACAGATATTAAGAACACGTGATTGAAATATAGAAAACGCGCCCTTCGATTGTCGATGGGCGCGTTTTTTTTTAATACGTTAAAATCTCATTCAAACAAGAATGAATGTGTTTGATTTCTGTTTTGCTCACACTTCCTATGCGCTGAACCAATCTCGTTTTAGAAATGGAGCGGACATGCAATGTCAACACCTCAGATTTTTCGGCAAGCCCATTGGTTTCCGATGGATCTAGGATCAAATTACCATGATAATTCTTGATTTTTGTGATCAGCGGTGCGCATATCACGACATTCGCATATTGGTTTAACAGGTTCCCACTGATAATTACAACGGGACGAAATCCAGCTTGCTCGCTTCCTTTGACAGGATTGAGGTCCGTATACCACACATCGCCTTGTTTCATTCGTTTTCGAGTTGGGTCATATAATCTGCCATGCCTTCTTCTGCGAGCATCTGAAGATCGGTATCTTGAGCCATTTGCTTATAGGAACGCACATATGCAGCGCGATTCAATTGCTCTAGATAGATGCGCAACGCACGCTCGATTAGGGTGTTTTTTGGAACGGAAAGCTCCTTTGCTTTTTGCGAAAGGGCTTTTAGCAGATCGTCAGGAAGTGAACTTGTGAAGGTTGCCATAATTGTTATATATAAATATATATTACAAATATAAATAATAGTTACAAATTAAAAACATTTTTAACAAATAACAATAGACAACATCCTTGGTTTTAAACAAACCTTACGAAACCTCTTCTTCAGCCAATACTGGTTTTCTAAAGACAATTTGTCCATCAAACATATCCATTACAATGGTTTTTGTTTGGTCCACGGTTTTCGAGAGAAGCGCTTTGGAAAGCGTATTTAACACCTCTTTTTGAATTACACGTTTAACGGGTCTCGCGCCAAAGAAAGGATCATAACCCTTTTCGGCTATGTGATCAAAAGCATCCGGAGCAACATACAAGTGAATTCCCTTTTCCAACAATTGAACTTTCAAACGATTCAACTGGATCTGTACCACTTCACGCACATTCGATTTCGTAAGCGGATGAAACAAAATGGTTTCATCAATGCGGTTCAAAAATTCAGGACGAATGGTTTGTCGGAGCAATTCCAAAACTTCCAACTTGGCTTGCTTAGCCACCTCCTCATATTTTTCTTCTTTTACATTCTCAAAAGCATCTTGTAAAATGTGTGCACCAAGGTTTGAAGTCATGATGATGATGGTATTTTTAAAATTGACCACCCTTCCTTTATTATCGGTCAAACGTCCATCGTCAAGCACTTGCAACAAGATGTTGAATACATCTGGGTGTGCTTTTTCAATTTCATCTAACAACACAATGGAAAACGGTTTTCTACGCACTGCTTCAGTCAATTGACCCCCTTCCTCGTAACCAACATATCCTGGAGGCGCACCAACCAACCTACTGACTGCGTGTTTTTCTTGGTATTCGCTCATGTCAATTCTGATCATCGAATTTTCATCATTGAAAAGAAATTCCGCGAGGGCTTTTGCCAATTCTGTTTTTCCTACGCCCGTTGTACCCAAAAATATAAAAGAACCAATGGGACGGCGTGCATCTTGTAAACCCGCACGGGACCTTCGCACCGCATCCGAAATGGCTTCAATGGCTTCATGCTGTCCAACTACGCGTTTTTTCAATTCATCTTCCAACCGAAGCAATTTTCCCACTTCACTTTCAACCATTTTTTGTACAGGAATCCCTGTCCACTTGGAAACGACTTCCGCAATTTCTTCGGTATCCACTTCCTCTTTAATCATCTTTGATTCGGATTGGATTTCCGAGAGCGATACTTTTGCTGCTTCGAGTTTCTTTTGGGTGTCTTGAATTTTTCCATACCGTATTTCAGCAACCTTGCCATAATCCCCTGCGCGTTCTGCAGAATCCGCCTCAAACTTTAATTCCTCGATTTCTTCTTTATGTTTTTGAATGGATTCAATGATGGTTTTCTCGTTTTGCCATTTAGCCGTAAGCGAGGTTCTTTTTTCATTGAGATCTCCAAAATCTTTTTCGACAGATTTAAGGTTTGCAGCATTGTTTTCGCGTTTCAGAGCAGCCCTTTCGATTTCGAGCTGCATGATTTTTCGTTCAATCTCGTCAAGTTCCTCGGGTTTTGAATTGATCTCCATTCTCAATTTAGCCGCTGCCTCATCTATTAAATCAATCGCTTTATCTGGAAGATGTCGGTCGGAAATATACCGTTGTGACAATTCAACTGCAGCAATAATTGCGGCATCCTTGATGATCACTTTGTGGTGATTCTCATACTTTTCTTTAATTCCACGAAGAATCGATATGGCGTCTTCAGTACTGGGTTCATCGACCAAAACCGTTTGAAAACGCCGAACCAAAGCCTTGTCTTTTTCAAAATACTTTTGATACTCATTCAAGGTAGTTGCACCCACAGCCCTCAATTCTCCTCGTGCCAAAGCTGGCTTTAAAATGTTTGCCGCATCCATTGCACCTTCTCCTCCTCCTGCACCAACCAAGGTGTGGATTTCATCGATAAATAAAATGATTTCGCCCTCAGAATCAATCACCTCTTTTACAACGGATTTAAGCCGCTCCTCAAATTCTCCTTTGTACTTGGCACCTGCGATCAGCGAACCCATATCTAAGGAATAGACCACTTTTGATTTTAAGTTTTCAGGTACATCACCACTGATAATTCTGTGTGCCAATCCTTCCGCGATGGCTGTTTTACCCACCCCGGGCTCACCGATTAAAATGGGATTATTCTTGGTCCTACGCGTCAAGATTTGCAACACCCGACGAATTTCCTCATCCCGACCTATGACTGGATCAAGTTTTCCCAAACGGGCCATTTCATTGAGGTTCTTTGCATATTTCTCCAATGAATGATAGGTGTTTTCTTGACTTGATGAATTTACTTTTTCTCCTTTTCTCATCTCAACTATGTTTTGTTTAAATTTTTTAAAATCGATTCCACTGTCTTTCGCCAATTTCCCCACTGCATCATTTGATTGAGAACCAAAAAAGAACAGCGCGTCTATGGCAAGAAATTCATCCCCCCATTGCTTCATCTCTGCGAATGCCGTCGTAAACACTTTATTCAATACGTTCGAAGCATACAACTCCTCACTTTTCACCTTGGGATAGCTGTCTACAATCGCAGACAAAGCCTTCGTGAACACAACCACATTCACATTCATTTTCTGAAGTAAGGAGGACACTACGTCCTTATCAACCTCTAATATACCAAGAAGCAGATGTCCGGTCTCCAAAATTTGATTCCCCCGACTTTGTGCTATCTGCTGCGCTTGTTGTATTGCTTCCTGGGAGCGAATGGTAAGTTTTGAAATGTCCATGCTGTAATTGTTTCCACGGCGTGGTCAAAAGTAATTCCACACGTCTCTAAATGACAATTTGACAGCAATACCCGGCTTAAACTGACATTTAATCCGAATTAATCGAATAAAATCGAAAAATGAAACTTCTAAGCAGACAAAGCGTTATAGGCCAGGTTCAAAAAAAAATTGCATGCGACATTATCTTACTTTATCCTTTTTAATCCTTCTCGCTAACATTTCAGCCAATACCCCTGAAGAGAATCTTAAACAAACGTATGTTTCTCAATATGAAGCCATCGCTGTTAAGCAAATGTCAACATTCCACATCCCTGCGAGCATAACCTTGGCACAAGGGATTTTGGAATCTGGATGCGGTCAATCGGCTTTGGCTAAAAAATCAAACAATCATTTTGGAATAAAGTGTCATTCAAACTGGAACGGCGAAAAAACCTATGCGGATGACGACACCGAAAACGAATGTTTTAGGGTATACGCTTCTGTTGAAGACTCCTACAATGACCATTCTTTATTTTTAACCCAAAACAAAAGGTACTCGAAACTTTTTGAATTGGCAACAACAGATTACAAAGGATGGGCGCTAGGATTAAAATCAGCAGGATACGCAACCAGTCCAACCTACGCAGAAAAACTCATACAACTCATTGAGGAATTAGGGCTAAACAAGGCAGATCAAAACCTTCAAAATGCAATTGCAACCCTTGAAAAGAACACACTCAGCATTTCAATACAATTGCATGAGAACAAGGTGCGATATGTTGTTTCTCAAAAAGGGGATTCTTACTATAAAATTTCAAAACGAACAGGGGTAAGGTTGCGACAACTGCATAAATACAACGAGTCCATACCGGAACAAGATGTACTTAAAGAGGGAAGCATTATTTACCTTGATCCAAGAAGATTTCATGGAAAAGGTAAAAAAACCATGGTGTTACAAACGAAAATGACACCGCGTCAAATTGCACAAAAAGAAGCCTTAAAACTTAAACCTTTTATGCGTAGAAATGATTATTCTGCGCCAGATGAACAGCTCCCCATTGGGGAAAAGGTATTCCTTCGTTAAATTAAATGCGCGAAGGAATTTTGTAGTTGTTGTTGTTGGAAGTTCCCTTCTTTGAGGGGGACTTTCTTATTTTAAAGAAGTCCCGTTTTTTTCGTTCATGTAACACTTCAATGAAGTTGTCATCCATTTCTCTTGTGCATCATAATCCAAAGACCTAAAATAATCGTGGCAATCCATTACCTCCTTATCATCAGCTCCTTTGACCATTTTTTTACCACAATCACAAGCATCCAACTTTTGCTGGCAAGCGAAGGTTCCAATCAAAATCAAGGTGAAGATTGCTATTTTTTTCATTTTGTAATTTTTACGGCAATTTGGTAGTAATTATTCACTGCGCCTAAAACTTCATATTTAATATAAAATGCCGCCGTCCACTCTGTAAATGCTTTAAACTCGTGCTGGGGAACATTGAATTCATCAAAAAAGATCACGTCTCCTTCACGTAGGTAAGGAGTAATCAACGTAAGCACATAAAGCGTAGCCGTATAAAGATCAGCATCCATGTGTATGACTTTTTTTCGGGAAGGGTCAAAAGAGGCCAGAAAAGGAAGTAAGGTTTGCTGAAACAATCCTTGGTAAAACTCATAACGCGTGTCGTTTATTTCGGGAAGCGAATCTCCTGAGCTCATATCCCCTTTTTTAAACGGCCCCCAATCTTCTGGCAGTCCTGTAAACGTATCAAATCCATAGAAACGCGCCTCTGGGTGTGAAATTCGACCTGTCCACCAACGAAAAGAATCTCCCTTGGAAACACCAAACTCAAGATAATCTATGCCACTGTCTAACGCTTCCTTATCAATGACGTATTCAAACAATCCTTCTCTCCTTGAATAATCAAACTTGAACGAATAAAAATCATTGTGGCCAAGGCTCTTATGTTTTTGGATCCAACGAGACAGCGCTGACATAGACCCAACAAAAGAAAATAGATGTGCAAAGAAAAATCGATGACCATGAAGAAAAAAGAAGATACCTTTCAATTTCCCTCTTAAAAAAAGCAAGCGTTTCATAGGTTTCAAAGGTAGGAATTCAAAACAAATTAACGAGACATTCGCCAACCCATATTATGGTTCAATATTCACATCAAGCAATTCCAAATGATTGCTCCGTGAAATTGACCCTGGATTCAGCCCAGGCTTTCCTTCAGGTATTGGGCAATTCAAACCGTGGTAATAATCTACCCACACTGGATAATACGCCTTGGTAGCGGGGTCCATAAAGGTCATTGGCGCCAATTCAAAAATAGGCTTTCCATGGTTCGCTACTTTAAACGATTCATACAACAATTCACTGCAATAATATCGATCGTTATTTAAACGAAACACATCATCGTAAGGCTTTCCCTTGAGCGATTTTGCATAGGCAACAGCCCTTGAAACCATGTTTCGATTCACTGATTTAATTCTTGCCGCCAGTATTTTATTACTTCGCTGCTTGAATGTTTCCAAGGCAGTAACTTGCACCCCTTTCCCAATTGCCTCAATTACTTTTAGGGTATCATTCTCTTCAATAACCATTGCGCAATGGGAAAAATCTCGACCATTTACCCCTTCCGTTACGGTTTCAATGGCTGTACACATTGGGCCACAATCCAGGTCCTGAAAAAGCAAATCACCTTCTTGCAACCCAGTCGAGGCTTTTTTCTCCCCACATGCAAACAAGATAAGGATGCTGAGGAAGATTAGATAAGGGTATCGTTGTGGCATTGGTTCAAATATAGTAATTTTAGAACCGATGAAATTAAGGTTCCTGCTCTTAACCATTCTCCTTTCCGGGTTCTCGATGCTCAATGCACATGAGCACCACTTCGCCTTTATCGAGGTTGAATATTATCCCACAGAACAGCAATTTCAAGCCACTCTTAGGGTAACCGCCCACGACCTTGCTTACATTACCTCAAAAAAACATGGTAAAGATTACAGCATCGAACAAATCCTTAAAACGGACAGTCTCAAAAGTGAATTGGAACATTTCCTTCTGGCAGGATTTATGCTCTACCAAAACAACCAGGAAATCTTTTTCAAAACCGATGGGCAAGAAATCACCGCACAAGGGGATTTAATACTCTACCTATCATCGGAAACTGTTGAACGAAAAGGAAAACTTTTCGCATCCTTCTCGCTTCTCACCCAATACTTTCCGGACCAGCAAAACAAACTCGATTACCTGCTAAAAGGAAAGCACCACACCCTTAGTTTTCTCGCCAACGAATCCTTGAAAGAAATACCAATTCAGTTATGAAATATACAAGCCTCTTTATTTTCTCTACCATGCTTTGCATAAGTCTATTTGGACAAAAGAAATTTTCCCAACTCGACATTGAACTCCCAACCCCAAACGAATACCGTAACGCCGCGGGAGCGCCTGGCCATGCCTATTTTCAACAACAAGCGGATTACAAAATGAACCTCATCCTCGATGATGCCAACCAGAAATTATACGGAACAGAAACCATCACCTACACCAACAATTCACCGGATGCCCTACCCTATCTCTGGCTTCAATTGGATCAAAACATCTACGACGAACATTCTGACACTAAACTCATCGAAGTAGAAAAAATGGAAGACTTCAAATCCATTGGAGACATCCAAAAAAGGTTTTTTGACTACGACGGGGGATTTAAAGTAGAAAGCATCACCAACACATCCGGTCAACAAATGAATTACTTCATTAATAAAACCATGCTTCGCATAGATTTGACCGCCCCACTTGCACCCAAAAGCAGCATCAGTTTTACGGTTAAATGGTGGTATAACATCAACGACCGAATGGCTGTAGGAGGACGCTCAGGGTATGAGTATTTTGAAAAAGACAAGAACTACCTATACACCCTTGCACAATTCTTCCCACGTATGTGTGTCTATAGCGATGTGACGGGCTGGCAAAACAAGCAATTTTTAGGTCGCGGTGAATTTACGTTGCCTTTCGGTAATTATGATGTGAGCATTACAGTGCCTTCAGACCACATCATTGCCGCAACGGGAGAAATACAAAATGCAAGCGATGTCCTTTCTGCTGCGCAACGCAAACGCATGGAGCAAGCGAGAAAAGCAAATTCACCTGTGTTAATTGTCACCCAAGCAGAAGCAGAAGCCGCTGAAAAAGACAAGAAAACCACAACAAAAACATGGCGATTCAAAGCCACCAACGTACGCGACTTTGCTTTTGCAAGTTCACGTAAATTTATCTGGGACGCTCAAAATGCTACCGTTGGAGGAAAAAATATACTTTGCATGTCCTATTACCCAAAAGAAGGGAATCCACTTTGGGAAAGATACAGCACCAAACTGGTCGCACACACCATCAAATCCTACTCGAAATACACAGTGGATTACCCTTATCCTGTAGCCATTTCAGTACATTCAAAATGGATCGGCATGGAATACCCCATGATTTGCTTTAATGGCGGAAGACCAGAGGAAGACGGAACCTATTCTGAAAGCGAGAAATATGGAATGTGGGGCGTAATCATTCACGAAGTGGGGCATAACTTTTTCCCCATGATCATCAACTCAGATGAGCGTCAATGGACTTGGATGGACGAAGGATTGAATACTTTTGTTCAATACCTTACGGAACAGGAATGGGAACGCGGTTACCCTTCACGCCGAGGACCTGCGCACTTAATTGCTGATTACATGAGAGGAGATCAAAAATTCATTTCTCCGATTATGACCAACTCAGAGTCTATTTTTCAATTTGGAAACAACGCCTATGGAAAACCAGCAACCGGACTAAACATACTTCGCGAAACCATCATGGGAAGAGAATTGTTCGATTACGCCTTTAAAACCTATTGCGAACGTTGGAAATTCAAACACCCAAGCCCAGCTGATTTCTTTAGGACTATGGAAGATGCTTCCGCAGTGGATTTGGATTGGTTTTGGCGGGGATGGTTTTACGGAACAGAACCGGTCGATATTTCCATTAAAGACGTAAAGTGGTTTCAGCTAAACAGTCAAAATCCTACCCTTGAAAAAGCTTTCCTTAAAGAAAAAGACACAGAGAAGGACATTCACATCGGCGTGCCAAGAAATCAAAACGAAATTAAAGAAACGGTCAACGAACGCGATTCACTCATCGATGATTTCTATGCAAAAAGAAACCTATTCTTGGTGGATGGATTGGACAATAAGGAATACGAAGAATTCAAACAAAAAACCCCTGCAAAAGACCTTGAATTGTTGAATGCAGGAAAGCACTTCTATGAGGTACACTTCAAAAACGAGGGAGGTATGGTTATGCCGTTGATCATTAGATTTACCTTCGCCAACGACAGCACTGAAGTGGTTAGAATCCCTGTTGAAATATGGAGACAATTCGAAGAAGAGGTTTCCAAGGTTTTTATTTTCAATCAGGAAGTAAAGGAGATTCGCCTGGATCCATTTCTTGAAACCGCCGATGTAGATTTAAACAACAATACGTGGCCTCAATCCAGTCAACCATCGAGATACCAGCTTTTTAAACAACAATCAACGAAAGAAAATCCGATGCAACGCCAAAAGAAGGTGGACGCCATTGGAAATTAATTATTTTATCTTATTTTAACAATTAGACAACGATAATGCGTAACTTTCGTCAACCTTGCCTATGTCTAAGTTGTTCAAAATCATTTGTTTCTGTTTGATTACGGTCGTTTCCTTTGGCCAAGGCGATGATTGCGCCACAGCGACCCAAATTACCAATGTTTTAAATTACTGTTCAGGAAATGCCTTTTTTAACAATGTAGGCTCTACCCCTGGAATGTATGCCGCACCCGCGTGCTGGACAGGTGGATCCACAGAGGATGTATGGTTTCAATTTACCGCATTAGGCACGGATTTACTTATATCTGCGAGTGGTTCCGGAGGCGGTGGTACCATGCCACAACCGAGAATTGCTTTGTACGATGGCATTTGTGGCGGAGCCATAAACGAGCTAAATTGTGCAAATGGTTCAGCAGGCATGGGAACTACGCAGCTTTACGAAGGAGCCCTTGTTCCAGGAAATACCTATTACATCAGAATTTCAAGCCCTCCAAACAATGAAGGGTCTTTTGAATTGTGCATCAACAGCTACACGCCGACCGCCAATCCGGGTGCAGATTGTGGAGGCGCTGCGTTTCTTTGCAACCAAAATCCAGTCAGTGTTTCCACACTTGGGGGTGGCGGATTAAACAACGATGAACCCGAGCCAGGAACTTGTTTAGACATGCCTGGACCCGATGAATCAAATTCCTCATGGTTTTACTGGACTTGTGCGACCGGCGGCCCACTGACCTTTGACATCACGCCAATCAACCCAACAGCCGACATCGACTTCATTTTTTATCAACTGAATGGAAATGATCCTTGCGGACCGAGAACCCCTGTGAGGTGTTGTTCTTCATCCTGTTTAAATGCTACCGGGTCAACAGGAATGTCTTTAGCAGAATTTGACTTAAATGAATTTCCAGGATGCCAAGCAGGCTACAACGCATACATTCAAAGCATCACCATGACTCCGGGTACAAGCTATGCTTTGCTGGTAAATAATTTCTCAGCCAATACAGGTTTTACGCTCACGTTTAACAACAACAATCCAAACGGAGGAACTTTCGCAGGACCTCAACCTCAAATTACAGCAAGTAATCTTACCATTTGCGCAGGTAACACCGTAACCTTTAATGGCGCCAATTCCTTAAACTGTACAACCTTAAATTGGAATTTCACACAAAGCGCAACACCCACCTCCGCCAATGGAAACGGACCTCATACCATCACCTATCCTACGCCTGGTAATTTTACCGCCATTTTAAATGGAATCGACAACACCGGTTGTCAATCACTCGATTTTGTCAGCGTAATTGTCAATCCGCCCATTCAAGTAAACATAGCGCCATTTGACACCCTCTGTAGTGGAACCACTTTCTTTCAAAACATAACTTCAACACCTACAGGCGCAAGTTTTACCTACGCGGTCAATGCAAATCCAAATGTCGCTGGTGCATTTCCAGGAGCTGGGGGAAACATCAACCAAATTCTTAACAATACAAGTAACTCAAGTCAAAACCTTAGCTACACAGTTACCGGTACGCTAAATGGTTGCAGCAATCAAGACAGCTGTTTGGTTACCTTATTGCCACTTACCGAACCAACCTTTACAGCTTTGGGTCCCTATTGCTTAGGATTAACACCTGCCCCTATCCTTCAACCGCAATCCACAAACCCAACCCCCATAAATGGTACTTGGAATCCTCTTGCGATAAATACCCAGCAATTGGGAACTTTCATGTATCAATTTACACCTTTCCAAAACCAATGCGCAGATACAGCTAGCATGTGGGTGCAAGTTTCAGACAACCCTGGCGTAATCTTTTCTGCCGATTCCTTACTGGGTTGTTCTCCTTTACAGGGAACGCTTTCAACGGCACCCATCAATGGCGCTACCTACACTTGGTTGGCAAACGGACAAGTTTTAGGAAACACACCAAACGTAAATTACACTTTTAGCGCTTTCGGTTGCTATGACATTGAATTGCAAGTAGATGTGAGTGGTTGTTCGGCCAGCGCTTTAATCCAAGATTACATTTGTGTGGAATCGGACCCTGTGGCAAGTTTTTCCTTTTCTCCCGGCGAATTCACTGCTTCGTCTGAGACCGTTCAATTCAACAACACAAGCCAAGGCGCTTCCGCTTATACCTGGCTCTTTGGGGATGGGGATTCTGACAATCAGGTGGATGCATCTCACAATTTCAACAATACAACCGGTGGTTTCAATGTAACCCTTTACGCAAGCTCACCCTCTGGATGCACAGATTCGATAACCCAACGCATAGGCTATCAAGAACCACTGATCTACTACGTGCCAAATACATTTACACCCGACCAAGACGAATATAACCAGCAATGGAAACCAATCTTCACCAGTGGATTTGAACCTTATGATTACAAATTAACCATCTACAATCGCTGGGGAGAAATGATTTGGGAATGTTACAATCCATACACAGGCTGGAGCGGAAATTATGGAGATAAAAAAGACGTTCAAGAAGGCGTTTACACCTGGGAAATTGTTTTTGTATCCAAGTCTAAGGAGGATAAGAGAAAGATTTCAGGAACCGTAAATGTCCTGAGATAATTACTTGGTTTTTACCAATTTATGGCTACGAATACCTTCCTTATTCCGCAAAACTACAAAGTAATTTCCCGCAGGCAATTGGCTCACGTCACAAGGAATCTCATGAAGACCGGAAGACAAATGCTGATCAAAAAACGACATCACTACAGCCCCATTCACATCTCTTAGCTCCGCTTGCGTCTTCCCTTCTTCTAAAAGCACACGAATGGTAAAGTAGCTTGTACAAGGATTCGGATACAATAGCATTTCATCCTTTTTCAAGGCCAGTTCTTCGATGCCTACATTACAGGTTCCTGCCAACGTGTAGTATTGGATGGGATGGGAAAACAATTGCTGTACTTGGTTTGAAGGCACTTGAAACCAATCTTTTAAAAAAGCGGGACTGCATCCGCCATGGTTAATTGAGAAACTGCGGTTACTTGTGCATGGGTTGGACCGAACAATGTCCTTCTAAGTAAATGCGCAGCTTCCGATTTTGTCCAGGCCCCTGAATAAGGTGTTAAGCTCATGTTTCCAAATATTAAATAATACCTCAAATTTAATAATTTCCAACCTTAAAAAAACATCCCTTTGAGTATCTTTACGTCTGCAGACTATATTCTCAGAAACAACCGCATTTTCATGAAAAAAATCCTTACACTCTCACTCCTTTTCATACTTATTTTCATCTCTAATTTCCGCGCACAACAACCCCCGACTTTTAATTTCACCGGGGCTGTTCAAACATGGGTGGTTCCACCTTGTGTTTACAACATCAACGTTATTGCTGCCGGAGCAAAAGGAGGGGGACCCACTGGAGGAAATGGCGCAAGAATCACAGCGAATATTGCTGTCACTCCCGGTCAAACCTTATACATCTATGTCGGTGGAATGGGTACACAAGGCTCCAATTCAGGCGGTTGGAACGGTGGAGGCACCGGACATGCTTCTGGTGGTAATTTTGGTTACAGCTCCTTCGGCGGTGGGGGTGCTTCTGACATACGAATCAACGGACAAGCCTTGAACAACCGAGTCATTGTTGCCGGCGGCGGCGGCGGGCGAGGCGGAGGTAGCTCTCAAGTATGCGGTGGGAACGCGAACTGCTCCAACGGAGCCCAAGGATGCAACACTTATGGTGCAGGCGGTGGTGGTGGTACCCAATTTTCAGGAGGAAACGGTGGAGCCCCTTGGGCAGGAACCCCTCCCGGAGGACAAGCAGGATCGCTCGGGCAAGGTGGACAAGGTGGCCCTTGGAACACGGCATCAGGTGGTGGTGGTGGTGGATATTATGGTGGCGGTGGCGGTGGAAACGACGGATGCTGTACCGGCGCAAACGGCGGTGGCGGTGGTGGTGGTGGCTCATCTCTCTTACCCCCAGGAGGCTCTTGCCTTGCTGCAAACAACAGTAACCATGGTTATGTCACCATTACTTTTGTCGGCGGAGGCGCAGTGGTTACAGCTACCAACAATGGACCTATTTGTTCTGGAGGAACTTTACAGCTAGGTACCGCAGCTATGGGAACCTACACTTGGACAGGACCCAATGGTTTTACTTCAAACTTACAAAACCCGACCATTCCAAACGTTACGGCAGCTGCTGCAGGAACATATACTGTAACTGTTGACATGGGCGGATGCATTGCTTCTGCAACGACTACCGTTATTGTAAACCCTTCTCCGACGGTTACGGTAACCAATGCAACGGTGTGCGCTGGACAGCCTGCAACCTTAACTGCGTCTGTTACGCCCGTTATGAACGGAAC
>CAMCWF010000034.1:0-14348 GCA_945882095.1 Chryseobacterium gleum
GTATTTTTAAAGGATATTTACTCTTGACTCAAATGAATTTGTATGGTATGGATCATAATGTGCCGAGCGTGGATTGAAGAAAGGAAGTAATGTTTTATTTGCTTTTTGATGTAGATCTTCTTGGAAATACCAAACGTAAGGAAACCAAAAATTTTGCGGATCAAGGATATTTCTGGGGTGAATGCTATATCCATCCTTCCCATGGATTGCAATTCCTCATTAATGCTTTCACTTAAATCCATTTGGATTACTTGGATGCGAATGGACTCGAAAAGGGTGTCGAATTTTTGCAAAGATTCTGAGTCGTAACAATTTGTTTTAATGAATCGGTTGTACTGAAAGTTTGCATCCGTGAAGGACCTAAATAATTCGTTGATGGTCATATCCTTTATTAAGTCGCCAAATTTAGTCATTATAAAAACTCAAAAAATGTTTTTCGATTCGGAAAACTTAACTTTGTACCCAAAGCGATACATGAAAACGAAAACCACACGGAAAAACAAGGTCAATGTAGTAACATTGGGTTGCTCAAAGAATACTTTTGATTCTGAAGTAATGATGGCACAACTCAAGGCAAATGCTTTTGAAGTAGAACATGAATCGAATTCTGATTCTGAAATTGTAATCATTAATACGTGTGGCTTCATTGAGAATGCAAAGCAAGAATCGATTGACACCATTCTTCAATATGTAGATGCCAAGAAAAAAGGTTGGGTTGATAAAGTGTATGTGACAGGTTGTCTTTCTGAGCGCTATAAAACGGACCTTTCATCTGAAATACCAGAGGTAGATGCGTATTTTGGTACCCGTGAATTACCGAAACTTCTCAAAACCTTGAAAGCAGATTATAAACATGAGTTGGTAGGAGAGCGCTTGTTGACAACCCCAAATCACTATGCCTATTTCAAAATTGCAGAAGGATGTGACCGTCCTTGTTCTTTTTGTGCCATCCCACTGATGAGGGGTAAACATGTTTCAACGCCAATGGAAATGCTTGAAAAACATGCAAAAGACCTTGCCGCTAAGGGTGTGAAGGAGTTGCTTCTCATTGCACAGGACTTAACCTATTATGGTTTGGATATCTATAAAAAAAGAAACCTTGCTGAATTGCTTCAACGCTTATCGGACGTAAATGGCATCGAATGGATTCGTTTGCATTATGCTTATCCTGCGGGATTTCCGATGGATGTGCTCGATGTTATGCGGGAAAGGGAAAACATTTGCAATTACCTCGACCTTCCTTTGCAACATGGATCTACGAACATGCTAAAAGCCATGCGTAGGGGGATTACCCGTGAAAAAACAGAGGACCTGATTCGTGAAATCCGAGCAAAAGTTCCTGGAATTGCTTTGCGCACCACCTTGATTTCTGGTTTCCCCGGTGAAACAGAAGACGATTTTGAGCAAATGAAAGATTTTGTCGCCAAAAATGAGTTTGAACGGTTAGGGATTTTTACCTATTCCCACGAAGACAATACACATGCTTTCTCGATGGAGGACGATGTTCCGTCGGAATTAAAAAGAAGCCGGGCGGATCAAATTATGGACTTACAATCCGGTATCAGTTTCCGGAAGAACCAAGAAAAAGTAGGAAAGGTCTTTAAAACTTTGTTTGACAAAGTTGAAGGGGAATATTTCATCGGACGAACAGAATTTGATTCTCCCGAGGTGGACAATGAAGTTCGGGTGAAAAAGGAACCTGACCTTTACATTCCCCTTGGAGCCTATTCTAATGTGGAAGTCACGCAGGCAGATTTCTATGACCTAATTGGAAAAATAGTTCTTTAATGTATTAACTTAGTCAAAAAAAAAGCATGAAAAATATAGTATTCTCGTTCATCGCAATTGCGTTTCTTTTTCTTTCGAATGCGGTTTCGGCACAATTTGTCAATCCAATCACCGTAGTGGATGCGACAAGTCCAAATGCGTGTGACGGTTCAGCTACCATCAACAATCCTAACAATGTCATCCTAAATACGGTTGTTTGGTACATGAATGGCGCAGTTTACCAACAAGGAACAACCTCCATTACCAATCTTTGCAGTGGGAGTTATTCTGTTTTTTATTATACACCTAATGATTCTGTATCTGCAGCTTTCATTATTTCAGGGAATCCTTGTAACGGGTTTCAAGTTATATTGAGTGGTACACAAGCAAGCACGCCCACTTCCATGGATGGTACCGTTACGGTATCTGCAATCGGAGGTTCAGCTCCCTATATTTATCAATGGAGTAACGGAAATACAGCCTCTGTCCTAACCAATGTTCCTGTGGGAATGTATTCGTGTTGTGTTACAGACGCAAGTGGTTGTATGTCTTGTGATAGCTTCAATGTTGTCGCTTCCATAAATCCAGGTAATGATACTGTATTGATCATTAACAACAACAATATCCCCAATGTAATTGACTCCTTAGGAACACAGTCGGTATTGGATTGCAGTTTGGATTACAACGCGGTAGGAGGAGCCTATATCATAGCCTCTACTTATACGCAAGGCGGAGGTCCCGCATTGATGGATACCATTACATTAACATGGCAAGTGGTAGACACATTGGTTCCGCCAACCGTATTGGCAACGTATACTGTACCTTACCTTGTTTATCCTCCATTGGTTGCAGCCTATACAGCTTCACTGCAAGTTTATTGCCCAGTAAAAAATTCAAATTACAATACTTTACTGGCCATCGATCAGTTTTATTCAGCTCAGTTGGGGATTGAAGAAGCGCAATATGTACCAAGCATTTGCATCAAAGACGGTTGTGCAAACATAGATTTTACTTCACTTCAAAATGGGGAATTTACTGTTTACGCAATCAACGGAAGCGTAATGTATCAAAATGAAATTTCAAGTCAATCAACCATGAAATTTGAGGTGTCCAAATGGGAATCAGGAATTTATCTCTTGCATTATGGTTTCACCAATGGATCTCGCGGGGTGGTTCGCTTTGTGAAGCCTTAAGATATTAACTCAAGCCGCTAGATAAAATCAAATCGAGCATTTCATGATCCATGGTTAATGGCAATTGATTGCTCTTTTGTAAGAGGGCTTGCGTTTGACGGTCATCAAACATCTTATCCGTTGCAAGATAGGGTTTATAAATCCAAAGCAAATCGTTAAGTACACGTTCTTTACTGCTTAAGTCATCCAAGCCTATAAAAGGATCGGTGGTAATGGTTAAGAGGTCATATTGCATGAAAAACTTAATTCGATTTAATATGTGCTGATTCGTGGGGGAATTGGCATTAATCACATGATAAATCTGTCCATTTTCTCCAAATGCATGAACGGCTAACAATACGCTAACCACATAATCAATGGGAACCAGGTTTGCGGTGCCTTCGGCCGATGCTATAATTCTAAACGAGTTATCTGAAAATCCATCGTGTAGGGTGCGGTTTTTAAATACTGAAAGGGCTCGTAGGAAACCATAAATTGCAAAATTTGAATCCGCTTGCCCTGTTTTGGAATCTCCAACAATGATTGAGGGTCGCACAATGTTGACATTCATGACAGACGTATAGGTCATCGCCGCTTGTTCGGCAAGCACCTTAGAAAGTTCATAGGGATTGTGGAAATCTTGATTTTCACTGTAAAGCCTTTCTTCGCCTTTCATTTCTTTCCCTAAGGTATATGCGGTACTTACTTGAATAAAGTGCTTTACACCCAGTTTCTCTGCCAATTGAACCGTATTTTTTGTCCCTTCTACATTTACCTTCAACAATTCTTCTTTCAATTCCTCATTGAATTTAACCATCGCTGCCAAATGATACACGGTGTCAATTTCACCCTTATTCTCCTGAATGAAATCAAAAGATTGACCTAAATCTTTAAGCGTAATGTCACCTTTAATCACGGTGATCCTTTTCCTTTCTTCGGAATTGAATTTTGATAAAAGTTGTTTTGATTTGCGCTCACTTCTGGCCAAAACAACTACCAAATGTCCTTGATCAATCAATTCGCCAATCAGTATACCACCTAAAAAACCTGTTCCACCCGTAACTAAAAAGCGCTTCATAAATTTTGCATGTTTATTCAGTTTCGATTGATTCTAAAACTTGGTTCTATTGAATTTTTAATCCACTTAAGAATTGGCAAAGAACTATGAATTAAATTATATTCCGCGAAGTAAACCAAAGTAGTAATGATTTACAAATTGTTCCTAATTCTTTTCTGAAAAATACAACGTACAGGGTCAATCCAATCGTACCCGTGTTATTTTGCATTTCGATTATTCAGAACCTGTTCAACTCGATTGCATAAAAAAAAGCGCCTTCTTACGAAAGCGCTTGCATCAGAGTGATCCCGCTGGGATTACGATCAAGCTCGTTTTCCATGATTGGGGCTCGTTTCAAAAAAAAGTCCACTTTGCTTCTCAAAGTGGACTTTTTTGTTTTCCCGGCTAAAGAAGTTGAGAAACTTATTTTTAAACTCAACCAACAATCAACCAACCAACAACTAATTGTACAAAACAGAATATAGATGGCCTCACAATTTCTTTTTTCTTAAAGAGGTAAGTTCAGCGCCAAAACCAAATTGCATTATCGGTGTTGCTTTTAAGCTTTCTCCCAAAACAAAACCAGAAGTTTTATAACCAATTCGAGCACTCAAATACATAGGGCTTGAAGTAAATTTTTTTTCAATTAAAACATCAGCCATAAAACCATTACCTCCTATTTCTTGAAACGGTTGGTTACTAGATTTAGAATTGCCAAAATACATAGTGGGTTGTGAAAACACTTCGAAATGTGGGGATATAATAAAATCATTCTTATCTAAAAGATTTGACATTTTTATTCCCAAGCCGTAGTAATTTCTGCCATATGCCTCTCCATATCTAAATTGCAAATGCATTTTATTATTTGGAAACACCAAAGGTGTGCGTAGGTTGTATTCTAGCCCAAAAGGAGCCAAAACTAAAGAAAAAGCAGGCATAAATCTCACTTTTCCTATTCTTAATAACGGAAGTTTCATGAAACGTTCCCCTCTAATAATAAAATTACCAATTGAGAATAAACTAAAATAAAGATTCGGATCAGAAAACGCTGTAATGTAATTTGCAATGTGAAAATCTCTTGATTTTATCTTGAATTTTTCATCAATATCTTTTACAATGCTGTCGTATATGAAATTCCCATTATTATACATAGTCGGATTATAAAGTAAATTCAAATTAAACAAATAACTACCCATATCTCCTCCAAATCCATATTCATCGCCTAATTGTATGTATCGAAAATTATCCAACGATGTTTCTAGGTAAGTGGTAGCATCAGAATAGGGTATTGAATTGTTTTTTGCCCATTGTTCTTGACAATCAATACGATGCAAGTTTTCAGCCATTACACCAGAGGCTGCGATATTTATACTTTGAGTTAAATGATAATGGTAATTTGAATTTTTATTGAAATAAACAGCCGCAACATTTAGTGTTTGGTAATTCGCTTTATCAAAATTAAGGAAAATAGGAATAATTGCTTTTGTATGGTTTCTCGTTAGGTATAAATATATTGGCTGATAATAGGCTGCAAGTGTGTAGTTTAAATTGTTTAAGCTTGCAACATGACCAATAACTTCATGGTTATAGAGCATCATATTAAATGCGATTTGCCTATCGAGAGCAGCGTATATGAGAAAACGACTCGTTGCTTTAAGAAACATTTGTTTCCCATCTCGTAACCTCATCCAAGGTATCCTATCGTCGATTATGTAGTGAATGGATCGGTTAACGGATCTTAAATTTGTTGTGTAAGCAGCTGATGTGGTTGGAAGTCCCATCGAAAAATCCAGGTTAAACTTATGATTTGGAATTGAATTTATGGAATCTTGGCAAAATGAAAACGCTTGCACAGTCAAGAGAAAAAGTGTAAGTATTGCTATTCGTGTTTTCATGTTTGGAATAAAAGGTTTCGGGCTTGTGGTTCGCCCCGAATCTTTTAATAATTTAGTTTCTAAATTTACGAAAAGTTGAATTTGAATTAAACGTTTCAACGAATTGTTTGCGCGTATTCCCAAAATTGGGCTCAATCCAAGCATAGCGTCCACTATGCTACGCATAGTTTGGGATTTAATCAAATAACAGAATGTGAGTGAGTACGAAGTAAAAAGAAAGTAAGAAATCATTGCTCTCGCTATAAAAAAATAACAGAAAGAGAATGAGAATGAGTATGAAGTAAAAAGAGAGTAAGAAATCATCGCTCTCGCTCTGTTTCTCACTCTCTTTTTGTGATCCCTCTGGGATTTTTCACCAACCCAGGTGACCGACGTGCAGTGGATGCAAGCGCCAATGAACAAGTTCATTTACCCTTTTTTTAATGAATCTCGTTTAAACAAGTTCAACTCGATTGCATAAAAAAAAAGCGCCTTCTTACGAAAGCGCTTGCATCAGAGTGATCCCGCTGGGATTCGAACCCAGGGCCCATACATTAAAAGTGTATTGCTCTACCAGCTGAGCTACGGAATCTCTTTTTTGAGGGTGCAAATATATCCTAAATTTTTAGTTTACACAACCTTAATTTTGGTATTTTTGATTCTAAGAAAATTTCAATTTTTTTAATCTCTTTATTTTCATCCTAATGCATTCAAAACCAATTTGTTTAGTCGGATTCATGGGCTGCGGAAAAAGTACCGTGGGCAAATTATTGGCAAAAGAATTAAACCTAAATTTTGTTGACATTGACGCACAATTGGAATTAGCACATCAAATTTCCATCGAAGAAATGGTCAAAAGGTTTGGTTGGGACTACTTTCGTGCGCAAGAATCCGCTTTCGTGCAAAAACCAGACACTGTCGACAAGGGGGTAATTGCGACTGGAGGAGGGTTTTTACTGGATGTAAACAATCAAATATGGATGAAGGATAAATGTCTATCGGTTTACCTCAATGTGTCCTTAGCGGAGCTTGAACGGCGTCTTGCAAAAAATGATTCCCAACGTCCGCTTCTGGAGGGTTTATCAGCAGAAGAAAGAAAAAATAAAATCAACTCCATCTTTACAGAAAGAGAATCATTGTATGCGTTGGCAGATTATGTGGTAGACGGATCCTTAGCGGTGGAAGAGGTGGTGGCCTTAATCAAACAATCAATAGAAATCCCTTCTGTAGCCAAATTGGACTAAAAAGTTCATTTTAGCGTAGGTCATGCTTTGAGCCCCAGCATCATTATTGGCTACGTTTAGAATGGAATAGATACCTGTGAAGTCCAAGAAAATTGTACCTCGTACAGGGATTGTATATTTCATCCCTCCCTGCACACCAATTCCTAAAAAGTAAATGCTTCCTTTTGTGTTCGTTCCCGCCGGTAAAGAATACAGTCCCTCCCATTGGTATTGGTTTGTGTAGTCTTTTTTTGAAAATTTCGCGCTGGTCGTGTTAACCCCAACTCCGAAAACACTTCCGCCATATAGCGCAAAGCCATTGTCGTAATCGTTGATCATGTAAGACCTGGTTCCACCTTCAATTAAAAAGGTTGACGACCTTTGGGTGTAAGGCACTGTTAATGTCGATGGGAAAGTTGTTTGACTCAATGCCGTCATGTTGGCGTAATTGGTATCGGCTTCAACTTTTGGTAAAAATGCGCTTGCGCGAATGTAAAAAGTTAAATCACTCGATTTTGGAATTTCAACGCCTAGGTTAAATCCATAGGAGGTTCGTTGTGTAGCAAAGCCATTCATAATTCCCATGCCTCCAGAAACACTCACTTGGGCAATTGTGTTATTCAGGAAAAGCAGTGTAAAAGTTAAAAACCATAAAACTTTCATAGCATCGGTTTTAAATTTGCGATGTTTTTAAATGAATCGCGACTTCAAAGATAAAATAGTTTTAAGAAGAATCAAAATCTTAATGTTACACAAGGCTACCGAATCAAACAGCTTATGCCAAGATCCAGTTCCTTCCCATAGGTCCCTCATTGAAAAGCAAATCCAAAACAGAAAGGTTGGGTACAAAGGGTTTGTCAAAGCCAAAAACCTGTTGGTATTTTTTCATTGAACCCTCTTTGTCAAACCATTGAATTTTTCTCAAATCTTTTTCTTCATAAGGTTCGAAATCCGTCGCCACTTCTATATCTATGGGAATTTCCCATTCATTCAAAATCCATTGCAGGAACACTAAGTTTCCTTCCCAAAGTGAATTGGGATGATTGTGAATGAATCCGAAAATTTCTGTTTCATAATCCTCGAAATAGGGTGCGTTTTTGTAGGCGGTTGTGAGCGACCGTATGTGTTGTGTTTTCCAATTTTGTTGAAGGTCTGCCTGTATTGCAGAAATCGTTTGTTTGGACTCGCTGTGTTGAATGGGTACAATGAGTTTTTGAATTCCCGAAGACGTAAGGATTTCACATCGATTCCTCGTGGTTTGTTTGATCCAATGTTCTGAAACGTCTATCTCTGCTTTTTTCCATTTCACCAATTCCCGAACATACAGGATGCTGGGGAAGTAGGCTGTGGGAAAGCGTGGAATCAATTTACAAATTTTAATATTCTGTCAAATCGAATGCCTTTATATGGACTTTTTGAAAACCAGACAAGTGAGGCCCTTCCAACGATGTGGTCTTCGGGTACAAATCCCCAAACCCTTGAATCGGCTGAATTATAACGGTTGTCTCCCATCATCCAATAGTAATTCATCTTGAATACATAAGACGTTGCTTTTTTACCATCAATGTAAATGCTTCCATCCTTTTTCTCCAACAGTGTATGACCTTCATAGGCGGTGATAATTCGACGATACCAAGCGATGTTTTTTGCAGTCAACTTGATTGATGTGCCTTTTTTGGGTACCGTAAACCGTTGAAAATCGGTCATCGTATTGTTCACATAAAAATCTTTAGGGTATACCCTTAGGTTTTTGATGAGGTCACCATTGCTTGGTTTTCTATTGGTTTTGATGTAAGGTTCCTCCTCAATGTATACCTCAAACTTAGCCATGGGAAATGCTTTCTGAATGGCCTTTTTTTCACCTGCCGTTAGGTTCAGTAGGTAGAAATCTTGCGCCTCCATGAAATCCATGCGCGTGGTTTGGTCTGGTGCGTTTTCGATGCCGAAGCGCTCCTCCATTTCAAAAGCCGTCGGAAAAGTAACGGTGCTTTTCGGGACCTTGTAAAAAAGCGTTTGGTTTGGAAAAATGGGCGCGGGTTTCCCGTTTCGATAAACCTTTGCGTGACGAATTTCCAAGACATCACCTGGGGTACCAATGCAACGTTTGATGTAATTTTCTCTTTTATCTACAGGTCTGTAAATCAATCCTTTATGTGTTTGTGCTACGTCGTTTTTAGGAAACTCTCCTCTTTTTAACTTGGCGCGAGCCTCTTGTTTCCAGCGGTTTTGTGTCAGGATAAAATAACCTAAGACCTCTTCTCTGGCCTTTAAGCGTGCCATGGAATCTACAATGCGGTCGTCGCTTTCTCTCAAGGATTCTGATTTATATTTCGCGTAAAAGTCTTCTTCCATTTGTACGGTTTTGGGGTCGTTTTCAAACAACCAAAGGGCTTCATCATTGACGATTCCATGGTAATCATGTCCCATCAATCCGTCCGGAATGCGTGGATCGTAGACAGCGGTATCTCCTGATGGATAATTGAATACCACTACGTCGAACGCATGCACTTTTCCAAATCCTGGAAGTCGTGTGTAGGATCCTTTTTCGAAAGTAAGATACGACGGAATGTTTACCCATGGAACGTTGTTGTGCACCAAAGGGTAGGAGAGGGGCGTAACGGGTACTTTAGGTCCGTAAGCCAATTTGTTCACGAATAAGAAATCTCCAACAAGCATGGTTTTCTCCATGGAACCGGTAGGAATTTGAAAAGGCTCAAAAACATAGGTTCGGATCACACTCGCTGCAACCAATGCGAACAGCAATGAATCTCCCCATTCCTTTAAACGCGTCTTCGCGCCAGGTTTTTCTCGGCCAATGAAGGAAAAAAGAAACACCAAAACATGTCCGATGACAGGAAGGCACATAAACAATACGATGTGATCTCCCCATTTTCTCAATTCCAATTCTTTTGCATTGTTCCAATTGGTAGGATTTGCGAGGGTTAAGCTTTGGTCACTTGCAATTTTATGAAAAGCCAAATAAGGGAAGAAAATGCCTTGAAGCGTATCTGCCCAAGAGAATTTGCCGAATCGTCTTAACAAGCTAACATTGGCAACCATCATCATCACGAGGTGAATACCTGGTATTAAAAGCAACAGTGCCCAAAAAGGTTTTTTACAAGTGATTTTAAAAACTTGATAATAGTTATAACCCGGGATGAAGGCTTCCCAGGTAGGTCTGTTCATTTTTGCAAACAATTTCCACCATTGCCCGAGAATTGGGTTGATAAGGATTAGCAAATAGAAGAATAAAAAGCCCATTGTTAATGATTTAATTGTAATACGTCTTGCATGGTAAAAATACCTTTTTTTCCTTGTAACCATTCAGCGGCAAGTACAGCGCCTAAGGCAAATCCATCGCGGGAATGTGCTACGTGTTCAAGCGAAAGGGTGTCAATTTTTGATTTCGCATGTATGCGGTGGGTTCCAGGTACATTTTCAATGCGCTGCGCGGTAATCGGTAAGGCATGGTTTTGTAAAAGGTCTGATTCGCTTTCAACGACTTGCCATGATTGGTAATTCACATTGTTTTGAAGAATGTTCTCTGCGATTGAAATGGCTGTTCCGCTGGGAGAATCCAATTTTTGGGTGTGGTGAATTTCTTCTATTTCGATGGCGTATTCAGGGTAGGGAGATATGATTTTTGCCAAATGTGAAACCAAGGATTGAAATAGATTTACACCCAAACTAAAATTCGATGCATGCAACAAGCTGCCTTGGTGAATGGCTTGTGCTTTTTGAACTTCGGGAAGGGCTGATTGCCATGCGGTCGTACCCACCACAATGGGTAGGTTTTGTGCAAAGGCGGTTTGTATGTTCTGTACAACCCTGTCAGGTTGCGTAAATTCAATGGCAACGTCCGCATCGCAGTTCGAGGCATTTTCAAAGGGATTTT
This sequence comes from Chryseobacterium gleum, assembly GCA_945882095.1. GTDB lineage: Bacteria > Bacteroidota > Bacteroidia > Flavobacteriales_D > Crocinitomicaceae > UBA952. The sequence goes on from CAMCWF010000034.1 coordinate 10,989, forward strand.
TTGAATCAAAGAGGTGAGAAATCGTATGACCGCGTTCTTGCGCGATTTTTTCGATCGTTTTTCCCATTTTTCCATAACCAATCAATGCAATCCTCATACAAACAAAAGTAATCTTATCTCAACGAAATTTCAAATCAATTTGAAGACCAGCGGTCGTCCGATTCATGAGTACTGGGCGTACATCCAACGCAAGGTTTTTACTTACGTCGAAGTGTAAAAAGTGTGCTTCAACGGCAGCATCCATCATTTGAATAAGGTAGACTCCTCCCAAGCCCAAGATGGAAAAATCCCTTAGTCTCGCATATTGATCGTACAATGAAACCAAAGCGATGTTGTCATAATCCAACCATGTTGGATCCAGGTTTCCACCTATTTTTCGCTGGTTGTATTCCGTTTTTATCGATTGAACTTGACGTTGGTTTTGAATGATGAAATAAACGGCACCGGACAATCCTGCGTAAATCAAAGGAACTTTCCAGTGGGCATTTTTTCTTCCTTCCGTATGCACTGAATTATACACCTGTCCAGCTCCAGGAAGCACCGCTGATAAAAACAAAGCTTTTTTGTAGGGGTGTATTTCTTTGGGTTTCTTGTTTTCAGTCGTATCCTGTGCAAAGCCTAAAAAGACAAAGTACAAGGCAAAGGCCGTGAAAAAGATTTTCATTTTTTCTTAAGCTTTCCGACCAAAAGATTTAATTCTTGTTCGTTGTTAAAGGAGAGTACCATTTTCCCTTTTCCCTTGGAATTTTGTTGAATTTTCACAGGTAAACCAATGAGGGTATGCAAGGTTGATTCGAGGGGATGTTGCGTTTTTCCTGTGCCCACTTTTTTCGCAGGACTTGGGTTTTTCTTCCAATTTTCTACTTCGCGAACGGAAAGATTTTGAGCGATGATTGCATTGAATGCAATCAGTTGGTCTCCTTCGTTTTCGATGCTTAGCAAAGCACGCGCATGTCCCATGCTGATTACGCCATCACGAACAGCCGCTTGAATCAATGCGGGTAATTTTAACAATCTAAGGTGATTGGCAATGTCGGAACGTGATTTTGAGACTTTTTTTCCCAATTGTTCTTGCGTTAAGGCACATTCCTCAATCAAACGTTGATAAGAAATTCCCACTTCTATGGCATTTAAATTTTCTCGTTGGATGTTTTCAACCAAGGCCATTTCCAACATAGACTGATCATTTGCAATCCGGATATAAGCGGGGACTTCAGTTAATCCAGCCATTTGAGAGGCCCGAAAACGTCTTTCTCCCGATATGAGTTGGTATTTGTCTTTGCTTGTTTTCCTTACGGTGAGGGGTTGGATGATGCCATGTTCCATAATGGAAGCGGTTAACTCCTTCAGCGCATCTTCTTCGAAATTTGTTCTTGGGTTGAAAGGGTTTGCTTCAATTTGATCGATGGGAATGAGCGAGGTTCCACCAAATCCAACGTTGCCAGAAGCGGTCAAATCTTTGTCGTCATTTGCCAATAAGGCGCTTAAACCGCGACCAAGTGCAGGTTGTTTTTTATGATTAGAAGCCATTGTCTATGTCTATTGTTTTCTCCGAATTCCCCATTTTTGTCAAATTGTTCTTTTGGAGGATTTCGCGTGCTAAATTCAAGTAATTCATAGTTCCTTTGGAAGAAGCATCGTGCAATACGACGGGTATTCCATGACTTGACGCCTCCGTGATGGTGGTGTTTCTGTGGATAATGGTATCGAAAACCAAGTCTTGAAAGTGGGTTTTAACTTCGTCTACTACTTGGTTTGCAAGTCTTAATCGCGTATCGTACATGGTCAACAACATTCCTTCGATTTCAAGCTCGGGGTTTAACCTGCCTTGTACAATTTTAATGGTGTTTAGCAATTTGCTTAACCCTTCGAGGGCAAAATACTCACATTGGACAGGTACCAAAACCGAATCTGCGGCAGACAAAGCATTCACAGTTATTAATCCCAATGAAGGAGAACAATCGATAATAATGAAATCGTAATCGTCCCTGATTTTCTCAAGGGCTTCTTTTAACAAGAATTCTCGGTTGGGAAGGTTAATCATTTCCAGCTCCGCACCCACCAAATCTATGTGAGAAGGGAGCAAGTGAAGGTTTGGACAACTGGTTTCAACAATTACGTCCGTTGGATTTACTTTGTTGACCAAACAATCATATATGTTGTCCATGTTTTTTGGGTCAAAACCGGTTCCGGAAGTCGAATTTGCCTGCGGATCCGCATCAATGATGAGGGTTTTATATTCAAGTACACCCAAGCACCCGCCGAGATTGATTGCAGTCGTAGTTTTACCCACGCCTCCTTTTTGGTTTGCTATTGCGATTATTTTACCCATGGATTACAAAGGTAGTTAAACACCAAGGGCTATGCAAACAATTTTAAGGGGAATGGACGGGAATTTATGAACCGAAATTCTTATTTTTGTTAATTATTTGCAAAGCATAATTACGTTAAATGTCTAAAAGATTACACATTCGGGTGGGAAGAGGAAAAAGCAACCAAATCGTCATATCGGACGACAACGTGGCTGAAGAACATTTGGAACTTTTTGCAGACCCTGAAGGAAATATTTTTATTACAGATTTAGGTTCCCAGTTCGGGACCTACATCAACGGAAAGCGATTGAAAGGATATGCATTGTTGGATGAAAACGATGAAGTTGTATTGGGAAGTTCGTATCGCTTTAATTGGAAGAAGTACCGTTTAACCCAAGCGTCTGAGCAAAGAAGCGAACCGAATCCCCACAAAGAAGTACGAGCTGAAAAGCCGAAAACAACGCCCAAAGAATCAAAATCAAAAGGTACTTCAGCCAAAATGGATGTTCCGAATAAACAGTTGGTCATCATTTACGGTGTGATTGTGTTTGTCATAATCATGATGTATTTGATCAATTAATTTTGATTCTTTCAAATATTTATTTGTATCAAAAGAAATATCTAAAAAATTTTGTAATATTGCACCCCCGTTCACTCGGGTAGAAAACGAATCGATATGGACTTAATCAGCGAAATACAAAAAGAAATTTTAACGAGAAATGACTTACCATCCTTTGGGGCTGGAGATACAATCATCGTTAGTTACAAAATTAGAGAAGGGAACAAAGAACGTACCCAACAATTCCAAGGCGTTGTTTTACAACGAAGAGGGGTTGGAGCTACCGAAACTTTCACCGTTCGTAAAATGTCTGGTAACATTGGCGTGGAAAGAATTTTTCCAGTTAATACACCTTTCATTGAAAAAATTACCATTGTTAAGAAAGGTGCGGTACGAAGAGCAAGAATCTTCTATTTCAGAGAGCGCACTGGAAAATCTGCAAGAATTCGAGAGAAAAAGAATTTCTCTGCAAAAGCAAAATAACTTCAA
>CAMCWF010000035.1 GCA_945882095.1 Chryseobacterium gleum
TGTTCCATTGATTGTCGCTGGTGGTGGTGGTGGTCAATACGATGGAGGTTCTGCATTGTTTAATGCACATGCAGTTACCGTAAACAATGGACAAGGAACAGGTTGTACTTCCGGAGGGGTTGCTGGTGCTGGTGGTAGCGGTTGTAATAACAGCGGAGCATCTGGTGGTGGTGGATTCAACTCCAATGGTGGAGGTGGTAGCTATGGTTCAGGAGGTTTGTCTTTCACCAATGGAGGAAATGGAGGAAATCATGGATCTTATGCAATATGTGTAGGTGGCTTTGGAGGTGGAGGAGGAACCCACGGTAACACCGGTGGTGGTGGTGGTGGCGGCGGCTACTCTGGTGGTGCTGGTGGATACCATAATGGTTCCAACGGAAGTGGCGGCGGTGGTGGTTCCTACAACAATGGAACCAACCAAGTAAATACCGGAGGCGTCCGAACAGGACATGGTCAAGTAATTATTACTTCACTTACAACGCCTTGTGCTTCTGCAGCAATTCCAGTAACCGTTACGGTAAATCCAATTGCAGCTCCTGTAGTTGCTGGAAATACAACACTTTGTGGAAACAACAACACCGTACTTACGGCTAGCGGTAGCCCGAGCGGTTATGTTTGGTATGCAAATGCAAATGCAACGGGTCAATTGGGTGCAAATGCTGCGTACACTACGCCAAATTTAAATTCGACAACAACCTATTATGTTCAATCATCAACACCGCAAGGTGGGTCACAAACGTTCAACTTTACGGGTGCGGTACAAACTTTCACTGCGCCTGTAAGCGGCACCTATACCTTAGAAGGTTGGGGTGCGCAAGGAGGTAATGACCCTTCGAATCCGAATGCTATTTTCGGAGGACGTGGTGGTTATGCAAAAGGAGATGTTTATTTATCAGCAGGTACAACCATTAATGTTTTTGTTGGTGGACAAGGAACGGGTTGTTTGGGATCTTCTTGGAGATCTACCGGTGGTGGTGGGGCAACCGACTTCCGATTGGTGGGTGGTAACTGGAATGACAACGCTGGTCTTTACTCAAGAATCTTGGTAGCAGGTGGAGGCGGCGGTCGCCATGGTAACAACTACGAAGGTGTTGCTTACGTAGGAAACGATGGAGGTGGGGCCTCAGCGCCAAACTTTAACGCCAATGGTGTGAATGTAATCGGATCAACTGTTAACAGTGGTGGTTCTTCTAACAACACCAATGTACCGGGGTCATTCGGTTTCTCGAATCCGACACCTTACTCAAACAACTGTTCTACAGGTGGATGGAATGGTGGTGCGCGTGGTTCAGACAACTGGGCAAATGGAGGCGGAGGCGGCGGCTGGTATGGGGGTGTTTCAAGTTGGCCTACGGGTTCAGGTGGTTCATCTTATGCCTATACTGCAGCTTCTTGGATTCCAGGAGGTTATACACCAACCGCAGCTTACCAATTGACAAATACACAACTCATTTCTGGTAATACTGTATTGCCAAACCCTTCAGGTGGAACAATGACAGGACGTTCAGGAAATGGAATTGCGAAAATTACTTGGACAGGTACTGGATGTGTTTCCGTAGTAACACCGGTAACGGTAACGGTAAATGCGATTCCTGCAGCTCCATCAGCTAACAGCCCAACAATATGTGCTGGACAGCCTGCTACCATTGCGGCATCTGCCAACTGTAATTGGTACACTGTACCAAATGGTGGAGCATCGATTGGACAAACGCAGAATTATACGACCGCACCATTGAACAATAATGTTACTTACTATATGGAAGGTGTAAGCGGACCTTGTTTAAGTCCTACACGTACAGCAGTTACGGTAACTGTAAATGCAACACCAGCGTCCAATTCTGGATCAAGCATTACAGGTGCGGTAACATGTGGTAAGAATAGTGTATTGCTTGGTGGAAATGCCTTGGCAGCTGGACAAAATGGAACTTGGACCTTAGTGAGTGGTACCAATGCAAATGCTGTTTGGTCCCTTCAGACCTCAAATAATACTACGTTCACAGGTTCATACGGAGGTACGTATGTTTTGAACTGGGCAGTTCAAAATGCAAGTACAGGATGTATTGGCAATGACACCATGGTAGTTACTTTCAACCAACCGATTGATGTAGCATTAATAGGTATGATTAATACAAATGCTTTACTTTGGGGAGGTTTAACCGGAACAGACTGGTCAACTTCGACCAACTGGTACCAAAAACAAGCAGCGGGTCATTACATTCGTTTGTCTGGTGCGGTACAGCCCGTTATCAATAATGAAGTGTTCACCGTTAACCAAGCAAGTGGTGGTGTATGTATTGGAAACAACACACCAACCTTGAGTTTGACAAGTAATGCTGAAGACGTGTATGTAGGACCTGGTGTAAACTTGAATTTAACCAACGACAGTTTGAACATTGCACAGAACTTAATAAACAATGGTTCAATAACGGCCTCTACTGGATTGGTAAACTTTACAGGAACTACCAATGCAACCATCAGTGGATCGGGTACAACACAGTTGTTCAACATGCGTGTGAATAAGTCATCAGGCGCAACCTTGACCTTGCAACAACCGGTGAGCGTTACCAACGTGCTTACCATGAACCAAGGAAATGTGTTTACAACGGCTGCGAACTTGCTAACCTTAGGGTCAAGCAGTGCAGCACCAGGAAGTTTAAGTTACAATACAGGAACCATCGTCGGACCTTTCAAAAGGTTCTTTGCGAGTAGCGCGACTGCTGGAAATGATGGATTCTTCCCTGTTGGAACAGCGACGTACAACCGATATGCGGACATTGCCTTTGCAAACTCACCAGGGGTGAATCAAGAGTTAACCATTGAATATGTAACAGGTGCTCCTTTACAAGGTGGGGTTCCATTGTACAATGGCTTACCATTAATCGCATCGGGATCTTTGATTCAAAATTATTCTGCTGATGGATATTGGAGTGTATTGCCTACTGCAGGTATCTACAATTCAAGCATCACCTCTACGAACTATAATGTTACCTTATTTGCGAACAACTTGACAGGTATGCAAACGCCACAGATTTGTAGAATCATCAAATCAGCTGGATCGAACACGGCCGCACAAAATCACGTGGCATGGTCGGCATGTGGAACCCACGCTGCGATTCCTGGAAATGCGAATCCAACGGCTTTTGCAATCACAAGTACCGCGACGCAAGGATTCAGTTGGTTCAACGTAGGTACACCGAATTCACAAGCATTGCCTGTTGAATTGTTAAGCTTCAATGGAAACTGTGAGTCAGGAACCGTAAGCTTGACATGGCAAACCGCTACGGAGCATAACAGTGATTATTTCAACATTGAAAAATCAAGAGATGGTCAAAACTGGCAGTTGCTGACAAGCATGGATGCGGCAGGAAACAGCACCCAATTGTTGAACTACGCAACCACAGATGAAAACGCGATGGAAGGAAACAACTACTATCGTTTGGTTCAAGTGGACATGGATGGAACAACGAAAGAATACGATGTGATCAATGTTTCTTGTGCAGGTGGGTCCAAAGGTTACTTCACTGCTTATCCGAATCCAAGTACAGGTGCTTTCCAAGTGGTCTTGAACGACAAGAATTTGGTTGGCAAAGGTACCTTAATGGTGAAAGACACCAAAGGCGCGATGTTGTTGAACCGAAGCATAGAGGTTAAACCAGGCATCAACATGTTTGGAGTTACAGACTTAAACTTAGCACCAGGTGTGTACTACATTCAAATCATCAACGGCGAGCGTGCTACAGATGTATTGAAGGAAGTCATTCGCTGATAAGCCAAACATTAATTTTCAAATTCAATCCCCGGGTTCGCTCGGGGATTTTTTTTACTTCGTATTTTAGCACCATGAATGTGTCTGAATTTTTTCAATCTTCCTTGGGACAAACTACGCCCTTTCCATTCTTGATTCACGTTAAAAGCGCCAAGGGGTTGTTTATATACGATCATAACAACAACGCAATAGCCGACCTAATTTCTGGTGTTGCTGTCAGTTCAATTGGACATGGCCATCCTAAAATTCAAGCAGCCATTCACAAACAGGTGGATGAATTCATGCACGTAATGGTCTATGGTGAATTTATTCAAGATGCACAGGTTTCTTTCGCGAATGCCTTACTGAAACTGTTACCAGATACATTGAATGCTGTTTACCCTGTCAATTCAGGAACTGAGGCGATTGAAGCTGCAATGAAATTGGTGAAACGCGTAACGGGAAGAAGTGAAATCATCGCTTTCAAAGGCGCCTATCACGGTAGCACGCAAGGATCTATGAGCGTTTCATCCAATGAAGTGAAGAAAACAAATTTTCGTCCGTTATTGCCGGGGATTCGTTTTATCAACTTAAATCGGTTTGATGAATTGGATTGCATCACGGAAAATACCGCAGGTGTATTTTTAGAAACCGTACAGGGCGATGCAGGCGTTCGCATCCCAGATGTTGCATACATGCATGCATTAAGAAAAAGATGTGATGAAGTGGGAGCCATGTTGGTTTTGGATGAAATTCAATGTGGGTTGGGAAGGACAGGAAAACTTTTTGCATTTGAACATTTTGGTATCGTACCCGATGTACTCACCTTAGGGAAAGCCTTGGGGGGAGGGTTGCCCATTGGTGCCTTGGTAACCCGTCAAGAATGGATGCAGGCATTTACCCACGACCCAATGTTGGGCCACATTACTACCTTTGGCGGTCATCCCGTTGTTTGCGCTGCAGCCACTGCATTTCTTGATGTTTTGACAACAGAAATTGATTTGGACCATGTTCAGGTTGTTGCTGAAATTTTTCGTTCGACGATAGGCGCTCATCCCGACATTGTTGAAGTGAGAAACAAAGGATTGATGTTTGCCTTTGATATGGTTTCTGCGGAACGCGTTGAAAAGATTGTCAAGCTTTGCTTGGAAAAGAACATGTTGACCTTTTGGTTTCTTTCCCATCCGAATAGTTTTAGGTTGGCGCCGCCTTTAAACATTACGGTTGAGCAATCAAATTACTATGCTGGAGAAATTTTCAAGGTGATTGAAGAGACGAAGGATTAGGCACCTAACAAAATGATTATTAACCCAAGGGACAATATCGTTCCAAGTTTTATAAATTTGCACATGCGATGTTTACTTTTCTCTGTTTTGGTTTTGGTTGGTTTTCAATGCTTCGCTCAGGGGTTGAAATTGAAAGAATGTGTCATCATTGCACAATTTGAAAAATTGGAGGACAGGTATGCCTTAGAGGTAAACTTGTGTGAAATTTTAAATCCTATGAAGATACAAACGATCCCTGCTACAAACATTGTCAAACAAGGTGGCACAGCTTTGCAGCTAAGTTCAGATAGTTCTATGTTGTCTTGGAAAGCAAAGAACATTCAAACCTATTGTGTTGTCAGTGTCAAGGGTTATGATAAAAAGTTCAAATCTTCGAAAAGCGACATTTCATTTAAGGATGCATTGGAAAGGGCCACCCTTTACAGCTTGTATAAAGCAGACATTTCCTCCGTTACCTTTGAGTTTTTGTTTTTCCGCGATGGAAAGGTAGTGTATTCAGATTTGTTAAAAATTGGAAACATTGGGGAACGCGATGATGTGGTTAAGCGTTTTCGAAAAAAGGCACCCAAGCACATCGCAGAACACTGGTTGAATTAGTTTTTATCCTGAAAACCTTTGTTTTTCTCTACATCTGATGGATCGCCATACGCCCCACATTTGGGTTGTCTTTCAAACAATTTAATCAATCGAATTTGCCCTTGAATGGGCCAGTAGGTTGAACTAAACCAATTCATTTTAGCGTTCCATCCTGACCATTGAGAAAGGTTTAAAACCGGCAAAGACACCCCCGGAATTAACATCCAAGCGCGGTTCAAGCGAATGCCATACCCAAGAGAATAATGCAATTGTATGACCAAAGGATTGTAAAATTTTTGGGGTTTTAGGATTACAGATGTATTCTCATAATCCTTGTTTTTTCCAAGAAGGGCATAATCCACGTTGATTCCCAAAGATTGGTCTATGAAGTATTTTCTGGCTTTGTCAATTTTCTTTTTCCCTACATAGAGCAGGGTATGGGCGTCAAACCTTCCGAACGCCAAACCATTGGAGTAGGTTCCGTGTCCTTCAGAACTTGAGGTGATTACGCCCTGCGCATTGCTGAAATCGATTTGCGTGGTTTCAATCCCGCGGTATTGTCTGTATCCAATGGCCATGTCCATGTAATCCAACAACCTTGTTTTTTTGAGTGCTTTGATGGGAATTAAGCCTTTCCATTTAGGGAAAATCACGTACCCAAATTCACCGTAAAATCCAATTTTTCCTGCAGGGTCTATCCTCGAAATCCCACGGCTGTTGCCAACCATACGTTCGTAGGTTTCTGTTTTGGGGGTCAATTGCCAAGTGGGGCCAATGGCAAAGGTGATTCCTGTATTTTTGACCAATAAATAATCATTTCCTTTGGTTCCTTTTTTAAAACCATACTCTTGTGCGAATAATACACAAGGTAATACAAAAGAAAATATCAATATTCTACGCATGGCTAAAATTAAAATGAGCACTTTTCTCTAATAACAATTTCATTACGTCCTCCGAATCCCAGCGTTCTTCAATCCCTTCCATGGCCATGACCTCGTCCATGATGCCATTTTGCGCCTGTCCTTGCTGATAGGCTTCGCTGTATCTGATATTACTGAAGGTGACCTGCGAATATAACGGCATCCAACGCTCAGGATAAAGCTCACTAAATTTCGCCTCAATTTTTTTACGTAAGATAAACGACGGGTCTGCTACATAATCCCGCATCACTAAGTAGTTATCAAGCGATAAATCTTGTAAGGCATCACCATCCGGTTTTCGAACGATGCTATATGCTTCGAATACGCGTGGCCAATCCTCTTGGTGCTTTTCCATTAGCTCAAACAAGACTCGACAATCTTCAAATCCTGCGTTCATTCCTTGTCCGTAAAAAGGCACCGTTCCATGTGCGGCATCCCCCATTAAGGCTACTTTACCGGCATGCCAAGGTTTACAGCGTATAATGGACAAAGAAGATAAGGGATGGTCTTCCCACGCGTCAGCGACATTCGGCACCATGGTATAAAAATCCGGGAATACCTCCTGGAAGAATTCATCTACTTTTTCCTTGGATGTTAAGCGATCAAAGGCGTATTTGTCATCTTCGTACGGCATAAATAAGGTGCATGTAAATGAACCATCCTCATTCGCTAAGGCAATCATCATAAAGCGTCCCCGCGGCCAGATGTGTAAGGCGTTTTTGTCTAGTTTGTAGGATCCATCCGCATTGGCAGGCAACAACAGTTCTCGATAGCCATCTGCAATGAAGTTCTGACTGTAACTAAATCGATTTCGTTTTTGGAAAGAACTGTAACGTACACTTGAGAAGGAACCATCTGCTGCAAATACGACATCAGCCTTCACCGTGAAACGCTCCCCGGTAAGTTCGTTGTGTATGAACGCTTCGCCCGTTTCTGTATCCACTCTATCGCACGAATGCTGATAATGTATGGTTGCATTTCCGTGATTCTCCGCAATATCCATCATCGTAGCATTGATTTTCCCTCGAGAAACAGAGAAAATCGCTTGACCGTCCTTCCCATATTGTTGATAGGTCAAGTTTCCTTCTAAATCATGCATCATTCGTCCGTACATCGGAATGGCAATTTTACGAATTTCATCGCCAACGCCTACTTTATCCAATGCAGTCCAACCACGCACTGAAAGCGCTAAATTGATGGATTTTCCTGCTGAGATTTCGGCTTGACGAATGTCTGAGCGACGTTCGAAGATCGTGACCTTATATCCCGCTTTTGATAAATATACGGCCCAAAGAGACCCAACCAATCCCGCTCCGATAATGGTCGCTGTTTTTTGTGAATTTGTTTGCATTTAGTTTATTTTACCGGACAACGAACAAATTTACGCAGATTTTAAATGCCTCGACCATTTCCCTCTTTTATTATCCACAACGGTGCGTTGATCTATTTTAGGTGTTTTTGATGTGTATTCGTAACTTTGAGACCTAATCATTTGAAATGTCAATTCATAAAATTGTTAAAAAAGTAACCACGCATACCTTACATGAAATGAAATCCCATGGGAAAAAGATTTCAATGTTAACGGGTTACGATTACTCAATGGCCAGGATCCTTGATGAGGCGGGTATTGATGTTATTTTGGTTGGAGATTCTGCATCGAATGTCATGGCGGGACACGAAACCACCTTGCCCATAACTTTGGATCAAATGATTTATCATGGATCCTCCGTAGTACGTGCCGTCGAACGTGCGCTTATTGTTGTTGACCTTCCCTTTGGTAGTTATCAAGGAAATTCAAAGGAGGCTTTAAACAGTGCCATTCGCATCATGAAAGAAACCGGTGCACATGCAGTAAAAATGGAAGGTGGGCTTGAAATCATTGAGTCCATCCAACGAATTTTGACCGCGGGAATTCCTGTCATGGGACATTTGGGACTAACCCCTCAATCCATTTATAAATTTGGAACCTACGTAGTAAGAGCGCAAGAAGAGGAGGAAGCAAATCGCTTGAAAGAAGATGCCCTTGCCTTGGAAAAAGCAGGGTGTTTCGCAATTGTTTTGGAGAAAATCCCTGCGACACTGGCAACGGAAGTAGCCCAAAATGTAAAAATTCCCGTCATCGGAATCGGGGCTGGGAACGGTGTGGATGGACAAGTTTTGGTGGTTCACGATATGTTGGGTATCAACAATGAATTTCAACCTAGGTTTTTACGAAAATACAGAGACTTGCATGCCGAAATGTTGGGTGCTTTTAAAGAATATATCCAAGATGTACAATCGCTCGATTTTCCAAATGAGAAGGAGCAGTATTAAGCTTTTTTTCTGTTCTTTTTTATTCTTACTCATTGGCTGTCAGGATGTTGCTAAAACCAAAATGCCTAAGTCTCATTCTCGCTATAGCCATTGGTTGAAATACCAAAAATCGGAACTTGGAATCGCTATTTTTATCTTGGATCCAGATCACCTGCAAGCCACGAAAAAATTGTTTTTCACCCAGCAACCAGATCGGTGCAAGGAGCTTTCGCATTCATTTCAAATCATCGATACCCGAAACGCAAAAATCGCGACCACTTCCGCTACCCAAGTTGGGATGCTTGCTGCGTTGAATGCCCGTGATCATGTGTATGCTGTTGCGGGAGGAAAATTTCTTTATGACCCTCAATTGAAAAAGCGATTTAACCAAGGAAAACTCCTGGAAACAGGTCATTCAAATGAAATCCCCTTTGAGTCTTTGGTGAAAAAAAAGGTGGGTTTTTGGATATCAGATGGCATGGAAGCAATGGATGCTTCGCGTTTGAATCGATTTACATCACTTGGCATGTTATCGATTCCCGATTACGATTGGCGTGAAACTCACCCCTTAGGAAAAGCAGAATGGTTGCTTTTGTTTGGAGCCCTTACCAATCAATTTGAAACGTCTGAAAATCAATTCAACGATATATGTGAAAGGTACAATCGGTATGCGAATCAAATGCCGAAAGGCAACACGTGTCAACGGATTTTGGTGGGTAATTTTGCGGGCGATTTTTGGTATTCCCCTTTGGGCGATAGTTTTCAAGCTAAGTTACTTTCTGAGGTCGATTTCTGTACCTTCTCGATGAAAACGAAAGGGACTGGAAGTTTTGCGGCAGATGCAGAAACCATTTTTCTTGAAGCGCAAAACTGTGAGCTATGGCTTAATCCTGGTTTTGATTCGAAGAAACGCATTCTGGCTTCCTTTCCTAAAGCAAACCTATTGAAGCCTTTTCGCGAAGGAAAAATTTATTGTTATGCGCATAACCTCAATAAATACTGGGAACAAAGTGCTACCCATCCCGATTGGGTACTTAAAGATTTACTCCAAATTAAACGGGGTGCACCAAAGGGTAAAATGTTCTTTTACAAAGAAGTGAAATGAGTACAAAGAACAAAAATTTGCTTTTGTTAATCGGCGCGTTGGCTGCCATATTTTTGCTTTTTGGATTGTATCTAAAAACGGGTACAATTCATACCCCATGGTCAAGTGTTTTGGGTGCGTTGTTTAGCAATGATGCTACAAATGAAAATCACGTTGTTATCCAGTCTTTTCGTTTGCCAAGAATTCTCATGGCCTTCCTTGCTGGGTCCGCTCTTTCTGTCGCGGGGATGTTTATGCAAAATTTGTTCTCGAATCCCTTGGCTGGTCCTGATGTTTTAGGAATTACCTCAGGGTCTTCCTTGTTGGTAGCCCTTTGGATGATGGCAGGATTTACGTTGTTCGGCGCCTATTCTGACTTAATTGTTCTAGGAATTGTAGGTGCAATACTGATGGGGGTTTTAATGCTTTTTTTAGCGCTAAAATTGCGTGGCAATGTGCATTTATTGCTAACCGGTTTGATGCTAGGAAGTTTCGTGAGTGCCCTGATTTCTGTGGTAGAAGCTTCCGCTGGCGCAAAAGAAATGCAGCAATTTGTGTTTTGGAATTTCGGAAGTTTACAGCGCGTAACCCTGCATCAAATTCCCTATGTTTTCACATGTGTTCTGGTGGGAATTCTCCTTGCATATTCTCAAGTTCGTTCTATGAATGCCATGGTTTTAGGAGCAACTTCAGCAAAAGCGCTGGGCGTCTCACTTAAGTCGTTTCGCGTTTTGAGTATTTTGACAACAGGTATTTTGACGGGTACCATCACCGCATTTACCGGTCCGATTGCTTTCGTAGGATTGGCGATACCCAATGTGGCTAAAATGCTTTGCAAAACCCAAAACCATCGCGTGCTTTTACTCGCAAATGTTTTACTTGGCGCCCTGTTTCTGGGCCTGTGTGATTTTGCCATTGTATGTTTACAACCCCTCATTGCAATTCCTCTGAATGCATTGATTTCACTCATTGGCGTTCCTTTTATCGTATGGATGATTTTTAAAAACCGTTATGTTACAAGCTAAACACCTTTCCATTGGGTATCGCCATTCGATTGCGCAGTTGGAAGAATTGTCGCTTTTACAAGGTCAGCTTCTGGCGTTGGTGGGACGAAATGGAACCGGAAAAACGACCTTATTGAAAACGCTTCAAGGTCAGTTGCCTGCATTACAAGGGGAAGTTACTTTGCACAATCAATCGATACTGTCTTTGGCTTCTGACGCATTGTCTAAGGAGATTGCTTGGGTAGATACCCGTTTTCAAGGGGTGCCCCATTTGACTGTTTATGACTATGTTTTGTTGGGAAGAACACCCTATTTCAACGCCATGGGAACAGCAAAGCCAACTGATTTGGTGGCGGTAAAAAAAGCTTTGGAACAGGTTGGAATGACCTTTCTTAAAGACAAGGAGACTACTGAAATTAGTGATGGAGAACGACAACTCGCAAGCATAGCTCGTGCTTTAGCGCAGGAGACACCTCTTCTGTTTTTGGATGAACCTACGGCGTTTTTAGATTTTCACCACAGAAAAGTGATCTTTACCTTGTTGAAGCACATCGCCGTAGAACAAAGCAAAGGCATCTTGCTGTCAACCCATGAACTGGATTTAGTGGTGGCTCATCAACTTCATCTTCTGGTGGTTCGACAGAATGGGAAAATCACGCAACAAAAACCCGTTGAAAACTTGGCGAAGTTGGAATTTTGGTTGACTTAGTAGGTTACAATTCGTTTCGCGGAATTGTTCCCGATGCGAACGAAGTACACACCCTTGGACAAATGTTCGCAGGGAAATTCGATTTCTTTCGCATGTAAGACTTCTTTGGAAAGGGTTCTTCCTTGAATATCCTGAATAGAAATACTTCCTGAATAGGGTGCATTTAAGGTAATATGAATTGTAGCTTGTTCAGGGATGTAGACCACTTGATAATCCATCGGAATTACAAGGAGGGATCCTTGAATCGTTATAAAATTACTGGTGTCGCATCCATTAGGTGACAACACAGACACCGTGAAAGTCCCCCCAAAATCCACAGGAAGAATCAAAGTGTCATTGGTTTCTGCTTGCATGATTTGTCCATTTACATACCATTGATACGCGGTGCCCGGGGTGGTGGTCCACAAGGTCTGCATGTTGTCATAGTAAATGGTAGCGTTGATGCCTGTCTGAGGGCAAGTCGTTTGATTAACGGTCCCTGCTGTATTGGTCAAACTTGTCTGAAATTCGTTCAATGCAAAACAATCTTCCCCTAAAACATACTGCAGCCATGGATCAAGAATGGCGAATGTTTTTTGTTGTTGTTGCGCTCGTGTGATTGAAATCCCTTGTGATGAGGTACTTTC
>CAMCWF010000036.1 GCA_945882095.1 Chryseobacterium gleum
CCGGGACCCCAAACCAAGCTGGTTCTCCGCTCTACAACGGCTTACCATTGATTGCTTCTGGATCCTTAATACAAAACTATTCGGCTGATGGATATTGGAGTGTCCTGCCAACCAATGATAACTACGCTTCGCCTATTGCCTCTGTGAATTATGATGTAACCTTGTTTGCAAACAACCTCACAGGCATGCAGACTCCACAGATTTGCCGCTTAATAAAAAGCGCTGGATCAAACACAGCTGCTCAAAATCACATCGCATGGTCAGCTTGTGGAACGCATACAGCAATCGCAGGTGTCGCGAATCCAACGTCGTTTGTCATCACAAGTACCGGTGTCCAAGGTTTCAGCTGGTTCAATATTGGCACACCAAACTCGCAAGCCTTGCCAGTAGAATTCTTAGAAATGACCACAGCATGTGAGGAAGAAGTCGTGCGCATACAATGGAAGACAGCGTCAGAGCATAACAATGATTATTTCAGAATTGAAAAATCAAACACAGGCTACGACTGGACCATTTTAGGGTATCTGGATGCCGTTGGCAACAGCAATGCAGAACAAACCTATTCATACAACGACAACAACCAACGTGTAAAGAATTACTACCGTTTGTATCAAGTTGACATGGATGGCAGCGAAGAACTGTTGAGTACCTTATACAGCGATTGTGAGACCATGGAAAATGCATTTGGCGCCTTCCCTAACCCAAGCCACGGTAGCTTCTCCATTTTCGTGAAGCAATTTAAATCTACAGGCAACGCCCAAATTATCATCCGGGACATCAATGGCAAGGTGAAGTATAAAGAACAGGTGAAACTAAACATAGGTGCAAACCTATATTTCATAAAAGACGTTTTTGCACCCGGCGTTTACACGATTGAATTGATTGATGAAAATTACGAGCGAAGGTTAATCAAACACGTAGTTAACTAAATCAAAAAAGGGGGCAATGCCCCCTTTTTATTTTATAGAATTTTGTAAGGCTTAAAAATGAACGACCACCTCAACTGGCATTCTCATTTGTATTCCCATTTTACTTTCAATCTTTTTGATTTCTTCGTAGTAACGCAGTAATTCATTCGGTAATTCTTGATGTTTAACCGACACCTCTTCATCGTCTGTTTCATCTTCAATCATTTTCAGGATGGTTGCGAATTTATCTTCCTTCACCAAGGGATAGTAAATTACTTTCGAATCTTTGTCGTTAATTAATTTCTGGGCGTAAGCGATGGCCTCATCCATTCCACCAAGTTGGTCAACCAAACCGATTCTTTTTGCATCGCTTCCTGTCCAAACCCTACCCCTAGCCAATTGATTGACACGCTCCACTCTTAGCTTGCGTCCTTCGGAAACCCTGGTTAAGAAAAGTTTATAGATGACATTAACTTCATTTTGAATTCCAGCGAATTCTTCAGGGGTTAATTTTCGATTGGTACTAAGTACTGCGTGTTTGTTCGTTTGTACCCGATCAAAGGTCAACCCAAGTTTATTTTCAAACATTTTCCCTGTGTATGGAATCATTCCAAAAACACCGATCGAACCTGTTATGGTAGTGGCCTCAGCAAAAATATAATCGGCTGGAGACGCAATGTAATATCCACCAGAGGCGGCAACATCTCCCATGGATACAATTACTTTTTTCTTCTTTTGTGTCAGCATTACTTCACGCCAAATCTCCTCACTGGCAAGGGCGCTACCACCTGGACTGTTGATCCTAAACACGACCGCTTTGATTTCATCATTTTTGCGTACTTTTTGGAAATACTTGCATATTTTATCGCTGTTTACACCATCCCCACCTTTCGCTACCTCTCCTTCAGCTACAATTACAGCAATGGAGGGATCTTGAGAATTCACAAGAATTTGGTCTTCATAAAATCCTGTCCCCGCATAGCTATTGAAATCTGCAAAGCGAATGTCGGAGGAAGCTTTCTCCCCAACTTTCCCAGCGAGTTTCTCCATCATCTCATCTTGGTACAACAAACCATCGATTAACCTATGTTTCCAAGCCGCTTCACAGCTAAGAATTTCCATATTATCAATCCACGCATTTAAATCGGACACCTTAACTTTTCGGCTGACTGCAATGTCCGTAGAAAGTTCCTTCCATATCCCCGAGAGTAAAACTTGGTTTTGCAACCTCGCAGAATCGCTTAACTGGGTTAAAAAGAACGGTTCTACGGCACTTTTAAAATCGTTGTTTTCACCGCGAATGACTTGTACTTCAACATCCAACTTGTCCAATAATTTTTTGAAAAACATCACCTCAGAACCCAATCCGGTAAGCATAAAGTTTGAAGTCGGGAAGGCATAGGATTCTTTTGCAACCGAACCGATGTAAAATTCTCGTTGACTTATTGACTCTCCTTGGTAATAGGCAATCACAAATTTACCTGACTTGGTTTGAAAATCTTTCAAGGCGTTGCGAATGCTTCGCGCAGTAGAAATCCCACAACTTAGGTCGTCAATGTCGATGTAAATCCCTTTGATGTGACTGTCTGACTTTGCTTTGTGGATTGCGTGTAAAACATCTGGCAATCCTAAAGACGAATTCAAGCTAAAGGTACTTGGATTAAATTCTTGGTTGCTTTTCTCTTGGATTTCACCCTTTAGTTTCATGTGTAGGATTGAGCTGCTTTCTACGGCATAAGGTTCCGGTCCAAAATTAGAAAACGAGCCAATGACCCCACCCAAAACAAGGAAAAAAACAACCATTCCTAAAAACAAAGCCACGCCAATAGCGACGAGGGTTGGCCAAAAAATACGACCAAATGACATTCTTGATTCAGACATAATTAACGGTTTAAGAGATTAGCAACTTTGATTGGAAAATTAAAAGGATTAAGTTTCAAGGTCAACCTAACCGACCGAACGTAATTGGAGTAGAGGTCACCCATGGAATTGCTTTGCAGCAATGGAAAGTACAAGCCGAAGACATCGGAAATGTTTATCCCAAGTCCTGCATTGTACAAGGTTGCAACCCCAATTCCATTGTCGTACACTCCGAAATCTGCAAATGCTACAAAAATGTTCGGCTTCACAGGCAATTGAACGGTAAGGTTTGTTGAAGCAGCCCAATACCCTGACATTTTTAGATAGTCACTTGCGGTACGAAATCCTCCCATGTCATCATTGTATTGATAACCTGTAATTGAGGATCTGTTGAAGTAATAATTTTCTGCGAAAACATCTTGGTATCCCGCACTTCCAAACATGGAAATGTCATACCTACCATAGGGATTATACCCAGTAGAAGCAGGATTATAAAGAAGGTTGTAGGCTCCATACAACCTAAGCTTCAACGATCTTTCCATATTCTTTCTAAGGTAATTCAGACTGAATTGTTGGGTAACGGAGACCCGGCTGACGTAAGAACGCATGAACACTTGTTGCGAACTTCCATGTACACCCTCGAGTTGCACCTGTCCTTGATACCCGAAATGGGTGCGCGTTACACCAATCGTATGGGTTAGTTTAGCACCGTATTCTTGGGTTCTGTCAAACCCATATTCGTCTATTCGCGCAAGCAATTTCAACATTACATCGTGACTGAATCCGCGGGGCGTGGATTTCGGCACCAAGTTAAAATTAACATAAGGCGTAGCCGCGATAAAGAAAGTTTGAGTGGTGTTTTTCGGATCTTCACTGAGTCCAAAAGATTTTACGCTTAATCCAAACTTGATTAACCTCGGTCCGCGTGAGGGAAAGCAGGTTTTACTGATTTCGGCAATGCCTCCAACCGTATTTCTCCCAAAAGAATACATGGGCGCAACGAAATATTGAAAGGATTTAAAAGGAATCCCAAAATTATGAAAGGCAACGCCTACCATCGCTCGATCGGAGTGATTAAATGTCATAATGGGTAACCAAAACATATTGTTTTTATCCGCTTCATGATCCCCTATCCCAAATTCGAAGCTAAGAGGTTCGGCTTTTCTAAACATGCGTTTCGTGACATCAATGCGGTTGTTATCACGGTTTATTTCAGGAATGTTTCGGTTCGGATCGATCACAAACGCCTTCAGGTTTTTGTCCGCGTTGAACGTTAATGTTTCCCTACACCCCTTGGTTATTGTCCATTGCGTCTCCAGTATCTGTCCTTCCTTTGAGACCGCTGAAATACCGATGGGACCTCGAACATTCCCTTTGTTCTTCACTTTGACTGTATAGGTATTGGTTAGGTTATCGTGCTTGGCCTTGGAAAGTTTATAATCCAACACTTTGGTTGTTTGAATTAAGTCTTTGAACAACCAATCCAATTTTTTTCCTGAAACACCTTCAACGATGCGTTGCATGTCTTCCGGGTAAGGATGTTTAAATTTATAGGTCTCGTAATACTTTTGCATGCATTGGTCATACAACGCATCCCCCAAATAACCGCGAAGGTATTGAAAAACCAAACCTGTCTTTTGGTACATAATTCCGCCATAATTGGCAGAGCTAAACAAGGGCGAAGGGGTTTCAATGGGCTGATCCATTCCGGTGACGGCCATAAAACGGTACATGATGTCGCCCAAATCGTGGTGATCGAGGTTGTTCATGTGCAAGCGACCGCCTGCAAACATATCTGACATTCTTGTATTGTCTGGATATTTTGTGAGAACGTAGCGCATTTCATTGGCGGTGTTCATCCCTTCATCCATCCATCCGTGCTCGCGTTCATTGGACCCCAGGATGCCATAAAACCAATTGTGACCTACTTCATGTACGATGACCACTTCCAATTCTTCTTTTGTACTTGAATTACCAATCACCGTAACCATTGGGTATTCCATTCCTCCACCTGCGCTGATGGTACCATCCACAGCCGTTACCGCATCATAGGGGTAATCTCCATTCCATTTTGAATAATAAAAGGTTCCGTCATTGATGTACTCAATCGCATGCTGCCATTGAAGTGCATTGGCAGGGGTAAAAAGCGCCCAGGAAGTGACTTTTCTTTTTGAAATCGGAAGACTCACTTCACCTTTGAGTACTTTAAAGCGTTTGTCGGCAAACCATGCAAAGTCATGCACATTGTTTTGGATGTAGCGCAAGGTTTTACTTTCAGCCGAAGAAACGGGAAAAGAATCCCTTATTTCCCCTGCGGGCAAAGCGATCAACTCGGTAATATTGGCAGCGGTTGCTGTGGCAATGGAATCTAGGTAACGAATTTCTTCCTGATTTTGAAGTACACCGGTGGCTCCTACAACGTAGTTTTTTGGGAGGGTTATCGAAACATCAAAAGAGCCAAATTCACTGTAAAATTCTCCTTGGTTTAGGTAAGGAATCGGATGCCAACCTTTTGCATCATAGACAGCAGGCTTGGGATACCACTGGGTAATTTGGTACGATTGCTTGATGTGCCCCATTCTCGAAATAGACCCTGAGGGGATTTTCACGGCGAAGGGGGTGGAAACGGTCAGGGCACTCCCCGATTTTAAAGGTGTTTCAAAAGTTAGAATGACGATGTCTGGGTTTTTAGGGTCAAAGTTCCATTTGGCCTTGTTCCCATTGACTTTAAAATCTAGGTTTTCCATCCACCCCAAATCGGTTGTATCCTTTGACAAAAGCGCTTTATCTCCCTCGTGGGCGAGTTGTTTCGCAAGTGCAGACGAACCGTTTTTATAGGCGTTAGGCCAAACATGGATGTACATTTCCTTGAGGTCATCTGGTGAATGGTTGGTATAGACAAAAGAAACATCACCATACAAACGATTGGATTTATCATTCAAGGTAACGTTAATCTTGTAATCAACTTCTTGTTGCCAGTATTGGGAAAAGGACACGTTTCGAATACTGAGACATAAGAGCAATAAAAAAGCGGAAAGTAATTTTTGTTTCACCGTTGGTTGTTTTCAAATTGTAAACATAAAATTAAGGATAATAAAACGGTGAAAAGGAAAAGGGCAAAAATAAAAAAAGCCGTACAAGACGGCTTTTCAAAATATTTAAAGGAAGATTATTCAACCACCAAACGAGCAAATTGACTTCCTGAAAGTGTAGAAGCTTTCACGATGTAATTTCCAGGAGCCCAATTTGAGGTAGAAACCAAGGTGCCATTGGCAACATTGTTTGAAGTAAACAAGATTGCACCTTTCATATCCATCACTTGAAGAACAAATCCGGTTGTCAACTGCGTTGAAATCTGGAATGCATTGTGTGCAGGATTCGGTACCAAATTAAACGATACCAATTGCGCTTCATTCAATCCAGCGTAATTGTCTACACCGTCACAATTTTCATCGATTGCATTGTTAAGGATTTCGTTAGCTCCAGGGTGAATAGTAGAATCTGAATCGTCGCAATCCGTGCTGTCCAATGAAAAACCAGCGCCTAACACTTCACAAGTAAGTATGGAAGCAGTTGAACCGAAACCATCTAAATCGGCATCTTCATAGTACAATGTTTGGATTAAACCTTCGTCGATGTTATTGTCACAATCGTTATCAACACCGTCACAAACTTCGATGGCCCCTGGGTAAGAAGTACTGTCAGAATCGTCACAATCCGTACTGTCCGACACATAACCTACAGGTTGACCACAATTTAACAAAGGCGCACCAACGTTTCCAAAACCATCCATGTCTACATCTTGGTAAAAGGTTGTGAAACCATTTGCTGTTGAGTCATTGTCATCGCAATCTGTACTGTTGGCAACATATCCAGCTGGCGCTGTACAACCTGTTTGGGTTACACTGACATTTCCAAAACCATCCATATCAACATCTTGGTACCAAACCAAGGTAGGGTTGATGGCAGCAACAGTGTCATTGCAATCCTGGTTATTCAAAACCAATCCTGGCAATGGCAAACAAGAATTTACAGGCGCGTTAGGGTTTCCGTAGGTATCTCCATCTAAATCCGCGTAGTATGTAGTTGGTGTGTTACATGGTGTCACTTGGTACCAAGTAGCACCTGCCCTGATTTCGTCGATTTCAACGTTTCCTGTACCCGCACCGGCAGTTCCTCCTTGACGAATAAAAACAGAAGCAAAGTTTGCCAAAAGATTCGCTCCACTGTTGTTTATAAGATTCGCTGGCGTCTCAATCGTACCTGGAATAGGATTAACCCACATGGACGCAGTGATGTTTGGCAGCGTCGTAGCATTTACTTTAACTACCACAAAAACAGTGGTTCCCACAGGATATTCAGTAGGCAAAAAACTTGAAGCGGTTCCTGTGCCACTTTGGTTAACAAGACCTAAAACAAAAGTGTTTGGCGTTACACCTGCTTTTACGAAAACACGTCCCGCAAGAATGGTTACCATAGCACCACTGGTTCCACCAAAGCCGATAAAATAGTCACCAGCACCGCCATTCGCATGAAGTCCAACGGTTGTTGGAACATTCATCAAGAATGAAAAATAACCAGTCCCAGCAACATTTAAAACAGGTTTATTAATATCCTCACTGTTACCAGCGGTCAATTGTAAACGGTTACCAACTGAGTTTTCCAATAATGGAAATGCCAAACTGCTCCCGCTGTTTGATGGCGTAGTAATGGCAAGCAATTGTCCAGCTGTACCTGAGTGTGTAGTCCAACCATTGGCATTTGCTGCACCTGTAAAGTTTACTGCTTCAAAAGCTTGTCCGAAAGACACAACGGCACATAGCAACGTTGAGATAAGTAGAATTCTTTTCATTTTTTAAATTTTGTGTAAAACTAATCTTTAGAAGTTACAGAATTGTGAAGAAAAAATTAACCTAAGCGCATGCTTGGTTTCAGATTAATTCATTTCTGGTTTAGGAAGCAATACTTTACGGGAAAGTTTCCATTTTCTCGTTTTAGGATCCTTTCCAACCACTTTGAAAGAAAGCACTTCACCTTCTTTACAAACATCTTCCATTTTACCTACTTTTTCCCAAGAGAATTCAGAGATATGGATAAGTCCATCTGTACCAGGAATGATTTCTACGAAACATCCAAATTCTTTTACGGATTTCACTTTCCCTTCATAGGTAGCACCATCTTCCACAAGGGGTGGGAAAGCAATCATGCGAATTCTTCTCAATGCTTCTTCCATGTTCGGTCCATTGTTGGAAAGAATTTGAACGGAACCTTCTCCATTTGCAAGTTCTTCAATGGTAATGGTGGTTTGTGTTTCTTTTTGTAAGCCTTGGATGATTTTTCCTCCAGGTCCGATGATGGCACCAATCATTTCGTTCGGAACGATGACTGCCTCAATTCTCGGCGCAGATGCTTTCAAGGTTTCTCTTGGCTCAGCAATGGTTTCGATGATTTTGTCAAGAATGTGTAAACGTCCTTGTTTCGCTTGGTTCAACGCTTGGATAAGCACTTCATACTCCAATCCGTCTACTTTGATGTCCATTTGACATGCGGTAATTCCTTTTGCGGTTCCTGTAATCTTAAAGTCCATGTCTCCCAAATGGTCCTCATCTCCTAAGATGTCAGATAAGACAGCAAATTTTCCTTCGTCAGCTACCAATCCCATGGCGATTCCAGAAACAGGTGCTGTAATTTTCACCCCTCCATCCATAAGTGCTAAGGTACCTGCACAAACGGTCGCCATTGAAGAAGAACCGTTGGATTCAAGGACATCAGAAACCAAACGAATGGTGTAGGCATTGTCAGCCGGTAAAACAGGTTTTAAGGCACGAAGCGCTAAATTTCCGTGACCAATCTCACGACGGGAAGTACCTCTAAGTGGTTTTGCTTCACCTGTAGAGAAAGGAGGGAAATTGTAATGCAACATAAATTTCTCGGTTCCTTGGAACGTTGCGCCATCGATCATTTGCTCATCCATTTTACCACCCAAGGTAAGCGTTGTTAACGATTGTGTTTCTCCTCTGGTGAAGACGGCAGAACCGTGAACGTTTGGCAAATAGTTTACTTCGCTCCAAATTGGACGAATCTCGTCGAAATTTCTACCATCCAATCTTTTTCGTTCGTTAAGCATTACCCAACGAACTGCTTTTTTCTTTACTTGAGAGAAGTATACACCGATGAATTTCTCGGCAACCAACAATTCTTCTTCGGTAAAAGCTGCTTTTACTTCTGATTTAATGGCATCGAACAATTCTGTTCTTTTCGCTTTGTTGGACAATCCCATGCGAGCAACGTCTTTACATTTCTCCATGGCCAACGCGTAGACTTTGTCTTTCACTTCATCGTTGTGAACTTCGTGACAATATTCTCTTTTTGGGGATGCCGTGGTAATTTCCGCTGCCAATTCTAATTGAAACTTACATTGTTCTTTAATGGCTTCATGTGCAATTTTGATAACGGCAACCAAATCATCTTCGGAAACTTCTTTCATTTCACCTTCTACCATGTTAACATCTTTTGCGGTACCAGCGACAATGCAATCCATGTCTGAATGCTTCATTTCTTCCATGGTAGGATTCACTATGAACTCACCATTGATACGTGCAACCCTAACTTCTGACATTGGGCCATTGAAAGGAATGTCTGAAACGGCAATGGCTGCAGACGCAGCGAAACCACAAAGTGCATCGGGATTGTTGATTCCGTCGTATGCCAACAATTGGATCATCAATTGAACTTCAGCATGGTAATCATCTGGAAAAAGGGGTCTAAGCGCACGGTCAACCAAACGCATGACCAGAATTTCGGATTCGGATGGTCTTGCTTCTCTTCTAAAAAATCCCCCTGGGAAACGTCCAGCGGCAGCATATTTCTCACGGTAATCTACGGTTAACGGAAGGAAATCGACGCCTTCTTTTGCCACTTGCGCAGCCACTACGGTTGCCAATAGAACGGTTTCACCCATTCTTACTTCTACGGATCCATCGGCTTGTTTTGCCAATTTACCTGTTTCTACGCTGATGGTTTTTCCACCTGTAACTAATGTTTTTTTAATTCCTAAGTTCATAATTCAATCGTTTTACTGTTTTTTTTCGTGTCCCTGTGACACGAAGTTTATTATTTATTTATCGGTTTCAATTCAATCTTCGCACTGGGTGCTTATTGTATAAAAAAAGGGAAGCCGACCCAAGTCGATTGCCCCCCTTTCAATAAAATATGGTACTTTACGATTAACGTCGAAGACCTAACTCCTTAATTAACGCACGGTACTTCTCAATGTCATTGCTTTTTAAGTAATCCAAAAGACTTCTTCTTTTACCTACCAACAATTGAAGCGAGCGTTGTGTACCGAAATCCTTGCGGTTTTTCTTTAAATGCTCGGTTAAGTGACTGATTCTGTAGGTAAACAATGCGATTTGACCTTCTGTAGATCCTGTGTTTGTTTCTGAACCTCCGTGTTTCGCGAAGATTGCTTTTTTGGCTTCTGGGTTTAAATACATTCCAATATTGTTAAAATAATTATTATGTAGTCA
>CAMCWF010000037.1 GCA_945882095.1 Chryseobacterium gleum
AAAATTAGCTCCAAATATATTAAAGCCTTGAAGTCAACGGTTTTGAGTTTAGGTTTTCCAAAATCAGCATGGAATCTTTCTACGCTAACATTGGAACTTTCAAATCAATTGGGGCTAGGAGAAGCGATTGAACACGAAACGTTCATCGAATATCATATAAATGTGGAGGGGAAAAGTGGCTTTGCAACCTTTAAAGCTTCAGTTCTTGATGCGAAAGAAATTATAACACTAAACAAAAAGGAACAAGATTCGAAAGAACGGGTGTTGTGTAAGTTGAAAAATTTTGATTTAGCCAACCATACTCCAATGCAAGCCATGGAGTTCATTAAAGAACTCAAAGAACTTTTGTGAAAGAAAACCAATCGCTTGATGATTTTCACCAATTGCTACTACAATTACATTTGTCGTATAAAAAGGCCCGAAAAAACAAACGCAATACGCAAAATCAATTGGCATTTGAGATCAATCAAGAGGCAAACCTTCATCGCTTGGCTACTGCCATCTATACCCGTAAATATAAGCCTAAACCTTCGGTGGCATTCATTATTGAAAAGCCGGTTAAACGAGAAATTTTTGCAGCGGATTTTGAGGATCGCGTCGTTCATCATTTGATACATCGTTGCCTCAACCCCATCGTTGAGAAAAAGCTTATACACGATACGTACAGTTGTCGACTTAAGAAAGGCACCCTGTTTGGAATAAACAGAATAGACCATTTTATTCGCTCGTGTAGCGAAAATTATCAAAAAGAAGTATTTTTTTTAAAGATAGATGTTTCGGCTTACTTCATGAGCATGCAACATACGGTGATTTATGATAAAGTACTTGCCCTTTTGCCTAAAGATAAAGAAACCTTTTTAGGCCTTCCCAAGGAATTATTGCTCTACTTATTGAAGATTACGGTACATAATAACGTGAAAGAAAACTGTAAAATAAAAAGTAATAAAAGGAACTGGAACGACTTACCCAAAACTAAAAGTTTATTTGGGGTTCCAAATGGGGTAGGTCTGCCCATTGGAAATTTAACCTCGCAACTCTTTGGGAATATCTATTTGAACGACTTTGACCACTTTGTGAAAAAAGAACTGAAAATTACTTATTACGGACGTTATGTAGACGACATGGTATTTGTGCACCAGGATAAAACGTTTCTAGAATCCTTGATACCTCAACTAAGGAACAAGCTTGCTTCCGTTGGTTTAGAATTACATCCTAATAAGATTGTGTTAAAATCGGTAAGTGAAGGCCTTCCGTTCTTAGGGCAAATCATTAAACCGTATAGGAAATATATTGCTAGCCGCACAAAAAATAATTTTTACCGAGCAATAGCCAAAGTTAACGAGCAAATGTTGGAGCACGAAGATGTGCCAGACGAAGAAACACAAAAGATACAAGCAACGGTAAACTCGTACCTTGGGACCCTATCAAAAGCAAACACCTATCGGTTAAGAAATGCAACGATGAAGAAACTGCATCCCCAGTTCAATCAGCGATTTTTGGTTAAAAACGACCTGCAAAAGGTTCAAATTCGAAAAGCAAAAAAAACATGGCGATATTCTCAGAACTCCCTGTCTACAAACTTGGGTATGACCTATTAATTAATCTATTCCATTGCACTTCAGGATTTAGCAAAGAATACAAATATACCCTTGGTGAAAAAATAAAAAATGAGGCGCTTGAACTGCTTATCCAAATTTATTCCGCGAATAAAAGCGCTAAAATCACCAAAGAAGAACACCTTGAAGAAGCACGCAGGAAATTAGAAGTTCTTAGAATACTTCTACGAATTTCAAAAGATATAAACGCACTAAGTCTAAAAAGTTTTGTAGTTTTAAATGGTCAAGTTGAAGCGTTGTCTAAGCAACTCTCGGCATGGCAAAAATATACTGCCGGAGCTCAAAATACTGAATGAAAACATGGTTTTGAGGAGTGCACATTAATTCTAACATACCGTTCAATTTCGGTTTCCGATTTTGAATACATGCGAAAGCAGTTTGCGGATGATGATTTTATTCTTAAATGTGGACTAGGTATGTTTACACCCTTGCTTTTGGCGGGCAACCGCAACAACAGCAATGGAACGCTCAACAATGTCGGCACGAACGGCAACTATTGGAGTAGCACGGTAAGTGGAACGAACTCACGCAACTTGAACTTCAACAGCAGCAATGCCAACATGAACGACAACAACCGAGCCAACGGCTTAACGGTCCGTTGCCTGAAGAATTAATGGAATGGAATGTGGGATGGAGATTTATTTACCCGAGATTGCCCTGACTGCGAAGCAGGTCGAGGGCCATTCCTTGCAATTCCTGAGTGCAATGAAGCAACGCGAAATGGATACGAAGGTTGTAAGGATGGTCTCGGGCCTAAAGCTGCCCAACGTAGCATAGCGAAGGTGGGCAGCTCAGTATTTTGTTTAAAAAAAGATGGTTTTGTGGATATATGAGTCACTTTTTTGGGGAGGGGTCCTTGTCCGGTTTGGCGTATTCAAAACGCGCTAGTATGGTACCTTCTGTGTAGGCATCTAAGCCAATGCATCCGACAACGCCCGCTTGCGTAAGGTCCGCAAATCCGTCAGGTGCGATGATTTCTTCCGGGTATTTTATCCATTGTACTTCACCAATGACCAAGTTTGTTCCGTTTAATGTAATAGGGATGTTTTCTTTCAAAATCAAACCTAATGAAATAGGGGAGGAGTCAACAAAGGGCGCATCAAATCCGTCTATATACGCCGGGATGAGTTGGGTTGCGTCAAATTCAGATTGTTCTTTTGGATAACGTGCCGAAGTTTGGTGTGCCGCAGCAATGTCCGTTTGCGAAATTAAATTGATTGTATAGGTTTTGGTGTGAAGAATGTTTTCATAGGTGTGACGATCTACGCTGTTGGGACGAAAAACCAAACCGAGTAAAGGAGGATTTGCGCCAACGTGCACCAATGAATTAAAAATCGCGAGATTTGTATGGCCTTCGGTGGATTGGGTGGCTACCAAACAGGCGTTTTTTAGTCCAGCAATGCTATTGAAAAAGGTCGTTTTAAAACGTTTCTCTAAGTCGTCATATTCGTTCCGGGAAGTAATTTTCATCGACATAAACCTATAACCTTTTCGATTTCATTTTGTTCATTCTGCTTTGTTACATGGGTTACTTTCAATCGGGTTTTAATTCGCAACTTTGTCTTGTGATTATAGCGGGGTTTATACTTTTGGTTCTTGTAGGGATTTCCTTAGGATTGATAGGGAGTGGTGGATCCATCCTAACGATACCCATTTTGCTCACATTTTTTGGGTTGTCAACCGAAATGGCGTTTTTTCAAGCATTGTTCGTGGTTGCAATTTCCTCCTTTTGGGGAAGTTTACTGTCGTTTTACCATCGGCGGGTGGATGTCAAATCCTTGCTTTTTTTTGGGATTCCCTCGGTAATAGGGGTTGTGGTAACGAAGTATCTCTTGCTTCCTTTGGTTCCTTTGGATTGGTTTACGTTGTGGGGATTTCATTTCACCAAAGACATTGGTTCTTTGTTCCTCTTCGTGATCCTGATGGTGATGGCATCTTTGAAAATGATTGCAAAACCAAAGGAGGGAGTTCCTAATGTGGAGAAGAAGAGCGATGTTTTGTTTGTTTTACAAGGTGTTTTGGTGGGGTCACTTACCGCGACCATCAGCGTGGGTGGAGGTTTTTTAATCATTCCGTTTTTAGTGATTTACCGAGGCTTGGAAATGAAAAGAGCAGTGGGTACTTCGCTTGTATTGATTTTTACAAATGCTACCTTGGCTTTTCTTCTGGGCTTTAAAAACATACCACAATTGGAAACAAATTCGCTTTTGTTTATGGGGTTGTCTGCGAGCATAGGAATGTTAATCGGTGTATATTTACAGAGGTTTATGAAGGGGGGAGCATTGAAAAGAACTTTTGGTTTTTTTGTGTTAGCCGTTGGTATTTACGTGTTGTTTAGCACCATTTTAAAAGGATAAGTATGAAAATTGAACAAATTTACACTGGATGTTTGGCACAAGGTGCCTATTATGTTATTTCCGGAAACGAAGCCATTGTGATCGATCCACTTCGAGAAACAAAACCTTACACGGAACGTGCTAAAGCCGATAACGTCAAAATCAAGTACATTTTTGAAACCCATTTCCATGCTGATTTCGTTTCGGGACATGTTGATTTGGCAAAAGAAACAGGTGCTGCCATCGTTTTTGGTCCCGGTGCGCATCCAGATTTTGATTTTTACTCGGCCAAGGATGGAGAAGAACTTTCCTTCGGGAATGCAAAAATACGCGTGCTTCATACCCCAGGACATACACTAGAGTCAACTTGTTACCTTTTAATGGATGAACAGGGCAACGAACAATGTTTATTCTCCGGCGATACCTTGTTTATTGGAGATGTGGGTCGTCCTGACTTGGCGCAGAAAGCTGCATCAATGACACAAGATGAGTTGGCAGGGATGCTCTATGATTCTTTACGAAATAAAATTTTGACCTTACCAGATAGCCTCATTATCTACCCTGCGCATGGTGCTGGCAGTGCCTGCGGAAAGAACATGTCTAAGGAAACCCATGATACTTTGGGAAATCAAAAACGGAACAATTATGCGCTGCGTCAAGACATGACGCGAGAAGCATTTATCCAAGAAGTTACGGATGGTTTACTCCCCCCGCCAGGTTATTTCGCCCAAAATGTTGCGCTTAATAAGAAAGGATACGATTCCATTGATGTGGTGATGAAAAGAGGCCTTCAACCACTGTCGGCACTTGAATTTACAACCCTTGCTTCGGATGCCATTATCCTTGACACTCGTTCAGCTACAGCGTTTTCTGAAGGTTTTATTCCAGGAAGTATTTTCATCGGTTTGGAAGGACAGTTTGCACCGTGGGTTGGCGCGTTGATTCCTGATGTTGCGCAAAAAATACTTTTGGTCACAGAAACTGGAAAGGAACAAGAAACGGTTCAACGTTTGGCCCGCGTAGGATATGATCAAGTGATTGGGTATTTAACGGGAGGATTTGAAACTTGGAAAGGTGAGTTTGATACCGTAAAGCGATTTACCGCAGAAGAATTTGTCAACGGTAACAACATGGACGCTGTTTCTATCGATGTGCGAAAACCAGGTGAATATTCGTCGGCGAACCTGCCTGATGTAGCCAATGTACCTTTGGATTTTATCAATGAACAAATGGCGGCATTCCCGAGAGATAAAAAGTTAACCCTGTTTTGTGCAGGCGGTTACCGCAGCATGATTGCAGCTTCTATTCTGAAATCAAGGGGTTTTCAAGAGGTTAGTGACGTGATTGGGGGATTCAATGCCATTGCCAAAACAGGTGTTCAACTCAACGAAGAAGTCTGTAAGAATTCAACCAAATAGGATTAGGTTTTACCGAATTTTTTTGAACCGATTGACCGAGATTATCCCGGAATCATACGAACATACCCACGCTTCGATGTAATCGTTGTTCTCATAGATATCCACACCAACGGGTTTCCCTGTGCAGCTGATTTTATTTGTGAGCTCAAAATGATCATCATAAATTTTAAAAACCTGAAGTTCGTTTCCTTGGTAACAAGTAACAAACAAATAGGCATTGTCTTTAGATAAAGCCATGGTTCTGGGTTGTGCAGCGGTTGTTGCAGTAAACATGGTTTCACCATTGATTGGATTTACACAACCGACCTTCGCCAATGAATTGAAGGATACAAAAAGCTTCGAGGTTTTGTCCTGTAAAATGTGTCGAGGATTCGATGCAACTTTGATTTCCCCAGACAAGGTCCATGTTTTATTGTCAATCACCGAAATGGTGGATCCGCCCATAATGGCAACATAGGTCTTGTTTGTTTTTTCATCGATGACCATTCCGCGGGGTATGCTGGGTACAGCAATGTTCGTCTTTAATTGGGCATAGGGGTATTTACCGCCATTCATTTCCAATACACTAACGTTGTACGAGTGCCAGTTACTTACCAAAAGGAACCGGTCATCCGAAGTGCAGGCAATCACCTTGGGGGTTTTTCCTGTTTTTATAATGGGAACATAAATCGTATCCATGTTTCTCCCGTCGGCATCTTGAACATAGACGCATTTGTCGCTTTTCGCCATGGGTTTATGTTGGTAATCATACAAGTGAATGGGTACAATGCCTTCTGCATTGTGAAGAGATACCCATAAAATGCTGTCGTGGTGCGATAAAAAGGCCTCCACAGGTTTTTCTTCATAAGAGGAGATGGGTTTGTTTGAGTCATAATCCCAACCCGTACCCGGTGTTGCTTTAAACTTGAAAATGCGTTTCACTTGCCTTGTTTTTTGGGAGCATTCCATCACAGACATCCCTTCGAGGTTCATGGCATAAAGAAACTCCATGTTTTTACTAAACACAACAGATTTGGTCCCTTCACTCGCTTTTAACTTTTCGGTTTCGATGTAACGTAAGCTGTCACAAGGATCAAAGGCATAAAGATTTTCTACTGCTTTCGAATTTTTTTTAGTCTCGATAGGTTTCTTAGGACTCGTGGCAACCGAGCTGCAGTGACAGAAAACAATGGGAATCAGAAAAAAGACGAGCGAGATTTTTCGAATGTTTTGCATGGGAAGTTATTTTTTTGTTTTGGTCAGTAGGTGAAATCCCAATCCCGCACTGATGCCATATTGGGCGATGGAAACAGATGTTAATGGTGTTTTTCGAATCCATCCATTGCTGTAATTTATTTCCGCGAAAAAGTGACAGTATTTTGAAAAATAAAAACTTGTACCGCCTTTAAGCATATACGAGGGGCTAACACTCCATTGGTATGCTACAGGAACAATCAAAAAAGGTTGTTGAGCCATTTCTGATATTGCAATTCCCGGTTCGGCATGAAGATCAAATTTCCAATTCCTTTTACCTAAATGATAACCAAACCCAGCATATATAGAGGTGTAGTTTCGTGGAAATTTTTCGGGTGAATTGGTGTACAAAAGTTTTCCATTTTGAGCCATAATATTGCCTTCTCCACGAACACTAATGCGGTTTTCTAACACATATTCTACAAACCCATTGATCAAGGCTACGGTAGTTTGTTGGGTATAGAAACGCGTAGGGGAAATGGTAGCGCTGGCGCGAAGTAAGGAAGGCTGAAAATAGCATGGCCTTTCTTGGCTATATACCAGGGTGTTTGCGAGTAAGAATAGGCCAATTATCTTCTGGTGAATCCCCATAGCTTGGCAATTTTATAGTTTAAACTTAAGGTGACCAACACATGTCCCGCCAAGGATGCTCCCTTGTGTTCATGAAAACTCAGTGCACCTGTAGTAAAATCATATTCGGTTTCAATGTGATTACCTAAGTGTATCATGTACTGCCCGGTAAGAGAAATGTCAAACCTTGGAGATAATTCCAGGTGTGTTCCAAGTCCAACTTGTACCGCAGAACTCCAACGTTCGGCCGACATGGGTCCATCCAACGGACTTACCTTCGCTTCAATCTTTGAATAATCAAAGCAATGACCAGCCAATATGTACGGACGAAATTTAGGTTTAAATTCCTCTTTTTGACGGAAATAGTCAAGGTTGTTTATCGGATAAAATAAGACACTCCATCCGATGTGATAATCGGTGCGATGGGCATAATTTAAGATGTCGCTGGTGATGTAATCAAAAAACCAATCGGTGTTCACGGCATCGGAAAATCGTAAGCGAAATTGACCCCCTACACCGGACCCTGTCATTTCGTTTTCATGGTCGTTGAATAAACTAACCGTAGTACGACCACCCAACGAAAGCATCCCTGCGGGATTGTACCTTCTGTTATCTTGGGCATTGGCTTGTAATACCCCAATTAAAACTAAGACTAGAAAAATACGTTGCATGGATACGAAGGTAAGAAAGAATTTGATTTTGTATCTTCGCAAAAACAAATGCTATGCGGGTTTATTTAGATAATGCAGCTACAACGCCTATGGCACCTGAAGTAGTGGATGCAATGTGTGATGTGTTGCGAAATCATTTTGGAAACCCATCTTCTACACATTCCTATGGCCGTGCCTCAAAAGCCTTAGTTGAAACTTCCCGTCGATCCATCGCAAAACACCTGAATTGCCAGCCCTCCGAATTGTTCTTTACCTCTGGTGGAACGGAAGCCGATAACTTGGCTTGCCACATTGCGGTACAAGAATTAGGAGTAAAACGCATTATCTCCACCTCGATTGAACATCACGCCGTAGGTCATACGGTGGAAATGCTCCGCGAAAAACACAATCTGGAGTTGGTTTACCTCTCTGTCGATCGACAAGGTCACATTGATTTGAATGAATTGGAGGAGCTCCTTAAACAGGAAACACCAACCTTGGTTTCCTTAATGCACGCCAATAATGAAATTGCTACCCTGCTCCCGATGGAAAAAGTGTCGGAGTTGTGCGCTCGTTATGGAGCCTATTTCCATTCCGATACGGTCCAAACCATGGGACATTATGCCTTTAATTTGCAGGAGTTAAAAATAGATTTCC
>CAMCWF010000038.1 GCA_945882095.1 Chryseobacterium gleum
GTTTTGAGGGATTACATGAACGCGAGATGTACGGCCCTTACCCAAGGTTTGGTAGATTGTTATGCGTTAACCGGACCTCATGCAGTTACCTTTAATGTTTCTCCACCCAATTCGGGAGAAATTAAAGTGAATTCTGTTTGGGCCCCCACATACCCATGGACGACCACTTATTTTGGTGGGATAGAAACAAATCTTGTCGCCAAAGCAAAAACAGGCTTTGTTTTCAGTCATTGGGCATATGCTACCGGCCCATTGTTGCTTCCCTTTGACAGCGATACCAATTCTGTAATCATTAATGCCCCAGAAAACCTGGTTGCGGTTTTTTTACCTTTGGACACCACAGTAAATCCAACTGGGGTGACCGGAATTCATTTTCCAACAGCTTTTTCACCTAATGGTGTTGGAGACCTTCAAAATGAACAATATGGAATCATTGTTGGAGATGACGTTCAAGATTTTGTCTTTTATGTGTATGATCGTTGGGGAAACACCCTCTTTCAATCAGACGATAAAAACCTAAGGTGGGATGGAAGTTACAAAGGCATGGATTGTAACAGCGGCGTGTATGCCTACATGGCGGACGTCCGCTTTAAAACAGGGAAGAAAAAGGTTTTTTCGGGGAACATAACCCTTATTCGCTAATGAAATTATCGTTTACCTTAGGATTGTTTGTATTGTGCTTTTCTCCATGGGCACAAGACTACCATTTCACCCAATTTGACAGGTCGTTGATGTTGTTAAACCCGTCTTTGGTAGGTAATTTTGATGGGTTTGAGAGGTTTACGGTCCAAAACCGTAACCAATGGATAACAGCTGGAACCCAATTCACAACCTCCTTGGCAGCGGTAGAATGCACCTATGGTAAGAATAAATTGGATACAAAGTCTTTTGTGGGTTTTGGTGCCCATTTTTTAAGAGACGTTGGTGGTGACGCTCGGTTTGGAAACACCTCTTTTGGCGCAAGCCTAAGCGGGAACGTAAAGGTTTCAAAAAACAGTAAGTTTTCTGCCGGACTTCAAACGAGTTATACCAATCGAACGGCAGATTTTTCTCGTTTGACCTATTACTCTCAGTGGAATGGAAGTATTTTCGATCCCTCTGCACCTGCGAATGAAACGGGAGATTTTACCACCTTCGGATTTGTCGATGCAGGCTTAGGTTTGGCTTATTCCTTTGACAAGCGAAACGCGAACAAATCCCAATCCAATGCAAAATCCTTTTGCATCGGTGTCTTTTCCCAACACATTACATCTCCAAAATTAAGGTACAATGCGATTTCTAACGATCGGTTGAAGCGAAAATGGGGCATTCATGCAGAAACCGAACTTTCTTTGAATTCAACCATCCTTCTGGAGTTAAAAACAGCGCAAATCCTACAAGGAAAGCACTACGAAGGGAATTTTGGTGCGCTTCTTAAATTTATGTTTAAACGCACCGCTCAACTTACACGATTGAAAAACGATGCATGGCTCTGCGCGGGTCTCTATGCACGAACTTCTGGAGCGATTTCTCCCACTGTATATTTGGATTTAGGGGGATTCCAATTCGGATTTTCTTACGACCAAGAATTGTCAAAACGCGCAAAGGCTTACAGGAGTTCCATTGAGTTTTCTTTGGCGTATGCTTTCACCAAAAACGGAATGTTTTCAACGCGTAAGATTCGTTAAATCAAACCTGCTTTTTCTAAAAAAGCATGCCAATTCTCCGCTTGAGATTCATTTAATACCCTGGGCATTTTATTCTGTGCACCTAATTTCGCCAATGAATTCATGTATTCGTAAATGATGCCTTTCGGTAGTATGGTGATTTTTGGATTTGCCAAACTGTATTTTCTTGCGGATTTGTAATCGTCGTTTAATTTACAAAGCTCTTGGTCTATTTTTGACAACAGGAGTTCTGGGTCGATTTGGTCGTTGGATTGTTCAAAATACCAATGATGCAATTGGGCCTCTTTGTCAACGAAAATGGTAAATTCTGGTTCAAAGGAGGGTGTAATGTCACTGACTTTTTTTAATGCTTGGTTGATGTTATCCAAGGACAAATGCTCTCCACAAAGACTTAGGAATTGTTTAATTCTTCCAGAAATAATCAATCGAGAATCTCTAACGTCAACAAAACGCACCAAATCCCCAATTAAATAACGCCAAAGTCCCGCATTTGTAGAAATTACCAAGGCATAATCCACGCCTTCTTTTACTTCGCTAATCGTTAAGGCATCATAATTCGATTTCAATTCGCCATCCTCGCTGAAATACCGCGAATCAAAAGGAATAAATTCAAAAAATATTCCATTGTTCATCATGATCTTCATGCCCTTTTGGTTTGGACTTACCTGAAAAGCAAAATACCCTTCACTGGCTAAATAGGTATCGAGCAAGAAAACTTCCTTGGAACATATTTTACTTAATCGATCGAGGTAGGGCTCAACGTATACGCCACCGTGTACATACACCCGCAGGTTTGGCCAGATGTCATGAATGGTGTTTAAATCGTATTTTTCAATGATTCTTTCCATTAACATCAAACACCAACTTGGTATTCCCGCAATGATGCCAATGTCCCATTTCGGAGCGCGCTCTACCATTGCATCCAATTTGTCGTTCCAATCCGTGATGGCAGATATTTTATTGCCTGGTCGCGTGATGGGTTTAACCAATAATGAGGTGTGTTTTTTTAATATACCACTCAAATCACCTTCGTAATGTCCGTTGATTTTTTTGATTTGGGTGGAGCCGCCAACGGCCAAACCGGAGGCATTGAAAAAAGCTTCGTCCAAATCCAATGCATGTAAAATTGAATATTGGCGTATGCTGCTCCGTTGGAAAGAACGAATCATTTCCATGCTAACAGGGATTCTTTTACTTGGGCTTCCGGTGGTACCCGAGGAAAGCGCAAAATATTTAATCTTACCGGGCCATGTGCAATCCGGATGCCCATTAATGGTTTTGTGTAACCACTTTTCGTACGCTTCTTCGTAATCCATTATGGGGACTTGATTCTGAAACTGACTTACGGCATCTTTTTTACTTAGCAAACCTTTGAAATCATGAAAAAAACCAAACTCGGTGTTTTGTGCCTTTTTTAACAAACCATTGAGCACCATCAACTGATTTTGATAGCTTAATTTTTTCCGATTGATTCGTTTGTAACCAATCTCAGAGGTTTTTTTTAACAGGCTGCCAATAATTTTCAAATCAATCTTGTTAAGGGTGCGTTTTTTTCATGAGCAAAGTCATGTAAATATATTGCCTCAAATTTATAAATTATAGTATCTTTCCTTTATTTTTGTCAAAAATTAATGTCATGAAACATAAATCCTTTGTAGTTCCCCACGATTTTACCTCCGTAGCGGATATTGCCCTAAATCATGCAATTGAGACGGCAAAAAATCAAAAAACCACCATTCATATTTTACATGTCGTAAACGATGAAAAGGAAATTTCTTCTGCAACGGATAAAATTGATGAAATTATATCAGCAAATGTTTCTGACGGGATAACCATCACAAATAACATCCGAATTGGAAATATTTTTAACAGTATTTCAGAATTTGCAGCGGAACACCAGGCAGAATTGATTTTTATGGGAACGCACGGTGCACAGGGATGGCAGAACATAACAGGAAGCTACGCCCTACGCGTAGTGACGAGCTCTCAAGTTCCATTTGTTATTGTACAAGATAAACCCGTTCGACCAGGAGGGTATAAATCCATTGTAGTTCCTTTGGATTTACACATTCAGACACGTCAAAAACTATCTACCGTAGCTAAATTGGCATTGTATTTTGATTCAAAGGTTCACATCGTTCTTCCGGATGAAACGAACCCTGAGTTGAGAGCACAACTAGAAGATCACAAAACAGTTTGTGAGATTTATCTTAAGGAACGTAAAATCCAAATGGATTCTACTGTTTTGTCGAATAAAGATTTTGAAAAAGAGGTGGTTAAATATGCAAGCCTTATCAACGCAGATCTAATTTCGATTATGAATTTAAATCGCAACAATATTTTTGGGGTATTCAATGCTAAATACGAGCAATACATTATCACCAATGATGCGTTAATACCGACCTTAATCCTAAATCCGATAGAGGTTCAAGAAATATATGGACATTGGTTCGACTAATCCCATGTTAAAGAAGATCACACTCAACGATTTTATTCTTCAACAACCTTCAAATACATCCCTAGAACCAACGGATCTTGTTCGGTTATTATCAGATATTTCGCACGCGGCCATAAACGTAAGTCTTGACATTCGACGTGCGGGATTGGTGGATAATATCTTAGGAGCACATGGTGAAACAAACATTCAAGGAGAAGAACAACAGAAGCTGGATGTGGTTGCTGATGTTGCTTTTATTGAATCATTTAAGTCAGGTCATCAAGTCTGTGGCATTGCTTCCGAAGAAAATGATGATTTTCTCGCATTTGATAATCCGGCCTCTTTGCAGGGTAAATACATCGCGCTTTTTGACCCTTTGGACGGTTCCAGTAACATTGACGTTAATGTTTCCATCGGAACCATTTTTTCCATTTACCATAGACTTTCTCCCCTTGGCACCCCAGCAACCCTTGAAGACATGCTACAGCCCGGAAAAGACCAACTGTGTGCAGGCTATGTTTTGTATGGATCCTCTACCATGATGGTTTTTACCACCGGAAATGGCGTGCATGGATTTACCTTAGACCCAGCCACCGATGAATTTTGTCTTTCCCATCCTAACATGCAAATGCCTGCTATGGGTCGCATTTATGCTATGAACGAGGGAAACATTAATGAATGTGAAGTGGGCTTGTCGGAATATGTGAAATATTGTCAAAGCAGAGAAAACCAAACAGGAAAACCCTATTCTGGAAGGTATATTGGTTCTTTGGTAGCGGACTTCCATAGAAACATGATAAAAGGCGGAATTTATATTTATCCCGATGTTCTTTCAGCGCCAGAAGGGAAATTAAGATTGCTGTATGAATGCAATCCCCTTGCATTTATAGCCGAACAGGCGGGTGGGTTGGCGACCACTGGAAGAGAAAGAATCCTGGACCTAATTCCCCAAAAGTTACACCAACGTGTGCCTTATTATGTAGGGTCCAAGGAAATGGTTGAAAAAGCGATGTCCTTTTTATCGTAAAACCTTAGGGGCTTAAATCACATTAATGTACCTTCGCGGTCTGTATGAAAAACCAATCGTTTGCCTCGATTGTTAAGGAGTCCGTTCAATACCAACAAACCCAAAATTTTTTGGGCAAGGGGATCGCGCATGTCTTGTGGAAAGGGCATGTAGGCTCCTCCATTGCATTTTCAGCTGCAGCTTTCGTTCAAAACAATCCCCAGACAAATCTTTTTATTCTCTCAGATAAAGAAGAAGCTGCCTATTTTTTCAACGACCTGGAGAACTTGGTTTCAGAACCCATTTCTGTTGTTTTTTTTCCCGCATCCTATAAAGTCCCCTATCAATTTGAAGAAATTGACAATGCCAATGTAGTTGCACGGGCTGAAGTCTTGGATAAAATAGCGTCTCATAAGAAAACCTGCATCGTTACGTACCCTGAAGCGGTGTTTGAAAAAGTACCAACCAGAAAAAACATGGATTCCTTAACCATGAAAATTGAGGTGGGACAGACGTATGCCATTCAATTTATAAATGAATTACTGCTGGAATTTCATTTTGACCCTGTTGACTTTGTATACGAACCCGGACAATTTGCCATCAGAGGGGGAATCATTGACGTGTATTCCTATGCCAATGAGGTCCCTTATCGGATTGAATTTTTTGGAGATGAGGTTGAGTCCATTCGGACCTTCGACCCGGCTTCACAACTATCCCTCAAAGAATTTAAGTTTTTCAACATTCTTCCCAATGTACAAAATGAATTGCTTTCAGAGGGTTTAACAGACATATTCAGCTTTCTTGGGAAGGACAACTGTATTTGGCTCAATGATTATGAAAGACTTCGATCCGTTGTAGATGCCGAATTTGAAAAAGCGAGTAAGATTTTTTCCGAAAAGAAATTCGTTTTGACCCCAACGCCACCCAATCAATTGTATGTCGATGCTTTACAATTGGAAAATGCCCTGGATGCCTCCTCTACCATTGAATGGGGCTTACATTCTAAGTGGAAGAACTCAGAAATCATCACGTTTAATTTTTTACCTCAAACGAGTTTCAATAAGAATTTTGAAATGCTGCGGACGGACCTCCTTGAAAAAAACAAGGAAAGCTATCAGTGCTTCTTGTTTTCAAATCAACCCAAACAAATCGAAAGATTGCACCAAATTTTTGAAGACATAGGGGGGGGGGTATCCTATGAAAACATTTCATTTGCACTGCACGAAGGTTTTGTCTGCCCCGATTGGAAGGTTTTGTGTTATACGGACCACCAAGTTTTTGAAAGATACCACCGGTTTAAGTTGAAAGAAGGGTTTAACCAATCCAAGCAAGCGCTTACCTTAAAAGAATTGTATAACCTTCATAAAGGAGATTATGTAACACACATCGACCACGGTGTGGGAATGTTCTCAGGGCTTGAAACCATCGATGTCAATGGAAAACCCCAAGAAGCGGTCCGGTTGGTCTACAAAGACGGCGATGTTTTGTATGTGGGCATTCACTCGCTGCATCGCATTTCGAAGTTTACTGGAAAGGAAGGTTCCATTCCCAAGGTAAATAAACTCGGAACACAAGCTTGGGCAACCCTTAAAAACAAAACGAAGAAGAAAATAAAAGAATTGGCCTTTGACCTCATTCAGTTGTATGCTAAAAGAAAAGCACAGCCAGGATTTGCCTTTTCACCAGACACCTACCTTCAAAATGAATTGGAAGCCTCTTTTATGTACGAAGATACCCCGGATCAATTTAAGGCGACGTTAGATGTGAAAAAAGACATGGAGTCTGAGTTGCCAATGGATCGACTTATTTGTGGGGATGTGGGTTTTGGAAAGACAGAAATCGCCATTCGTGCAGCCTTTAAGGCCGTTGTTGACAATAAACAAGTTGCGGTACTGGTGCCTACAACCATTTTATCCATGCAGCATTTTCGAAGTTTCAAAGAACGTTTGAAAGATTTCCCTTGCACCATCGACTACGTAAATCGATTTAAATCTGCTAAAGCTACAACGGAAACCCTGCAAAAACTTGCCAATGGAAATGTCGATATTCTCATCGGGACGCATGCGCTGGTTTCAAATAAAATTAAATTTAAAGACCTCGGCCTAATGATCATTGATGAAGAACAAAAGTTTGGCGTCTCGGTCAAAGACAAGTTAAAAACGATTCGTACCACCGTAGATACATTAACCCTAACCGCCACACCGATACCCAGAACGTTACAGTTTTCATTAATGGGGGCAAGGGATTTAAGCATTATCAACACCCCTCCTCCAAATAGACAACCCGTACTTACAGAAGTGATTTCGTTCCAAGAAGAGACCCTTCGAGATGCCATTGCCTATGAAGTGAGCCGTGGGGGGCAAGTATTCTTTGTAAACAACCGAATCTCCAATTTAATGGACATCTCGGGAATGATTCAAAGACTTTGCCCTGGGGTACGTGTAGGCATTGGCCATGGACAGATGGATGGACAAAAGCTCGAAAAAGTGATGATGGATTTCATGGAAGGAAATTATGACGTCTTGCTGGCAACCACCATTATCGAATCAGGAATTGACATCTCAAATGCAAACACCATTATCATAAACGAAGCGCATCAATTTGGATTAAGTGATTTACACCAATTGAGGGGGCGTGTCGGGAGAAGTAATAAAAAAGGGTTCTGCTATCTGATTGCACCACGTTTTAGTGTGTTAAATTCAGAAGCAAGAAAGAGATTAGAGGCCTTGGTCCAGTTTTCAGATTTGGGCAGCGGTTTTAACATTGCCATGAAGGATTTGGATATCCGAGGCGCTGGGAACATGTTGGGGGGTGAACAAAGTGGGTTTATTTCAGAAATTGGGTTTGAGATGTATCAAAAAATTCTCAACGAAGCCCTACAAGAATTAAAAGAAAA
The DNA here is from genome assembly GCA_945882095.1 of Chryseobacterium gleum. Taxonomy (GTDB): domain Bacteria; phylum Bacteroidota; class Bacteroidia; order Flavobacteriales_D; family Crocinitomicaceae; genus UBA952. The sequence continues at coordinate 8,007 of CAMCWF010000038.1, forward strand.
TGAATTCAAAGACCTTTTCGACGATCGACAAAGTGATACCTTTTTGGAGTTTGTACAAGATTGTGTATTTGAAACCGATTTTGAGGTGAGATTTCCCGACACCTACGTGAACAATGTGGCCGAGCGATTAAGTCTCTACCAAAGCATGGATGGTTTGAAAAATGAGGCCGAACTTGAATTGTTTAGGAAGGAACTCGTGGACCGCTTTGGGCCACTTCCTACAGCGGCAAAGGAATTGTTGTTTTCTTTTCAATTAAGGTGGTTGGCACAAGCTTTAGGAATTGAACGATTGGTTATAAAGTCTGAAAAAATGGTAGCCTATTTTTTGGCGAATCCACAATCTCCTTTTTTTGAAACCGAAACGTTTTCTTCCTTGTTGAATGCCATCCTTGCCAAAGGGACAGGT
>CAMCWF010000039.1 GCA_945882095.1 Chryseobacterium gleum
TCGGACCAAATGTGGTTCTTGGAAATGGTACCTTAGTCAATGCCAAATCCAGCATTCACCACGATTCAAGCATCGGTTCATTTTGTGAAATATGCATTGGAGTTTCTATTGCAGGACGTTGCACCATTGGAAACGAGGTGTTTATTGGCATGGGAGCATTGATTCTGCCTGGAGTAACCATTGGTGATAAGGCCATCATTGGGGCAGGGGCGGTGGTGACAAAAGATGTCCCAGAGGGAGTTACAGTTAAAGGGGTGCCAGCAAAGTGAGGAAAAAAAAGCGAATTCTGCTTATAGGTGATACCCCTGGATGGGCTTTTCATCGGATCATTGAATTCATCATTCAACAGGTAGAGGGATTTGATTTTTACTTTGATTTCACCGTGAATCATCCAAGACTCCAAACCAAAACAACCTCAGATTTCGTATCCAAAGGAACTGTAACCTTGTCAAATACTAGAAGGAAATGGCCTTTTCAGAACATTGTTATTTTACGTGCCTTCGTCTACCATTCAATCAAGTTCCTTCATCGCATTGGCCTGTCGAAATACGACGAACATGGCTTGTTAAGGAGGGTTATTCGAGATAACTCTTATGACCTCGTAGTTTATCTAGATTATTACATGGACAAGGATGGTGATTTTAGTCATATTCGAGCCGATAAGATGATCAAAGGAATTTTCACGGAACAATTCCCACCAAAAGGGGTAATTCATCATGCAGATATTACAATAGAAGCATTTTGTCATGAATATCTTAGCGACACACAAGCTTTATTGGTTGGTGCTCCATCCATTGAAGAGGTATATTACCAGCATTTTAAATCGCCCATTTTCTTTGCCAATCTTTGCTACGATGAGGCCCTATTTACTCCAAAAAAACGTTTGAAAAATAGAGAATTTATCATTGGATGGACGGGTAATCCAGATCGAGATTTCAAAGGATTTTATACGCATGTAATTCCTACGGTGAATACGCTAAAAACCATGGGGTATCCTGTTGAATTACGAACACAGTTTGTTGGATCTCTTGAGTCTCTCGTTTCGTTTTGGCAAGAAGTAGACTTGGCGTTAATTACCTCGGATGCCGATGCCGGACCATCCATGTTCATCGAAGCCAGTTTGTGTGGGGTGCCGAGCGTTAGCACAAAAATCGGTTTACCTCAGTTAGTTATTAACCACGGTGAGAACGGCCTCATTTGCGAACGTAAGGTGGAAGATATGGTTTTAGCCATTCAACAATTATTGGACGATTCACTTTTGTATCATCGAATCCAATCTAACATACGTGCATCCTACGTTGAAAAACTCGGGGTTGAGGCGCAGAAGAAACGGTGGGAAAAAATATTTAATGCCATGCTGCATGAATAATCCACAGCTTTTCTACTTCTTCCCCTTGGCCTCCGTTGGCGGTACAGAACGTGTTCATCTGGATGTTTTGAATGCGCTTTCAGATTACCCAGCAGAAATTTTCATTCGTTACAAGATTACACCGTGGAAGGGCATGGCCTTTAAACAAAGTGTCGAGGGCAAAAAGGAAGGCATTCAATTAAAACCGGAATTTGAAGCATTTGGTCGGTTGACTTTTCTTTCAAATTATTTAGAAGCAAAACGCTTCGGACGGGTGATTAGAGCATGGTACATCAGGCGTCTCGTGAAAAAAATCAATGCTTGTCCCAATCCCATCCTAATTTTTTGGCATAGAGAATCCATTGACTTTTTGTGGGACCAACTGGCTCCCCATGTTAAGATTATTGACATTGTACACAACAATTCCAACAATGACACTCCGTATGCATCCTATCTCTTAAATGATTGGGCTCCACGTATTAATCACCGTATCCTTGTTAATTCCGGATTGATGAAATGGATTACCCCTTTGTACCAGGAGCAGCGCTATCCATTAGAATTGGCACAACGAATTTCAATCATCAACCACCAGGTAAGGATTCCCTTGGAATTACCTACAAAACCTGAGGAAGTCTTTCATGTACTTTATGTCGGACGAGAAGCGAAAGAGAAACGTATTGCGTTGTTTTTCGAAATTGCCGATCGTTTTTCACAAGATCCTCGTATAACGTTTCGTGCGGTTGGGATTGACCAACCCATCAATGCGCCGCAAAATGTTAAATGTCTTGGTGTTATTACGAACAGGGAAACCCTTGAACAATGCTATGCCTCATCCCATGTGCTGGTCCTGACGTCGGAAAGTGAAGGATTTCCGAAGGTGATCTCAGAAGCCATGGCCTTTGGATGTGTTCCAATCGTCACAGCGGTAGGCGCTATTCCCGAAGTACTGAACCACGGTGTACAAGCCATACTTACAGACCCTTTGAACTGTGTGGATGAAACGGTTAACTTCTTGAGTACATTCCTCGTGGATCGCACTGAATATGAGACCCTATCGAAAAAGGCTTACCTTTACGCAAAAGAAGAGTTCGATGCGAATCGGTTCAATAATGAATGGAGAACCCTCATACAAACCCTTAGTTAGTGTAATTATTCCGAATTACAACCATGCGCCTTTTTTAAAGGAACGCATCGATTCTGTGTTAAATCAAACCTACAAAAACATTGAGGTGATTCTCTTGGACGACTGCTCAACGGATAATAGCCGAGAAATCATAGATAGCTATCGCGGACATGAGAAAATCAGTCATATCGAGTACAACACAACAAACAGCGGTAGCACCTTCAAACAGTGGGAAAAAGGCATAAATATCGCGAAGGGTGAATGGATTTGGATTGCAGAGAGTGATGATGTGGCAGATATCAATTTTATCAATGAATTAATTGTGGAAACGGATGCTGAAATTGTGTATTGCAATTCTCAAATCATTGATTCTTTTTCCAATCCAACAACGCTATACGGATTCACCAATATGCCCTTCAAAGAATCTTATCCATTCTTTGCCCAGAACTTTACCGCCAATCCCATAGAATTTCTAATGAATTGGATGTTGAAGGATAATTTTATTCCAAATGCAAGCGCCGTATTATTCAAGAAATCCCTGTTAAATGATCAGGTTAAGAGCGTTGAAATGTTCACTGAGATGGGGGAGATGAAACTTGCTGGGGATTGGTATTTTTGGTTAAACCTTCTTTTGAATGCCTCTTTAATTTCATACAATGCCCAAAGTCTGAACCATTTTCGACAGCATTCCTCGAATGTTCGCATAAGCACTGTAAAAAATAGCTTTACGGAATTGAAATACATCCTAACGATTTTGAAGCAACATAACCTACCTGTAAAGTTTACCGTGGATACCTATTTGTACCGTTATTTCCATCGAAACAAAGAAACAAAATTTACATTTTACGAAAAGATACAACTGTGGAATAACGCATGGCGTTTCGGATTTCTTGTTCTTTACATTAAAAACGCCGTTAAGTATCGTTAACATGATCCCAAAAAAAATTCATTATTTCTGGTTCAGCAACGAACCCTTTCCTGAGAACATTCAGCGTTGCATGGATTCTTGGGACAAAGTAATGCCGGATTATGAAATTATCAAATGGGATTTAACCAATACACCCATGGAATGTGACTTTGCCCAAAAAGCGAGAAGGGAACATCGATGGGCCTTTTTATCCGATTACGCCAGATTGAGAATTTTGTATGAACAGGGGGGGATTTATTTGGATACGGACATGCTCGCAATAAAGCCCATAGGTGATTTGTTGAATGAACAAGCATTTTGGGGTAGGGCCAACAACGGCATGATCGAGCCGGTAGTAATTGGTGCTGTCAAAAATCACCCGACCGTAAAGGCGTGCCTGGATATATATTTGAATAAATCGGATAGCGAATACCGTGAAATTCCGCTTGAAATTCAACCCATATTTAGTGCTCTTGGTTTTGATGAGGGCAACGAATCAACGCAACGTGCAGGCAGCAATGTAATTTACCCTTTCGACTATTTTTGTCCAATGCCCTTTGAGCAAGCCGATACGAAAGACCCAAGGAGTTTTCGAACCGAAAATACTTATGCGGTTCATTTGTGGAACGCCGCTTGGTTTGATCCCTTTCGTTTTTTTTGGAATGGACGGCCCAAGAAAGGCTGGCAAGCAGTGTGGAAAACGGTACGAAAGAATCCATTTCAAGGCTGGCAGTTTTATCGGAGTGTTCTGTTTCATCTCCGCCGTTGTTTATGGTTTAAGTTTAGTAAACAGAAGAATAGTTATTTATGAGAAGATTTCTGTTGTTTTTTTTTAGAAGGTGGTCAATATTAAATAAACTCCATAGGAATTTACCCAAGTCCTATGGGTATTTAGAAACAAAAGATAAATACTCTACTATTTATAATTCGGAGCTAGAGCAAGTAACGTTTAATGCAATGTTAGAGGATAGGATTGAATTAGAATTACACGAGGTCACCAACCCCGAAACGAACATTTATCACTTAACTGAAATACATGTTTTTGTTGAAAATGGATCAATCATGGATTCAAAGAAAAAACTATATTTGAACACATACATGGGTAAGGATCTGATTCATTATAATTTTTTCTATAATTTGGATTTTTTAAAGGCTCCTTTTCGTGTCGCTGAAGGGACTTTTGTGCATGCGCCGACAAACTATTGGCATTTTCATGTAGAATTTTTAGCAAGGGTAATTTATCTGTTTTCGAATTATCAGAACATCTCCGTTTACACCAATAAATTTCAAAACCAATGGCAAAGAGATGCTATAGAATTGTATAAAATAAAAACGGATCGAATCATCGAAATCGACGTCGATAGGCCATACCTTTCTTTTGAAAAATTTGTGTTTTGTGACTTTTTAGGTACGAAGTATTTAGGATTCAACTCGAGGTTTTCTACGAAAACTCTTAAAACAGTCATTAATGAAACTGTATCAAAAAAAACTTTATCAAGAAGAATTTATATTTCAAGAAACAGGTCTAACTCTAGAAAAATAGGTAATGAGCTTGCACTATTTAAAATCCTTTCACAATATGGTTTTGAATACATAGAACTTGAAAAATTTAACGTAGATCATCAATACAAACTCTTCTCGGAAAGTGAGGTAATTTTTGCCCAACATGGTGCGTGCCTAACCAATATGCTTGCAGTTTCTGGGGCAGTAGTAATCGAGCTTTTTAATTCCGATTGGCCTATGAATATGTACGCTTTAATGGCTTTAGAAACGAATAATATTTATTACCGTATTTATAATCAGGAATTCAATGGAAATAATCCGCAATCAGCCGATTATATTGTTGATATTCATCAAATTGAAAGCCTGTTTGAACAAATTAACATTGGAAAACTAAAATGATAGGATTACTTAGTTGGAGGTTTAAAAGTCGCATTGAAACAGCTCTTCAAGGGCTTCCAATGTTTCGAAATTTATTAACCAAATTTGTTGATAATCTCCCCGAGGATGTTTTTTTTGTTGAAATTGGGGCAAACGATGGTATTGATTTCGATCCAATTTATCAAGCAGTAATAAAGAAAAAATGGAGTGGAGTATATATTGAGCCGCAGAAATCCGTGTTTCTGAAACTTCAATCCAATTTTCACGGACGTGAAAATATTTTCTTTGAAAATATTGCAATTACGAAAGAAGAGATGTTCGTCGATTTATTTAGCCCAAATGAAGAAATAACCAACGGAAATTCACTCATCGCCTCCATGCACATGAATAAAGGAGTTTTACGACATTTTACTGAAAGTGAATTACGTAAAGAAACCGTTCAAGGAAAGCCATTTCAATACATCATCGATAAATATGAATTGAAAAATAAAAAACGAACACTTTTACTCATTGATGTTGAAGGGTTTGAAAAAGAAGTCATAGAATCAATTAATTTTAATACATATAAACCGGATTACTTGATATTTGAACATGCTCACTTAACATATGACATTCATCGGGAAATAAATGCGAGTTTAGTAGAAGTCGGGTATAAAATTTACCTCGATAAGATGGATACCTTAGCCATTTTAATTAGTAAATAATTCGAAATATGTTTTCCATCGTAATACCGTGCTATAATCGTGAAAAATTTTTGACTCGGAGTATAACGAGTGTTTTATCACAAAAATTTCCGATATGGAAATTGATAGTAGTTGATGATGGTTCCACCGACAAAACCCGCGAAGTTGTTTCAGGTTTCAAAGATCCACGCATTTCATATGTGTATCAGGAAAACGCAGAACGCAGTGTGGCGAGAAACATGGGCATTGCGCACTCCTCGGGAGAGTGGATTTGCTTCCTTGACAGCGATGATGAATACCAACCCGATTACCTTCAGGAATTAGCTAAATTCATCGAGAATCAAAAGCCTTCGCCCGGCTTGATTGCAACAGGCTTAATTACGCAACAAGGACAAGTAACCAAGAAGAAAGCTTTCTTAGCGCTACAAAAGAATGTTTTAGAGGAAATTGGGAGCAAATTTTTAATGCCAACACAGGTTTGTGTGCACCGTTCCGTGCTCGAAAAAGATCAATTTGATGTGCGCTTTAGACTTTGGGAAGACACCCACCTGTGGTTACGAATTGCTGCGCAATATCCTGTTTATCAAATTGAAGAATATACAGCCATTCAACACATTCACGAGCAAGGGACAGTGGTCCAAGGCATGAAAAAAATCCGTTTAAAAGATGTGGTGCAATACGTTAACGCCATTCAAGACTTACGCGATAAGCACGCGGCACGTTTCGAGGGAAAATTACCTGCCGATTATTTCAACGAATACATCGATTCCAAGTACCGCATGTATTTGTATCAAGCACGCCAAAACAAACAATTCCTTGTCGCATCTCAGATTTGGATCAA
>CAMCWF010000040.1 GCA_945882095.1 Chryseobacterium gleum
AATGCGCCGCATGTGTGGGTTCTAAACATGTAAAATCTTTTTTCAAAATTACAAATAACTCGAAAAGCAAGACGTGAAATCCGCCAATCATTTCTTGGCCTAAATGTTCGCTCGAATGCCATTTTTGAACGAAAACAAAGATAATCTGCTAATTATCAATACATAACCAATTTTTTATTGTTACCTTATTGAAAAATTAACAATCATGTATTTAGCAAATGCCGGCATGACGTCCTTCTTCATGATTTTCTTTGGTCTACTTTTTATGATTTTCTTGGCTGTTTGGTTAAGCAATCGTAAAAAGAAATAATCAAAACCGAACAATTTCCATGAAATCCATTTCATGGTTGTAAAAAATCAAATCAGAAATGCTTCCTTCACTGGTGTAGAGGATTTGTATTTCCTTTTGAATTTTTCCATTTTTTTGTTCCTTAATTTCTTGTAAGAAGTTTTTTGTGTCATAGGCGTATGTGAAACATACCATTTGACTCCCATCTTGATTTCGCATCGATTTTTCTACCAAGTTATGGGAAACATCATAGCGATATTGGGTTACCAGGGTATCCCGGTTTATCAAATCCAGTTCGATGCGTTCCATCACTTTATTTTCATCCCCTATGATTTCCATCCATGACCTAATCGGAATTTGGCATTCATTTTTAACGATGCAATTTGATTGGTTACCTTGTTCTGTTCTGTCATAGCAACGGCTACCTACGTCTGCTTTATTTTTTCCTTTCAACTGCAACGAGTCTGAAACCATATATACAGAGCCGCCTCGGTACAGGTAGTTTCGTTCGCTGCAACCGGTTGGGCTCAATATTCTATATTGCGCAACATTGCCAAGGCTGTCATAAGAAAACAAATGAACCACAGAATCTTTGTAAGATGCGTAGGGTTTGTAAGTTACCACGGAAGACAAGCACCCTGTCGAATGGAAGGAAAAAGCAACAAATCCTTTGGTCTCACGAAAGACATCGTTTTTCCTTTTGGTGAGGATTTTACCCTGCAGCCTTTGAATGTTGTGGTTTTTAATGAATGTCGGATTGAAAAACGGCTCGTTTTGAAATGCGATTTCCGGTTTTTGAATCATTTGGCCATAGGCACAGCTGAAGGCAAAGGTGAAAACGAGGAACCTCAACGCAGGGGAGCTAACATTGTGCTCCAACTGCATTTTTCATGTAAGATCTGCTGCAATTCCTCAATGTTAATTCTTTCCTGAACCATGGTGTCTCGGTTTCGCAAGGTCACCGTACCCGATGTTAATGTTTCGTGGTCTACCGTTACAGCATAAGGAGTTCCGATGGCATCCTGTCTGCGGTACCTCTTGCCGATTGAATCTTTTTCATCGTATTGAACCGTGAAATCCAATTGCAGATTGCGGACAATTTCCATGGCTTTTTCAGGCAATCCGTCCTTTTTAACCAAGGGTAGAATGGCAACTTTGTAGGGTGCAAGGGCTGGCGGAATGTTGAGTACGGTTCTTTCGCTTCCATCTTCTAACTTTTCTTCTTGAAAAGCGGCAGACATGACAGAGAGAAACAAGCGGTCCAATCCCACCGATGTTTCGATAACATAAGGGACATAGCTTTCGTTGGTGGATGGGTCGAAATATTGAAGTTTCTTTCCGGAATGTATTTCATGTTGTTTGAGGTCAAAGTCTGTGCGGGAGTGGATGCCTTCGAGCTCTTTGAAACCCATTGGGAAATTAAATTCAATGTCACAGGCAGCATTAGCGTAATGGGCAAGTTTCAGGTGGTCATGAAAACGATAATTTTCTTCCCCGAGCCCAAGATTCATATGCCATTGTTTTCTCGCGGTTTTCCAATGTTCATACCACGTAAGTTCTTCGCCCGGTTTGACGAAAAACTGCATTTCCATTTGTTCAAATTCGCGCATTCTAAAGATGAATTGCCGCGCAATGATTTCATTTCTAAATGCTTTTCCTATTTGTGCAATCCCAAATGGAATTTTCATTCTTCCGGATTTTTGGACATTTAAGAAGTTTACAAAAATGCCCTGTGCCGTTTCTGGTCGCAAGTAAATCGTAGAAGCGTCTCCAGCAACTGAACCCATTTCGGTAGAGAACATGAGGTTAAATTGGCGTACTTCGGTCCAGTTCTTACTTCCAGAAATAGGACAAACAATTTCTAAATCAAGGATGATTTGTTGAACTTCAACCAAATTGTTGTCATTTAGCGCCGTTTTGAGCCGAGATTCAACGTGTTCACGTTTTTCCTTGATGCGTAAGACATTTGGGTTGGTTTCCAAAAATTGATCGACATCAAAGGAATCACCAAATCTTTTCTTTCCTTTTTCAACTTCTTTGTCAATTTTTTGGGTTTGCTTTTCCAGGTATTCTTCAATCAAGACATCTGCACGGTATCTTTTTTTGGAATCCTTATTGTCAATCAAAGGGTCGTTGAATGCCTCCAAATGCCCCGAAGCCTTCCACGTGGTTGGGTGCATAAAAATCGCCGTGTCAATCCCAACAATGTTGGCATTCAATTGTGTCATCGCTTTCCACCAATAGGTTTTGAGGTTGTTTTTTAGTTCAACGCCCAGTTGTCCATAGTCATAGGTGGCAGCCAATCCATCATAAATTTCAGAAGAAGGAAAAATGAATCCGTATTCTTTACAATGGGAAATGATTTCTTTTAAACGATCTTGATTTGTTTCCATGGCACAAAGATAAAATGAATCAAGGCACATGGTAAGAAGCGTACAAACTTTATTTACACCCCGTTGTCAAGTAATTTATTAGCTTTGTTTATGCGATTTTATTTCAGTGAATCTGAATTCATAGATACACAAGAACCTATTGACCTTTCCATCCCCATACGTGACCATTCAAAAGGTGTACGCGCTTGGTATTTGGATTTTCCAAAATTTGAAGCGGTTATGGAAAATGGCTTCGTCGGAAGCGTGGAGAAAGGTGGAGCCGTAAATTTTAGGAACATACAGTTCAATCCGCATGGGCATGGCACGCATACAGAATCCTTTGGACACATTACCCCAACTGAATTTCCTGTGTCAAATTGCTTTGCGAAGTATTTTTTTAGGGCTACACTCATAAGCGTTCTTCCTGAAGTTTTTCCGAATGGTGACCGGGTAATTACCCGAAAGCTTCTAGATGAGAAATCCATTCCGCATGCAACAGAGGCGTTAATCGTAAGAACCTTGCCGAATGAAAAAGACAAGTGCGAATTTAATTATTCCGATACGAATCCCATTTATTTTGACGTAGACTGTATGTCGGTTTTGAGCAGCAGGGAGATTGCCCATTTATTGGTAGACATTCCTTCCGTGGACCGAGAAAGCGACAACGGTGTTTTGGCGTTTCACCACGCATTTTGGAACGTCCCGGAGAATCCTGCCAAACATAAAACCATCACCGAGTTGATTTTTGCGCATTCAGACATATTAGACGGAGAATATATATTGGAATTACAGGTTTCGAATTTTGAAAATGATGCCGCACCCAGCAGACCGGTTCTCTATAAAATAAAGAAAGAAGGTCGCCCTTCTTTCCTATCGTAGTAGGCATATGCCTTGAGTGGTCAAAAAAACAGGGGCTTCTGTACTAAACCAAGGGCGAAAAACTTTTGACTAGAAATTTTCTGCCTCTCCAAGCAGACCTTGATTTAAGAAGCCACCTGTATCTCTCCTTATTTCTAAATCCAAATTAGAAAATGTATCACAGGAACTGAGTTGAAATTACCATCGCATAATTCAGGATGAACATCCGTCTGTTTTGCGCGAATATTTACTTTTTTCACTTCATTTCAAGTGCAACTAAGTAGAATTACATAGGCAACCTTATGTAACATTTTGTATTTCACCGCGTAAGCCCCCCAGAATTTTGCTAAACAGATGAATAGAAAGCAAATTTGTAACAGAAACAAACAAAAACAAAAAACTATGAAAACGACAATTTTAACCCTCGCAATGGTCCTTTTTTCTACTTTATTGGTAAATGCGAATACGGATACTAAAAAAGGATTTGAAGATGATAAAATTCAAATTGTTTGTAACATTTCAACTGGGAATGCTACCATATTGTGGAGCGATGCAAGAATTGATTTTATCGAAATCCTAGCTTCAAATGGTCAGTTTATGCCTACAATCCCCGTTTCCGATGCCAAATCATTGCACATGAATGATTTAATGAATGGAACGTATACCCTGGTTTTCAAATCAGGAAATGAAACACTCTACATCAAAACCCTCGAGGTAAGCAAATAATTCTCCAAGGTAGATTCTGTATCTCCCTTATTTCAAGAATCCCTAACCAACGTTAGGGATTTTTTTTGTTCCATAATTTGCAACTAATACCACTTTTGTGGTATTTTTGCGCTTAAATATTGGTTTATTTAAAATTAATCTAAATAAGATGATTACGGTAACAGACAACGCAAAGCGTCAAGCAATCCGATTGATGGAAGATGAAGGGAAAGACGGGTTTTTTATTCGTGTGGGTGTTTCTGGTGGCGGTTGCTCTGGGTTAATGTATCAACTTACTTTCGACAATGCAGAAACGGAGGAAGATTCAGTCTTTGAAAACAATGGGGTTAAGGTAGTTGTTAACAAGAAAAGTTATTTGTACTTAATAGGCACAACCTTAGATTTTTCAGGTGGATTGAATGGGAAGGGTTTTGTTTTTAACAATCCCAACGCAGACAGAACCTGTGGGTGTGGCGAATCTTTTTCAGTTTAACATGTCAAATTACACAGAAAACGAGCTGGCTAAAGACCTTGAAAACAAGGAATACGAATTTGGCTTTACCACCAACATCGAGTCGGATACCGCTCCCGTTGGATTGGACGAGGAAGTCATCAAAATGATTTCCTTGAAGAAAAACGAACCAAGTTGGTTGTTGGCCTATCGTTTAAAAGCGTTCGCGCATTGGAAAACCATGACGGAACCCGAATGGGCGCATGTGCGGTATGAAAAACCAAATTTCCAAGGCATCTCTTATTACTCCGCGCCAAAACAAACAAAAAAATACGAATCTTGGGATGACGTAGACCCTGAGTTGAAGGAAACCATGAAAAAACTGGGGATCTCCATGGAAGAACAACAACGTCTTACGGGGGTAGCGGTAGATTTTGTAATGGATTCCGTTTCCGTAGCAACTTCCTTCAAAGAAAAACTGGGTTCTTTGGGCATCATTTTTTGTTCATTTACCGAAGCCGTTCAAAACCACCCCGAATTGGTTCAGAAATATTTAGGCTCCGTAGTACCGATGACCGATAATTTTTATGCTGCCCTAAACAGTGCTGTATTTTCGGATGGTTCCTTTTGTTACATTCCCAAAGGGGTTCGTTGCCCAATGGAACTTTCAACGTATTTTCGAATCAACGCCGGCGGGACCGGACAATTTGAACGAACCTTGGTTATCGCAGATGAAGGTTCTTACGTCTCTTATTTAGAGGGATGTACCGCACCGCAACGAGACGAAAACCAATTGCATGCAGCGGTTGTTGAGCTGGTTTCATTGGAACACGCTGAAATCAAATATTCTACCGTACAAAATTGGTATCCCGGCGATAAAGAAGGAAAAGGAGGCGTGTTTAATTTTGTTACCAAACGTGGCGTCTGTGAAAACCATGCTAAAATATCTTGGACCCAAGTAGAAACGGGTTCTGCCGTCACCTGGAAATACCCCTCATGCATCTTAAAAGGGGACCATTCCGTAGGTGAGTTTTTCTCAGTTGCGGTGACCAATCATTTTCAACAAGCCGATACCGGTACCAAAATGATTCATTTGGGAAAAAACACCAAAAGCACCATTATCTCAAAAGGCATTTCTGCTGGTACATCACAGAATTCATACAGGGGATTGGTACAAATCCATAAATCCGCGGAAAACGCGCGTAATTTTTCACAATGTGACTCCTTGTTGATGACCGATAGATGTGGGGCGCATACCTTCCCATACATTGAATGTAAAAATCCCACCGCTAAAATTGAACATGAAGCAACGACTTCGAAAATTGGTGAGGATCAACTTTTCTATTGCATGCAAAGGGGAATTGGCGAAGAAAAAGCCATTGGTTTGATTGTAAATGGTTACTGTAAGGAAGTATTGAATAAGCTTCCCATGGAGTTTGCCGTGGAGGCACAAAAATTATTAACCCTTAGTCTTGAGGGAAGTGTTGGATAAAATCGAGAAATAAAATGTTGAAAATAAAAAACCTACATGCTTCCATTGATGGCAAAGCCATTTTAAAAGGACTGAATTTAGAAATCAATCCAGGGGAAGTACATGCCATCATGGGTCCAAATGGAGCTGGT
>CAMCWF010000041.1 GCA_945882095.1 Chryseobacterium gleum
AAAAGAGATTTTTCTTCAATTGCATCTTTATTATGCCCTACCATGGGGTTAATTCGTACTTTTACCCAATGAAGTTATTACTGATTTTTATGGGGTTTTGTTCTTCCATATTTGCGCAAACCCAGCTCGAGCAAAAAGAAGCGGAGTTAAAAAATCTGAAAGTGAAAATGGGTGCAATTTCTGCGGATATTGAACTGCTTAAATTAGCCCAGTGTATGGATTTGTTACAGGTTCCGGGTTTTCCGGTCGCAAAAAAAAGCATGGAAATTGTTAAACATTCTGGCTACGCCATTGGTTTCGATTGCGAAAACAAGATGCCCGCTTGGACATTCCACGTCGTTACCCCCGACATTACCTTCGGAAATGTGTCGAGAACCAATGATTTTCGCCCCGATACTTCTCTATCCTGCGGTTCATCAGACGAACGAGATTATTTTACGCGAGAACTGCGGAAAGACAGTACAGAAATTTTTAAAGGCTTTGGTTTTGACCGTGGCCACCTGGTTCCCTCAGCCGATTTTAAATGGTCACCTATTGGTTTGAGTGAAACGTATTTTTACAGCAACATGACCCCTCAAAGGCCACAATTCAACCGTGAGTCATGGGCTGAAATTGAAGGATTGGTCCGTAAAATCGTGGATGCTGAGAAAAAAACGTTGTATGTACTTACCGCTCCGATCATTACAGAATCGTTAAAAACGGTTGAAAACTCGGTTCATCAAGTTAAAATTCCAGATTGGCATTACAAGGTGGTTGCAGATTTATCCGGGGAGTCACCGCGCGGAATGGCTTTTTTGATGCCCAACCGTAAATGTGAAAATCGTCCCAGCGCATATGTGGTAAGTATCGACAGTATAGAAAAATTGACAGGCTTAGATTTTTTTCCAAATTTATCGGACAGCATGGAATGGAAAATTGAATCCCGCGCCGATTTCAATGATTGGAAAACACAAACGAATTCAAACGATGTAGAACCCTTGAACGCCCTTGAACTACCGAAAGGATTCTTCAATACCGAACAGGCCCTTTCTAAGGTAGGGTCAACGTGCACCATCGTAGGAAAGGTTGTGAGTGCAAAGTTTTCCGCAAAATCTGAAGCTACTTTTCTAAACTTAGACCAGTCTTTTCCTAAGCAAATCTTTTCTGTGATGATTTGGAAGGATGGTCGTAAAAATTTTAGTTACAAACCCGAGGTTGATCTCTTCGGAAAATACATAACGGTTAAGGGACGGGTTGAACTGGATAAAAACGGAGTCCCAGGAATTACTGTAGAACGGGAAGAACAAATACAGTTTTGGGAAGAAGAATAGGTATGCCTATGGCCTTAGGTTGGGAACCCGGCTTACCTTACTAAATGCACAAAGCCATGACCAATTGTACCTGTTTCCGTTTTGAATTTATAAGTATAAACCCCATCAGCAAGCTCCTTACCAGAAGTATCTTTTCCATCCCAATTGTTTTGGTAATTTGCTGAAGAATAAACGACATTCCCCCAGCGGTTTAGAATAATGACCTCGGTATTTTCAGGTAAATTTTCAATTTCAAAAAAATCGTTTTTCCCATCTGAATTTGGGGTAATTACATTCGGGCATTCAAATGATATAATCGGTGTTATGGTATCAGTGCAATTAAACAAAGTGATATTTTGCGTAATGGTGTCTGTATAACAATCAAATTCAACAATAGCTGTAATTTGATAGGTTCCTGTTTCAGAAAATTGATGGCTTGGGTTTAAATTCGTTGAGACATTATTTGCTCCTGAAGTTGGATCACCAAAATTCCAATTTATTTGATTTATCGGTGATGCTGTTGTAATTGAAAATGAAATAGAACCCTGAAAACACGAATCAGGAAGAAATGTAACGGTTGAACTAGCCGAAAATCCCCCAAGTGGAACTTGAGGCGGCAAACCGAGTTGACATGTTGCAGGACTTAAACTGACAGCATTGATTACATAAGCACAACCGAGCCCCAATGAATTAGGATTTGAGATTTCATCCAACCTTCCGGTATTTCCTATGGCAACATACAATTTATTGTTTGGGGCTTGTTCGATTTGAAAACAATAATTGTTGTTGGGTTCAAGTAGGGGTGAATAGATCAAGGTAATTGAAGAGGCTATGGCAGCCGAAGTATAGGTGCCTAAATTTAATTGATAAACCGAATTCATATTTGTGTAGTAAAATTTTGAACCATCGGGAGAAAAACAAGCGCCATACTTTCTGAGAAAAGGTGGATTTGAATCATCCGTAACATTGACCGTTAGTGGGTTACTTACAACTCCCGTTGTCTTGTTAAAATCGAAAAACTCCATGCGGTCACTCCAATCTATAGGCATACCAATCCGATTTCCATCAGGAGACGCGTCCATTGCTCCTGACCAAGCTTCAGTCGCCCCGAAGGGAGCACTTGCAAAATTTGAACCCACTGTACTTACAACAGGTTGTGCAGTAACACCACATGCATCAATTTTCCAAGCTAAAAATTCATTCGCATTCCTTTTATGAGCAATCACCCAAAAACCTTGTATTTCAGTACTTCTAATAACAATCAATTTTTCGGTCAAATCAGTTGCTAGTGGTGTATTTATTGTGGCAACTTGTACATCTCCAAGACCTCCATTCAATGTCATGTCTACGATACTATATCTCAAACCATTGTCAACAACAGGACTTAAGGAAAGCGCCTCCAGCTCTTCGAGTGTAAATAAATAGAAACGCTGGTTATCCTCAGGAAAAGGTACGATCAACGCTCCCTGGGTACATGAGTTAAAAAATCCACCCAACAGATTGGCTCCATTTGGCATAACCTGATTGTTTGCATTCCAGACCTTTCTGCCATCGGTATAGAAAAGCAACTGCCCTGTGGCAGGATCCGACACACTTGCCGTTGATTCATTTGAGTTGATGGCTGCATTGCTCGAACCTACTGGGATTGGACCGGAAAAATTTACGCGGGCTCCATAACCGAAAACCCAATTATTGTTTTGCAATTGACCAAAAACAACAGGTGTCTGTAGTGTGATCGTTAGGATAAGAAAAATGGAATATCTTTTTAAAACGAGCATATAAATCATCGAATTAAATGCACAAAGCCATGACCAATTGCACCTGTTTCCGTTGTGAATTTATAGGTGTAAACCCCATCAGCAAGCTCCTTTCCGGAAGTATCTTTTCCGTCCCAATAGTTTTGGTAATTTACTGCAGAATAAACGAGATTCCCCCAGCGGTTTAGAATAAGTACCTCGGTGTTTTCGGGTAAATTGTCAATTTCAAACAAATCGTTTACCCCATCTGAATTTGGGGTAATTACATTTGGAATAGTCAAATCGAAGCCACAATCCTCCGTATTAATTTGATACAGTGCTGCATTATCCAATACAAAGTAAGGATTAAAAGTCTCACCATTGGCATATGAGAATGTGAAATCAATAGGTGGAGAACACGGTCCGCCTATCATGATGGATTGAATTGAATTTAAGGCGGTGAAGGGTATGTTGACTGTTTGCCATGTTCCATCGGCTTGGTAGGAGGCGTGTCCAAGTTCAACCCAATCTACGGAAACAGCAGGACAACTGGCAGTTTGAATAGCCGATTGCGTGCAAATAGAGCTACCGAATACGGTAATGTCTACAGCTCCAAACCAAATATTCGTTAACGCATTTCCAAAAGATGACATTCCTATTCCAGTCAGGTTCAATTGCAGGTTATATGAATTTCCAGGCTGTAAGGGTTGAGATAAACAAGTTGTCAAATATTCCATATAAATTCCGTCATCGATGTTGCCATCAAAACCCGTGATATCTGGGAGATTTCTAATAATAAAACCTGCAGCAGCTTGTCCATCTGGCAAAGGTGTTGGAATATTAGGCCAAAAAGAACCAGGGGCATTTACAAAATAATCCGATGACCCCAATGTTCCTGCTTGCCAGTTGTTAACGCAAAAAATACCATTAGCTCCGAGCGCCCATTGCGTAAAGTCGGTTGGTAGGCAACTGTATTCTTCAAAAGATGGGTTAGGTATAAAATTGTTTCCGGGATTCACCGAGTTGATGCCACTGCACGTGCAATCTAAATTGTCGTTAAAGTCTACCAAACCATCGTTGTCATCGTCCAATCCATTCGAGCAATTTTCTTGGGCTGAAGCATGGAAAGAGAAAAAAAGGACAATCAGCAGGGGTAATAATGAATTGTTCCTATGCATTCATTTCATTTTACGTTAAAATTAGAAGAATTTACTGAAAGTGCCAAACGAGGAAAAGCTTAGAACGATGAACGTTTTTCATCACGCTCTTTCTCTTTCTAAAAGAAAAGCGCCTGAATTTCAGAGCGAGAAGCAGTCCGTCTTAAACGAAGAGAGCGAAGGAAAAAGAAAAAGCGCCATCACTTGCGTAACTGCGCTTTTCTTTTTTAGTAGCGGGGACAGGAATATCCTGAC
>CAMCWF010000042.1 GCA_945882095.1 Chryseobacterium gleum
TCCTCTGCGGCTTTATTTAAGGTAGTCTAATATTTATCTACTTGGTTCTGCATACCAAAAGCAATCGCTTTGTCCTTCACTTTAATGGCGTCAGGAGGGAAGGGAAGTCGGATGTCTTTGTTCTTCAAAAATCCATCTACAATAGAAGAAGAATCAATGGCGTTTTTGATGCCAACATTCAATGCTTCTTTTAACCCTTGAATAACTTCGTCATTCGTCAATTGAGGTTTCGTTACCGTAGTAGGTGCTGAGGTTGGAAGGTTAGACAAATCGATAACATCACAAGCACTTAGGGCAACAGAAATTAGAATGATAAAGTAAAGGTTTTTCATAATTATCTTAAGATTTGAACGTATCCAGATTTAGTCTTTTTACCATCGCTGTCACGGTCTTTATACCAAACGGTCCATGTGTAAATTCCTGGTTCAACTGATTTATCACCATATTTTCCGTCCCATTCTGATGTAGAATCATAGGTTTCCCAGATGGTTTCTCCCCAGCGATTGTAAACGGTTAAATGAAAGCCCATTTGGTCAATACCTTCCACATAAAATTTCCACGTTTGGTTGTGTTCGTCGTTGTCAGGCGTAAAGGTATTCGGTACATAAAATACGATGTCCGGAATCACTTGCAATGGCAATGAAACTGAATCGGAGCAACCTTGTGCAGTGGTAACAGTTAAGTTTAACATGTAAGTCCCGACAACCCCTTGCGGAAAAGTAAACATAGCATTCATTCCATTACTGGTAATGCTTTCGGCACCTTGGCTTGTCCAGTTCCAATTTACGATGTTCCCTTGTGAATTGTCATTGGCTTGTACTGATGTTTCAAACCAGGTAACTGGGTTTCGCGATAAAACGAAGTCTGCAGTTGGCAATGGAGTTACTTCAACGATGTCTTGAACACTGCCAGTGTATACGCACCCATAAATTGAGGTAGCCGTCATGTTTACACTGTAGAATCCAGGATAGGCAAAGGTGTTAGAGAAATTTTGTGTACCCGCAACGGTATAATTGTCACCATTGGAAAATGAATAAACCGTACTGGCTATTTCATTTGCATTTCCGGATGTGTTGGAGAAAGTAAAACTCCCCGGCATACATAAAATGGGTACGTCAGGAGCGCAACTTGGAACAATGGGTTCAGGAAATGTAATGGTCATGCACTGTTGCGCAGTAGGAGACCCACATTGTTCAGACAAAGTAAGGCAATATTGCGTGGGGGAAGTTGCTGGATCAACCAGTACGGAACTTCCGGCACCAAAAGCATTTCCAAAATTATCTACCCAGCTGTAGATGTAGGCAGAGGATCCACCTGTGCCAAGCGCTGTCAATGTAATTGAAGATTCTGGACAAATCATAGTGTCTGGTGTCATGCTTACGATACTCAATGGAGGAGGTTCGTTTATATTGAAACTGATGGTTTGTACACAGCCATTAACGTCTGTAACGGTTACGGTATGAGGACCTGCGCCTAAATCATTTGCGGTATTGCTTGTAGAAATAGAACCTGTCCATTGATAGAAATACGGTGCTGTACCTTGGGTGACATTCACAGTAGCGCTTCCGTTTGAAATGCTGTTACAGCTGGCATCGATAACATTGGTTAAATTCAGAACCATTCCAGGTATTTCTGTAACATTCACCATAACAGTGTCGGTACAACCGGAAGGAGAGGCAAGGGTGCAAATGTACGTTCCTGCTACCAATCCTGTTGCGGTTTGGGTGGTTTGACCATTGCTCCAAAGGTAGGTTGTTCCGGCAGCGGCTGGAATCATGTTTGCTGTGGCTGTTCCATTGTTCCCACCTGGACAAGAAATCAAGGTGGATGAACTTGTGTAAGAGGCTGGGTTGTCACCCACAATTCCTGTTCCTGTGGCAGGACATCCGCTTGCATCGACAACATTTACAGTATAGGTTCCTGCAACAAGATTGTTTATGGTTTGAGTGTTTCCAATGTTGGGAGTCCATGTGTAGGTAAAAGGAGGGCTTCCTGCGGCTGGCGTGGCGGTAACGGAACCCACACCTTGTGAACAAATGTCATTGGTCACCGAGACATTTACAGCAGCCCCACCAATCGTTAACCATGTGGTATCATTGGTAATTGACCCAATGCTTGTGTTGCAAGCTGATCCGGACAAGAAATATCCTGTTGGACCAGGAGCGGGTACATTGTTAACTACCAACACACCATTGTTGTATGGGAAAGTTTGTCCGAGTGTGTTTGCCCACAAAAAATTGGTTCCCGGACTTGAAACCAAAAGATAGGGTATTTGGGCAATTGTATAATTGTTTGTATTATTTGGAGCCGTTGGCGTAAATCTTCTTGAATCTTGATTTGCACCCCAAACGCTATTGTTTCTTCCTGGTGTAATGTGCGCAACCGTCATCGGATTGTTTTCCGATCCTTGAATCGCTAACCCACTGTTCCAACCTGCACAAATCGGTTTGTTTCCAATGTGAAGTTCAAAAACATTAGTAGTTTCATAAAGAACGATGGCCATGTAATTACACTGTTGTGTACAGCTAAACATCATGATGTTTTTGTAAAGGACTACAAACCTTCTATTGGGAGCTGCGCCAATCGTTTGATATTGAATTTGACCACCCAACGAAGGGTTGATGTCTTGATACGTTAGCATGATTGAATTTCGTGCAGACGGGAAAGAAGCAGTGGGAAGGGGAGGCACGCCACCCAAAGACCATGGACAATAACCGTTTGCATTGGCCATGTTAAATGAAATCAAACCGTTAGAACCAATGACACATTGATTGTAATTTTGACCATAAAAATTAAATGGAAATCCGATGTTTACAGCACCTGACCAGCTGTCGTCTGATAAATTTACATTTGTGGGAGCGTTGAGGTAGATCCCCGCAACGTTTAAATTTCCCGCATTACAATTGTTTATGGTTACCGTTTGCCCCGGACAAACATTCGCATCTTGACCCAAGCATAAAACAATTTGACCTTGTGTATAGGATTCAATTCCAATCAAAAAAAGAAACAAACTTATTACAATCGTATTCTGAAACTTCATATGGCTAAATTAAGGTTACGACCCAATACGTTGTAAATCCCTTACGCGTTGCTTTGGGTGCAGGCCAAATTTAACAAATTCTCTACAGAATAGGAACATTATCTTAATAAAGTTACATGTCCTGTGAATACTTTTCTTTCGTCTTTGTATGGAGATTTGAGAATAATTTTCCAAGTATAAATGCCTTCCTCAATGTCCTTTCCATTTAAACGCTTTCCGTCCCAACCTGTAAGATGATTGTGATTTTCCCAAATTAATTCACCCCAACGGTTGTATATATAACATTGATAGTCATATGGGTCGAAGTCTGCGGTGATTACAGGAAACCAGTTTTGATTGTATTCATTTCCATCTGGAGTAAAGGTGTTAGGAACAAACAGGAGTTGGGTTTCGTTTAGCGTGACAACCATCATCGCTGTATCCATACAACCATAATTTGTAATGGCAATTAGGCTCACCAAAAAGTTGGCGGTTTGATTATTTGGGAAAAAATAACTTGGCTCAAACTCTGTGGATGTTCCTACGCCATCGCCAAAATCCCAAACATAGAATGACGCACCGGAGCTGTTGTTTAGCATGGTGCTCATGTTTTCTAAATCCGTTAGCAAAGCTGGGTTTGGTAAGAAATCAGCAATCGGAAGGGGTCGGTCACAAAAATAATTGGGTAACATCGTATCCCAAACACAACCCAATGCAGTAGTTAAAGTAAGTTCTACATCATAGCAACCTGCTTGATTGTACGTGTAAATCACAGGCGACATAGAATTGAAAACCGAACCATTTCCCATGTCCCATTGCGCATTCGTGTATGGCGTGCCAGTGGATGTATTCGTTAAATTAACTGTAAACGGATTACATCCTTCAAGAATGGGCGCGGTAAAAGATGGGATAGCTGCTGGTTCAATATTGATGATTAAACTGTCCGTCCCAATACAACCGTTAAGATCCGTACCTACCACATTATACGTATTATTTACCGTAGGAATAAAAGAAACACCGTTTTGAACATTGTTGTTCCAAACATAAGTGTTTGCGCCAGAACCCGAAACGGAAGTGGATGCGCCTTCACAAATGTTTTGACTGGCTCCAGCATTCACAATTGGATTCGCCCATACCGTTAATTGCAT
>CAMCWF010000043.1 GCA_945882095.1 Chryseobacterium gleum
GTGTCTTCAAATTGCAATGGATCTCCAGAAACCAAATCCTGATCAAGCATTTCGAATTTCTTATCATCAAAAATAATCTCAAAATAACTTAACGCATCGATTCTTTCGTGATGGGAACAACGTTCGCAAACGAAATTGTTTTTGGCTAAATCATTTACAATGTATAAAGTCTTACAATTTGAACATTGGGTCCAATAACCATCAGGTGTTTCTTTTTTGTCGTTCGTGGAAGTTGTAATTCCTTCCTTTTTTCTTTTAAACCAACTCATATTAAGCTAAGGTATTGATGTTGTTCAAGTCCGAAAAAGATTGCGTTAATCTTTTGATAAAAGTCTTTTCCCCTTCACGAAGCCACTTTCTTGGGTCATAGTGCTTCTTGTTGGGTTTGTCATGTCCTTCTGGATTTCCAATTTGGGATTTAAGATAGTCAATGTTCCCTGTAACGTAATCCCTCACCCCTTCGGTAAATGCATATTGAAGGTCTGTGTCTATGTTCATTTTGATCACTCCGTAGGTGATTGCTTCTCGTATTTCCGTTAATGAAGACCCTGAACCGCCATGAAAAACGAAATCCACTGGATTAGGATCCGTATTGTACTTGGCTTGAATAAAATCTTGGGAATTTTTAAGGATCTCAGGTTTCAAGATTACATTTCCAGGTTTGTATACGCCGTGTACATTTCCAAATGCTGCAGCAATCGTAAAGCGAGGAGAAATTTTTAACAATTCTTCGTAGGCATAGGCAACTTCTTCTGGCTGGGTATACAATTTCGAGCTGTCCACATTGGAATTGTCCACACCATCCTCCTCCCCTCCGGTGATCCCTAATTCGATTTCCAAGGTCATTCCTATTTTCGACATTCGGGTTAAATAGGCTTTACAGATTTCTATGTTTTCATGAATGGGTTCCTCTGACAAATCTAACATGTGTGAACTGTACAAGGGTCTGCCTGTTTCTTGAAAGAATTTTTCCCCCGCATCCAATAATCCATCAATCCATGGCAATAGGTTTTTCGCACAGTGGTCCGTATGTAGAATCACAACTGCACCGTATGCTTTTGCGAGCTCATGAATGTGCTTTGCCCCAGAAATCCCTCCGAGAATCGCTGCTTGCTCGTTTTCATTGGAGAGTCCTTTGCCTGCAAAAAAATGCGCTCCACCATTGGAAAACTGAATAATCACAGGTGAATTTAATTTCGCTGCGGTTTCAATTACCGCGTTCACGGTAGAGGTACTCGTAACATTTACAGCAGGTAAGGCAAAACCCTTTTCTTTGGCCAAAGCAAAAATGCTTTGAACCTCATCGCCGGAGGCTACGCCTGGTTGGATCATAGTTGACATAAATTTTCGTATTGAAGGTGCTCAAAATTAAAAAAATACAATGAATTAAAAACATTAACAATATCAAAGGATGATTTGCGTTATGTTCAAAAAATCAGCGTATGACCAAAAAGTACAAAAACAACAAGAAGGGTTTTAAAGTAAAAGGAAACAATCCTCCAGACAATCTGATCAACTTTTTACTGAATTACAGCAATTCGTTGGAAACGGTAAAAACCAAAATCACCACCTCTGTAGTACACAAAAATTAATCAAAGGGCATTTGCCCTTTTTTTGTGCCCAAAACTGTAATTTTAGTCCATGAAACCACACGTTTTTCTTTGGACTTTCCTCTTAAACTTTACCCTTTTCGGACAGAACGCCTCGATTTGCCCGATTCTTCCAACCCCCGTAACCTACATTTCCACAGGGGAAAGCATCCAATTTAATGCGCTGGGATTTGACGCCAGCTCAACCCCTTCCTTTATCTCAAATGCCATTTTTGACGTTGCCAAGCTGTATCATTCAGAATTGGTAACTGCCTACAAAGACAGCGGTTTTGTAACGTTTCACCCATTGTTGGGGGGCTATCCGAACGCGTATTCGATCAATGTTTCCAAAACCGGCATTCGGATTCAGTATACCAGCGAGGCCTCTTGTTTTTATGCCCTTCACTCACTGATGCAATTGGTCACAAAAAAAGAGGATGAACCTTATTACGCTGTTCCAACTTGTTTTGTAAAAGATTACCCAAAATACAATTGGCGCGGGATGCATTTAGATGTTTCAAGGCATTTTTTCTCGGTCGATGAAGTCAAGAAATACCTCGACTTGATGTCACTCTATAAATTCAACGTTTTCCATTGGCATTTAACGGATGACCAAGGTTGGCGCATTGAAATCAAAAAATATCCAAAGCTTACAACAATTGGCGCTTGGCGAGACAGCACGGTAGAAAACCACTATTCGACCTTCCCGCGGACGTACCACAAACAACTTTATGGTGGTTTCTATACCCAGGACGAAATCAAAGAAATTGTCCAATATGCCCAAGCCCGCTACATCAACATCGTTCCAGAAATTGAAATGCCAGGACATGCTAGGGCCGCTTTGGCTGCCTACCCAGCACTCTCATGTACAGGAAAACAACAAGCAGTAGAAGGATTGTGGGGGGTTTTCGACGATGTTTTTTGTGCCAAAGATTCAAGCATACTTTTTTTGCAGGATGTACTTTCTGAAGTTGTCGACTTATTTCCCGGACCTTTTGTTCACATTGGTGGTGATGAAGCGCCTAAAACCCGCTGGGAGAAATGCCCCAATTGTCAAAAGGTAATTGCAGACAACCACCTCAAAAACGAACATGAGCTTCAAAGTTATTTTATTAAAAGGATGGATACTTTCCTTACTTCTAAAGGAAAAAAACTCATTGGGTGGGATGAAATTTTAGAAGGAGGACTTTCTCCAAATGCTGCAGTTATGTCTTGGAGAGGAATGGAAGGAGGCATTGAAGCCGCTAAACAAGGCCATTATGTAGTCATGTCACCCGGATCTCATTGTTATTTTGACCATTACCAAAGTAAATCGTCCTCAGAACCCTTAGCCATTGGTGGTTACACCCCACTTCAAAAAGTGTATGAATTTTCTCCAATTTCGCCTGAAATGACGCCGGCTCAGGCGGGTTATGTGATGGGCGGTCAAGCGAATTTGTGGACAGAATACATTTCCAGCTTTGACCAGCTGACGTATATGGCTTACCCAAGGGCAATCGCACTCAGTCAAGCCCTTTGGTGTACGCAAAAACCTCCTTATGCAGAATTCGAAAAAACACTGAGAAATTACCACATCATTGACCTCTTGATGAATCCCAATTTGGACGTTTACCCCTGTTTAGATTTCATGACTCCGCATCCTTTTTTCAAAAGATTTTCCAACGGCATCCAACTGAGGTTTAATTTTCCCGATACGAGCGAAGCTGTTGTTTTGGTATCAAACTTTGCTTCTGCTGACTCAAAATGGATGGCACAGGGAGACAGCCTTCTCATTCCTCGACAAACGACAAAAATAGAACCCATTCACATCACGTACTTCTCTGTATGTTGCGCGGATTCTTTCGACATCGTTCCACACAAAGCGATGGGGTGTGAGTTGAATTTTATCACACCACCCAGTAAACAATACAACCCGGGCTCCCTGGTTTTGGTGGATGGACAAAAAGCAGCACGACCATGGAGAGGATTTCAGTGGGTCGGATTTGACACCAGCCAAGTGGAATTTCAAATTACCTTACCCACCCGCCAAAAGGTAAAAAAGGTCACTTTGAATTTTCTTTATGAACCTAATTCTTGGATTTACCTTCCCTTAACCGCGACCATTTCAACACAAACTAACGACAGAATTAAAGTAAAATCATACAAAGTCTCTGGAGAAACAACGGATTGTAAATTCAAGACGCGTGCGAAATACATCACCATTCGAATCAATGGAGAAACAAGCATTCCCGAAAATCAACCCGGAGCAGGAAATACACCTTGGATTTTTATGGATGAAGTAACCGTAGAATAACCAGGGAAAAGGTTTTTTTTCTCCAAACCATTTAACGCTTTAGATGTTGTATTTTTGTCGAAAATTCATACCATGCGAAATTGGGTTTCAATTAAATCCTACACGGATAT
>CAMCWF010000044.1 GCA_945882095.1 Chryseobacterium gleum
CAATATACAGCAGAAGAAGCTGAGAAAATGGGCATGGTGAATAAAGTTGTGCCGCTTGCTGATCTTGAAAACACCACGGTGGAATGGTGCAACACCATCATGAAAAGAAGCCCCTTGGCCATTCGAATGATTAAACGTTCCATGAATGCCGAATTAGATGGTCAACATGGATTAATGGAGCTTGCCGGTGATGCTACCTTGCTTTATTATTTAACAAATGAAGCCCAAGAAGGAAAAAATGCCTTCCTCGAAAAAAGAGACCCTGATTTTCAACAATACCCAAAATTCCCTTAAGATGTCTGTTAGAAACTTAGAACCCAAAGCGCTTTGGAACCATTTTGCTGATTTAAATGCCGTTCCCCGTCCCTCCAAAAAAGAAACTGAAGTCCGTACGTTCATGTTGAATTTCGGACGTTCACTTGGACTGGAAACCCTTGAAGATGCCATTGGAAATGTGATCATTAAGAAACCCGGAACCACTGGAATGGAAAAACATCCCGCCATAATCCTACAATCGCATTTGGACATGGTGCATCAGAAAAATGAAACCACAGAATTCGACTTTTCCTCCCAAGGGATAGAAATGTTGGTAGAAGGAGATTGGGTAAAGGCCAACGGAACCACCTTAGGTGCAGACAATGGGATTGGCGTCGCCGCAATCATGGCTGTTTTTTCTTCCAAAGACATCGCACACCCACCCTTGGAAGCTTTGTTTACAATCGATGAAGAAACAGGAATGACAGGAGCGAAGGAACTCGATGGCAAACTGTTAAATGGTACCATTTTATTGAACTTGGACACCGAAGATGACGACGAATTGTCCATAGGATGCGCCGGAGGAATCGATACAAACACAAGTTACACATACGCGCAAGTTGCCAAAAATGAAAATTGGATTCCATTAGAAATTAAGTTACGTGGTTTATTGGGAGGTCATTCAGGAATGGACATCGATAAAGGCCGAGGAAATGCCAACAAATGGATGGCGCGACTTCTTTGGGAAATACGCAATGGACAAGATTTTCAATTGCTCTCGTTTGATGGTGGAAGCCTTCGAAATGCAATACCTCGGGAAGCAACTTGCGTCATTGCTACGCCCAACAAGGAATTAACACTTCAAATTTTGTCGGACTTCAACGAAACCCTAACCCAGGAATACCAATCCATTGAACCTGACTTTAGCTTAACCGCACAAATAATAGACACCACCCTTTCTGCCGTTGAGACACCAGACCGCAATCGAATGATCAATTTGCTTTGTGGCATTCAAAATGGTGTGTCCCGCATGAGTCCAGACATTCAAGGATTGGTTGAAGCATCCTCCAGTTTAGCACGGGTAATCATAAAAAACGGAAGTTTCACCACACAATCCCTCCAAAGGAGCTCAGTGGAATCTACCAAAAAAGAAATTTGTATGACCATGCGTAGCGCCTTTGAGAATGCCCATTGTACGGTTGAACATACGGGTGATTATCCAGGATGGAAACCCAATGCGGAGTCAAAAATTTTAAAAGTGATGGAATCCCTATATCACGATATTTTTAACCAAGCACCAAAAGTAAAGGCCTGCCACGCAGGACTCGAATGCGGGATTTTAGGAAAACACCTCCCCGGCGTTGATATGATTTCTTTCGGACCTAACATCCGTGCAGCGCACTCGCCAGACGAAAAAGTTCAGATTTCTTCGGTTCAAAAATTCTGGGAGTTTTACTTAAAAACACTTCAAAACATCCCCTTACCTTAATTCCATATGCCAAACCTTTTGAATACCGTCGACGAAGCCATTGAGGACTTAAAACAAGGTAAAATTATCATTGTTGTTGATGATGAAGACCGGGAAAATGAAGGTGATTTTTTAACTTCAGCACGAAATGCAACGCCTGACGTAATCAATTTTATGGCTACACACGGACGAGGCCTCATTTGTGCTCCCCTAAGCGAAGAACGCTGTGATGAACTCGGATTGGAAATGATGGTACGAAACAATTCTGCAGCTTACGAAACCCCTTTTACCGTAAGCATAGACTTGATTGGTCATGGTTGCACAACGGGCATTTCTGCCAGTGATCGCTCTAAAACCATATTGGCGCTGATTGATCCCAACACAAGACCTGAAGAACTTGGAAAACCAGGACATATTTTCCCCCTTCGCGCAAGAAAAGGGGGCGTGCTTAGACGTGCTGGCCATACAGAAGCAGCGGTTGATTTGTCTCGTATGGCAGGACATGAAGAAGCAGGTGTAATTGTCGAGATACTCAATGAGGATGGGACCATGGCACGGTTACCAGAATTGTTAGAAATCGCAAAAAAATTCTCCCTAAAAATCATTTCCATAGAAGAACTTATCAAGTACCGAATTGCCCATGAAAAACATGTAGAAAAAATAGTTGATGTTCAAATGCCTACCGAATATGGTGACTTTCAACTTCATGCATACAAAGACAAAAATACAGACCAAGACCATTTGGTACTCACAAAAGGCACTTGGGAAAAAGAAGAACCCATCCTTGTTCGTGTACATTCTTCTTGCCTAACAGGTGATGTTTTCGGATCTTGTCGCTGTGACTGCGGTCCGCAATTGCACAAGGCAATGGAAATGATTGACAAAGCGGGAAAAGGAATTATTGTCTATTTGAATCAAGAAGGAAGAGGCATCGGGCTGGGAAATAAACTCAAAGCCTATAAACTTCAAGAAAATGGATACGATACCATCGACGCAAACATAGAACTTGGATTCAAACCTGACGAAAGAGACTATGGCATTGGAGCCCAACTCATCCGAGAGTTTGGAATCACAAAAATTCGATTGATGTCTAACAATCCCAAGAAAAGAACAGGGTTGACAGGCTATGGCTTGGAGATCGTTGAAAACATCCCTTTGGAAATCAAAAGCAATGTCCACAATGAATCGTACCTTAGAACCAAACGAGACAAAATGGACCATGATTTAAATTTTAAAAAATAATGCTAAGCGTTAAAGGGTTAACCAAAAATTACGGCGAATTACAAATATTAAAAGGCATTGATCTTACCGTAACCGAAGGCGAAATAGTATCGATAGTTGGTTCTTCTGGTGCTGGGAAAACAACTTTATTACAAATACTTGGAACACTGGACCGTCCAGACAAAGGCACTTTTAGCCTGAATGGTATAGAACCCTTTTCTTTAGACGCGAACGGATTGGCAAAATTTCGCAATGAGAACATAGGATTTGTATTTCAATTCCATCAATTGCTCCCAGAGTTTGATGCGTGTGAAAACATTATGATTCCCGCAATGATCAAAGGACTAAACAAAAAAGAAGCCCAACAAAAAGCCATGGAATTGCTTCAAACGGTTGGACTCGAATCACGTGCAAAACACCGTCCCAATCAACTTTCAGGAGGAGAACAACAGCGAATAGCGGTATGCAGAGCTTTGGTGAATCGCCCAAAAGTCATTTTAGCAGATGAACCTTCGGGGAACCTGGATTCAAAAAATGCAGAATCGTTAACGGACCTGTTTTTCAAATTACGGGAAGACTATCAGCAAACCTTTGTCATTGTTACCCATAATTTAGCATTGGCGGAAAAAGCCGACCGAATGTTACAAATGCAAGATGGAAGATTTCTCTGATCCGAACGCACTTGCTGATTTTCTACAGTCCAAAGCGTCTCAATTTGAACATCCAGACTTTATTGAAAACGATCCGATTTCCATTCCCCATCAATACCAAAGGAAAGAAGACATCGAAATCATGGGATTGATGGTAGCAACCATTGCATGGGGCAATCGCATATCCATTCT